>JBEKGF010000007.1:0-135469 GCA_050012935.1 Edaphobacter sp. | reverse complement strand
CGGGCTTTCGACGCCTCTGGTTCTCTCGGTGCACACGGTCATCAGCTTCGACTTCGCTGTGGCGGCGCTCGCCGGGTGGCACACGACGATCTTCCCACCTTACTTCGTTGCGGGCGCGGTGTACTCGGGATTTGCGATGGTGATTACGCTGGCGATACCGCTGCGGAAGTTCTATCACCTGGAGGACCTGGTGACGCTGCGCCATCTGGACAACATGGCCAAGGTGATGCTGGCGACAGGATCAATCGTCGGTTATGGCTACGCCATGGAGGTCTTCATGGCGTGGTACTCGGCGAGTCACTGGGAGTTCTTCATGATGTGGAACCGCATGTTCGGGCCGATGGGCTGGGCGTACTGGATCCTGATCCTGACGAATCTTGCGATTCCGCTGACGACGCTGTGGTCGCGCAAACTGCGGGTGAATGTGGCGTTTCTATTTGTACTCTCGTTCATCATCAATACGGGTATGTGGTTTGAGCGCTTCGTGATCGTCGTCACCAGCCTCTATCGGGAGTACCTGCCATCCAGCTGGGGAACTTACCGGGCCACGAAGTGGGACTACATGATTTATGTCGGAACGCTTGGCACGTTCACGTTCCTCTTCTTCCTATTTGTTCGCTTCCTGCCAATGATTCCAATGTCTGAGATCCGAATGATGTTGCCGCAGACGAAGGTGAAGCCTGGCGGAGCGAAAGCTGAGACCATTGCCGAGGAGAGAGCCTGATGCCGCCGCGCGAGGGAATTTACGGATTGCTGGCCGAGTTCAACACACCCGGTGAGCTGGTGCATGCAACGAAAGAGGCGCGCCAGGCGGGATACCGCCGCATGGAGTGTTACACGCCTTATCCGGTGGAAGAGGCCGCCGCGGCGCTGGAGTTTCACAAGACACGAGTGCCCTTGGTTTGTCTGCTTGGCGGGTTGATCGGCGTGACGACTGCGTTTTTGATGGAGACATGGATCAATGTGTGGGCGTATCCGTTGAATATCGCGGGGCGGCCGCTGTTCTCCTGGCCTGCGTTTATCATTCCCGCGTACGAATGGACGATTTTGTTCGCGGGATTTTCGGCGTGCTTCGGGATGATTGCTCTGAATGGGCTGCCGCAGCTGTATCATCCGCTGTTCAATGCTGCCAACTTCCGAAACGGGGCGACGACGGACAAATTTTTTCTCTGCCTTGAGGCGACGGACCCGATGTTTTCTTCTGCAGGGACGCGGGCTTTTCTCGAGCAGTTCTCTGCGGTCTCCGTGGTGGAGGTGGATCATTAATAAGCAAGTGAAACAGATCGGACGGCGCACTGCCTTTGTCACTGCAGCGCTTTCGCTGCTGTTTGCGGCGGGTTGCCGTCAGGACATGCAGGACCAGCCGAAGTTCTTTCCGCAGCGGGGCACGGATTTTTATGCGGATGGCCGCTCGGTGCGCCCGCAGGTGGAGAATACGGTTGCCCGGAACCAATTGCACGAGGATGGGTACTTCTACACGGGCCTGGTGAACGGGAAAGAAGGGGACGGTATGCCCTTCCCGGCCTCGATGGAGGTGCTGCAGCGTGGACAGGAACGCTACAACGTCTACTGCACGCCTTGTCATTCGCGTGTGGGTAACGGCATCGGCATGATCGTTCAGCGCGGCTATTCCAAGGCCGGTAATTTCAATACGACGCGGCTTGAGACGGCACCGCTCGGCCACTTCTTTCATGTGATCTCGAACGGTTATGGGTCGATGCCGGATTATTCGGCGCAGATTGCACCGGCTGACCGGTGGGCCATCGTTGCGTATATCAAAGCGCTGCAGTTGAGCCAGAAGGCGACGCAGGCGGATGTTCCGGCGGGGACGAATGTGGAGTCACTCTCGAGCATTGCTGAGCACGAGGGGCTGCCTGCTTCGTTTGCGGAGGAGTGGACGCTTCCGCCGACCGCGGTGACGGGAACTACCGACAACGGGTTATATGTTCTCCCTGCGCCAGGTGCGGCGCCTGCCGGCGGTGCTGCCACGCCGTCTCACTCTAATTCAACGACTCCGGCTGGAACGCCTGCCGGTCAAACCGTACCGAAGCAGTAATCTCGGAAGCTTCCGAACGAAGGCTTGAAACGCATGTCATCTGGACACGAACATAACGGAGGAGCGGGCGGGCATCACGACGATCATGGGCCGCGTTCGCTGCCTGCATCGCTTGCTGCGCCGGAGATTGTCTCTGCATGGCGGATGCGTGCGCTGATCGTCTTTGCGGTCGCCACGGTGCTGTCACTCTGCTTCGCCTTCACGCATGAGGGACGGAACCACATTCTTCGTGCGTACCTGCTGGGTTATATGATCAGCTTCAGTTTTGCCGGCGGTGGACTGGCGCTGCTGATGCTGCAGTATGTCTCGGGCGGTAAGTGGGGACTGTTGCTGCGGCGTCCTCTGGAAGCGATGTCGCGGACGATCTGGCTGGTTGGATTGCTGTTCGTACCGATTATCTTCTTCTGGAAACATCTCTATCAGTGGGCGGCATATCCGACTGCGGGTGCAGTGGCTGAGGCGCTCTCGAATCACTGGGTATCGCTGGAACAGGCGATGACGCTGAATGCGAAGCGGGCGATGCTCAATCCGACTGCCGTTATCATCCAGACGGTGATTGTCTTTGCGATTCTGTGGCTGTTCCAGTTCCTGCTGAACAAGTGGTCGATCGAGCGGGATGCAGATCCGGAGCGCGGCACGGAGCCGAGCTTTGACCGCTGGCGCATCAAGTTTGAGAATCTGTCGGGTCCGGGCATCCTGATCTACGTCATCCTGCTGACGGATGGTGCGATCATGTGGATCAAGTCGCTCGATATTACGTGGTACTCGTCGATTTGGGGACTTCAGTTCCTGGTTGGGCAAGGGTATGCGGTGCTTGCACTGGGAATCCTTACGGTGATCCTGCTGTCGCGGTATGAGCCGATGAAGACGATGCTGCGGAAGACGGAGCAGCACGATCTGGGCAAGCTGGCGTTTGCGTTTGTAATGTTGAACATCTATCTCTGCTTCGCGGAGTTCCTGATCATCTGGTCGGGTAATGTTCCGGACGAGATTCCGTGGTACCTGAACCGGATTCATGGTGGATGGTGGTATGTCTGCTCGGCGGACTTTATCTGCCACTGGCTGATTCCATTTGTCCTGCTGCTGTCGCGCGACCTGAAGCGGAACAAGCAGAAGATGATCTGGCTGACGTCGTTTATGATCTTCGCGCGCTGCCTGGATATGTTCTGGCTGATCGAACCGAACTTTGCGGATGCCGCGGGGAATCTGCATATCGCCGATAACATTGGAATTCTTGCTTACATTACAGTTCCCGCGGCTGTGCTGTCGCTGTGGGCCTGGTTTTACATGAGAGAACTCGAAGCGCGTCCGTTGATCAACGTGAACGATCCTCACGTTGAGGAGATGCTGGAGCCTGAACATGCCCACTAATGATCACGATTTGAATAAGCCCGCAGCGCACGACCTGCATGTCCGCGACTCCGACCATCCGGGGTACGAGGTCACGGACGTCAATGCTAGCGGCATCGTCGTCTTTCTGGCCGGCCTGTTCGGCTCGGTCTGTGTTTTCTTTCTTCTTTGCTATGGCCTGGGCATTTTGATCAACGGCGGCATCAAGAAAGAGGATGGGCCGTCGACGAAGTGGAATAGGCCGAGCACGTTTGCAGGGCCGACCGATGGCAAGCGTCAGGATCTCACCAGCAACCCGGAGATGCAGCAGAGAGAGTATCAGCAGATGACGTCGACGTTTCCTGAGCCGCGTCTGGATATCGACGACGGGAACCAGGCGACTGCTGATTTGCACGCGCGGGAAGACCTTTTGCTGAACCACTACAGCACAGGGGAGGCTGGATCGGTTCGGATTCCGATCTCACGCGCGATGGAGTTGATCGTGCAGCGCGGGCTGCCAGTGAATTCGCAAGCGGCCTCGACTGCGGTTGCCATGACGGGCGATGAAAAGCCAACTGTTCAGGCCCCGTTGACCTCGGGATTTGCGCGCACTGGATATGAAATTGAGACGATTGAGGCGCGCGAGCAGAAGTTGAACTACGGCAAAGCGCAGGCGGAGAACAAGGCCGAACTGGCTCCAGTGAAATAACCGATAAACGGACCGGATTTAAGATAGAAGAGACGCAATGGCGAGCAGGCGCACAATACGGAGAGTTTGGCGGGCGGCGGTAGTTGGCTGCGCCGTGCTGAGCGTGCCTGTGTTTGCGCAGGTCTCGAGTTACGGCGATAAGCAGGCGGGCGAGAATGCGGGCGATCAATTGCCGCAGGTGATCCAGCGCGTTGCTGTGACGCAACATCTGAACCAGCAGCTTCCGCTGGATGCAGCGTTTGTGGATGAGACGGGCAAACCGGTGAAGCTGGGCGATTACTTCGGGAAGCATCCTGCGATTGTTTCGCTGGTTTACTACACCTGCCCGATGCTTTGTTCGGAAGAGTTGAACGGGTTGACCAGTTCGCTGGAGATGGTGAGGCTGGTTCCGGGCAAGGACTTCGATGTGGTGATTGTGAGCATCGATCCTAACGACACGCCGGAGCAGGCGGCCCGGTCGAAGGCTCTTTATGTGAAGCGGTATGGGCATCCGGAGACTGCGGGCGGGTGGCATTTTCTGACGGGGCAACGGCCGGCGATCGATGCAGTAACCAGCGCGGTTGGTTTCGGTTATGTGCGGGTGCCTGGGCCGGACGGGCAGATGACGCAGTTTGCGCATGCGAGCGCGATTGAGGTTGTCACGCCGGAAGGAAAACTGGCGCAGTACTACCTCGGTGTAGAGTACTCTCCGCGGGATATTTTGCTGGGATTGATCAATGCTTCGGACAATAGGATTGGTTCCCCGGTTGCGAACATTTTGACGTATTGCTACCACTACGATCCGCAAACGAACCGGCAATCGCTGAGGATCGCGCGTGTCGTCCAGCTTAGCGGAATCGTGACGGTTGCCAGCCTTGGCGGCTTTATGTTTCTGATGTTCCGGAGAGACGCCAAACTTGGGCGCGAACACGACTTGACGAAGAAAGAGAATGGATAAAGGGTAACGATGCATATCAGTCCAGTCCTGTGGCAATTTCTGGTGAAGTGGCTTACTCACTCGGCGCTGTTTCCGCCCGAGGCCTCTACCATTGCGCCCTACGCCGATGCGCTTTACTTCTTTCTGCTGTTGATCACGGTGGTGGGTCTGGCACTGGTGTGCGTCCTTGTCTTTGGCTTCTCGATCCGGTATCGAAAAGAGAAGCACCCGGTCGCGGTTCCGATCGAAGGCTCAACGCTTCTGGAGGCGACGTGGACGATTATTCCGCTGGCGCTGTTCCTGATCGTGTTTGTCTGGGGTGCGCTGTTGTACTTCCGCATCTATAACCCGCCGACGAATGCGATGAATATCTATATTGTCGGCAAGCAGTGGATGTGGAAGGCGGAGCATCCTGGCGGGCAGCATGAGATCAATATGCTGCATGTACCGGCAGGACGGGATGTCCAACTGACGATGATCTCGCAGGATGTGTTTCATAGTTATTCGATTCCGGATTTTCGCGTGAAGCGCGAGGTGATTCCGGGGCGGTATTCGACGGTGTGGTTCAACGCGACGACGCCGGGGACGTATCACATCTTCTGCACGCAGTATTGCGGAACGAATCACTCGGCGATGATCGGCGAGGTAACTGTGCTGAGCCCAGATGACTACCAGAAGTGGACGCAGTCGTCGACGAGCGGCATGTCGCTTGCGCAGAACGGGGAGCGGCTCTTTGCGAGCATGGGCTGCAATGCGTGCCATTCAGGGAGTGCGGCAGCGCGCGGGCCGAATCTTGCGGGCGTTTATGGATCGAAGCTGCAATTGACGGGTGGATCGCAGGTTCAGGTTAACGAGGCTTATCTCCGCGACGCGATCCTGAATCCTTCGCAGCATATTACGGCGGGCTATGCGCCGATTATGCCGACATATCAAGGTCAGATCAGTGAAGATGGCCTGATCGACTTGGTCGAATACATCAAATCAATGCAAACCAACTATCGTGTTCAGCAGACGCTGACAACATCGGAGTCGAACCAAGCGGCGCCCACGACGCCGGGGGTGGTGAAGCCATGAGTGCAACGAGTTCCACGATTCTCAATCTACCGGATCAGGCGACGGCGACGTTGCCGAAGCGGAACTATATCAATAATGAGCATGGGCTGTTGAGCTGGTTGCTGACCGGGGACCATAAGCGCATCGCGATGATGTACCTGATGTCGATCACGCTCTTCTTCTTTATTGGCGGATTTTTTGCGGGCGCGATCCGGTTGGAGCTGTTGACGCCACAGTCCGATCTGATGTCGTCGGACACTTATAACAAAGTATTTTCGATGCATGGCATCGTCATGATCTTTTTGTTTCTGGTGCCATCGGTTCCGGCTACTATTGGGAACTTCCTGATACCGATTATGGTTGGGGCGAAGGATCTCGCATTTCCGAAGATCAATCTTCTGAGCTGGTATCTGTACTGGTTTGGCGGTCTGGTGACGCTGGGTGCGCTGGTGCTCGGTGGCGTTGATACGGGCTGGACGTTTACGACTCCGCTTTCGACACACTATTTGAATACGCATGTTGTTACGGCAGCTACCGGCGTGTTCATTCTTGGGTTCTCGTCGATCTTTACCGGGCTGAACTTTATCGTGACGATTCATCGCATGCGGGCGCCCGGCATGACGTGGTTCCGTTTGCCGCTGTTCTGCTGGTCGAATTATGCGGCGTCGATTTTGATGGTGTTGGGTACGCCGGTGCTGGCGATTACGCTGGTCCTGGTGGCTCTGGAGCGACTGGTCGGTATCGGAGTGTTCGATCCGAATAAGGGCGGCGACCCTTTGCTGTTTCAGCATTTGTTCTGGTTCTACTCGCATCCTGCCGTGTACATCATGATTCTGCCGGGGATGGGCGTGATCTCAGAGGTTATCAGCACCTTCAGCCGCAAACGCGTTTTTGGCTATACGGCTGTGGCTTTCTCGTCGGTAGCGATTGCGTTGTTCGGGTTCTTCGTCTGGGCGCACCACATGTTCATCATGGGTGTCTCGAACTACTCGGCGCTGGTGTTCTCGCTGCTGACAATGCTCGTGGCGGTGCCATCGGCGATCAAGATCTTCAACTGGGCGTTCACGCTGCAGAAGGGCTCGATTACATTTGAGACCCCGATGCTTTACGCATTCGGGTTTATGGGACTGTTCACCATTGGCGGCTTGACGGGCGTGTTTCTTGGCTCTCTCGGCATGGACATCCATCTTACGGAGACTTACTTCATCGTTGCGCATTTTCACTTTGTGATGGTGGGCGGAATGTTAATGGCGTTTCTCGCGGGCGTGCATTTCTGGTGGCCGAAGATGACGGGGCGCATGTATCCGGAGTCTCTGTCGAAGCTTGCTGCGGTGACGACATTTATCGGATTCAACCTGACGTTCCTGCCGCAGTTCATTCTTGGATATCTTGGAATGCCGCGGCGCTATGCGGCTTATCCGCCGGAGTACCAGGTGCTGAATGTGCTGTCGACTGCGGGGGCCACGGTGCTGGGCGTGGGCTACATGCTTCCGCTGCTGTATCTGGCATGGTCGCTGAAGTATGGCGCGATTGCAGGCAACAATCCATGGCAGGCAACGGGGCTTGAATGGCAGATCCAGTCGCCGCCGCTGACTGAAAACTTTATCGAGATCCCGGTCGTGGACCATGAGGCCTATGACTATGAGTGGCTCGAGCACAAGACTGCACATGAGGTGACGACCGTTGGATAATGCGACTGTAACAACGCATCCCCATACGCATGAGACTGCGGTTCCTGCGGAGCATGAGCATGTGATGCTGCCACAGCACCGCCATCATTTCGAGACGCAGGAGCAGCAGCGCGAGGCTGGGACCTTCGGGATGTGGCTGTTTCTGTTGACTGAAATCATGTTCTTCGGTGGGCTGTTCTTTGCGTACCTGCTCTATCGCAACTGGTATAATCCCGCTTTTGTAGCGGCATCAAACCAGTTGAGCATTCCGTTGGGGGCTGCCAATACTGCGATTCTGATTACGTCCGGTTTTTTCATGGCGCTTGGCGTATGGGCTGCCGAGGTTAAGAAGAAAAACTTGCTGGTAATTTTTCTAATCCTGACGACTTTGTTCGGTCTCGCCTTTCTCGGCGTCAAGTATTTTGAGTACAAAGAGAAGTGGGAGCTCCATCACATTCCCGGGGCGAGCTTTGATGTGTCGCAGTTCATCAATCCGCAGGCCTATGGGTTAAAAGAGAAACCTCTAGCCCCGGATATGGCGCAAAAGACGCAGGTGTTTTTCTTCCTTTACTTCGCCATGACTGGCATGCACGCGTTGCACATGATTATCGGCATAGTGCTGCTGTTCTGGCTGACCTGGCGTGCTAATCGAGGGGAGTTCAGTGCCGGGTACGTCGCGCCTATCGAGAATTTTGGATTGTATTGGCACTTTGTCGATATTGTGTGGCTGTTCCTGTTTCCGCTGCTCTACCTCATCAACCGGCATCCCGTTTAGGTGCGATTGAAGACGCCGATACTGACTGGAAGGAAAAGATTATGAGTGAATATCACGATCCGTCGAATGTAGTGAACCCGGAGCATGCCGATCACCACATTGTGACGCCCGGCGTTTATGCGATTGTCTTCGCCACACTGCTGATAGGGACGGCAATTACCGTTGCTGCGGCATATATCGATCTCCACATATTCAATCCTATTGTGGCTCTGGCGATCGCGTGTACTAAAGCCGTCATTGTGATCCTCTTTTTCATGCACGTGAAGTATCAGTCGAAGCTGGTGAAGCTGACTGTTATCTCCGGATTCTTTACGTTCCTTGTTTTGATCACGATGACTTTGACTGACTACATGAGCCGGGCATGGGGGCTTTGGTAACGCGATTGGTTTTGACAAGGAGGCGGCCTGCGGGCCGCTTTTTTTGTTGTCACCAAAATTCACGTTTTGCGCCTCGTACACTAGAGCCATGGGCAAGCCGCAGCCTGAGGTTGGTGAAGATCTTTCCCGCTGGGCAAACGATCCTCGTGTCACGGTACGGCGGGCGGGCCAACCTGATCCGAATGGCAGGTGCGTTGTTTACTGGATGCAGCGGGCGCAACGTGGGGTAGACAATCATGCGGTCGATCTTGCGGTGAAGGTGGCGAATCTGCTTAGGTTGCCTCTGGTTGTCTATTTTGCGGGGGTATCAAACTTTCCTCATGCGAATCTTCGGCACTATGCCTTTCTCAACCAGGGGTTGCCGGATATCGAAGCTGATCTGGCGGCGCGCAACATCTCGTTTGTAATGCGGCGAGCTCCGCATGAGTCGCATGAGCAATTGTTGGCGGATGTGCGGGCAAGCTTTCTGATAGGCGATGAGAATCCGATGCGCGAACCGGAGCGGTGGCGCAGGGAGATTGCTTCGCGCATCAGGGTTCCTTTCTGGACGATAGATACGGATGTCGTGGTTCCGTCGAAGTTGATGGAGAAGGCGCAATATGGGGCTTATACGATTCGTCCACGGCTTTATCGTCTTCTACCGGAGTACCTGCATCCTTACGAAAATTTGAAGGCTGAGCGCGAATGGACGAGGCCGCGAGGGTTTCGCGCCGATTCCGTGCATGAGGATATAACGCGTGGATGGAAGGACCTCGATCGTAGCGTCGCGCCTGTTGACAAGTGGAATGGTGGGACTCGCGCGGCACTTAAGCGGCTTAGGGTCTTTGCCGGAGAGATGCTCGAAGGCTACGAGGCTCAACGCAACCATCCGGAGACGGATGGAACGTCGTGCCTGTCGCCTTATCTACACTTCGGGCATGTAGGGCCGATCACGATTGCGCTCGCAGTTGAAGCAGCAGTGAAGGCCAATCCAAGGCTTCGGGGCGCTCGCGACAGCTACTTTAATGAGTTGATTGTGTGGCGTGAGCTTGCCGTGAACTTCGTTCGGTACACGCCGAAGTACGATTCGTCTGAGTGTGCTGAGAGCTGGGCGAAGGCGACGATCGCGGGACATGCTCGAGATGAGCGCGAACATCTGTATACGCTGAGTGAACTTGAATGCGCGCGGACGCACGATGATCTGTGGAATGCCGGGCAGATCCAGATGGTTCGGTATGGATGGATGCATAATTACGTGCGAATGTATTGGGCGAAGAAGATTCTGGAGTGGACTCCGGATATTGCGACGGCAATGAGGTATGCGATTCATTTGAATGATAAATATTTTCTCGATGGGCGGGATCCGAACGGATATGCCGGGATTGCGTGGGCGATTTTGGGTAAGTTCGACCGGGCATGGGGAGAGCGGCCGGTGTTCGGGAAGATTCGTTATATGTCGGGTGCGTCGACAGGCAGGAAGTTCGATTCGAAGAGGTACATCGAACAGATGGGGCTTCAGCCGGAGCAGGGGGGATCTTCGTTTTTGAAGATGCTGACATTGCGGAGAGCGAGTGATTCTTGCGAGTAGGCCTTGATGGAAGTAGCTACCTATACAACTCCTGAGAGATTGTAGCGACGCGCGGTGGATGGTAGATTGAGGACGTCACGCGGCCGATTGATTTGGCATGATCTTCCGTTGGGCACGCTGAGAGAGGCCGCAGAGTAACACTTACGATCACTCCACAAAGTAGATGAGAGTTTTCTCATCCCGTTGTGGAACTATCCGTCGTTCTTCTCCCGCTCTAGCGTTGACTCGTCCGATGTCAGCTTGCAGCATGAAGTTAGCTGACTGCTTGATTCGGATTGCACGCTATGGGCCTGACTGCATCTTTCCAACTCGCGCGAACCGCACGGCCACTCTTTCGAAGTGGAGTGCGCTGGTTTTTTTGGACGGCCCTTTGTGTTGCCTCTACTGCACCGATTGTTGCGTTCGGTCAGTTAGTTCCAACGCCGGCAACTTCGGGTGGTGTTTCCTCTATCGCGCCTGTTCCATTTCACAAGATTCGGGTCCTCCGTTTCCTTGGTGGGCGCACCGTTGCGGGAGATGGCTCCGCCGGCAAAGCGATGGATGCGGCACGTCAACAACATGCTGCGATGCTGGCGCAGCAAAATGCTTTGGCGCAACAGTCCAGTCTGAGTGCGGCGTGGCAACCGATTGGTCCGAACCAGGTTGCAAGCAGCGCCTACGGTAATGTCACGGGCCGGGTTACGGCGATAGCGATTGATCCGGCAGATACGACAGGGAATACGGTGTATCTGGGGACGACGGGCGGAGGGGTATGGAAGTCAACGAATGCGGCGGGTCCGGCGGCGAGTGTGACTTTCACGCCGCTTACCGATACGCTGCCTGCGTTCAGCGCGAACGCCGCAACCTCGGCTATTCCATCACTAAGCATTGGAGCGATCAGTGTTCAGTCGGGAGTGGTGCTGGCAGGGACGGGCGATCCCAATGATGCGTCGGATTCTTTTTATGGGAGCGGGTTACTGCGATCGGCTGATGGCGGACTTACCTGGACGCTTATCCAGAATTCGCAGGACGGAGCGGCTGGAAATCACTCGTTCGTTGGGCTGGGCTTTGCTGGCTTTGCCTGGAGCAGTGCGACTCCGGGGACCGTGGTCGCGGCTGTTTCGCAGGCGGCAGAGGGCACACTCGTTAATGCTCCGGATGCGATCAACAGCGTGATGGGGATCTACTACTCCACCGATGCCGGAGTTACGTGGCAGATGTCCACGATCATGGATGGCAGCCAGATTGTGCAGACGCCGCTACCTTCAGGCGGAGACCTGGGAGGACGAGCGGCGACTGCGGTGGTCTGGAACCCGGTTCGGCAGCGCTTCTATGCTGCAATCCGGTATCACGGTTACTACGAATCGGCGGATGGCGTGACCTGGACACGGCTGGCGAATCAGCCGGGCATCGGCTTGACGGCAACGGCATGTCCAACGGCTCCGGGCACGACGGGGAGCGCGAGCTGTCCCATCTTTCGCGGAGCGCTTGCAGTACAACCGACGACGGGCGATACCTTTGCGCTGACGGTCGATAGCAATAATGCCGATCAGGGGCTCTGGCAGGATGTTTGTGCGCTCTCGGGGACTAGCTGCACCAATACAACTGTCACATTCGGCAAGCAACTGCAGTCGACTCCAATGGAGGTCGGCGACGGCAGCAGCGTGATTCCTGAGGCGGACTACAATCTTACGTTGTCTGCGGTGTCGGCCGGGCCGAGCGGCTCGACGCAGGACACGCTCATCTTCGCTGGGACGACGGATCTCTATCGTTGTTCGCTGGCTGCGGGCTGTGTGCTGCGCAATACGACCAACGCGGTGGACGGATGCGCCGCGCCCGCGCAGGTAGCACCCGCGCAACATGCCATTGCGACGTTGGCTACGTCCTCGGAGCCGTTGCTCTACCTGGGCAACGATGGCGGACTCTGGCGGTCGACGGATGGCGTGAACCAACAGGCGACCCCCTGTTCTGCCGATGATGCGACGCATTTTCAAAATCTGAACGGTGGCCTCGGGTCCCTTGCGGAGGTCATTAGCTTTGCCCAGCATCCGACTGATCCAGGCACGCTGCTGGTGGGATTAGGCGCGAATGGAACCGCTTCCACTTCTTCTGCCTCCTCTGGTTCGACTGCGTGGGCGCAGCTTTCCGGCGGGGAAGGCGGCACAGTGGCTATCGATCCGACTAATCCGCTGCTCTGGTATATCTCGACTGCCGCCGGGGTCAGCATCCGTCAGTGCGCGAGCGGAGCGGAGTGCTCGGCGGCGAACTTTGCAGGCGCGCCGACGATAGGGCCTGCGCAGACAGGCGAGGACGACTCTCTGATCGATGCTCCGTGGTTGCTGGATCCAGCTCTTACTTCTGACATTCTTATCGGTACCTGCCGGATGTGGCGCGGCCCTGCTGCTGCTGCTTCGTGGTCTTCGGCGAACGCGATCAGCAGTTTTTTGGGAGGACCACAGAATGCGTCGTGCGCGAGTACGAATCCAGTTGTGCGATCTATTGCAGCAGGTGGGCCCTCCAGCAATGCAGCGGCTGCACAAAATGCCGGCTCGGAGGTTCTGTACGCCGGGATGGCGGGATCGCTCGATGGTGGCGGCAGCTTTGGAGGCCATCTTTTTTCGATCGGCGCGGCGAATACTGCCAGTAGTTCAACGGCGTGGAACGATATTGCCGCATCGCCGGTGACTAACGGCCAGGGCACCGGTTTCAACGCAGGTGGATTTGATATTTCGTCTCTGGCAGCGGACCCGCATGACGCTACGGGCGAGACAATCTATGCGACGGTGATGGGTTTTGCCGGGAACGGCGTCAATGCGGCGCATCTCTATCGCTCTGTGGACGCGGGTATTCACTGGACCAACATCAGCAGCAATCTTCCCAATGCTCCGGCTAACAGTGTTGTGGTCGATCCGAATGACGCAAATACTCTGTATGTCGCGTTGGATACGGGTGTTTATGTCACGACGCAGGTTACTACCTGTGCCACGGCCAACTGCTGGAGCATCTACGGAAGCAGTCTTCCGAATGCGCCGATTATCCAACTGGCTGCGGCATCGGCTATGCCGACCGGCGATGGGCGTACCGGCGAGCTGCGCGCCGCTACCTATGGTCGTGGATTATGGCAGATTCCTTTGCTTACCGCCGCGACGGCCGCACTGCCTTCTATCAGCCTAAATCCAACCGGGCTTACTTTCAGCACACAGCCGGTCGCGACCGAAAGCGCCGCACAGACCATTACAGTTACAAATACGGGCAGTGCTTCGCTGACGGTCAGCCTGATTGCAACGACGGGAGATTTCAGCGAAACCGACACGTGCACCGTGGCTCCCATTGCAGTGAATCAGACCTGCGCGGTTCAGGTTCAATTTTTGCCGACGGCCACGGGTGTTCGTAACGGAGTGCTCACTGTGTATGGCAATGTTTCCGGCGGCCAGACGACGGCAACTCTCTCAGGCGTTGGGGGTGCTGGGGCGGCGGTTGTTCTGACTCCACTGGCTCTTACGTTTCCTTCTACGACGATCAACTCCACCAGTGCGGCGCAGAATATTACGATCTCCAACACTGGCGGAACTACTGTTGCGCTGCAGACGCCGTCTGTTGCTGGATCGGACTTTATGATCTCGGTCAATACGTGCGGCACGAGCCTTGGCCCCGGTGTGGGCTGCACGGTTTCGATTGTGTTTGCGCCGACGGCGTCCGGAACCCGCAGCGGGACGTTCACGATTACGGATGACTCCGGCACGCAGACTGCGTCGCTCAGTGGGATTGGAACCTCTCCCGCTACAGATGCGCTCTCGCCGCTGGCACTGACGTTTGGGCCGCAGCAGATTACGACGACGAGCGGCGCTCAACAGATTACGTTGACTAACTCCGGTGACGTGGCGTTGACTTTGATCGCGGCGCAGATCACGAGCGGCGATTTTACCGTTGTCAATGCGTGCGGCAACTCTCTCAATGCGCACTCCAACTGTTCGATCAACGTTGCCTTCGCGCCGAAGAATGTTGGGGTGATCTCCGGTGTATTGAGTGTCACGGACCAGTACCGGACACAAACGGTTACCTTGAGCGGTACTGGGCTTGCGCCTCCTGGCGTCTCTCTTTCGCCTTTCTCGACTGTCGCCTTCGCTGCAACCGGCGTCGGCCTTACGGCGGCGGCGCAGACGGTTACGCTGACCAACAACGGCGGCGTACCGCTTCTTGTGCAGGGTGTTGCGATTACCGGAGACTTCGTTATCGTTCCCGGCAGCAATGTCTGCGGCGGCAGCATCGCGGTGAATGCTGCGTGCACCTTGCAGGTTGCGTTTGCGCCGGTTGCAGGAGGGCCCCGATCTGGCACGCTTACGGTCACCGACAATGCGCCGAACTCGCCGCAGACACTCTCGTTGACCGGGACCGGCGTTGATTTTGCGCTCAACCCAAATGGGGGAACGAGCCTGACAATCGCGAATGGGCAGAATGCAGTCTATCCGCTGCTGCTCAGCTCGGCTGCAAATGTTCCTGGTACAGCGACGTTCACGTGTTCGGGAGCGCCGGCGAATTCCACCTGCAACGTTACTCCTGCGAGCGTGGCGCTTGGAAACACTACTACAGTTTCGGTTACTGTTCTGACCGGTGTCACGAGCGCGGCGAGTCTTCCGCAGCGACGGACGATACGACCGGAGATGTTTTGGGCCGCTGTTGTGTTTCCGTTGGGTTTCGTGACGGTGCGCAGCAGGCGGCGATCCTTCCTAGCTGGCTCCGTGTTGCTGGGTTGTCTTGTTGCCGCGACGGGGTGCGGGGGCGGGCGCGCAATTCCTCTGGAGAGCGGCTCGAATCCGAATCCGACGCCCATTCCTGTCACTCCTGCAGGGACGTATAGCATTGTGGCCTCGGCGACCAGCGCCGGTCTCACACGATCCGTGACTCTTACTCTGGTCGTTCAATAAGCTGCTGCTGATTCGATGCTGAGAAGCAGACGGATCGGCTCAGGCTGCTTGTCCTGCGCTGAATCCTGAGGCCCAGGCCCACTGGAAGTTATATCCGCCCAGCCATCCGGTGACGTCGACTACCTCGCCGACGAAGTAGAGGCCGGGCACCTTTCGGCACTGCATGGTCTTTGCATCGAGCTCCGCGGTGTCGACGCCGCCGGCGGTCACCTCCGCTTTGGCGTATCCCTCGGTTCCGGCGGGCATGATCTGCCATGCGTGCAAGTGACGCTCCATCGCTGCGAGAGAGGCATTCGTCCAGTCCGTTGGCGGATGAAGCTCGATCCATCGCTCTGCCATACGGGTGGGCAAGACCGCGCGCATTGCGAGCGCCGCGGCAGCAGGATCGCGACGCGCATTGCGAGCGAGCAGAGGTTTCATCACTTCGATCCCCGGCGCGAGGTCAACGCCGACTGTCTCACCGGGTTGCCAGTATGACGATGCCTGCAAGATTGCCGGGCCGCTTAATCCACGGTGTGTTATCAGCATTTTTTCCTTGAAGCTGCAGTTTCTTTTTCGCGTACCGGCGATTGCGGTCACCTCAGTCGAGACTCCTGCGAGATCGCACCATTGTTCGCGGTCCTCTGGGCTGAAGACGAGCGGAACGAGCGCTGGCCTGCACTCGACGATGCGGAGGCCGAACTGTTCCGCCACGCTGTAGCCGAATCCTGTGGCTCCCATCTTTGGGATGGATAAACCTCCGGTGGCGATAACGACAGCTTCTGCTTCGAATGTGGTGGGCGCGGTGGCGACGCGAAAATTCCCGTCGCGCAGGACCGACGTAACCCGCGTGCCGACGATGGTCTGTACTCCTGCGGACGCGCACTCCTTTTCCAGCATGGAGACAACATCGAGGGCCGAGCGGTCACAGAAGAGCTGGCCCAAAGTCTTTTCGTGGTAGCGAATGCCGTGTTTCTCGATCATGGCGACGATGTCTACCGGGGTGAAGCGTGCGAGCGCCGATTTTGCGAAGTGAGGGTTTTCGGAGAGAAAATTCTCCGGGCGGCAGTGGATGTTGGTGAAGTTGCAGCGCCCTCCTCCGGAGATCAGGATCTTTTTACCGACGCGTTCTGCGTGGTCGATCAAGAGGACGCGCCGTCCGCGGCGGCCTGCTTCGATTGCGCACATCATTCCGGCAGCGCCTGCTCCCAGGATTACGACATCAACCTTCTGCACGCGCGCTCCCCCGCTGTTCTCTCTTCGATCAAGATCCAATTGCTCGTTCTTATTTTAGATTTGTTGCGGTTCGTGACTGACGGAGGCTTCGAATCGCTGTTTTTTGAGTCGTTGTGCGACCATTGATTCATGGTTGGAAGAATGGAAGAGCGTGGTCCGCGGGTTGTTGCTGGGCAGTCGCATGGGCCGGCTGCGGCGATAACGCGGCGGGCAGCAGATCGGCTGCGTGCCGGCCATCTTTGGGCCTACCGGTCGGATGTTGAGTTGCTGGTGCCGCCGATAGGGGCGACGGAGATTGCGGGCGGAGCACTGGTTACGGTGATGGATAGCCGTGGGATTCCGCTGGGGACGGGGCTTTATAGCGCGACGTCGCAGATTGCGGTGAGAATGGTGTCGGCTGAGACTGCGTTGACTCGTGGTGCTTATCTGGAGCAGGTGCGGGAGCGGCTTGTGGCTGCGCTGGCGCTGCGGGATGAGGTTGCGCCGGAGTCGGCGGAGAATGATGCTTGCCGGCTGGTGTTCTCGGAGGCGGATGCGCTTCCGGGGGTGGTGGTGGATCGCTATAACGATCTGGTGATTCTGCAACTGCTGACTCAAGGGACCGCGCAGGATGACGTTCGCGCGGAGTTGGCCGGGGTGATTCGCGAGTGGGTGTCGCCGAAGACGATTGTGGAGCGGCCTGATCCGAAGATTCGGGAGCTGGAGCAACTGGCTGCGCCTTCGCCTGGGCCGCTATATTCGAGTGGGGATTCGCCGCAGCTTACTACTGTGTTTACGATCAATGGGCTGCGGTTTCATTATGACGCTGGTTCGGGACAGAAGACGGGGGCATTTCTCGATCAGCGGTTGAATTATGCGGCTGCGGCGCGGTATGCGCGTGGTTCGGCGCTGGATATTTGTACGTATCAGGGTGGGTTTGCGATTCATATGGCTCAGCGTTGCGAGCGGGTGACCGGAGTTGATGCGAGTCGCGGGGCGCTTGAGGTTGCGGACCGGAATTTCGAGTTGAATCCGCGGCTTGCGGCGCAGGTGGAGTGGATCGAAGCAGATGCTTTTGAGTTGTTGCGCGAGTATGAGGCGAATGGAGAGCGGTATGACACGATTGTGCTCGATCCGCCGGCGTTTGCGAAGTCGAAGCGCGCTGCCGAGGGTGCGATACGCGGGTACAAGGAGCTGAATCTGCGAGCGATCAAGATGCTTGCGCCGGGTGGGACGCTGGTGACTTGTTCGTGTTCGCACCATGTTCCGCTGGAGGAGTTCACGGCAGTGGTTGCGGCGGCTGCCTCGGATGCGGGGCGGCTAGTCCAGGTGCTGGAGGTGCGTGGAGCGGCACCGGATCATCCTGCGGTGTTGACGCTACCGGAGACCAGTTACCTGAAGTGCTTGATCTGTCGTGTGGGGTAATGAGGCCAGCCACGAATCGGATTGCAAAGTGAAACGACGTATCTAATCGATGGCTTGACGATTTGTTAGGCATCAACTGCGCGGGTGGATTTGTGATGAGCTTCGGTGAAATGTGTAGAAAGCAACGTGCCAAGGCGGGATATTGGACACTCATGCTTCCTGGGCGGCTATACTTCTGACTATCTTTGGTATGGAGCTTTTCTGATGATGAAGCGGATTTCGGTTGGTGTGTTTGCGGCATTTATGGCTTCGGCGGCTTTGGCGGTGGCTCAGGATAAGAAGGACAGCGATAAAAATAAGGATGAGAAGGTCGTGGTGAAGGGGACGCCGACGGCTGGAGAGGCGGAGTTGCCGGGGGACTCGACGACTGAGGGTTCCGTGACGGTGGGTGGGCAGGCGATTGCGTACAAGGCAGTGGCCGGAACGTTGACGGTGGGATCGACCGATGCGCAGGACGCGATGCTTGGGCTCGATGGGAAGTATCTGCCGGGGACAGGCGAGAAGGCTCCCGATCCGGAGAAGCCTGAGGAGGCTCCGGCGACGGCGCGGATGTTTTATGTTGCTTACTTCAAGAAAGACGCGGGGACCGTGCGTCCGGTGACGTTTTTATATAACGGCGGCCCGGGGTCGGCGACGATGTGGCTGCATATGGGATCGTTCGGGCCACGGCGAGTGGTGACGACGGATGGGCAGCATGATGAAGGTGCGCCGTACAAGATCGTTAATAACGACTTCAGCCTGCTGGATGTTAGCGATCTGGTGTTCATCGATGCGCCGGGGACTGGGTTCAGCCGCATTATGGGCAAGGACAAGGAGAAGGCGTTCTGGGGTGTGGACCCGGATGCGCATGCGTTTGAGCGGTTCATTCGCAGGTTCTTGACGAAGTATGACCGGTGGAACTCGCCGAAGTATTTGTTTGGGGAGAGCTATGGAACGCCGCGGAGTGCAGTGCTTTCGGCAGATCTTGAGAATGTGGATTTGAACGGGATTATTTTGTTGTCGCAGATTCTGAGTTTCGATAACAGCATCGATGGGCCGAAGTGGAATCCGGGAGTGGATCAGGCTTATGCGTTGGGGCTGCCGACGTTTGCGGCGACGGCCTTTTATCATCACAAGCTGCCGACACAGCCGGCGGCGCTGGAGCCGTTTTTGGCCGAGGTGGAGCAGTATGCGCTGGGTGACTACATGTCCGCGTTGCTGCTGGGCGCGGAGTTGCCCGAGGCCAGGCGGCAGGCGGTGGCAGAGAAGTTGCATGGATATACGGGATTGCCAGTGGCTTATCTGTTGCGGGCGAATCTGCGGGTTTCGGGTGGTGCTTTCAGCAAGCAGTTGCAGCTTGATGACGAGACGACAACGGGGCGTCTGGATGCGCGGTACAAGGGGCCGGATCTTGATCCGCTGAGCTCGGATGCGGAGTATGACCCGCAGAGCAATGCGATCTCGTCGGCTTATACGGCGGCGCTGAACAAGTACATGCGGACGGAGCTGAAGTACGGGACCGATCTGACGTATAAGCCGGGAGCGTATACGGACGCGAACTTTACGTGGGACCTGCAGCATCAGGCTCCGGGAGGGCCGCCGGCGAATCAACAGGAGGGCGGGACGAATGTGATGCCGGACCTGGCGTACACGATGAAGTCGAACCCGAAGATGAAGGTGATGCTGGCGGGTGGATACTACGACCTGGCGACGCCTTATTTTGAGGGCAAGTTCGAGATGCATCATCTGCCGATTCCGCAGAAGCTGCAGGCGAACATCAGCTATCACTACTACCAGAGCGGACACATGGTCTATGTGAATGAGGATGTGTTGAAGCTCTTCCACGCGGATGTGGCTGCGTTTATCCAGGGGACGGAGAACGGAAAGTAGGGTTCCTGCTGAAAGAAAACGGCCGCCTTCGGGCGGCCTATTCTTTTGCGCGAGGAACGTCAGGCTAAGGGCGTTGGCCGTGAGCGGTGGGCGAGATGGGAGTGGCCGTTGGGGTGGCGATGCCGATGAACTCGGTGATGGAGTTGCCGGTGAAGTTGGTGAGCCAGACGTTGCCGGCGGAGTCGATGGCGAGGCCGCGGGGGTTGCTAAGGCCGGGAGCCTGGAAGCCTGTGGTGGGAGAGACTGCAGCGCCGGAGTTGGTGAAGACGGAGAGGGAGCTCCCGTCGCGATTGGCGACAAAGACGCTATTATTGCCGTCGATGGCGATTTGAGCAGGGCCTTTGAGGCCGCCGCCGGTGTAGCCGTTGGCGGGTGAGACGAGGACGCCGTTTTTGTCGGAGACGCCGAGCGTGTTGTTCTGGCTGCTGGCGTACCAGACGTTGTCATTGGAGTCGATGGCAACGGAGGTAAGATCGGAGCCCGAGGCGGCAGTGGTGAGTTCGGTTGTCGAAGCGAGGGCTGAGCCGGGGCCGAAGCGGTAAAGGAGATTAGGCTGGCCGATACTCCAGCCGATTCCAGCGCGATTGATGGCGATGCCTGAGTCGAAGGAGTTGGTCGCGAATTTATTGAGGACGGAGCCGTCGGGCCGGAGGACTGTGGCGCGCTGGGAGCCGGAGATCCAAAGGTTCTGCGAGGCATCGAATGCGGGGAAGAAGCACGCGGTAGCACATGGGACAGGCGAACTGAGGAGCGAGACGCCGGAGGCTGAGAATTTGGAGACGGTGGAGGCGTTGACCGGGCCGAAGTTGACGATCCAGGCGTTGTCCTGGGCGTCGATGGCGATGGAGTAGGGGAGGTTGAGTCCGCCGCCGGTGAATCCGCTGGCGCCGGAGAGAATATTGCCGGCGGCATCGAGCTCGGTGAGGGAGTTGTTGACGTAGTTGGGGACCCAGATGTTGCCGGCGGAGTCGATTGCGGGGAAGTAGGGGCCGATCATGCCGTTGACGTTGTACGTGATGGCCATGGACCAGTCGTTGGGTGCGGCAGTGAGCGCGGGCTGAAATGGCGCGGCGAGGATGCTGGCCGCGAAGAGCGCAGATACGTTGGCGGCGGGATTGCGGGCGATATTGAGGGCTGCAGTGACAGTGTCGGTGGGTGGGGTGCCGTTGAGTGAGGGCGCGTTGTCGAAGAGCTGCGCGCAGCCGGTGCCGTCGGAGTTGACGCAATTGACGAGCAGGTTGGCTAGGGAGTTGATCTCGGCCTGGGGGACGGTGCCGTTGCCCTGGATGTTCTGAATGCGAGCGACACCTGTTCCGGGATCGAAGAGGTTGTTGACCGTGACGAAGGCGTTGGCGAGGCCCTGCTGCGCACCTGCGGTGGGAACGTAGCCGAGATGGGTGACGTCAGGCATGAAGCCGGCTAATCCGTAGGCAGCGGCGACAGTGGTAACTTCGTTAATAAAGACGTAGGGGACAGTGGTGGCGAAGTTAGTATCGCCCGCGGGGCACTCGCCAAAGGCGGACATCAGGGTCAGGGCCGGATTGTCCTGGCCAGCGGGAAGACCGGGGTTGCCGCCGATGGCGAGGAGGTAGACCAACTGTCCTTCGGTGCAGGTGTAGTCGCCGGAGATAGTAAAGTTCCCTTGGCCGTCGGTGAGGACATAGGTGCCGAGTGCGTCGGTGAGGACGCCGGGCTGGGCGGGATTCAGGATAGAGACGCTGGGAGCGCCGTAGCCTGCGGGGTTGCCGGCAAAGAGATAGATGTGGGCGCCGGTTACAGGTTGCTGGCCGCCATGAACGTTGCCGGCAATGGGAGAGCCGGGTGTTGTGGCGGGGGCGGGCGGAGTGGGATTGGTAGTGTTGGTAACAGACGAGACGGGTTGTTGCTGAATGGACCCGCAACCGCTCAAGAACGCGGCGGCGAGGAGAGAGAACGCAAGACAGAGCTGAGGTGACCGGGGCAAAGGAGGATCTCCCAAGTGGTGCAACTGAAAGCAAGCGTAGCAGTTAGCTAACTGCGGGAATGTACGACTTTAGGGGCAGGATTGATGGCGCAATGGGGTAAAGGGAGTGCCTTTTTGGGAATGGAAAGACGTTACGTAAGTTATAGAAGGGGCTATGACTTTATGGCTGTAAATGAGGCAAGGATTGCTGGAAGCATGGCATCAAGGAGTGCTCTCAATATATGAGTGACTTGCTATCAGGTTTGTGCATCTTGTTGTGATGGTTGGGTGTCTAATGACCTGAAGACTCGAAATAAGGTGAGGAGAAGGTAGTTATGGCGATCAAATGGGATCGGTTGACGGTGAAGTCGCAGGAGGCTGTGCAGGCCGCCAGCGGACATGCCGCCGAGAACGGCAATCCGGAGGTGTTGCCGCTGCATCTGATGGCGGCCTTGCTGGAGGACCGCGAGGGAGTGGTGATCCCTGTGCTGGAGAAGGTGGGAGTGCCGGTGGAGCAGTTGCTTTCGGGGGTGAATTCGGCGATTGCGGAGCTGCCGAAGGTGCAGGGTGGCGGGCAGGCTGGAATGAGCGCTGCGTTGCAGAAGGTTTTGGAGCAGGGATTCAAAGAGGCCGAGAACTTTAAGGATGACTACGTTTCGACGGAGCATCTGCTGCTCGCGTTGTCGAAGGCGAAGAACGATCCGGTGCAGACGGCGCTTGCGGGGCTGGGTGGGACGCATGAGGCGATTCTGAAGGCTCTGAGCGCAGTGCGTGGGTCGCAGCGTGTGACGGACCAGAATCCTGAAGGGAAGTTTCAGGCGCTGGAGAAGTATGCGAAGGACCTGACGGATCTGGCGCGGCGCGGGAAGCTCGATCCGGTGATCGGGCGGGATGAGGAGATTCGGCGCGTGGTGCAGGTGTTGTCGCGGCGGACGAAGAATAATCCGGTGCTGATTGGTGAGCCGGGTGTGGGTAAGACTGCGATTGTGGAGGGGCTGGCGCGGAGGATTTTTCTTGGCGATGTGCCGGAGATTCTGAAGAACAAGCGGGTGTGTTCGCTGGATTTGGGTGCGATGATCGCCGGCGCGAAGTTCCGCGGCGAGTTTGAGGACCGGTTGAAGGCGGTGTTGAAGGAGATTGAAGAGTCGAACGGTGAAGTGATTTTATTCATCGATGAGTTACATACTCTGGTGGGCGCTGGAGCGACGGAGGGTGCGCTGGATGCCAGCAATATGTTGAAGCCTGCGCTGGCTCGCGGCGGGCTGCGTGCGATTGGCGCGACGACTCTGAATGAGTACCGGAAGTACATTGAGAAAGATGCTGCGTTGGAGCGGCGGTTTCAGATTGTGTTCGTCGGCGAACCGAATGTGGAGGATACGGTTGCGATTCTGCGTGGGTTGAAGGAGAAGTATGAAGCGCACCACAAGGTTCGGATTAAGGATTCGGCGATTGTGGCTGCTGCTACGTTGTCGCATCGTTATATTTCGGATCGGTTTTTGCCGGATAAGGCTATCGATCTTGTCGATGAGGCGGCTGCGGCGCTCGCGATTCAGATTGGGTCGGTGCCGGTGGAGATCGATGACCTGGAGCGGCGGGCTACCTCGCTTGAGATTGAACGCGCTGCGCTGAAGCGAGAGAAGGACGCTGGTTCGAAGGAGCGGCTGGAGATTGTGGAGCGCGAGCTGGCTGAGGTGAAGGAGCAGTCGGCTGCGTTGCGCGCGCGTTGGCAGAAAGAGCGCGGGGCGATTGGGAAGATCGCGGAGTTGAAAGAGAAGTTGGAGGCGCTGCGATTCCAGATGGGTGAAGAGACGCGCAAGGGCAATCTGCAACGCGCGGCGGAGCTGCAGTATGGCGAGATCCCGAAGCTTGAGGCGGAGTTGCGTGAGCTGACTGCGGAACAGGATGCTGCAGTTCGCGAAGATGCGGCTGAGGCGAAGAGTGGTGTTGCGAAGAAGCCGTCGCGGATGCTGAAGGAAGAGGTTGATGAAGAGGATGTCGCTGCGATTGTGTCGAAGTGGACCGGGATTCCGGTAGCGAAGATGCTTGAGGGCGAGATGCAGAAGCTGGTGCAGATGGAGGATCGTCTGCGCGAGCGCGTGGTCGGGCAGGATGAGGCTTTGAGTGCAGTGGCGAATGCGATTCGCCGCTCGCGTGCCGGACTGAGCGATCCGAAGCGGCCGATTGGTTCGTTTATTTTTCTTGGGCCCACGGGTGTGGGAAAGACGGAGACAGCTCGTGCGTTGGCTGAGTTTCTGTTTGATGACGACGCCGCGATGGTGCGGATCGACATGAGCGAGTATATGGAGAAGCATGCGGTTGCGCGGTTGATTGGAGCGCCTCCGGGATATGTTGGATATGACGAGGGTGGACAGTTAACCGAGGCTGTGCGGCGGCGTCCTTACGCTGTGATTCTCTTCGATGAGATCGAGAAGGCGCATCCCGATGTGTTCAATGTGCTGCTGCAGGTGCTTGATGATGGGCGGCTGACGGATTCGAAGGGACGGACGGTGGACTTCAAGAACACGGTGCTGATCATGACTTCGAATGTCGGGGCGGGGCAGTTGTCGACGGCCTGGGCGCAGGGCGAGGATGGTTTTGAAGAGGCCCGAGGCCGTGTGATGGATGAGTTGCGGAAGCACTTCAAGCCGGAGTTTCTGAATCGCGTGGATGACATTGTGGTCTTCCGTCCGCTGGGCGATGAGCAGTTAACGCATATTGTAGATCTGCGGTTGAAGGATCTGGAGAAGTTGCTGGCAGATCGTAAGATTACGCTCGAGATGACCGACAGTGCGCGACAGGCGATCTTCCAAGCAGGCTACGACCGGGCGTATGGCGCGCGGCCTTTGAAGCGAGCAATTCAAAGGCTGGTGCAGGACAAGCTTGCCGTGAAGATCCTCGACGGCAGCGTGTTGCATGGCGACCATGTGGTGGTGAAAGCCGGCAAGAGTGGACTGGAATTCGTGGTCAAGGGCCGCGCGGCGTAAGTGGCCGTGTCAGCTAACGGTGAAGCGTTCCTTGAGACGAAGGAAGGGCGACTCGAAGAAGCGGAAGCTGAGGTAGAGAGGATGACGGTGCAGACGAAGGCGATGATCGCCGCCAGGATTTGTTCCGTGTTGGTTCCTGTGATCGCGTACTGAAGACGATGCCTTCCCTAAATGGGACGCCGGTTTTCTGGTGTCTGAAAGTGTTCTACGTATACTGGCAAGGGTCTCTTTTTTGAGGAGCGAGTCTTCTTTCGATGAGCAAAACTGCAGTGATTATTGGGGCTGGCCCCGCGGGGTTGACGGCGGGGCTGGAGTTGCTGCGCCGTTCGGACGTCAAGCCGATCATTCTCGAGGCGAGCCAGGAGATTGGAGGGATATCGCGGACGATCCGATACAAAGGCAATCGGATGGACATTGGAGGGCATCGGTTTTTTTCCAAGAGCGACCGGGTGATGCAGTGGTGGGTCGATCTGATGCCGCCTGATGTTGACGATGCTGGATCTGAGACGGAGATCAGCTATCAGGGCAAGACGCGGGTGGTCGCGGTGCCGGCACATCTGCATGAGGAGCCTGTGATGCGCGGGGCTGGCCCTATCGATCACCATGCGGCGGAAGAGACGGAACCGGAAGACGAATCTGATTCGGAAGATGCCGATATTCTGGTCACCGTCGCGCCTCATGACCCTGATCTGGTGATGCTGATTCGCCCGCGGAAGAGCCGGATCTATTATCTGCGGAAGTTCTTTGATTATCCGATTACGCTGACTGCCACGACACTCAAGAACCTGGGAGTGATCAGGACGGGTAAGGTTGGAGTGAGTTATCTGAAGTCGAAAATGACGCAGATTACGCCGGAGAAGAGCCTTGAGGATTTTCTGATCAACCGGTTTGGGCGGCAGTTGTATCTGACTTTTTTCAAGAGCTACACGGAGAAGGTGTGGGGAACACCGTGCCATGAGATCTCGGCGGAGTGGGGGGCGCAGCGAATCAAGGGACTGAGCCTGACGACGGCGGTAAAGCATTTTGTGAAGAAGGCCTTTCGTGGAAGAGGGAAGGGCGACCTGGCGCAGAAGGGCACGGACACGAGCCTGATTGAGCGGTTTATGTATCCGAAGTTTGGTCCCGGGCAGCTTTGGGAGCATGTTGCGGATCAGATTCGCGAGAAGGGCGGGGAGATCCACATGGGCTGGAAGGTGGATCGAATCCACTGTTCCTTGGATCGTGGTGTGAAACGAGTCGTTTCGATCGACGCGGTGAATGAGAAGAGCGAGCGGCAGACGTTTGCGGGAGATTATTTCTTCTCGACAATGCCGATGCGTGAGCTGGTGGAGGCGATAGACGCTCCGGTTCCTGAGAATGTGCGTAAGGTGAGCGCGGGGTTGCAGTATCGCGACTTTATTACAGTGGGCTTGCTGGCAGACAGGCTGAAAGTGAAGGAGCCGGATGGGGGCTTGCTGAAGGATACGTGGATTTATGTGCAGGAACCGGATGTGTTACTTGGACGGTTACAAATATTCAATAACTGGAGTCCGTACCTGGTCTCCGACCCTGCGAAGGTGTGGATTGGGTTGGAGTACTTCTGCTATGACACGGACGATCTGTGGAAGATGCCGGATGAGGAGCTGAAGAGGTTTGCGATCGGCGAGGTGGCGAAGATCGGGATTTTGAATGCGGAAGATGTTTCGGATGGGCACGTGGTGCGTGTGCCGAAGACCTATCCGGCTTACTTCGGAACCTATGACAGGTTTCAGGAACTGCGGGAGTTTACCGATGGATTCGAGAACCTGTTTCTGGTGGGGAGAAATGGGATGCATAAATACAACAACCAGGACCACAGCATGTTAACCGCCATGACTGCGGTGGATGGCATCGTGGCCGGTCACGTGGATAAGTCTGCGCTCTGGAACATCAACACGGAGCAGGAGTACCACGAGGAGAAGAAATAATTTGAGGAAGATTCTTGTTGCCGGGGTATTGTTGCTGATCGTTTTTGCAGTCGTGGTTCGACAGCGGATCTACGTGCGCGATCCGCTGGGTAAGGTGGAACGCGATGGTGTCACGCGGGACGGGGCGCGACTGTATATCAACTATTCGAACGATGTGCTGATGGAGGATACGGTGCAACACCGGTTTGTGCTCGTGCAGGGATGGAATGCACTGCCCGGAGTGCCCAAGTATCTATTCTGCTTTACCGGGCTGATGTGCTGGACGGATGCGGATCAGGCGACGGTGGATCGTGTGGAAGGCATCGGTGGAAAGACGCAGGCGGTGATGAGCGCAAAGGAGGTTAGGTTCATCGATGAGTCTGGCGCTAGGGTTAGGGTGGCGTTGCGGTAGGACCGGCAAGGGCGCCAAAATGAGGCGTAACCTCTAGGGATAAAATCCAATCTAAGGGTTCGGACGATACTTGAGTACAGGCTTTGCGCGAAAGCGCAGGATGGGAGCTCAAATGCCAGAGAATCCGATGAACGAGACAGGATCGGTCGACCCAGCCGCACCGGATGAGCCGATAACTGAGCCACTTGTTGACGGCGTCGATGCCGCTCCGGAGTCTTTATCTATCGCGCAAAAAGAGGTTGCGGCTGATGCTGTTTCTGCTGTTCCGATTTCCTTGCATGAAGCCGAGCCCGAGCCAGCGTCTTCGTCCATCCCCGCTACAGTGACGAAGGTGGATGCTGAAGAGCCTGCAGCTGCGAGCATACGGTTGGAGAAGAAGCATCCGTTGGCGATTCGCTGGATGCACTGGGTGAACTTTCCGGTGCTGTTCACGATGATCTGGAGTGGGCTGCTGATCTACTGGAACGATTCGGATAATGCTTATCAGCATCCGCATGCGGTGTATCGGTTCGGAGTAGGTTCGCTGACGCTGGTGCGGCTGTTTCCGCCGTGGTTCTGGAAGGCGATCAATGCGCCGTATCGCGTGACGGAGGGGTTGGGGTATCACTTCTTCTTTATGTGGATCTTTGCGATCAACGGGATTTTGTATGTCACGTATCTGTTGATCTCGGGGGAGTGGCGGGTGCTGGTGCCGGAGCGTAGGTCGTTTGTGGATGCGATTCGAGTGACATTGGTGGATTTGCATATCCTCAAAGGCCTGCCGCCGCAGGGGAAGTACAACGGGGCGCAGAGGATCGCTTACACTGCGGTGGTTTTGATGGGACTGGGGTCGCTGGTGACAGGGCTTTCAATCTACAAGCCTACGCAGGCGCACTGGTTGACGACGCTGCTCGGCGGATACGAGATGGCGCGCTGGGAGCACTTCTGGCTGACGATGGGCTTCTGCGGGTTTTTCGTGGTGCATGTGGTGCAGGTGATTCTGGCGGGGTGGAACAACTTCAGGTCGATGGTGAGCGGGTATGAGATCGTACCGGCGAAGGCACGGCTCGAAGAAGAGAGGAGTGCGCGATGAGCGACGGACGCGAGGAAAGGAAGGAACAGGAAGAACGACGTAAGTGGGACGAAGAAAAGAAGAAGCGCGAAGATGATCGAGAGCGCGACTGGGAGAGAGATGGTGACCGGGAGCGAAGAGATTCGCGAGCCGTCGAATCGCTCGATGCGGCGGTGCGGGCGGAGTCGGGACGGCGAACGCGCAGGAGTTTTTTGATTGCGGCGGCTGCGGTTGCTGGTGGGTACAGTTTTTATCGTTGGATCGATCGCAGCCCGGGCGATCAGTTAATGCCTCATCCGCTGCGCGAAATGTTGAACTTCAATGCGAAGGTGGCTCGCGGGGTTTTCGATGAGCGCGGGCTTGCGCCGACTTATCCGGTGAGCAAGTCGATGGAACTGCGGACGAATGGGAACTATGGATTGAAGATGGATCTGGTTCCGGAGAGTTATCGGCTGCAGTTGGTCGGGGTGGAGAATGCGAAGCGGTATCCGCAGTACGTTGATGATGTGACGGCGTGGGAGTACAAGTATGCGGTGAAGAAAGATCCCGGGCCTGTGGAGCATGATACGAAGGTGGCTCCTAAGGACGAGGCGAAGGTCGATCCGAACAGCGACGCCGGTGCGGGCGAAGGGCCGATGATGGAGGGTGGGCCGGCTAGCACGATGGTCGCGGGAAGCGGCGAGAAGTCAGAGACGAAGATGCCCCCGGCGTTCGAGGCTGCTTTTGCAGCTTTGAAAAAGACGCAAGGGAACAAGAGGCCGCGTGGGCAGGAAGAGGCGGGCATGTCGGACAATACGCTTGATCCGGGCACGCCGGGGCTGCTGCTCACGATGGGTGATGTCACCGCTCTGCCTCATCATGAGCTTGTGACGGAATTCAAGTGCATCGAAGGCTGGAGTCAGGTTGTGCATTGGGGTGGCTATCGGCTGGCGGATCTGATTGCGAAGTATCCCCCGGCTCGCAGGGCCGACGGTTCGTTGCCGAAGTATGTCTACATGGAGACGCCGGATGGAGACTATTACTGCGGATATAGTCTGCTGGCGTGCATGCATCCGCAGAGCCTACTGACGACCGAGATGGCGGGACGGCCGCTGACCCAGTGGCATGGCGCACCGATGCGGTTACACATGCCGATCAAGTACGGTTATAAACAACTCAAACGCATTGGGCTGATCGCCTATACAGACGATCAGCCCGATGATTACTGGACAAAGCTTGGCTACGACTGGTATGCAGGGCTTTAGTCGGCAAGTGTGCCCTGGTGGAAGAGGAGCTGCCAGCGGTTGTCGCGGAAGATCCACAATGAGGAGCGGTGAGACGCCTTAAGCGCTGCTGTTGCGCGATAGGTGGCGAGCGCTGCTTTCTCGCCGAGTGGCTCCACGTAGTAGTTGCTGATCGTTGCCGGACGTGGTTCGCTCTTCAGCAAAGCGTCGATGACCTGCTGGCGATTGAAGATGCGGCCGGAGATGCAGAATTCTTTGAACTCATCGGCAAAGAGAGGAATCAGGGCCGTGCGGTTACGCTCGCGGTCGGGGTGGAGCAGGCGCTCTTCGAGCGAGTAGAGGTGGTCTTGAAGCTGAGGGTTGGTCATGCCATTGGCTCCCAACTGTTATACGAGCGACCAAGCGCTTGGTTTCAGATGCCGCACGGCGGGGAGAATTTTATCGTATCGTGGCGGGGTTGGCTGGCCTTCGGGCGAGGGCTATGCGGGGGATAAGTTGAAGATCGTTGATAAAGGAAACGTTGCTCCATTGGTGGAGGAGGAGGGCGGCAATGGCGCCCTGTTGGCCGTGGCCGATCTCCAGGGCGAGGAGGCCGTCTGGTTTCAGGGTGGTGTGGGCCTGGGGGATGAGGCGGCGGTAGATGTCGAGGCCAGTTTCTCCCGCGAACAGCGCTGTCGCGGGTTCGTAGTCTCGGACCTCGGGGTGGAGGGTGTGGCGGTCGCGCTCAGGAACGTAGGGCGGGTTGCTGACTATGGCGTCGAAGGCTTCGGCCATGCGACCGACAGCGGAGAGCAGGTTGGATTGGAGGAAACGGATGCGGTCGGCTACGTTATGTATCTCGGCGTTTCGTCGTGCGACTGCGATGGCTTCCGTGGAGATATCGAGTGCGGTGATTTCTGCGCAGGGGAGGTGGAGAGCCAGGGTGATTGCGAGGATACCTGAGCCGGTGCCTACGTCGGCGATCTTGAGAGGCTCGTTTGTGGGCGAGAGCTTCAGAACGGCTTCGACCAAGTGTTCGGTTTCAGGGCGCGGGATGAGAACGGCGGGGTTGACGTCGAAGTTTAGGCCGTAGAACTCCTGCTGACCGGTGATGTATTGGATGGGCTCGTGGCGCAGTCGGCGGGCGATATTGTTTTCGTAAAGGGCTTGTTGGTCGGGTGTGAGCTCGCGGCCAGGGTGGGCGAGGACGGTCACGCGTGTGATCTGCAGCGTGTGGAGCATGAGAAGTTCGGCATCGCGTGTTGCCGTGTCGCGGAAGCGCAGATCGGCGGAGAGTTGCGAGGTGGCGGCGGCGATAGCATCGCGGAGGGTCATTGGCAGCCGATGGGTGATAGGGTTAGCGATTCTCGAGCAGGAGGGTGTTGCCGTCGGGATCGGCGATGGTCAGGGTCTCTCCATTTTTCACTGCAGCCACACCCTCCTTGTGGAGATGACGGGCGGCCTTGCTAAGGTTATCCGTTCCAAAGGCAAGAACGGCCTTGGTGCCGAAGGCAGCGGCCACAATCTCTACTTCCTGTCCGGATTCGCCGGGCATGTGCATAAACATCTGGTCGTGGGCAATGGGTTTGAAGTTGAGCTGATTGATGTAGAAGTCGCGCGCGGCTGCAGGGTCCTGCATGGCGAGTGCGACGGCGATCAGTTTTGTCGCGACACGGTCGGCGCCGAGGTGCTTGCCCTGGTCGTCGGAGTGGAGCGAGCCGGGCATGTACTGGGTGTACTCGATGTTCTGTGGGCCTGATGGCTGCAGCGGACCGGCCATGGTGAAGAGCAGGTTGCCCGCACCGGCCTTGCGCACGTCAGTGGGGGTAAGGCCGCGGCTGACGTAGTCGTCGTGGATGACGTTGAGGTCGACGCCTTCAAAGCAGACGTGGAGGAAGCCGATGGCTGGGTCTTTCTCGGTGGCCGGGTAGAGCTCGATGAACTGGCTGTCGTTGATCTTGATGAAGGACTCGTAGGGGACGTCGTTCTTGCGGAGGTCGAAGGCCTGCTCGAAGCCCAGTTTCTCGTAGAAGGCAATGGAGGCAGAGAGGTTTTTGACGCGGATGGCGACGTGGGCGATGCCGTTGAAGGGTGGAGGGGGTGTGCCGTCGGATTGGGCTCGGGCGAATGTGGCGAGGGCGATCAGGAGGGCAAGGAGTGCGATGGTCGTTCTGGAGCGTGGGGCCGACGGTGCGTTCATTCGCTGATCCTTCGATTCAACGGGGTGATTCAACGGGGTGATTCAACAAGTGATCCAACACATGATTCGACTGGGAGTTCCGAATTGGATTGTCTCCGATGGGGTGTCGGGGTGCCAAATCGGTGGGGTGCTCCCCCTCCGGTCGAATTTGTGCTAAAGTATTCATTCTAAACATTATAGTCTCGGACTTATGGCTAAAGTATTGCATCGGCAAGGGTTCCATGTAGAGTATTGATTTAAAGAGAACAGGCCCGACGTTTCGCCGGGCCTTTCGCTTTTTACCTCTACTTCTATTTTATCGAATGGAAGGAAACTAATACGCCAAGTTGGCGATGGATATTTTCATCGAGACAAGTGTCTCTTTTTGTTTTAGTTAAGGGTTGAGTGGTTCTTTTGAACTGGCGTGGTAGGGCTTGACATGAGAATTTCCTGGGAAACGGAGCAAGACAGATGAGCAAACTGGTAAATCGCAAAGGCTTCAACGGATGTTTTCTTGCGGTTGGGCTATTCCTGCTAGGCGTGGTGGCGGGAACGAATCCTGCTTCGTTGCATGCGCAGGCCGTAGCCAAGGGCGACGGGGCTCTTGAGGTCACGTCTGCGCTTGGGCGCAAGTTGTATGCGCTGCCGGATGACGCGAGCGTGACGGCTGCACGCAAGAAGCTTGCCGCGGACCCGAAGAGTGCTGCACTGGCTCTTGCGCTCTCGAAGGCAGAGGCGGGACGGAGGCAGTACCGGGAGGCTGTGGCTACCTGCACGAAGGCTTTGGCGGTTAGTCCTGACGATGCCGATCTGTTGTTGGAGCGAGGTCATCGCGAGCTTGGGCTGCGTGAGTTCAAGGCGGCGCAGCAGGATCTGACTCGCGCGGCTGGACTGGCGCCGGGAAATCTCGATGTGTTTTATCACCTGGGATTGTCGCACTACTTTCAGGGAGAGTTCAGTGAGGCGGCGGCTTCGTTTGAGAAGGCGCGGGCTTTGGCGAAGAGTAACGACAGCCTGATCGATGCGTCGAATTGGCTGTATGTTTCGCTGCGGCGCGCAGGCCAGGAGGCGAAGGCGGGCGAGGTGTTGACCCGGATTACGCCTGAGGTGAAGAATACGGAGCCTCATCTGTATTTCTATCTGAGTCTGCTGCACTTCTATCAAGGGAAGATTGCGGAGAAGGATGTGTTGCCTGCTGCGGCGAAGCCGGGAGATACGGAAGCTGAGCTCTCGTTTAACACGGTGAGCTATGGCGTTGGCAACTGGCACCTTTACCATCACGAGATGCCTCAGGCGATGAGTTTGTTGCGTGAGGTGGTGAAGGGCGAGGCGTGGAATTCGTGGGGATTTGTTGGGTCTGAGGTCGAACTGGTTCGCATGAAAAAGTGACGGCGCCTGATTTTCAGTAGTTTCCGATGAATCGAAAATTATATCGTTTTACGATATAATTAAGAAATGACGAATGAGAAACAGGTTTCTCCGTTGAGAAACAGGCTTCAGATACTCGCCGAGTTTCGCCATCAGCTTCGCGTGTTTCTCCAGTTCAGTGAGGCGGCGGCGACAAGGTCGGGGTTGCAGCCGCAACAACATCAACTATTGCTTCAGATAGCGGGAGCGCCGGAAGGAGTAGCGGCGACCATCGGCTATGCGGCCGAGCGACTCGGGCTGCGGCACAATACGGCGGTAGAGTTGAGCAATCGATGCGAGGAGGCGGGCCTGATCACGCGCATCCAGGATGGCACTGACCGGAGGTGCGTGGTCTTAGAGCTTACGCGCAAGGGGAAGAAGGTTCTCGATGCCCTGTCGACTGACCACGCGCACGAGTTGAACGAGCTGGCTCCGCAGCTGGTTCGTACCTTGACGGCCCTGAAAGCATTACAGTCACGGTCGAAAGGGAGGGTAGAGTGAGATCGGAGCCTTCAGTACTTCGCGACTTTACCGTCGACAGAAGAGTTTGGTTGCTCTCCGGTATTGCTCTGGTGATCGGGATTGGGGCGACTTTTCTTGCAGTCCTGCTTCTTCGCTTGATTGCACTCTCGACCAACCTTTTCTACTATCACCGGTTCAGCGTTGCGGCGGTATCGCCGGCGGGTAGTCCCCTGGGTCATTTCTGGATGATCCTGGTTCCTGTGGTTGGTGGAGTTCTGGTTGGCCTGATGGCGCGTTTCGGCTCCGACAAGATAAGAGGACACGGCATCCCTGAGGCGATTGAGGCGATTCTGTTGAACCGTGCGCGGGTCGATCCGAAGATTGCGCTGTTGAAGCCGATCTCCGCGGCGATTGCTATCGGTTCGGGCGGCCCTTTCGGCGCGGAGGGCCCGATCATTATGACGGGCGGAGCTTTTGGTTCGCTGATTGCGCGGTGGTTCAAGCTGACGGATTCAGAGCGCACGACGCTTCTTGTTGCCGGCGCAGCGGCAGGAATGTCGGCTACGTTTGCGACACCTGTGGCCGCTATTCTGCTTGCGGTGGAACTGCTGCTCTTCGAGTTGCGGCCGCGCAGCCTGGTTCCGGTGGGCATTGCGAGCGTGACTGCTGCGATTCTGCGCAGGTATTTTCTGGGCGAGGGGCCGCTTTTTCCAATGCCTGCGATTAGTGGCGTCGATCGGGTTCCGGTTGCGATTGGCGCGTTGTTGTTGGGCGCGCTCGTGGGTCTTATCGCGGCGGGAATGAGTCGCATGATGTATGCGTTTGAGGACCTGTTCGAGCGCTCGCATGTGCATTGGATGTGGTGGCCAGCGCTGGGGGGTATCGGCATTGGTGTGGGCGGTTTGTTTTTTCCGCGTGGGCTGGGCGTGGGTTATGACAATATCGCCGAGTTGCTTCATGGGAGTGCCCCGCTTGCGTTGATCCTTGGCATTCTGTTTGCGAAGTCGCTGATGTGGGCATTTTCTCTGGGGTCGGGGACGTCGGGTGGAGTTCTCGCACCTCTGCTAATGATCGGCGGGGCGGTCGGCGCTCTGGCGGGACATCTGGGGCATGTGCCTGCGGAGGCGCAGGCGTTCTGGGCGATGATCGGCATGGGAGCCATGCTGGCCGGATCGCTCGGAGTGCCGATGACTGCGATTCTCTTCAGCCTTGAGGTGACGCACTGCTTGCCCGGTTTGCTTCCGCTTACGCTGGGTTGCGTGATGGCTTATCTGGTGACCGCTCTTCTGATGCCACGTTCGATTCTCACGGAGAAGTTGAGTCGCCGGGGGTATCATCTGACGCGCGAGTACGGCATTGACCCGTTGGAGATCGTTATCGTGAGGGATATGATGTCTCCGCTTGAACCGATTCAGATGGTTTCATCGGGGGAGAAGATGGAGTCACCAGATGTGTTTGTCTATGCGGATGGCACCGGTCGGAGCGCGGCGGAGTTAATGGCTACGGAAGGTGTCGGGAGTCTGCCAGTGGTGGACCGCGCGACTCAGCGAATAAACGGAACGATTACGCTTCAGGATCTCTTGAAGGGCCGAAGCAAAGCGGTGACGCGCGAGAACGAACGCTTGCGCCTGATCGATCATCCTCGATCCGGCTAAGGGTGGTCAGGCGTTGCGCGTTAAGCGGCTTGTGTTTCTGCTTTGAGTTTCTCCGCAGTGTAGTGCGCGATGAGTGCGTCGATGGTGGGCTGGAGCATGCCTTCCATCACCGTGGCTAGCTGATGATTGGTGAGGCCGATGCGGTGGTCGGTGAGGCGGTTCTGCGGGAAGTTGTAGGTGCGTATCTTCTCGCTGCGGTCGCCGGAGCCGATCTGCTGCTTGCGGTCCTTGGCCTGCTCCTGGTGAATGCGTTCGGCTTCGACCTCGTAGAGGCGGGCGCGGAGGACGCGCATTCCCTTTTCGCGATTCTTGATCTGCGATTTTTCGTCCTGGCAACTGACGACAGTGTTGGTGGGCAGGTGCGTGATGCGCACGGCGGAGTAGGTGGTGTTGACCGACTGGCCGCCGGGGCCGGAGGAGCAGAAGGTGTCGATGCGGAGGTCTTTGGCTTCGATCTTGATGTCGACCTCTTCGGCCTCGGGAAGAACGGCTACTGTGATGGCTGAGGTGTGGACGCGGCCTTGGGTTTCGGTCGCGGGGACGCGCTGGACGCGGTGCACGCCGGACTCGTATTTGAGCTGCGAGTAGACGTTGTCGCCTTCGATGATCGCGGTGACATCCTTGAGGCCGTGGCCGATGCCGGACTCGGTCTGCGAGAGGATCTCGACCTTCCACTTGTGCTGTTCGGCGAAGCGGAGGTACATGCGGAAGACCTCGGCGACGAAGAGTGCAGCTTCGTCGCCGCCAGTCCCGGCGCGGAGTTCGAGGATGACGTTCTTCTCGTCGTTGGGGTCTTTGGGCAGGAGCAGGACTTTGAGCTGCTCTTCGACGGGGGCGAGGCGGGGCTCAAGCGTGTTGAGCTCTTCCTGAGCCATGGCCCTCACGTCTGGATCCGGATCGGCTAGCATGGCTTTCGCTTCAGCGATGCCTTCCTTGATTTTGCGGTACTCGCGGAACTTTTCGACGGTCGGTTCCATGGTGCGATGCTGCTTGGCGATGGCCTGGAACTTCTTCTGGTCCTGGACCAGGGTGGGGTCGGACATCTGCTGGCCGAGATCTTCGTAGCGGGCTTCGAGTTGGTCGAGGCGGTCGAACATGACTACTCCATTGATGAAACTGTGATTAGGATTGTTTGATTCGAGTTGGAGCGGGAGGGCGCAGCTAGGCAAAGTCGTGACGGTCTACACCACGGAGGGCAGACTCGGTCACGCGGGAGGAAATCACCGGATTTGTCGCTGCATTCATCGCTATTTAGATGTTACTCCTGACCGGGGCGATGCGGAATGCATCTTTTAGACAGGTGAGCTTTTGAGTTAGGAGCTTTGAGCGGTCGGCGGAGAGTGGAATGGCTTTGTTTTCTGCGGTGGCGGGGTTAGCCGAGGAGCTTGCAGGCGAGGCAGGGAAGCTGAAGAAACGCGCGGCGATTGCGCGGGCGATTTCGGCGGTGCATGCGGCTGCGCCGGAGAGTGAGGATGCCGGGCTGTTTGCGCTGTATCTGGCGGGGACGCCGTTTGCGGAGGCGGATTCGCGCAAGCTGAATGCTGGTGGCGCGTTGTTGTCGAAGGCTCTGCTGGCGGTGAGCGGGGCGACGGATATCGCGTTGACCGCGGCTTATCGGCAGCACGGAGATATGGGAGCTGCTGCGTTCGATCTGCTGCAGGCTTCTCCGGGTTTTGCGGAGAAGGCGGCGGAGTTGACGCTGGAGGATGTGGCTGAGGCGTTTGCCGCGATGGCCGTGGCCAAGACAACCTCTGTTCGCGCGGGGTTGGTGGAGGGTTTGCTGCGAAGGGCGACTCCGCTGGAGGTGAAGTATCTGCTGAAGCTGATGCTGGGGGATATGCGCATCGGCGTGAAGCAGGCGCTGGTGGAGGAGGCGATTGCGGTTGCGGCGGGTGCGTCCGTGGAGGCGGTGCGAAGAGCTGTGATGCTGGAGGCTGATCTTGCGGGTGCGGTGAAGCGGGCTTTTGCGGGGACGCTCGATGGGGCGCGGATGCGATTGTTTCATCCGCTGGGGTTTATGTTGGCTTCGCCGGTCGAGACGCCTGAAGAAGCGGTGGAGCGATTTACCGAAAAGTCTGTGAAGGCGGCGGTTGAGAATGTTTCGAGCGATTCGGGCGCGCGGCCGATTGAGGCGTTTCTCGAGGACAAGTACGACGGAATGCGGGCGCAGGTGCATTGCGGTGATGCGGGTGAGCCGGGACGAGTGGCGATCTACTCGCGCAATAAGGAGGATGTGACGGAGAGCTTTCCGGAGTTGGAGGAGGCGTTTGCGCGAGTGCCTGCTGAGCAGGACGGGGCGATGGGCGGTTTGGGCGGATTGATTTTTGATGGAGAGATTCTCGGGTGGGACTTTGGTCAGAATGGGGAACCGGCGCGGGCTTTGCCGTTTGCGGTGCTGGGTCAGAGGATCGGACGCAAGCGGGTTTCGAATGAGTGGAGGCAGCAGGTGCCCGTGGTCTTTATGGCGTTCGACCTGATGTATGCCGGGGGTGAGTTGCTGTTGGAGCTTCCGTTGCGTGAGAGGCGTAATCGTCTGGAGGCGGTGGTCGAACGATTGGTGGAGCGAACGGTGTCGCCGATGGTGGTGGATGAGCGGGCGCGGGATGCGCAGACTGTGTTGTTTGCCGTACCGGAGAGCCCTGCGGTGGAGCGGTTATTGGTTTCGCCGCTGCGATTAGTTGAGAGTGCGGAGGACATCGATCGGGCTTATGCCGATGCGCGGGCGCGGGCGAATGAAGGCGTGATGTTGAAGGCTGCGGGTTCGGTGTATCAGCCGGGGCGTCGCGGATTGGCTTGGGTGAAGCTGAAGCGCGAGCTTGCGACGCTCGATGTGGTGGTGACTGGTGCGGAGTTTGGGCATGGCAAACGTGCGGGGATTTTGAGTGACTATACGTTTGCGGTTCGTGACGACCGCGGCGAGTTGTTGAATGTCGGGAAGGCGTATTCGGGGTTGACCGATGCCGAGATTGCGGAGATGAGCGCGTGGATGATGGAGCATACGCTCGAAGATCAGGGGTTCTTCCGCACTGTCGAGCCGGTGATGGTATTGGAGGTGGCGTTCAACAACATCATGCGTAGCGGACGGCATGCGAGTGGATTTGCGCTGCGGTTTCCGCGGATTCTTCGGATCAGAACGGACAAACCGGTCGATGAGATCGACACGGTCGAGCGGGTGGAGGAGATTTATCAGTCGCAGGTGGATAAAGCCAGTTGAAGCTTAGAATCGCTACTGGCGTTGGCAAGAGGTCTGTGCGCGGCTAGTATGGCATCAGTTTCCTCAATTTCAAGGAGTCTTTCTCCATGCGACTTTTCCGCGCTCTCGTTTTGTCGATTGCTTTCATGAGCTTCGCGATGTTCGTGCAGGCTCAGAACACTCCGTCTGCCCAGGCCATACGTTCTGTGCTGGACAAGCAGGTTGTCGACTGGAATCGCGGGGATCTGGAGTCCTTTGCTACGGGTTACAAGAACTCGCCCGACATTCTTTTTATGGGCTCGAAGATCTCGCGAGGCTATGCGCAGATGCTGGAGACGTACCGCAAGGGCTACTCCACGAAAGAAAAGATGGGCACGCTGAGTTTTGCGAATCTTGAAGTGCAGCCGCTCGACGACCACTTCGCGACTGTGACGGGAAATTTTCATCTGGAGCGCACAGAAGCTGGAGGGGGCAACGCGGATGGGTATTTTCTGCTTGTCGTCGAGAAGACGCCGGATGGATGGAAGATCGTTCGTGATTCCACAACTGTTCCTCCAAAAAAAACTGTCCAGTAATCGGTCTTGTCTCCGGGAGTGTGGTGCTTGACGTGGTTGGGGTGCATCTGACGTACAAAGGGGTTTTCATGGAATATCGTCAGCTTGGAAGATCTGGTTTGAAGGTACCGGAGCTCTGCTTCGGCGCGGGGACGTTTGGCGGCGGAAACGAGTTCTTCAAGGCGTGGGGCGCCACCGACGATATTGGCGAGGCGAAGAAGATCGTCGACATCTGCATGGATGCCGGTATCAACATGTTTGATACGGCGGATATCTACTCCGACGGACAAAGTGAGCTTGTGCTCGGCAAGGCGATTGCGCATTTAAATCGCGAGGAGGTACTGATCTCCACCAAGGCTACGTTCCGGCTGGGCAAAGGGCCGAACGATGTTGGATCGTCGCGATATCACCTCATTCAATCGGCCGAGCGATCGCTGAAGCGGCTCGGGACGGATTACATCGACATCTATCATCTGCATGGATTCGACGCGACTTCTCCAGTAGAGGAGACGCTGCGAGCGCTGGATGACCTGGTGCGCGAGGGTAAGGTGCGGTACATCGCTTGTTCGAACTTTTCCGGATGGCATCTGATGAAGTCGCTGAGCGTGAGTGAGCGATATGGATGGTCGCGGTATGTCGGGCATCAGGCGTACTACTCGCTTGTCGGACGCGACTTCGAGTGGGAGTTGATGCCGCTCGCTCTTGACCAGGGAGTGGGTACGCTGGTGTGGTCGCCGCTGGGGTGGGGACGTTTGACGGGCAGGATTCGGCGTGGATCGCCGCTCCCCACGGATAGCCGTCTCCACAAGACAGCGGCAGAAGGGCCGCAGGTGGACGAAGAATATTTGTACAAGGTTGTGGATGCGATCGATGTTCTTGCGAAGGAGACGGGCAAGACGGTTCCGCAGATTGCGTTGAACTGGCTGCTGCGGCGGCCCAGCGTGTCGACTCTGATTATCGGCGCGCGCAATCAGGAACAGTTGAAGCAGAATCTCGGCGCGATTGGCTGGGAGCTGACCAAAGAGCAGATTGCGAAGCTCGATGCGGCGAGCGAAGTTCCGCTGACATATCCCTACTGGCATCAGCGGCAGTTTGAGGAGCGGAATCCGCGCCCGGTGTAATGCTTTTGAAGCGTAATGGAAGAAGGCGGAGTCAGTATTTGTAACCGCGGTTGGCGTCGTAGCTGAAATGAACGAGGCTATCGCGATAGTCGATCGTCATGGTGGTCTGGCCGATTGCGGTTGCGCCGATGAGTCCTGAGATCTCCGTGCCTTCATTCTTCGAGAGGTCGGAGAAGTCGATGGCGACGACATCGTGGACCTCCTGCGAGAGGTTCGCAAATTTGAAGGTGATCTTGTCTGCTGTGTAGACCTTGTCGACGTCGCCGCTGATGCCCCTGACCTTGATGTTGCTGTCGGAGTGGACTTTGGTGACTTCGCGAGCGACGGTTGGCGAGATGGTCGTAGTGAAGGCTCCTGTATCGAGGATGAAGAGCTTGATGCTGCTGTCGTTCAAGGATGCCGGGAGGAGGAGCATGTGACCGATGCGATAGACGGGAGTCCAGGTCTTCATCTCGGGTGCGATGTAGCGGTCGCGAGGGCCGCGCGGTGGAGGGCTGGTCTCGGTTTTAGCGGCGCTGGATGTTTTGGAGCTGGAATCGTCATTCGAGTCATCCTCCGATGAGCCGGCGGTCTGTAGTGTCGGCTTGGCTGGTGCGGTCTCATCGGGCCGGGGCGGCAGCGGGCCGAGAATCAGAGTGCGCATAGGATAGTCGAGGGTAACGAGAAAGCTGGAGAGAACGTCCATGCCGATGAGTCCGTCGTTATCGACGACGTTTCGCTGGTCGACGACCTTAACCTCGCAGTCGCGAAACTCGAGAGCGCCGATTTTAATACTGTCAGCGTAGGCAATATAAGAGGATCTGTCTCCCTTATCGCCGACACCCGCAGAGACGGTCTTTGTGAACTCCTGGAGGCCGGCGCGGTTGGCCACGGAACGGCTGATGACGAGGCCTCCCGCGCCGGTATCGATCTGCAGCCGCGCATTGTGGTCGTTGAGCTTGACGTCGAGGCCGTAGGCGCGGACTCGAGTAGCGTCCTGCATGATGCGGGCGAAGGGGATGGTCGTTGTGGCAGTGTCGGAGACGAGATGGCAGGCTTTGTGCGGTTCGTCGGACTGCTTCTTAAGGAAGCCGAGGTAGAGACGAAGCCGTTTGAGGTCTTCGGGATCGTCTCCTGTATCGGTGGAGAGATAGCTTTCGAGATCGGCCATGCGTTGCGCCACGGGTAAGGTATAGAGCCACTGCAGGCGAATCCGCGGATCGTGTGGATCTAATGCGTGGGCTATCCCTATCTCCTTTGCGGCCGATGCGTAGTAGGAGTTGAGCCGTAAGATTCTCGCTCTGAGCAGATGCGCCGCGGGATAGCAGATGTCGCTTTTCACGGCGTCATCGACGGAAGTAGCAGAAAGCCAAGGTGTTCCTTCGCGATACTGAACTTCGCCAAGCGCAGTCAGCAGAATCGCCGACTTGGGTTCGTGGATCATGGCCTTTTGGACGATGTCTTCGGCCTCCTTGACCTTCTGCTGTTTGAGGAGGACCTGGGCGAGGCTTGCTGTCAGCGCCGGGTCGTCCGGCTTCTGCTGAAGCTGCGCCTGGTAGAGCGTGACAGCATGGTCGTATTCGCCATGGAGCAAGGCCTGATCTGCTTCGGAGGGTTTGTAGGCGGCGATTCCGCAACTGACCGCGAGTGCCGAGCGGCCGCCGATGCAGGATGCGAGAAGGAATAACGCGATTGTCAGATATCGATGCAGGCGGGGCGAGAAAAAAGTGTAGGACAACGTAGGTCTCCGGAGGTATCGGCTTCGTTTTGCAAGCATATCGAGGATTATCGAAGTCGAACAGGGCGCTTTGGGCGGGGGGCTGCGAGTTGGGGACAATGCAGATCCCGTTGAGTGGCTTTCGCGGTTGTGTTGGACGAAATAAATATCGCTTCGGCCCATCTTGCGATGAATCATCTTCCCTTTGCGAAGAATCTTACAAGTCAAATTATGGAATCTTTAGGGCTTCCTTACGGTTCCTTTATGAGTCCCGGCATAACTTAGATATGCCGTCTTTTGCACTCGCGAGTAGATCGAACAAGGTCGGTGAGCGAGTGCCGGCAGGGAGATGTATGCGATTGTCTGAAAGAAAGTATGGATGGGCACGAGTTGCGTGCCTGGGTTTTTTTCTTGGAAGCGCCGCTGTTGTTTTGGCGCAGGAGCCTGGCGAAGCGAAGGGAAGCGATAGCAGCAACACGACGGCGGTTGCCACAACTGAAGCAAATGAAGGCATTATGTACAACGTTCCTCTTGTTCTTGAGGAACTGCAAAAGAATGAAGCGACTACGGCGCCCACCTCCGGGACCGGATCGCAGGGAAATTTCTTTGAGCGATGGGGCGACTTCTATAAGGCCGATTGGACCGGGAAGCTGCCGAGTTCTGCGCCGCCCGCTCGTCGCGCCCTGGACGCGCCGCTGGACTCTACGCCGTTTCCCAGCGCCGACTGGGGCTATGGCGGATCCACCATCATCGGAGCGCCGGATGGCAATGTGTATCCGCTGATGACAGCGCTGAATATGGAGAACAGCCGGACGAAGGTGTATGGCTGGGTCGCGGGGAGCGTGAACGCGAGTACGTCGTCGAACAATAACTTCCCCTTGTCGTACGACATCTTTCCCAACCGCGTGGAGCTGAACCAGGCTGTGGTGTATATCGAACGGCTGCCGGACACGGTGCAGAAGACGCACTTTGACTGGGGCTTCCATGTGACGGGGTTCTACGGTATCGACTACCGGTTTACGACCGCGAAGGGATACTTCAGCCAGCAGTTGCTGCAGAAGAACCATGTCTATGGGTTCGACCCGGTGTTGGAATACGCTGACCTCTACTTCCCAGTGAAGGAAGGTTTGAATATTCGCATCGGACGATTTTTGTCGGTGCCTGGAATTGAAGCGCAGTTGGCTCCGAACAACTACAACATGAGCCACTCGCTGCTGTACACGATCGATCCGTTTACCGATACCGGCATCTATGCGAGTTTGAAGCTGACGAAGCAGTGGATGGTGCAGTTCGGAGTTTCGGGCGGCCATGATGTGGCGCTTTGGACTCCTGACGCGAAGCCGTCGGCTATTGTGTGTCTGGACTACTCGACTGTGAGCAACCACGACAACTTCTATGCGTGCGCGAACGGCATCAACAACGGCAAATATGCGTACAACAATCTGCAGGACTACGACGGTACGTGGTATCACAAGTTCAATGCGAAGTGGCACATGGCGACCGAGGCCTGGTACATGTATGAGCTCGATGTGCCGAATGTCGCGGGCAACGTGACCAATCCAGTGCAGACGGAACTGGGAGCGAATGGAGCTTTCTGCGCGACCGGAGAGTTGAGGTGCAGGGCTCCCGAGTATGCGATTGTGAACTACGTGAACCGCGAGTTCAACTCGAAGTTCTTTGCTGGATTCCGTACGGACCTCCTGGATGATCGGAAGGGGCAGCGCACGGGGATTCCTGGCAAGTACACGGAGAACACGCTGTATGCGACGAAGTACATCGGAAGCACCGTGATGTTGCGGCCCGAGATACGCTTCGACCACTCCTGGGATGCGCTGGGTTACAACAACGGAACGGCACGGAATCAGTTCTTCTTCGGTATGGACTTGATTTACAAGTTCTAACGCTGCGAGATTGAGGCCCTCCTTTGAGCGATCAAGGGAGGGCCTGATTTTTGGAGTTACCGATTATTTTTTGAGTTACAGATTAAGGAACGATGGCGAAGCCGTCGCTATTTAGAGCATTATTCCTCTCGCTAGCCCATTTGAACTCTGACGAGCATCGTTTTTCTTGATAAAAAACGAACTTGAACACCCGCGAAATGGTAGATCCACAGGACTAATGCTCTAGTGGCCGGCGGAGGGGCTGGCGTGCTTCGGCGGGCGGGGGATGAAGAAGATGAGCGGGATCATGCAGGCGCAGAAGATGGCGAGGTACTGGATGATGTCGAGATACGAGAGCATCGTGGCCTGGCGGTGGAGCTGGTTGTAGATATAGGCCTGGGCGGAGTGGGAGCCGGCGCCGACCATCGGGTTGCCGCTGCTGTGGCCTCCGAACATGCCCTTGAGCTTCGCTACCTGATTCATGAAGGCCGAATTGCCTGAGCTGAGGTTGCGAACCATGTTGGTCTCGTGCGCTGCGGTGCGGCGCGTGAGCATGGTGGCCAGAAAGGCAGTTCCACAGGAACCGCCGATGTTGCGTGCGAGATTCGTCAGCCCGGAGACGTCGTTATTCTCCGACTGCTTTACGCCGATGTAGGCGATCGTGTTGATCGGAATGAAGAGGAAGGCGAGGCCAGAGGCCTGGAAGCAACGCACGAAGACGAGATAGTTGTAGCTGACGCCAAGATTGAGGGTGTGCATCTCCATCAGCGCGGAGGTGAGCAGGAAGAATCCGAAGGCGATAAGTTTGCGCGGGTCGACGCGGCCGACAAGGAAGCCGACGATGGGCATCATGCACATCATCATCAGGCCCGCGGGCGAGAGGACAAGGCCGGCAAGCTCGGCGGTGTAGCCAAGCAGTGTCTGGACGAACTGCGGGATAAGCACCGTTGTTCCGTAGAGCGCGAAGCCGAGCACGAACATCAGCATGAAGCTGATCGCAAAGTTGCGGCGTTTGAAGAGAGTGAGATTCAGAATAGGACGGTGGCCTATGCGAAGCTGCCTCAGCTCCCACCAGATCATCGCGATGAAGGCGGCGATGCAAGCGACGGCAAAGAAGGTGATGAGGTGCGAGGAGAACCAGTCGTCTTCCTGGCCTTTATCGAGAATGAACTCCAGCGAGCCAAAGGTGAGACCGAGCAGGCCGAAGCCGAGGAAGTCGAGCTTGATGCCTCCCTTTTGCGAGATCTCGACCTGCTTCTTCACCCATGGCGGATCCTCGACGATGCGCGAGGTGAGGAAAAGAGAGAGGATGCAGACGGGAATGTTAAGGAAGAAGATCCAGCGCCAGTCGAAGCGGTCGGTAATGTAACCGCCGAGCGTGGGGCCGATGGCAGGCGCGCAGACGACGGCGAGGCCGTACATCGCGAAGGCCTGGCCGCGCTTTGCCGGGGGGAAGGTGTCGGCGAGGATGGCCTGCTCGGAGGGTGCGAGACCGCCGCCGCCGATTCCTTGCAGCACGCGGCAGAAGACGAGAAGAGGCAGCGTCGGGGCCAGACCGCACATCGCGGAGCTGATGCCGAAGAGCGCGACGCAGATCATGTAGAACTTCTTGCGTCCGATGAAGGTGGTCATGTAGGCGCCGGCCGGCAGAATGATGGCGTTGGCGACGAGATAGGAGGTGAGCACCCAGGTGGCTTCGTCCTGCGTGGCGCCCAGGCCGCCGGCGATGTGCGGCAGCGCGACGTTGGCGATAGAGGAGTCGAGCACCTCCATAAAGGTGGCGAGCGTGACCGTCATGGCGACGATCCACGGATTGATGCGCGGACGCCAAGGTTGCTCTACGGTTGTAGAGGTAGTGGGCGCGTCGGGACGCCGCGCGCTGGGGAGTTCGACTGTAGTGGCCGCCATGCTCAGCAGATTCGATTGTAGCGATCGGGGCCAGGATTCAGAGTTTTTAGAGAAGAAACATCTTTCTTTAGAATGGCTTCCATTTATTAATGAATGATGGGTCAATAGCTGAGCCTTAGAGGAGCCTGCATGTACATTCCACGGGCGAATAAAGAAGATCGCGTCTGGGTCATCCATAAATTGATGGAAGATCACCCGTTTGCTTCTCTCATCACTATGGTCTCATCCGGCCTGTTTGCCTCGCATATTCCTATGGTGCTCGAACAGGACGGCGCCATGGGACGGTTGAAAGGACATCTGTCACGAGCCAATACGCAATGGCGGGACTACAACCCCTCGGTCGAGGCTCTTGCGATATTCTCCGGGCCGCAGCACTACATAACTCCAAACTGGTACCCGGAAAAGCAGGAGACCGGCAAGGTCGTGCCGACCTGGAACTACGTGGTCGTTCATGCCTACGGATTCCTGAAGGTGGTTGAGGATACCGAGTGGTTGATGGCCCATCTTGCTAGCCTGACCAGTATTCATGAAGCTGAATCGCCCGTTCCGTGGAAGATCAGCGATGCTCCGGCCGACTATATTGCGTCCCAGGTGAAAGGCATCGTCGGCTTGGAGATGGTCATCGAGCGCCTCGAAGGCAAGTGGAAGGTGAGCCAGAACCGCTCGCAGCAGGATCGTAGCGGTGTCGCGGAGGGACTGGCGCGGTTGAACACCGCGGAAAGCCAGGCGATGAAGGTTCTCGTCGAGGAGAAAGCCTGACCTGGGCGCAATTCCTGAGAATCGCGATAGGCTAGCAGTAATGGCTAACTACGCTCTTTGCAACCGTCGACCCATCGTTTTTGCTTTGCTGGCATCCCTTGCTCTCTCTCTCAATGCACAAACGTCGCAACCGGCCGCCTCGCCAGCGCCTCCCGCGGTCAAAGAACCGACTCATGACGATCTTCTCCGCGGCGCATACGGGCCCTACCGCGCCAACAACGATCTGCTCTTCTACCATCTCGATCTCCGTGTCGACCCAGACAAGAAGTTCATCAGCGGAACGAACACGATCCGCTTCAAGATGCTGCAGGACGGCACGCGCATCCAGCTCGAACTGTACCCAACGCTGCAGATCGACAAGATCGCGATGGGTTCGACGACATTGAAGTACGAGCGTGACGGCGGCACCTTCTATGTGGATTTCCCGAAGGCCCTGTCCAGTGGCCGCACCTACTCGATCGATGTTCACTACTCAGGCAATCCACCAGAGACGGGCCGCTTCGGCTGCTTCACCTTCAAGAAAGACACCTCAGGCCATCCCTGGATCAACACGGCGTGTGAAGGCGATGGCGCATATATCTGGTGGCCTAACAAAGAACAATGGCGCGATGAGCCTCAGGAGGGGGTGCTCATCACGGTTGCCGTACCGAACGGCCTGATGGATGTCTCGAACGGAAAGTTCATGGGCAAGAAAGATCTCGGCGATGGCTACACGCGCTGGGACTGGCGCGTACACTACCCGATCAACAACTACGACGTCGCGCTGAACATCGGCAACTACGTTCACTTCGACGACAAGTTCCAGGATCTTCCGCTCGACTACTATGTTCTGCCCGAGGATCTCGACGGAGCGAAGCGTCAGTTCGCCCAGGTTCCTGGCATGATGAAGGCCTACTACCACTACCTCGGCGAATACCCGTTCAAGAAGGATGGCTACAAACTCGTCGACGTGCCCTATGCGGGTATGGAGCATCAGAGCGCCGTGGCATACGGGAACCACTTCGCCAACGGTTATCTGAACCGCGACTGGACCGGCGTCGGCATCAGTCCACGCTTCGACTTCATCATCATCCACGAGAGCGGACACGAGTGGTTTGGCAATGCGATCACCGCAGCCGACAAGTCGGACATGTGGATTCACGAGGGATGGACCACTTACCTGGAAAGCCTCTACGTCGAGTACACCTACGGCTACGACGACGCGATGAAGTACATCAACGCCTACAAGAAAAAGGTGAAGAACGACCGGCCCATCATCACCGCGCGCGGAACCAACGCGGAGCCGCCGCAGGATCAGTACTTCAAAGGCGCGCTGTTTCTCAATACGCTGCGGAGCATTGTGAACGACGACCAAAAGTGGTGGCCGATGCTGCGCGGCTATTACCAGAAGTACAAATATCAGAACATCATGACCGAGGACATCATCAGCTACTTCAACCAGCAGACGGGGATGGACCTTACGCCGGTCTTCCACCAGTATCTGTGGCACACCGCAATCCCCACGCTGGAGTTGAAGTTTGACGACGCGGCAAGTACCGTTCAGTATCGGTGGGCCGCAGATGAGAAAGGCTTTGCAATGCCGGTGCGCGCAGGCTCAAAGGAGCATTGGGAGACCATCCATCCAACCATGGAGTGGCGGACAATGAAGACGACGCTGCCGAAAGACGAGTTCGATGTGGCGACCGATCTCTACTACATCAATGTCAGCAAGATGTAAGGCGTATCCTTGGTAAGGGCAGTTTTCGCAAGGCGCGGAGTAGAAGGAGAGACGCAGGAATGCATCCAGATCTTGAAAAATTGATTGTTTTGCAGGGCCACGATGTTGAGGCCAGGCGGCTCCGCGATGAGATGGTTGCGCTGCCGAAGCACATTGCCGCGCTTGAGACGAAGGCGAAGGCTGTCGCGGGGCAGCGAGCTGTCGTTGTTGACCTCATCGCGAAAGAAGAGGCGTTGCGGCGGCGTCAGGAGTCCGACGTCAAGGATCATCAGGCAAAGATCGCGCGCATCCGCAAACAGATGGACCTTGCGACGACAACAGTTCAAGTGACTGCCTTCGAGCACGAGATCGCCTTTGCCCAGGCTGAGATCGGCCGGCTCGAAGACGCAGAGATCGAGAGCATGGAGCGCAGCGAAGGGTTGGACGCGCAGAAGAAGCTTGCCGATGAGGCAGTGACGGACGCGACAGCGACCCTGGAGCGCGAAAGAGTGCGAGCAGCCGAGACGATCGCACAGGACAAGACATTACTGGCTGTGGTCGAAGAAAAGCGCAAGGCAGAGCGCGCGGAGATCGGCGAAAGCGCGCTCTCTACCTATGACCGTATCGTAAAAGCCAAGGGGACAGCTGTTGCGGAAGCGCTCAATCAAAAGTGCATGGCGTGCCAGATGATGGTGCGGCCACAGCGCTGGAACGATCTGCGCGACCGCAACAACGACGAGACCATGATGACCTGCGAGAGCTGCGGCCGCCTGCTCTACTACGACCCTGCGCGCGACTCTCCGCAACGCAAAACGGTTCCGGTGGAGAGCATCGCGGCCTCGATCATCCGTTCTCTTTAGGCGCGCTTTGCAGTCAGGAATCTTTGTGTGAAAAGACTTTGTGTAGACATGGATGAGGTGATGGCGGATGCTCTCGGCGAGCATCTGCTGCGCTACAACCGGCACTTCGGCGAGGAGATTACACTCCAAGACCTGCAGGGCAAATGGCTGTGGGACGTGGTCTCGGCCGACCGTCATGACGTGCTCGATGCCTATCTCCGCTCCGAGGACTTCTTCGATGTGCTCGCGGTAATGCCGGAGTCGCAGCGTGTTCTGCGGCGGCTGACTCAGAACTACGAGGTGTTTATCGCCACGGCGGCGATGGAGGTGCCGACCTCGTTTCAGGCGAAATACCGCTGGCTGGCAAAGCACTTCCCATTTATACCCGCGTCGCACATCGTCTACTGCGGCGACAAGAGCATCCTGCGAGCCGACTACCTGATCGACGACAATCCCCGCCAGCTACGCCGCTTCAAGGGCGAAGGCATTCTTTACACCTCGCCGCACAATATCGGTGTCACCGGCTACAAACGGGTCAACGACTGGCTCGAAGTGGAAGATATGTTTTTGGGGTAGCGGCTTACGGGGCTGCAATGTCTTTTCTGCGGGAAGCTTTGTCTCGCGACGGTTGCAATCGCTTCTACAATGGCACGGTCTTCGCTGGTGCGAAAGGCGAGCTCGATGTCGCTCTGCACGGTGACGCGGCGGAGGCTCAAACACACAACATTAGGAGTAGCGATCTGTTTTACGCAAGCTGGTGCGATTGTTACACCGAGACCTGCGCCTACGAGCCGCATGATCGTTAGCCATTGCGGGGCCTCCTGCACGACCCGAGGACGAAAACCGTGTTCTTCACAGAGCGAGACCGGTTTCTCGTAGGCAAGAGCTCCTGCTGCTGGTTTGAAAAAGACGAAGGGCTCATCGCGGAGTTCTTTGGCAGAGATGGCCTTGTACCTGGCAAGAGAATGCTTCTTTGGGAGTACGGCAATGAACGGTTCAGAGAAGAGAGACTCAATCTCCAGACCCGACACCTGGCCGCTGTCGCGCAAAAAGCCTGCGTCGAGTTCACCTTTGAGAAGCCTTTGCACTACGGCGGAGGTATAGGACTCGTGCAGTTGCAGGTTTACCTTCGGGTAGAGCCTGCGATAGCGTCCCAGCATGGCCGGCAGCGCTGTGAGCATCGCTGATCCAATGAATCCCACCCTTAGAGAGCCTTCCTCGCCACGACCGATGCTGCGCGCCTCGTCCACGTCCTCCTGTACGTTGCGAAGAGTCCGCTTTGCGCGCTCCAGAAAGACCTCTCCCGCGCTGGTAAGTTTTACAGCACGGGATGTTCTGAGGAACAGCGGATGGCCAAGGATCTCTTCAAGTTTGCGAATCTGCTGCGAGAGTGGAGGCTGCGCGAGATGGAGGCGCAGCGCAGCGCGTCCGAAGTGTAGCTCCTCGGCCACCGCAACAAAGTAGCGAAGATGACGAAGTTCGATATCTCCATCCATATTTAGAACATCATAATGGGAACGAACAAGATATTGGACATATCAGGGGGCTTGGCTTACGTTTTTGTCAGGAGTGAACTTCCATGATGCAAACCCAGGTTCGGATGCCCTTGTTCTTGGAGGCTTATACGATGCCGGAGATCGCTTTTCGATTATTTCAACATGGTGATGCGGCATCCTTTCGTGAGTTGAACGAAGCTTGGATCTCGCGGTATTTTCGAGTGGAGGAACAAGATCTTATTCAGCTTATCGATCCGGAGGAGAACATTCTTCGGACTGGCGGGCAGATTGCAATGGCGCTCGCGGGCGAAGAGAGGATCGGCTGCTGTGCACTGATCTTTGTCAAACAGGGCGTGTATGAAATTGCGAAGATGGCTGTCTCAGAGCACTACCGCGGCCATGGAATAGGCCGCAGGCTGCTCGATTACACAATTGCACAGGCGAAGATACTCGGGGCTCACACGCTCGAACTTGCGAGCAATACCAAGCTTGCGAATGCGGTTCATCTTTATGAATCGCTGGGATTTCGTCATTTGCCACCTGAGAGGCTCGAGCCATCTCCGTATGCTCGTGCGAACGTTTTTATGGAGCTGCATTTGCCTCCCGAGTAGGAGACTTCACGCGTAGAGGGACGATTCGAAGCGCTGCATCGCCGCATCGGACCATGCGTGCGTCGATTTTTGCCACCTTTGTCCGGGTTCCTCACGAAAATTAGGGAAGTCCATCCGGCAGTAGCCGCGGCGCGCTCCAAAGTCATAGAGCGCCTGAGGTGTGCCGTCGAGATAAAGCACGGCCTGCAGGCCATCGCGCGACCATTCCACTGAGGCGATGCGTTGCGGTTCGGGCCGCTCTTTTTCCGCGTCGCTTTTGGCGAGCGCGGCAACGTTATAGATCAGCATCGCGTCGAGAATGCTCTCTTCATGCGTCACCTGCGAGCGGTCGCAGGCATAGAAGTAGCCTGCCACGCCTTCATCCTCGAAGACGACGGTCCACGGAACGATGGAAGAATCTACCGAGAGAAAAGCGCGGCCGGGAATGAAAGAAAGCGACTGCATATCTCTCACGATACACTTGAAGACGCGGCTGTTGCCCATCGGCCGTGGCTATCCTCCCAAGAGCGGTTGAGAGATCGCAGTCGATGAGGAGATACGCCAGATGCGGGACGAGAATCGATGAAACGTAAAAGCCGGCAACGCAACGCATGAAGCTTCCCCGCATCAAAATCGGCCGGCCCCAGCGCCTGGCTGCGTTGCTTCTGCTGTTTTTTCTGGCGGAATGCCTCTGGGTCGTGCATCGCCAGCAGCTCTCGCAGCAGGACTACCGCTATGCGGAGTGCGGCCGCGAGATGTGGGAGCGTCCTTCACCGCTGGCCGGCTACTTTACCACCTGCGGCAACCTGAACGGCGACGGTACCTTTGCCTATCGGATCGCCGGTCTTCCGCTTACCGTCCAGCGCCTGGCGATGCTTGGCATCGACAAGTTGCGCAGGCCAGAGAACAGGCTCTACGCCGAAGGCACACTGCACGGCTCGACGTGGGAGGCGCGGCATGAACTCTTCAGCGTCAAATACCTGCTGCACCTGCCTTTTATCTTCTTCGCGATCTGGCTCGGCGGCGGTCTGTGGTGGGTCGCGCGGCGTCTCTTCGGCAACGAGGGCGGTTTTTTCGCGCTGGGACTGTACTGTTTTTGCCCTGCGATCGTGCGTTCTGCCGTAATGCCGAACAACGATGTACTGGCGATGTGGGGACTCTACGGTGTGATCTACACGGCGATGGGTGTGGCCCATGCGATGCAGGGTCCGCGCCGCAAATGGAGGCCGCGCATCGCACTCCTGACGCTGGCCCTGGGCCTGACCGCGACCGCGCATCTGCTGGCGGCGATCATCGGCTTTGGGATGGCGACGGTGTGGATGCTGTATCTGGCGGAGCGCCGCCGCAGCTACGTGATGCAGATCCTGATCTTCTCCGCGGCCGGCGCGTTGGCAATCCTGCTTGCGTTCTATGCGTTCCGCTTGGAACCGTTCAGCTACGTCTTCACCGGAGGCGCAGCGCGAATGTGGTTTGCATTGGAGGGAGCCAAGGGCTTTCTTCTGAATCTGGCGAACGGACCCATCGTGGTGGCGACAATCGTGGCGCTTCTGTTGTATGTTGCGGTTCGCCGCTGCCGCTACTTCGGCAACACCGCTCCACTGGTAATGGTCTTGCTGCTCTTCCCGCTGGTGACAACGCAGACTATCTCGACTCCGTGGCTGTGGGCGCTCCCCTTTCTGTTTACGTTTGTGGGCGGAGTCTTCGCGGACGCGCTCGAAACGCGGCAGCGGAAGCTGTTTCTCGGCCTCTCCGGAGCAATTCTTCTAACCCAGGCGATGCTGTGCCTGACGTTGCTGCCGGAGATCGCACGGTAGCGGCAGCGAAGATTGCATCCGGCTTGCGGCGGCTCGCGGTTTTCCTCGATTTTTCCGCGAATTCCTGCATAATAAATCGTCACCCGAGATAAACAGCTTCGCCATGAAGGATGGTCCATCCGCAATGATCCAAGCGCCGTTCCGTTCCGCCGGTACTGTATGTGTCCTGATGCTTCTGCTGCTCGCGAGCGGATGCCACCGCCATCGCAAGTCGAAGTCCGCTCCCAATACAGATGCTTACTCGAGCAATCTGCATCAGTTGGTGGAGAAGAAGGCGCTTCCGCCGGAAAAGGTCGACACCAAGAAAGTGCCCGACCTGCGCTGGCCCGATTTTTCCGACTACGAATCGATCATCCAAACCTTCTACGATGATCGCAACTACGAAGTCGCATGGACTCGTGATGGCGTGCCTACCGCGACGGCTACAGCGTTTATGCTGCAGTTCCAGGATGCTGCCGCGAAGGGCCTAATCCCCGAGGACTACGACGCGCCGCGCTGGGCCGAACGCGTGCAGGAGCTGAACAGCAAGTCACCCGACGCCATCTCGCTCTTCGATGTGGCGATGACGGTGAATGTCATGCGCTATATCTCCGATCTGCGCATTGGCCGAGTCAATCCGCAACACTTCAACTTCGACATCGGCATCGCGGACAAGAAATACGATCTCGCCGAGTTCGTCTCCGACAACGTGGTGGATGCAGCCGATGTACCGAAGCTGATCGCTGGCGTCGAACCAGATTCTGAGGACTATCGCAAAACGGAACAGGCGCTCGCACATTACATCGATCTTGCCAAGCGGCAGGAGCAGGCCGCCGCAGATCCGCTGCCGGCCATCGCCAAAGCTGTCTCCGTGGGTGATATCTATCCCGCAGCCGCCGCTTTGTTGGCGCGGTTGCAGTTGGAAGGAGACGCCCCAGCCGCCGCCATGATCGACGCTTCCTCCGAAAACATCTATAGCGATGGCTTGTCCGACGCGGTCAAGAACTATCAGCACCGTCACGGTTACACCGAAGATGGCAAGCTGACGCCACAGACGATCAAGTCGCTCAACGTACCGATGACCGCTCGCGTAGCGCAGCTTCAGGACTCACTCGAACGCTGGCGCTGGCTGCCCGAGCCCTACCTGCACGCGCGCCTGATGGTGAACCTGCCGGAGTTTGTTCTGCGCGGCTATGATCCCGACCACAAGCTCGATTTCACCATGCGCGTTGTCGTCGGCAAAGTGATCGGCGAGCACGAGACCCCGGTGTTCACCCACATGATGAAGTATCTTGTCTTCCGTCCCTACTGGAATGTACCGGTCGACATCGCACGCAAGGAACTTGCCCCGCACATTGCGACGAGCCACGGCTACCTTGCGAGCAAGAACTTCGAAGTCACCAATAACAAAGGAACCGTGCTGACCGACTACACGGCGAAAGATGTAGCTCAGGGCGGCGTGATGGTGCGCGAAAAACCTGGCCCGAAGAACTCGCTCGGCCTGGTGAAGTTCATATTCCCCAACCAGTACGACATCTACCTGCACTCCACGCCTGCGGTCTCCCTCTTCGAGCAGACGCGCCGCGACTTCAGCCACGGCTGCATCCGCGTGCAGAAGCCCGCCGATCTCGCCGCGTGGGTCTTACAGGGCGAGGGCGGCGACTGGGATCTCGCGAAGGTGCAGGCCGCGATGAACAGCGGACCAGACAATCGCACGGTCAGCCTGAAGACTCCGCTGCCTATCGTGATCTTCTATCTCACGGCGAGGGTTGACCAGGACGGCCAGGCCGACTTCTTCGACGACATCTACGGTTATGACGCCTCGATGCAGCAGGTCTTTGCGAAGGGACCGCCGTATCCGATCAAACCCTACCCGTCGGCCCCGAAGCCAAAACCGGGAGACACGGCCTGACGACAGTTGTAAACTGCTGTCGTGAAAAATCCTGCGTTCCATCCGAAGGTCGACGCCTACATCGCGAAGTCGCAGCCCTTCGCGCAACCCATCCTGTTGCACATCCGCGAGCTGGCGCACAAAGCCTGTCCCGAGGTTGAAGAGACAATCAAGTGGAGCATGCCGTTCTTTCAGGTACGCGGCGTGATCCTCGGCCACATGGCCGCGTTCAAGCAGCACTGCGCCCTCGGCCTGTGGGGTCCGGAGATGAACGCAATCCTCAACGAGGCTGGTCTGCACTCGGAGGACGGCATGGGATCGCTCGGAAAGATCACGAGCCTCAAGGATCTTCCTCCGGACAAACAGATGCTTGGCTACTACCGGCAAGCTGCGGAACTCATTCTAAGCGGACAGCGCACCAAATCGCTCGAGCGTCCTGCGAAGGCGCCGAAGCCCTCGCCAAAAGTCCCTGCGGAATTTACTGCAGCGCTCAAGAAGAATAAAGCTGCAGCCAAGGTTTTCGCTGGCTTCTCTGCCTCCTGCCAGCGCGAGTACGCCGATTGGATTACCGAGGCAAAGCGCCCCGAAACCAAAGAGAAGCGCATCGCGCAGGCAGTCGAGTGGATCGCCGAGGGCAAGCAGCGCAACTGGAAGTATCAGAACTGCTAAGCCGATAAGCTTGTTGCCTTCAAGTTTTCCTGACTTGCATGGGCCGAATTTGCGCATCTCCATCCATTTTTCTGAACATTGGGTCCCGTACTTGCATAAACAGGGCAAGTCAGGAATAGAATGTCTGGTAATTCGAAGTTGTTTTTCGTTTAAGGGTGGCGAGGACACGGGTGATGCAAAGCATCGCAGGCCCGATTGAGACTCTCCACCCTTTTATCTCTGGATGCGATTGCGCGGTTTGAGGGATTGCGGGTGCCGGGTGGGCAGGCCGCCGGCCGAAATCGAGAAAAACCAGCGCTGCCGGCGAATAACCTGCTGCATGATCGAAATCCGTGTAGTACCTTGGGCCGGTAGAGATAGACTGGCTCCGAATGACCTCTCCCGTCGAGTCACCGAGTGCTGTCGAAGATCCCATGCAGGACAGCTCCTCCGCGGAGGCAAAGCTTGACGCCGCTCTCTTCCGCCGCAAGCTCATGAGCTGGTATCGCAGCCATGCGCGCGAGTTGCCGTGGCGCGGAGTCAGCGATCCCTATCGCACCTGGCTCTCCGAGGTCATGCTGCAGCAGACGCGGGTTGCCGCCGTCGTCGAACACTATGAACGCTTCCTGCGAAGATTTCCTACGATGCTTGCGCTCGCGCTTGCGCCCGAATCGGAGGTGCTTGCCACGTGGTCAGGCCTGGGCTATTACCGGCGCGCGCGTCTGCTGCACAAGACGGCACAGTTCCTCACCCGGGAGCGCGGCGGAGTCCTTCCCAGCACTGCGGCGGAGCTGCGCACCCTTCCCGGCATCGGCGAATATACCAGCGCAGCCGTCGCCAGCATCGCCTTCGGCGAGAGCATCGCCGTGGTCGACGGCAACGTGGAGCGGGTATTGCTTCGCCTCACTGGCCGGCCCGAGACGAAGACCGCGGCAGGCCGTGCCTTTGTGCAGAAGAAAGCAACCGAGCTGATGCCGAAACGGCGTGCCGGCGAACGAATCAACATAGCCGGCGATCACAACCAGGCCATGATGGAGCTCGGCGCGACAATCTGTCTGCCGCGAGCTCCGCTCTGTCTGCATTGTCCGGCCTTCTCGATGTGCAAAACCCGCGGCGAACACACCACGTCTCCACGAGCTGCGCAGCTCAGCAGACAGGCCGCGTATCTTCTCAGTCTGAGAAAGCGCGGGACGGTCACCGAGGTGTTGTTGGAGCTTCGCGCGGAAGATGTCAGCCTGATGCCGGGGATGTACGAACTGCCGCCCTTGCCTCTGGACGCCGTGCAGGGACGCGAGCCTCTACTGCGACTGCGTCACGCCATCACCAACACCAACTACTACGTCCAGATCTTTGCCGCGCACGGTCCGGACGACAATGGCCTTCGCCGCGCCATTCCGGCCTCATCTGCCGACCTGCATTGGGTGCTGACCAAACGCCTCGGCTCGCTTCCCCTGACAGGACTCGCCCGTAAAGCCCTGCAGCGCCTCGATGTGATGGCCGTCAATCTCCCCACCCTGCCCGCAGAGCCATTCGATTAGTTTCACGAAACGGATCTACTGCATTCGCTCAGCGCTTTTCTTCGGAGCTGCGGTTGTGGGCAAAATTGCGGGCGAGACCACTCGAACTTTTCCACCATCAAGGTGTACCGCCCGCGAACTGTTTCCCGGCTGCAGCATGAGCGGATGTTGCAGCGTTACGATCACCGCAGTCGCCGGCGTCTTGCCCGTACATACGTAGCTGTGGGTGGTGTTTGCGTCGAAGTAGATGGCGTCACCGAGTTCAATGTGATGCGTCGACTCGCCGTGCCTTACGTCGAGCGAACCCGAGAGCAGATAAAGGAACTCGCAGCCGGCATGCTGATGCGCGCGCGGAACGCGCCCTTCTTTGATCGGCAGAAACTCTGCATAGTAGGGGTCGAGTTGGCGATCCGGAACCTGATAGCCAAGGCTCTCAAAGAAATACCCAGGATCATCGGCGCCCGTCTGCGGCAGGCGAACGCGTTCGTTCCGGCGATGCACGCGAAACAGCGTCTGCGGCTCCGGATCGAAGAAGTAGCTCAGGTCTTTCGAGAACACCATGGCGATGCGCGCAAGATTGCGCAGCGTCGGCACTACGCGTCCCGTCTCAAGCTGAGAAAGAAAGCTGGCCGAAAGGCCGGTGTGCCGCCCCAGCTCCACCAGGCCCATCGACTTCTTGATGCGCAGATGCTTGATGCGTTCGCCGATGCGCTTTTCGGCAATAAAAGACTCCGCCGCCGCGCCATCCACGTGAAGATTGCGATAACTATTCGATCCATTGCCGTCATGAGGTGCGCGCGGAACATCCGGCGAATCCAGAACACTTGGGGAAGTGATATTTTTGCTCATAGGAGTAGTTCGCTTGCTCAACAGATGTTGAAATGGGATCAAACCTTGTACGAAGTACCTCACTGTCTGAGGTTGGATGCGCTTTCTACGTTCAAAAGAAGCTCGAAACCTTCAAAATGCCTAACCTGTTCACGATGCTGGACTATCGATCACTCCGTGGCCACCCTATGATCAAAGACTAATGAAGTTTTCCTCCATCTCTGGTCATCCGCACAGCCCGTCATGGTTACCGGCTGCGACCGCCTTCCTGATCGTCTGCATGGCCGGATGCGCCAGCCCCGGACAGCCGCACCCCCCATCCCTTAATCTCCCCGAAGCCGTCAAGGACCTGACCGCCGAGCGCGTCGGTGACGAAGTTCGCCTGCGTTGGACGACTCCCGAAAAAACCACTGACCGCCTTGCAATCAAAGGCGCGATGACAGCAGCGATCTGCCGCGTCGCCAATCCACCCTCTGCAACCTGCACCCCGGTCAAACGGTTGCCGGTCCAGTCCGGCATGAGCCAGACAGTGGATGTCCTTCCTCCGGCTCTGACTGCCGATTCCCCCATCCTCCTCGTTTACCGCGTCGAAATCCTCAACTCCAATGGCCACTCGGCTGGCCCTTCGCCCGACGCATTCGCCGCTGCCGGCGCCGCTCCCCCCTCCGTCGACCATCTCCGCGCGACTCCAACCCGCGAGGGCGCCATGATCGAGTGGCAGCACACCGGAAGCACCGCCGCAGTCGAACTTGACCGCCTCCCTCTGGCCCCCGACGGAACCGTCATCGAGCCCGCGCCGCCTAAACCAACGTCAAAATCCTCATCCAAACCAGGCCAGAAGCCGGCCCAGAAGACCCACACCGACCATCCACCCAAGTCCGATTCTTCCTCCCCGGCCAAGTCGCCGTTTGCTTCTCCGCCCGCGCCCATCGAGGTCAAGCTCCGAACCCCCACCCAACCGGCAGACGCCGGCGGAACCCTCGACCGCACCGCGCAGATGGGCGAATCCTACCGCTACACCGCCCAGCGGGTTCGTTCCGTCTCACTCGAAGGCCACACGCTCGAACTCCGCAGCCCCATCTCGTCTCCGGCGGCCATCATGATGCGCGACACCTTTCCTCCGCCCGCTCCCACCGGCCTCGAAGCCATCCCTGGGGGAGCCACCGCAGCCGACCGCTCCATCGATCTCTCCTGGACACCTAACACCGATCCCGACCTCGCCGGGTATAACGTGTATCGTCAAGATATTGACTCAAAAGGCGCAGTCGCGGGAACAGCGGCGCGTTTGAACACAACCCCGGTCGCCGGTCCTGCCTACCGCGACCAAACTGCCGTGGCCGGTCGCCGCTACGCCTATCGTGTCACTGCTGTCGATACAGCAGGTAACGAGAGTGCGCCCAGCGCCGACATCCAGGAAACACTAAGGGAGCAATAGAAATGCGTTACTGCAAGTATCTGTCCTCGGAAAACGGTGCCATTCTCTCACGCTACGCCTTTGTGGAGAAGCGCAACGGCGTCTTCTGGGCAACAGTTCCCATGCAGGCCCCGCAGGAAGACCTATCCTCGCGCATCCTCGGCGGCCTGCCTGTCCCCACGACCGCAGTCAACTTCGAGCCCGTGCCCATCTCCGATCTGCACCTCCTCCCGCCAGTGACGCCCTCGAAGATCCTCTGCGTCGGCCGCAACTACCGCGACCATGCCGCCGAGCTCGGCAACGAAGTCCCCAAGGAGCCTCTGCTCTTTCTCAAGCCGCCGTCTTCCCTGCTCGCGCCTAAAGGAGTCGTCCGCCTCCCCGCCATCTCCACTCGCGTCGACTTCGAGGGCGAGCTCGGCATCGTCATTGGCCGCCGCTGCTACAAGATTGGTCCCGATGAAGACGTTCGCCCCTACATTCGCGGCTACGTCTGCGTCAACGACGTCACCGCCCGCGACATTCAGAAAGCTGACGGCCAGTGGACCCGCGGCAAGGGCTTCGACACCTTCTGCCCGGTTGGCCCCATCCTCTCCGACGAGATCGATCCCGCTGGCGGCGCGCCAGTTACGGTCATCACGCGGCTCAATGGCGCCGTAAAACAACAGGGGTCCACTCGCGACTTCATCTTCCCCATCGCCGACCTGCTCCGCTACATCACCCAAGTAATGACGCTTGAGCCCGGAGACCTGATCCCAACTGGAACTCCCTCAGGCGTAGGAGCCGTTAAGGCCGGTGACCGCATCCAAATAGAAATTGACGGTTTGGGCATTCTCGAAAATGAATTTGCCGCAGGATAAAAGGAACGACCGCGGGTTGCGCGGATAAAACTTAACACAGATGACACAGATCAAGACGGATACGACAGAGAACCACACATAGAAAAGCTCCACATTCGCAACCAATTCCGCCACATCGTTCCCATCTTTGGTTGTTCTCGAATCTGCGTCATCTGTGCCAATCTGTGTTAAATTTTTCATCCGTTCTTATCCATGCAATCCGCGGTCTCCCGGCAATCTTGATAAAATCGACAGCAACAGCGAAGGAGCAAACTTATGGCATCGTTACTAGAACAGCTTCGTGGCTATACCACCGTCGTCTCCGACAGCGGAGACTTTAACGCCATCCAGCAGTTTCGCCCGCAGGACGCGACCACAAACCCATCTCTGATCGCCGCTGCCGCCGAGAAGCCCGAATATCAATCCGTCGTCGATGACGTTCTGAAACAGATGCGTAAGAATGCCGGCTCCGGTGTCTCGGATAAGGACGTCGCTGCACAATCCTTCCGGCCACTCGAAGTCGCCTTCGGCCTAAAAATTCTCAACATCATCCCCGGCCGCGTCTCCACCGAGGTCGATGCCCGGCTCTCCTACGACACCGAGAAGTCAATCGTCGAGGCGCGTGCCATCATGGCTTTGTACGACAAGGCCGGTATCTCCCGCGATCGCATCCTTATCAAGCTCGCCTCCACATGGGAGGGCATTAAGGCAGCCGAGATCCTCGAGCAGGAAGGCATCCACTGCAACATGACGCTCCTCTTCGGCATCCATCAGGCCGTCGCCGCTGCTGAAGCGCACGCCACTCTTATCTCGCCATTCGTCGGACGCATTCTCGACTGGTACAAGAAAGACACCGGCAAAGACTACGTCGGCGCCGACGATCCCGGCGTCCAGTCCGTGACGACCATCTACAACTACTACAAGAAATTCGGATACAAGACCGTCGTCATGGGCGCGAGCTTCCGCAACATCGGCGAGATCAAGGAACTCGCCGGCTGCGATCTCCTCACCATCGCGCCCAAGCTGCTTGAAGAGCTCGAAACCACCCAGGCCCCTCTGCCGCGCAAGCTCGATCCGGCCGCCGCACAGAAGTTGGGCATCCAGAAGATCCCCATGGACAAGGCCACCTTCGACAAGATGCACGCCGCCGACCGCATGGCGACCGACAAGCTGAAGGAAGGCATCGAAGGCTTCTCCAAGGCAATCGTGGATCTGGAAACAATGCTCGAAAAGCGACTCAGCCAGATCGGCGAACTCGCCGCAGCCACTCGCTAATCGGCCACTCGCTAAACTACCCGCAACTCCTGCATAATGGACTGGCGTTGCGGGCCGTTTTACTTGCAGCGCATTTTTTGTTGATTGCATAAGCAACCTTTCGAAAACGAGTCTCTACAAAACATCTGTAACGGCGGCCGACAACCGCACAACTCTTCTTCTTCTATCTTTCTCTAAGGCTTAAGAGGTGAAATATATGCGTGGCATCAAGTTCCTTGCATCGCTTGCACTCGCAGGTCTGTGTTTTACAGGCTCAACTCCCAAAACATCACAAGCGCAGGTGGCCGTCAGTATTGGAGTAGCTCCTGTGTGTCCTTACGGGTACTTTGACTACGCTCCGTATAACTGCGCTCCCTATGGCTACTATGGGCCGGACTGGTTCACCGGCGGGGTGTTCATCGGAGCCGGCCCCTGGTTCCACGGCCCTCACGGCTTCTACGGCCACGTCGATAACCGCTACGATCCTCATCACGGTTACGCAGGACCGATGCCGGAGCGCGGGGCGCAGCCGTTTACCCACTTCCAGGGCAACGAGGCGCGGGATGGTCAAGGTCACGTAGGCAACGCAGGCCATGATGCGGGCGGTGAACACAGCGCCGGATTTCAGGGCAGCCACGGCGGCGGCGGCCATCCCCGCTAGAGTCGTTCCATTGAGTAAACGGAGGGGCCCGCTTTTCGTAAAGCGGGCCTTTTTGCGCTGTCAGCCGAAGCGACACATTCTGCATGAAGCGATCGAAGCGATCAATTGCTGTTACTGCTGACCGCCCGCGATCGCGATCGGAGCCGAATCCGCCACGGCGGACTTTACCGCTTTGGGTGAAAGCTCCGGTCTCCGCTTCAGGGCATACATCCGCTGATCGGCGACCCGCAGCAACTTGATCGAATCGTCAGCATCATCCGGATAGATCGCCATTCCCATGCTCGCCGACACCGCCATCGGCTGCCCCTCCACCAGGATCGGTCTCTGCAAGGCGTTCCGCACCGACTCCATAAAGTGATCCAGCGACTGGTTAACATCGAGGTCCGTCGCAACGATGATGAACTCATCGCCACCCAGCCGCGCCAGCGTATCCGAGGCGCGAACGCCTCTCCGCAGATTCGCCGCGATCTCACGCAACACTTGGTCCCCGGCTTGATGGCCGAACGTGTCGTTGATGTTCTTGAACCCGTTCATATCCAGGATTAATAGGGCGAGCCTGGTCTGCATGCGGTCCGCACGCTCGATCGCCGTCGTCAGGCGGTCCGCGAACAGCCGCCGGTTGGGCAGGCCGGTCAGCTCATCGTGCAGCGCCAGCCACTCGTTGCTCGAGACCTGCTCCTCCAGCATCACGAGGATCATGCCGATCGAGATGAGCGACTTCTGCATGTTCCAGATGTGCGAGGCGATGTCGGCATAGCTTCGGTGCGGCACGATCCAGGGATGCAGCAGCAGGCACAGCGACCAGATCACGAAGCCGGTCACGATGGCCAGTTTGCCGGTGCTTTGCTGCGGCAGGCGGCGCTGAAAGTTCAGCGCCGTTATCGTGTAGACGCAGCATAGGCCCCAATACACCGCATCCCGATACAGGCCCCGATGAATCACGTACCCCATCGCCAGCCAGCCGCATACATGCAGCGCCGCAAATCTCCAGTTGTGGCGCAGATACAGCGAGCTCGATACGCCAATCACGAGCCCGGCCGCGATGCAGCAGAAGAATGCGACTGTCGAATAGATATGCAACCCATACAGCGTCGTCATCGCCAACAGCGGCAGGGTGTTCAGTGCCAGATAGATCAACTCGGTGCTGCGCGAAAAGGAATATCCCCCGGAGGCCCAGACAAAGACCACTCCAGCCGCGAGGTAGCAGTCCATAACGACCAGATGCAGCCCTCGATGCGGTAGAGCGTTCTGCGGGTAGAACGTATGGGCAACAGCCTCAACCAGCGTGAAAAATAGTCCCAGCAGCCAGATGTCGGCGCGTCCTTGAGGATGGCGTCGTCTCAGCAGCAATAGGATAACGATCAGGATCGCCAAGGCCATCAGATCGGGTAGGAACGAAAAATTCATCAGGCTCCATGCATCTCAACGCTGGAATTGGCCGATCGGCCCGCGAGAGACACGTCTTCACCTTTGCGGCGACAAATCGAAATCTGCCGCATCAATCATGAGAGCTAGGGAAACTCTCTTCGCCGTCTGCGCTGGCCCCGCACATGAGGCGCCTGGGACCCGTTCCGGAAAAAGTTTGACCGGAAATATCTGAAGTAGCTAGAGGTACAAGCCCTGACCCTTTTGCCGGGCCTCTGCCACAGCAGCGTCAGTCTTTACCGCTGTCCGGAGGTATCGGGCGTCTACTATGCAACAATTATCCAACATCATGCAAGAAGTCTGCATGAAAATCGGAGACGAGGAACCACGCAGTACGGGGTATCTAACATGCGATCCGTCGCAATTTAGGGGTTTAAACGTTTGAACTGTGAAAGACGGCGATCGTACTTCCTGCTTGAAAATCTCTGTGAGCAGAATATTTGACTGGATTGTGCCGACGCATCACCATCGAGTTGTAGCTGGCATGCATCATCTGCTGGCGCCGCAGATCACCATTAGGCCGGGGGGGGCGCGAGTCTGAAATAACAGTGACGCCGCCACGTCGCTTCCAAAGCTAGAAAATAAATTGGAAAATGTGGAAAAAAGTTGGCGTGTTTTTCGGTGGTCGGTCAACAGCACATAAGAACCACGTTATGACCACCGATCGACCACAAAGAACCACGTAATTGACCACGTTTTTCGAGCAGAAAAACGCGAATCCCCTGCAAAAACGCCCCTCTCACCACACCAAAAAAATCTACAAAATATACCGCGAGAGATCCTGGTCTTTCACAATAGAAGCGACCTGCTGTCGCACATACTCGGGATCGACCACGATCACCTTCTCCGCGCCTGTCGTGGTCTGCCGCTCTATCACCGGCAGCGGCGGCGAAGGCACCCGCGGCTCCGACGTAAGCGGTGCAGAGGCATGGACTTCGCCCACCACGCCCTCTTCGGTGATCTCCGCCCGCGGACTCTTGAATAGATCCGGAGCCTGGAAGCTGATCTCATCCAGCACTCGTTCCAGAATCGTATGCAGCCTGCGAGCCCCAATGTTTTCGGTAGTTTCGTTCACTCGGAAGGCAAACTGCGCCATCTCCGCAATCGCCTCTTTCGTAAACTCCAGCTTCAACCCCTCCGTCTCCAGCAACGCCGTAGACTGCTTCACCAGCGAAGATTTCGGCTCCGTCAGGATGCGGATAAAGTCATTCACCGTCAAAGAGTTAAGCTCCACGCGAATCGGAAACCTGCCCTGCAGCTCAGGGATCAGATCACTCGGCTTGGAGACATGAAACGCTCCAGCCGCAATGAACAAAATATGGTCGGTCGAAACCGTTCCATACTTGGTGCTAACCGTAGTCCCTTCAACAATTGGCAGAATGTCACGCTGCACACCCTCCCGTGAAACATCGGGTCCGTGACCACCCTCGCGCCCGGCAATCTTGTCGATCTCGTCGAGAAATACAATCCCCGAATCCTCAACACGCTCCACGGCAAGCCGCGTCACCTGATCCATATCGATCAGACGGTTCTCTTCCTCCTGTACTAAATAGTCGAACGCTTCGGCAACCTTCATCTTGCGCTTCTTCGTGCGCTGCCCAAAGAGGCCAGGCAGCATGTCTTTTAGATTGATGTCCATCTCCTCCGCCCCTTGATTGGAGATGACCTCAAAGCTAGGCTGGTTGCGGTCGCGGACATCCAGCTCGACGATCCGCTCGTCCAGTTTTCCCTCGCGAAACTGCTGTCGCAGCTTCTCTCTCGTTCGCTGTTCGCGATCCCCAGGCTTCTCTTCCGAATCCGTTGTGGCGGGAAGTTGAATGACGTCCTTTCCTTGCTCCGGTGAGGTTCCCGTGGCCGGTGTCGGCGGAAGGAGCAAGTCGATCAGCCGGTCTTCTGCGGCTAATTCAGCTTTGTCTTCGACCTCTTCCATCTTCTCTTCGCGGACCATATCGATGGCGATCTCCACCAGATCGCGAACGATCGACTCGACGTCGCGCCCAACGTAGCCAACCTCAGTGAACTTCGAGGCTTCCACCTTGAGGAATGGAGAGTTTGTCAGCTTCGCTAGACGCCGCGCAATCTCGGTTTTTCCTACGCCCGTCGGCCCGATCATGATGATGTTTTTGGGCATGATCTCGTCGGCCAGTTCGGGAGAGAGCTTCTGCCGGCGCATGCGATTGCGGAGTGCGATGGCGACGGCACGCTTGGCGGCATGCTGCCCAACTACGTACTTGTCCAACTCCGCGACGATCTCGCGCGGGGTCATCTCATCGAGTGCGAGGGCCTGATCTTCAGCGGCTCCGGGTAGAAAGATTGCCATGATGCGGTGCTCCTTGTCGCGATTAGAAGCGACGAAACGTTGAGGGTTCTACGAAGACTGGATGTTATTAGTTCGCCGTGGTCTCAGACTTCAGCTCTTCGATTGTCATCTGGTCGTTCGTGTAAATACAGATCTGCCCGGCGATCTTGAGGCTCTTTACTGCGATCTCCCTGGCGCTGAGATTTGTGTTTTCCATCAGCGCACGAGCGCTGGCAAGGGCATAGCTGCCGCCGCTGCCAATGGTGGCGATGCCTTCATCGGGGTCGATTACGTCGCCTGTCCCAGACAATAGGAAGGTCTGCTTTGAATCGCATACGATCAATAGAGCCTCGAGCTGCCGCAGCATCTTGTCGGTGCGCCAGTCCTTAGCAAGTTCGACGGCTGCACGGCCCAGATTGCCCGCATACTGCTCCAGCTTGACCTCGAAGCGGGCGAAGAGCGAGAAGGCGTCTGCGGTCGAGCCAGCAAATCCGGCAAGAACCTTGTCCTGATAGAGACGCCGGATCTTCTTCGCCGAACCTTTCATGACAGTTGCCCCGATGGAGACCTGGCCGTCCGCTGCCATAACGACGGAGTCGCCGCGCCGGACGCAGATCACGGTGGTTGAGCGAATACGCCGCCCCTCGGCCAGATCAAGCGGATGGGCGAGGTTAGGTATTGAGGAGGTAACTTTTACAGGGGCGGATGACTTTGCAGGAGAAAAAGGCGGCTTCATGGGCAACTTACAGTATATCGCCAACCGTCTATCGATTCGCGGCCCGGAGTCCCACCTTTCCGTCCTGTAACTTATGATTACTCAGGCAGTACCTCTTTCCGCCGAATCGTCTCCCATGGACTATGCTTTTTGACAGAACACTGTGTTTTCGTTGACTCCAATTCATTTGCCGCTCGCGCTCCGCTCCCTGCGGGTCGTTGTGGCGATCGTCGCAGGCGTATCGGCGGGGATTGGCGTTGGGATTTACGCGTTTACCCGGAAGAAACCGACACCCGAAGAGATTGAGCGTGAACGCCGCGAGTTGCTTGCCCGATCCGGACGCATCACAGACGGGACGATCATGGACACGATGGTGACTGAGGCTCGCACCTCCAGCGTCAATGGGGCGGGTGGGGAGGCGGTCGATGACGATTTGACGCCTACGCCGCAGATTATCCTCTACAACTACCGAATTGGCGGTGTCACCTATGAGTGCGCTCAGGATGTGACGATGCTGGCGGAGTATGTCCACGGCATCCGGACCGATTTGCCGGTGCAGGTTCGGTATCTGCCGCAGAATCCGGCGAACAGCATTGTTGTGGCCGAGTCGTGGAGCGGGCTGCGGCTTAGTTCCTCGCCACCGCACTGAGTGTGATTGAAGGGTGATTGAACGCGGTCCCTGCGCAGACTACACTTGAACCATGCATATGGTCGCTAGTTCGAACGGCAGGATGCAGCGCGTACTGCAGGTATCGATGGCGCTCACGCTTGCTTATGTGGGCGCGACCTTCTACTTCGGGTTGCGGGCGCACTCGCTGGCGCTGATCTCCGAGGCTGGTCATAACGCCAGCGATCTGTTGGCGATTGCGCTGTCCTTTGTCGCCGTGTACTTTCAGGCGCGTCCGGCGACCGACCAGAAGACCTTCGGGTATCAGCGTGCTGGCGTGCTGGCGGCGTTCGTCAATGCCTCGACTCTTGTTGTTCTGTCCGTTTGGATCGCAATTGAGGCGATCCATCGACTGGCTGCTCCGGTGGCGGTTCAACCGAAGATGATGATGTATGTCGCGGCGGCTGGCGTGCTGATGAACGGGACGATTGCGACGCTGCTGTGGCGGTTCTCTGGCGATGTCAATATCCGCAGTGTCTTTCTGCATATGCTGGGCGATACGCTTTCGACGGCGGCTGTGATCGCGGGCGGTGCTGCGATTCTGTTCAGCGGTTTGGCGTGGATCGATCCGGTGCTGTCGATTCTGATTGCGGGAATGATTTTATGGAGTTCGGTGGGAATCATTCGCGAGACGTTGAACATTCTGCTGGAAGGGACTCCGCGAAATCTTCAATTGGGTGAGATTCGCGCGGCGATGGCCTCGGTTGAAGGCGTTCTGGACGTGCATGATCTGCATGTCTGGAGCCTGGGATCGCAGTCTCATGCTCTAGCAAGCCACGTTACGATCGCCGAGATGCCGATGTCGGAGTGCGGCGATATTCTGACCGGGATCAACGGCGCTCTGCGGGAGCGTTTTCACATTACGCATACGACGATTCAGTTTGAAATTACCGGTTGCGAGACCACCCATGGGTGCAGCGCGCCACCTGAGCTGGAAGCAGTCGGGGCGCATGGCCATCATCATGGGCATGACCATCACGGCCATGCCCACTAGAGGGCTACGCGGCTAGAGCAGGGTTGCGTCGAGGGTGATTTCGGCGGCTTTGAGGACGCGGGAGACGGGGCAGCCGACCTCGGCGTTGTGAGCGAGTTCGTCGAACTTCGCCTTGTCGAGACCGGGGACCCTGGCCTTGGTGGTCAGGTGGATTTTGGTGATGGTGGGCTTGTCGTGCATGTCGAGAGTGAGGGCCGCGGTGGTCTCGATCGAGTCGGGGGTGAAGCCAGCGGATGTGATTTGACCGCTGAGAGCCATAGTGAAGCAACCGGCATGTGCGGCAGCGATCAACTCCTCGGGGTTGGTGCCTACGCCGTCGGCGAAGCGGGTCTTGAAGCTGTACTGCGTCTCTTTCAACGTTCCGCTCTGGGTTGAGATTGTTCCGTTGCCCTCTTTGAGGCTGCCGTGCCAGACTGCTGATGCGCTGCGATCCATCGTGTATCTCCTCTTTCGTTTTCGTCGTATCGAACTGCTTCCGTTAACGGTATCTTCTTCGATGCTTTTCGAGAGCCAATGGAAGTTGAAAATTGAAGTTGTGCGTTACTATCTTTCGATGCGTACGAGTCCAGAGTCCGAGGTTATGACCCAATCGATTGCTGACGAGTGCCCTGTCTCGTTCGAGCATCATTCGCGTTTCTGCCCGACCTGCAGTTCGCGGTTGGAGGATAGCCGGTGCAAGCTGGTGTGCCGGACTTGCGGGTACTTTCTTAGCTGCGCAGATTTTTACTAGGCTGCGAGTCGTGGGAGGGTACCCCTCCCCCCTCCCCCGGCGGGTATTTTGGACGTAAAATACCTGGATTCATCAGTTTACAGGGTGGTGGTGTCTGCAAAATATTAATAATAAATGGGTTGCTTACAAAATACTTGTTATCAATAAGTTATCCCCAGGGTTGTCCCGGGCTTGCTTTGTTTTTGTTCTATAGATTCATTATAGCGGTTTGAGTGGAACTAATACGCCAAGTGAATCTTCTTTTGTTTGATGTGTTTAGGTAGGTTTGGGACTTGACATGCGATTTTGCTGAGGTTTTTGAAGATTTTTTTCTTGCGGGAGAAAGCAAAGGCAGCGATAAGGACAAAAAAGCAAAAGCAGATCCTCCGCTTCGCGAAGGATGACAACCAAAAAACAACGGCAAGGCAACAGCAACAGCTACAGGCGCAACAGCTCGGGCTAAAAGAGGCTCTGAAAAAGTTGATAGCGCAAAATCGTGGTCATAACGTGGTTGTTAAGTGCAAAATCGTGGTTCTTAGGTGGTGCATCTCGTGGTCGTTTCGGGGGGAGGCTTCTGTGTTGAAGCCGGGAGTGCGGGTTGGCGAAGAATTTTGTTGGGATGTCTGGCGGGGGGGGGCTACAATCCGGCAGCACCCAAAAATGCCATCTTGTTGAAGCGGAGAAATATCTGCGCGAGGAGAGTTTATGAGTGACGTTGCTGCTGGACAGGCTTCAGGACAGGGGTTGAGCCAGGTGGAGCGGGTGGTGGATACGTTTATCGCTCCGAGCAAGACGTTCAAGGACATTCTGCGGAGTACGAGCTGGTGGCTGCCGTTTTTGCTGATGTTGCTGGTGACGTTGGCGTCGACCGCGGTGGTGGAGAAACAGGTGGGTTGGGAGCGGGTGTCGGAGAACCAGATCCACCAGAGTCCGAAGGCGGAAGAGAGGATGGCGAGCCTGACGCCGGAACAAAGAGCCTCGCAGCTGCGTCTTTCGGCGAACATCACCCGCGATGTGAGCTATGGCTCGTTTCTCTTGATCCTGGTGTTCGTGGCGATCTTCGCGCTGATCTATTGGGCGAGCTTCAATTTTGGGTTGGGGGCGAAGACGACGTTTGGCCAGATGTTCGCGGTGTGCATGTATGCGGGACTTCCGCGACTGCTGACAGGATTATTGTCGATTCTGACTCTGATGTTCGGCAACAGCGCCGACACTTACGACATCAAGAACCCGGTTGGGACGAATCTGGCCTACTTTTTGCCGGACTCGGGTCCGGCGTTGAAGGCGGCGCTGAGCTTTTTTGACGTGATTGGGTTGTGGAACCTGGTGTTGCTGGTGATTGGGACGGCTATTGTGGCGAAGGTATCGACGGGGAAGGCTGCTGCCGTAGTGGTGGGTTGGTGGCTGCTGGGCCTGTTGATCGTAGTGGGATTTACTGCTGCTACAAGCTAGAGAATTTTTCTTCCAGGTGTGGTTCCTTTCCTTGGCCATCGATCGCGCTTACAGCGCTCGGTGGTTCTATTGGCCCTATACCCAGGCCTTCGGCCCAGGCTAGGATAGAGCGGGCCTTTGGCCCTTGGACTACACCTATAGGGAAAATGCTATAAGAAGGCGTTTTCAAGCGATCCCGTTTTATGCGAAAAAATCCCAGGCTTCCGTGGCCTGGGATTTTTCTTTTGAGACCGGTTGTCTACGTGAGTGCGGCGCTTTCGGATTCGGATTATTCCGTCCAGCGTTTGAAGACGAGGGAGCCGTTGGTGCCGCCGAAGCCGAAGGAGTTGGAGAGCGCGTAGTCGATTTTGGCGGCCTGGGGTTTGTTGGGGACGTAGTTGAGGCGGCATAGCGGATCGAGCTCGACGATGTTCATGGTGGGGGGCGCGATCTGCTCCTGCATGGCCATGACGGTGATGCCGGCCTCGAGACCGCCAGCGCCGCCGAGAAGGTGGCCGGTCATGGATTTGGTGGAGCTGACGAGGAGCTTGAGGTTTCTGGCTCGCTCGCCGAAGACATTTTCGATAGCCTGCGATTCGAGCGCGTCGCCGAGCGGGGTGCTGGTGGCGTGGGCGTTGACGTAGTCGATCTGATCGGGTGAGATGCCAGCGACTTTGAGGGCGTGGCGCATGGAGCGGGCGCAGCCTTCGCCTTCGGGAGCCATGCCGGTCATGTGGAAGGCGTCGGCGGAGAGGCCGTAACCGACGACCTCGGCGAGGATCTTTGCGCCGCGTGCCTTGGCGAACTCGAGCTCTTCGAGGATGAGGATGCCGGCGCCTTCGCCTACGACGAAGCCGTCGCGGTCTTTGTCGAAGGGGCGGCTGGCGTGTTCGGGATCTTCGTTGCGGGTGGAGAGAGCGCGCATGGCAGCGAAGCCAGCGACGCCGAGCGGGGTGATGGAGGCTTCGGTGCCGCCGGCGATCATGGCATCGGCATCGCCGCGCTGGATGAGGCGGAATGCATCGCCGATGGCGTGGGCTGAGGTGGTGCAGGCGGTGGCGGTGGCTTCGTTGGGCCCGCGTGCGCCGTACTTGATGGAGACGTGGCCGGCGGCGAGGTTGATGATGGAGCCGGGGATGAAGAAGGGGGAGACTTTGCGTGGACCGCCGTTGAGCAGGTTGATGTGCTCGCGCTCAATGACATCGAATCCGCCGATGCCGGAGCCGATGTGGACGCCGACGCGGTCGTGATTTTCCTCGGTGACTTTGAGGCCGGAGCTCTCCATTGCTTCGGCGGAGGCGGCGAGGGCGAAGTGAATGAATCGGCCCATTTTGCGGGCCTCTTTTTTGTCGACGAAGAGGAGCGGGTCGAAGTTCTTGACCTCTGCGGCGAAGCGAACGGGGTGTCCGGTGAGATCGAATGCTTTGATCTCGGCCATGCCACTGCGGCCAGCCAGGAGGCCTTTCCAGACCTCAGGCGCGGTATTGCCGACCCCGCAGAGAAGCCCGAGGCCGGTTACGACGACACGACGTTGCTCCATTTTTTACTTAGCCGCCTTTTGGTTCTTTTCGATGTAGTCGACGGCGTCCTTGACGGTTTTAATCTTCTCGGCATCCTCATCGGGAATCTGGATGTCGAAGGCTTCTTCGAACTGCATGACGAGTTCGACGACGTCGAGGGAGTCTGCGCCCAGGTCTTCCTGGAAGCTGGCGCCGGGGGTGACCTCAGCCTCGTCTACCTGAAGTTGCTCGACAATGATTTGCTTTACCTTCTCGTCTACTGCTGCCATTTCGTTCTCCTGTTTACGTCTGGAATCAAACTTGGATTTTGTGCGCTCGCACCCACAGCCAACATCAAGCATACTGAGCGCCTTTGTGAGTGTAAAGCAAAGCGGGGGTCGGTGTAATACCGAGAGAGCAGTCCTGTCAATCGTCCTCGCCTGAGGCGGCGAGCAAAGGTGCGACGGTGGCGATGTCTTCCAAGCCGATCAGATTCGAGACCGGGGCTCCGCTGTCGAGGCTGGAGACGTTTTTGAGTGCACGATTAATGGTGCGAGTTTTGCTGGAGATGTCGCCAAGGGTGTTCTGCACGGTGTCGACTTGTTTCTTGACTTTGTCCATGAGTCCGCCGAATTTCTCGAACTCATTCTTGGTGGATGAGAGGACGCGCCAGACCTCGTCGCCCTTCTTCTGGATGGCCAGGGTGTGGAAGCCCATCTGGAAGCTGGTGAGGATGGCCATGAAAGTGGAAGGCCCAGCGATGGTTACACGACATTGCGACTGAACTTCGGATTGAAGGCCCGGGCGGCGAACCACCTCGGCGTAGAGCGCTTCGGTGGGGAGAAACATGATGGCATGCGGCATGGTGGTGGGTGGGTCGATGTACTTGTCGCAGATGCGCTTTCCCTCGGCGCGAATGGAACGCTCGAATGCTTTGCCGGCGGCTTCGATTCCTTCGCCTATCTCGTAGGCGTGTTCGAGACGCTCCCAGTCTTCCTTGGGGAACTTTGCGTCGATGGCGAGAAGCGTGTGGCCGGCGCCGTCTCCGTTGGGGAACTTGAGGGCGTACTCGACCGACTCCAGGGTGTTTTGTTTGATGCGAGCGTTCTTGATGTACTGCTCTGGGGAGAACATCTGCTCGAGCTGCTGGCCTAGCTGGAATTCGCCGACGACGCCGCGGGACTTCACGTTTGAAAGAACCTTTTTGAGATCGCCGACGCCTGTGGCGAGTTCTTTCATCTCGCCGAGACCCTTCTGCACTTCGCCGAGATGGGTGGTTACCTGACCGAACGACTCGGTGAGTCGCGTTTGCAGGGTTGCGTGAAGTTTTTCGTCTACGGTGACGCGCATCTCTTCGAGTTTGGCTGCGTTGTCTTCGTTGAGCTTGGTGAGACGGTCTTCGACGGTGAAGCGGAGTTTTTCCTGCTGGGTATTGGCTTCACCGGAGAGTTCTTTGAGTTGGGTGTGGAGGGCTTCCCGGGCTTCGAGGTGGCTGCGGTTGGCTTCGGCGATGAAGTAGGAGAGGCGCTGCTCAATGGACTCGAGGTTACGCTGCACTGCGTTGCGGAGCACCTCGTCGGAGGCTTTGTTGTCGGTACGGAATCCATTGAGGCTGGTGTTGAGGAGATTGCTGAGTTCGGCGATGGTTCGGGTGACCTCTGCGCGAAGGTTGCTGAAGTCGGCGGCGGCGGATTCGCGGGTGCGATGTGCCTCGGCTGCTGCGTCGGCCCGAAGCTGAGTAAGTTCGCTGCGGACGTGATGATCCAGGCCTTCGAAGCGGGCGTCGAGACGGGTGAGCTGTGCGGGCAGTGTGTCGGCTAACTGATTGAGACGAGGGTCCTGCGAAGGCGCGGAGGTTTTGCGCCACAGAAGGAAGACGACGACCAGAGTCACGACCTGAAGCGCGGCGAGAAGAAGGATCACGTTAGCCATTTCGTCTTTCCTTCGCCTAAGAATAGCACCGATCGGGGCAGGCGTTTCTGAGGATTTCAAAGGGGGCAAATTCATTGATTTCTAACTAATCCGCATCCAACGGGAAGACGGAGGTACCTATGAGGGGTAAATCGAACAATCAGAGTGTGGATGAGCTTTTGAGCGAGATTGGGCCGGACGCTACGGCGACGTTTGATAATTCGTCAAGCAATCCGACTGAGCATGCCAGCAGCGAGGCGACGAATGCGGCGACGGCCGTTGATGGCGAGGATGAGAGGCTGGAAGAGGAAGATGACGACGCGGCTGAGTTGGAAGAAGACGACGAAGAGAATGAGGAAGAGGATGTAGAGGACGCGGCAGGAGTTTAAGAATTTTCTTGAAAACGTTGTTCTTGTCTGAGAGCTTTGGCGGTTGGTGCTCTCGCGATTGGAGTGCTCAGCATACGACGAGTTCGCTTGATGGAAGGGAGGCTTGAGAATCTCCACATCCAACGCCTGACTATCGGTGAACTCAATGTCCAGACGAGGCGCGGTTTGGAAGAGTTATAGGAACTACGGGGGTTTACGATGCCGATTGCGAACTATAGTGTGCTGGCGGGTGATCCGGTTTCGGGGAAGGTTGTGTCTGGAGCTAGCGCGCATTATCAGATTACGATGAATGCGCCGGGTGGTCCGTTTACGGTGGCGGTGAATATTCAGTCGGTGGATGGGTCGGAGGTGCTGTATGCGATTGAAGAAGGATTTACGCCGCCGGATCTTGCGGGATTGATTGCGCTGCCGATGGGGATGACGAAGTTGCAGAGCGCGCCGGGTGGGTTGGCTCTGGACTATGTGCGGAGTACGGTGGGCGGGGCGCCGATGATAACGAAGGCTCAGATGACGTTGCTGCCGATGGCGAGTGCAAAGGCGAAGGGTGCAAGCGCAGAGGCAGAGGCGATTCAGCAGGCGAAGGCGAAGGCTCTGGAGAATGCTGTGGTGACGCTGCTGAATATGACAATTGCGGACAAGGATGGTGTGATCTATGCGTTTGGGAGTGCTTATGCCGATTCAGGGAAGGTGGATGGGATTCACGACATTCATATGAACCAGGGGAATCCTACGAACAATCATGGTGGGGACAATGGTGTTTGGCAGGACGGGGCGCTGATGATTCATCTGCCTTCGAAGGCGACTTGGACTGCGGTGTTTATTGCTTTTCAGACGGAGAGCTGGACTACGGATTCGGCGGGGAATCCGGTTTAGAAGATATGTCCTGCCGGACGAGCCCACTGCGCGTGGGGCGGGCACTTCGTGCCTCGCATACCTTGCCTGGGCAAGTGATTGGCGTGAGCCCTCCCGTTGGTCGGGATGAGGTTTGATTTCGCTTGAGTGAATTTTCAGTTGGCGGTGAGGATGCGGTCGGCGATGGCGGCGGCTTCGACGGCAGGGCGGACGTCGTGGGTGCGGATGATGTGGGCTCCGGCGAGGATGGCGGCTACGTTGGCGGCGGTGGTGGCGTGGAGGCGATCTTCCATGGAAGGTGTGGCGCCGCTGAGGAGGATCGATAGCGACGGGTGCTGGGTGAGGGTGTGGGCGAGGAAGCCTTTGCGCGAGACTCCGGCGAGGATGGGCAGGTTTAGTTTGTTGAGTTGGTCGAGGTGTGCGAGGAGCGGGTAGTTTTCGTCGAGGCGTTTGCCGAAGCCGAAGCCGGGGTCGAGGACGATTTTGTTGCGTTGGATGCCGGCGGCGGTGGCGGCTTCGAGGCGTTCGGTTAGTCCCGTGAGGACTAGAGGGATGACTTCTTCCGGTGCTAGCGGTGGGAGGGTTGGCCATTCCTGCGGGCGGGCTCTGGTGTGCATGAGGATGGTTGCGCAGTCGAGTTGGGCGCAGGTTTTGGACATGTCTTTGTCCCAGAGGTGGCCGCTGACGTCGTTGACGATTTCGGCTCCGGCTTCGATGGCCGCCTGGGCAGTGGGGGCGTGGAAGGTGTCGACGGAAAGAATGGTTTCGGGTTTTTGTTTGAGGATGGATTCGATGACGGGGAGGATGCGGGATTGCTCTTCGTCTGCGGAGAGCGGGGTTGCGCTGGGGCGGGTGGATTCGCCGCCGATGTCGAGGATGCCGGCGCCCTCGTTGAGCATTTTGAGTGCTTGTGTAACGGAGCGTTCGGGGGCGTGTTGGGGCGAGTAATAGAGGCCGGCGTCGGAGAAGGAGTCGGGTGTGACGTTGAGGATGCCCATGATGAGGGTTCGGTGGCCGAGCGGAAGAGTGCGGGTGCGGAGACGCCAGTTGTGGTGGGTGCGGGGGGCGAAGGGCATGGAGGGATTTTAGAGGCAGTTGCATGTTGTTGGTTGTCGTGCGTCATGCGGAATGGGATGTGGGTTTTTTCTTGTTGACGTTTAGCGCGGGCCTTCAGCCCGCTTTCTTTGGCTCTGGTTGCCTGGGGCTTCGCCCCAGGCTAAAGTAGCCCGCGCCTTCAGCGCGAAAATCTGCGTCTGTTCGTCCCGCGTTCAGCGTGGGAATCTGCGTCTGTTCGTCCTCGCTTTCAGCGTGGGAGACGGCGCTTGGATTTGTTCTCGCTTTCAGCGTGGGAGACGGCGTTTGGATTTGTTCTCGCCTTCCGTGTGGGGAACGGCGGCTGTTCCGGGGCGGATAGTTGTCGTGATCCTGGATGCACGTCAACTGGTTGCCGGTGATTTGGGGGCGGGTGCTAGACTGCGCGGATGATGCGGTTTACTTTGAGTTGCGCGTTGTCGCTGGTGTGCGTGCCGTTGGGGTGGGCGCAGGCTGCGAATGTTGGGTGCGATGGTGCTGTGACATTGAGGGCTGGCAGGAGTGGGCCTTGTACGGAGTTGGCGCGGACGATTGATGGATTGTTGGGTGAGACGGGGGTGGTGCGGGATCACTGGGGGATTGCGGTGACGGGGATGGATGGGGCGTCGATTTACTCGTTGAATGAGGGGCAGCTTTTTCAGCCGGCGAGTAATGCGAAGTTGTTTACGACGACGGCGGCGATGGCTTTGCTGGGGCCGGATAGGACGTTTGAGACGAAGATTGTGGCTCGCGGGGTGCTGGACGGGACGTCAGCGTTGAAGGGCGATCTGGTACTGGTGGGTGGAGGGGATGCAAATCTTTCGGGGAGGGAGATTCCTTATGTGGCTCCGGCCTTGAGGCCGAAGGTGGAGAAGGGTGCTGCTCCTTTGCCGGAGGTTAATCCGCTGCGGTATCTCGAGGAGATGGCGGATCAGGTGGCGGCTACGGGGTTGAAGGTGGTGAATGGCGATGTGGTGGGGGATGACACGCTGTTTCCGTGGGAGCCGTATGCACAGGACTGGTCGATTGATGATGCAGTGTGGGGATATGGGGCACCGGTGTCGGCGCTGACGATTAATGACAACCAGATCAAGGTGACGGTGAGTCCAGGAGTGACTGCGGGGAGTCCTGCGACTGTGTTGGTTGATCCTGCGGTGCCTGCATATTACACGCTGGATGTTTCGCTGACGACGGGTGAGAAGAAGAGTGGGAGCCATGTGCAGATGGAGCGGGCGCTGGGGTCGAAGGTGCTTCGTGTGTACGGATCGATTGGTGTGGATTCGCAGCCGGATGAAGAGGAGGTCGCGATTCATGATCCTGCGGAGTATGCAGCGATGGCGTTGAAAGGGATGCTGGAGGCTCGGGGGATTGTGGTGACGGGGAAGGCGCGGGCGAAGCATCGGATTTCGATGGATGCGAAGGGCTTTTCGGAGGAGATGAAGGGATTGGGGGTGGAGAGAGCAATGGTGGCGGGGTCTGGTGCTGGGGGTGCATGTTCATCAACGCCGACAGAGATACCGGAGAAGACTCTGGTGTCACACATGTCGCCATCGCTGGCGGAGGATGTAACAGTGACGAATAAGGTGAGCCAGAATCTGCATGCGGAGTTGTGGCTTCGTCATTTGGGGAAGAGTGTTTACTGCGGGGACGGATCGATTGTCAGCGGCGCGCGGTTGGTGCGGGCGTTTCTTGAGCATGTCGGGATCGATAAAGATGATTTTGTGCTTTTCGATGGGTCGGGGTTGAGTGGGCATGATCTGGTGACGCCGCGGGCTACGGCTCGGTTGTTGCAGTATGCGGCGGGGCAGTCCTGGTTTGAGAGATGGAAGATGAGTTTGCCGGTTGGCGGGGAGGATGGTTCGCTGGAGTCGCGGTTTGGGAAGGCTCCGCTGAAGGACCATGTGTTTGCGAAGACTGGGACGTTGGGCGAGGCGCGGGCTTTAAGTGGATATCTGGAGTGTGCGAGTGGGCGGACGGTGATCTTTTCGATCATGGTTGGAAATCATCTTCCGGGGACGAGTGAGGATCGTGAGGCGATGGATAAGATTGTGGCGGCGATTGCTGCAGCGAATTGAAGAAGGCTTAACACGGATCGACACGGATGATACGGATTTAAGAACGGTCGAGTTCTTGTTCTCTGCGAGAATGGTTGGGTGAGGATTTCCAGATTTTTTTTGATGGGTTTGGTTGTTGTTGCAGCGGCGGGATGTAAGTCGATGCCTCCGCCTATGCCGCTGGAGCAGTTGAATGCGCAGCAGATGCAGGGGCATGCGGTGTTTCAGGCGCGTTGTGCGCAGTGCCACTACGATCGCAGGGACAAACCTCTGCATGGGCCGCCGATGCTGGGCGTGTTCAAGAGGCCGGCGCTGCAGAGCGGGGCTCCGGCGAATGATGAGCGTGTGACGGCGACGATTCTGCATGGGCATGGGCTGATGCCGGCGATGGGGAATACGATGAATCAGCAGGATATTGAGGATCTGCTGGCGTATCTGCATACGCTGTGAGCAGGCGTGAGCTGTGAGTTTTGAGCTGTGAGTCGGGTGGTTTCGGGAGTTGGATTTGGACGAGCGGGAGGATTCGGTACGGAGGCTTGAGGCACGGGCGCACGGGATGTTGCCGGGCGTCGCGGGGATATGTCTGTTTTTGCTTTTTTTCACGATGGTGAACGTGTATGGAGCGCTCACGGGTGTTTATGGGAGCGGATTCGGCAAGTATGGAGTGCTTGCGATCTGTACGCTGCTGGCGGTGGGGATCTTTGGGCTGTTGCGGTTGCAGCGGTGGGGCTGGGCGCTGGTGATAGCGGGATGTCTTCTGGTGTCCGGGGGCGACCTCTACTTTTTCAGTAAGACGCATGTGCCGTTCTTTCTGATACGGGGGGCGTTTGAGATGGTTTTTTTTCTTTACCTGGTGCGGACTGAGGTGAGGGACCGGCTGCGATGAACTGGTGGCTGCGGCATATCGGATGGTGGCCGCCGCTTCTGGGGACGGGGATCCGGGTGAGTCGGCTGGATGCGGATTTGCGTGCGGTGGATGTGGAGATGCCGCTGCGACGGTGGAATAGAAACTATATGGGTGTGCACTTCGGCGGATCGCTGTTTGCGATGACCGATCCGTTTTATATGGCGATGCTGGGAGCGAATCTGGGGAAGGAGTATGTGGTGTGGGACAAGGCGGCTTCGATACGGTACAAGAAGCCTGGCGTGGGGCGGGTGCGGGCGGAGTTTCGATTGAGTGAGGAGAGATTGGCGGAGATTCGCGCGGAGGCGGAGCGTGACGGGCGGTATGACGCGCGATTTTTGGTTGAGGTGAGGGATGAGGCAGGTGGGGTGGTCGCGGGGGTAGAGCGTGTGATCTATTGCGCGAAGAAGAGTGTGCATGAGGCGCGTCTGGCGGCGCGGGCGAGCGGGAGCTGATGGTTCGATACAATGGAAGAGATGACTCCGCCGGTTGCATCGCCTATTTCGCAGCTCAATGAGGGGCTGGTCCAGATTGATCTGACGCCGAGGAAGCCTGCGCCAAAGCCGGCGTGGCTGAAGGCGAAGGCTCCGATGGGGGAGACCTTTCATAATTTGAAGAAGATGGCGCGGGAGCTGAACCTGCATACGGTTTGCGAGAGCGCGCAGTGCCCGAATATTGGGGAGTGCTGGAACCAGAAGTCGGCTACGTTCATGATGCTGGGGAATCTTTGCACGCGGCGGTGCGGGTTTTGCGCGGTGCCGAAGGGGAAGCCGGAGCCGATTGATTTCGATGAGCCGCGGCGAGTGGCGTATGCGGTGGCGCAGTTGGGGCTGGCGCATGCGGTGATTACGAGCGTGAACCGCGATGACGACAATGTGGGCGCGGCGCGGGCGTTTGTGAGTGTGATTGAGGAGATTCGGCTGCAGGCTCCGGGGTGCAGGGTGGAGGTGCTGACGCCGGATTTTCAGGGTGTGGAAGAGGCTCTGCGGCTGGTGGTGGCGGCTCGTCCGGAGATTTTGAATCACAATATCGAGACGGTGCCGCGGTTGTATCGCGTGGCGAAGAGTGGCGGGCGGTATGAGCGGTCGCTTGGATTTTTGGCCGGTGCGAAGGCAATTGCGGCGGAGATGTTTACGGATCGGGATGGCGATCAGATCGTGACCCGGCCATTTGTAACCAAGACGGGCATCATCGTTGGGATGGGCGAGGAGATGCACGAGCTGCTGAGTGTGTTTCGCGATCTGGCGGATCGCAAGGTGGATATTCTGACGATTGGGCAGTATCTGCGGCCGAGCAGGGATCATCTGCCGATGGCTCGGTACTATACGCCGGAGGAGTTTGCTTTTCTGAAGCATGAGGCGCTGGGGATGGGCTTCAAGCATGTGGAGAGCGGGCCGCTGGTGCGGAGTAGCTATCATGCGCAGGAGCAGGCGGAGTCTACGGGGTTGGCTTAGGAGATTGTTTCCAGAAATGTCGGCCTCCGCTAATTCTGGGATGGCATCTCGACGTGATCGATTACCAGTGTCTCTACAGGGGCTTTCGTGGGTATCAGTTTGAGGCCGAGCTGGTCCTGTATGGCGGTAAAGAGGCCGGGAAGATCGGCGTTCGGGTTCGTGGTATCGTCCGGGGCCCATTTCAACGTAATCGCGTAGTCGCCGGTCAGTTTCGTTTGGTCAAGGACGATGCGGTTCTCCATCGTGGACAGTATGGAAGCCAAATCGTCCATCGATGCGGCACTGCAAGTAAGTTGCCCTGGCCCTGTCGAGGACCCGGTGTTTTTGGTGGATGGATTGAGCTTCGGTCCACCCTTTGCCACGACCAGACCGTAGGCGGGCATCTCTTTGGCGCCTTTGTGGACGCGCAGTTGGAAGCGGTCGGCTAACACGGATTGCAGGCGGTTCTCCAGAAGCTTTTGTTCGGCGTCCTTTTCTGCGGAAGGGGAGGAGGGTTGAGCGGAAGGAGCGTCCATCTTGGCAGCTATGTCGAATCGTGCCGAGTTGATCCAGGCAGGGGCGCCTTCGATCTGAAAGTCCTGAAGGTCGTAGGCGTACCGGATGATGAATTTCAGGGATGCGCCGGTCATCGTGAAGCTGTCATTGCCGTGCCTCCACTGCATACTGAGATCTTTCGGATCGCTTGGTCTGATGGAGACCACGTCGAAGGCTGCCGAGGGAGTCTTCGTTGATGTGGAGGCTGGCTGCTGCGGGGCGTCTTGGTTCCTGGCTGGAGGAGTCTGGATAGTCTGTGCAGAGAGAGTTGGGCTGCAGATGACTGTGATTCCGCAGATTACTTTGATGACTGCTCGTGCGATCTTCAAGCTGGGCCCTTTCCAGTGCCGAATGATGTTGCCTGCGACAGCGATCTGGTAGACGTACCCACTCTAATGGTTGCCTGCTTGAATCGGAAGCGTTGTTTGTTGGAGTGCCGAGCTCATCTGGACGTAAGATTACGTAGACGCTGGCAAAGGAGCGGTGCCGTATGGGACAGATCGAAGTTGCTTTGGGGCGCGGGTTGGGATTGAGTGAGCTGGCGCCGCGGGTGGTGCAGTCGGAGATTCGCGCGATGACGCAGGAGTGCGACCGGATTGGCGGGGTGAATCTGGCGCAGGGGGTTTGCGATACCGAGGCGCCGGAGGTGGTCGCGGAGGGAGCGATTGCGGCGATTCGGGATGGGTTGAATATTTACACACGGATGGATGGGATTGAACGGCTGCGGGTGGCGATTGCCGGGAAGGTTGAGCGGACGCTTGGCCTGCGTGTTGATCCTGACCGTGAGGTACTGGTTACGAATGGAGTGACCGGGGCGTTTCAGGCGGCGGTGATGGCGCTGCTGAATCCGGGGGATGAGGTGCTGCTGTTTGAGCCGTTCTATGGGTATCACGCGAGTACGCTGCGGTCGGTTCGGGCGGTGCCTGTGCCGGTTGCGTTGACGGCTCCGGATTGGGGATTGGATCTGGGTGCTGTGCGGGCGGCGATTACTCCGAGGACGCGAGGGATGGTGATCAATACGCCTTCGAATCCGGCGGGGAAGGTTTTTACGCTCGAGGAGCTGGAGGCGCTGGCGGAGATTGCGGAGGAGTTTGATCTGTTTGTGTTCACGGATGAGATCTATGAGCACTTTATTTATGGCGGGGCGAAGCATGTGAGTCCTGCTACGTTGCCGGGGATGCGGGAGCGGACGATTTTGATGTCGGGGTTTTCGAAGACGTTTTCTGTGACGGGGTGGAGGGTTGGGTATCTGATCGCCGATGCGAAGTGGGTTCCTTCGATTGGGTACTTTCACGATCTGACATATGTGTGTGCGCCGGCTCCGATGCAGCAGGGGTGCGCGGATGGAGTGGAGAAGCTAGGAGCGGATTTTTATGAGGGGTTGGCGCGGGAGCATGAGGTAAAGCGCGCGATGATCGTGGATGCGTTGAGGGATGCCGGGATGCGGCCGCATGTTCCGGATGGGGCGTATTACGTGCTGGCTTCGGCGGGGGATTTGCCCGGGGCGACGGCGGCGGAGAAGGCTCGTGCGCTGCTGGCGAAGACAGGCGTGGCTTCGGTGGCGGGGTCGGCTTTCTTCAGGCCGGGGAAGGGTGAGGATCTGCTGCGGTTTTGTTTTGCGAAGAAGGATAAGGATCTGGCGGAGGCTTGCCGGCGGTTGCGGAAGCTGGGAAGTTAGCGTGACTCGATTTTCGGAAGTGAATCGAATTGAAGCCGCGATCAAGAACAAGAGCGCGAAGGAGCTGGAGTGGTCGCTTTGGCATTGTCAGATGCGACAGGCGATTCCGTCGGCACAGCCGGGAGAGGTGAAGTACTGGCGTGGGATTGAGGCTCTGGTGAAGGAGGCGATGGCGCCTCCGGTTGTGGCGAAGGTGTATCCCGCGAAGAAGAAAAAGCGCGAGGGACGTGGGTTAGGGATGGGGCCAATGACAGAAGTTCCGGTTGAGGATGAGAACTAGGGCCGGATTTTTGGAGGCTCGCCTCGCACGGCGGGGAACGTCTCTGTAAAATATCGATTGCGTTAGAGGAGACTGTATGGCATCGGCGATGGCAGGGATTGAGGCGTTGAAGGGTCTGCACCAGCAACTGAAGAACAAGATGGAGAGCTCGGTTGAGGATTTTCGCGGGCATCTGCTGGCGGCACGGACAGGGCGGGCGAATGTGCATATGCTCGACCAGGTGAAGGTGGACTACTACGGCACGGATACTCCGGTGGCGCAGATGGGTCAGGTGAGTACGCCGGAGCCGACGCTGATTCTGGTGCAGCCGTATGACATGGGAATGGTGTCGGCGATTGAGAAGGCGATTCGGACTTCGGGGACGGGGTTGAATCCGATGTCGGATGGCAAGGTGATTCGCGTGCCCGTGCCTCCGATGACCGAGGAACGGCGGAAAGATGTCGTCAAGCAGTTGAACAAGACGCTGGAGGATCATAAGACGGCGATTCGGAATATCCGGCGCGATGGCAATGACTATATCAAGAAGGCCGCGAAGGATAAGCTGATCTCGGCTGATGATGAGAAGCGGGCGAGTGAAGAGGTGCAGCAGTTGACCGATGCGGAGATCAAGCGGATTGAGGATCTTTGCAAGGCTAAGGAAAAAGAGATTATGACGATCTGAGTGCTACGCTCCGCTGCGCGCGGGGCGCCACTACGCGTGGGGCGCGATCTGCCATCAAGGCTGACCGCCTTCGGCGCAAAAGGACAGGGTCGAGCTTGATGGCTCGGCCCTTTTGTTTTGCGGCGATTCGAGAGAAATGCGGGGGTTCTTCGCTCCGCTCAGAATGACAACTTTTTGTTCAGGATGAGAACTCTTTTGCTCAGAATGACAACTTTTTGTTCAGGATGAGAACTCTTTTGCTCAGAATGACAACTTTTTGTTCAGGATGAGAACTCTTTTGTTCAGGATGACAACTCTTTTGTTCAGGATGACAACTCAGGATGAGAACTCTTTTGTTCAGGATGAGAACTCTTTCTCTAAAGCATCTGCGAAAGAGGTCTCAGACGCCCTGGTAGACGTAGCCTATGAAGGCGGCGGGTTTTTGGCCGAACTTTTCGTCGAAGGCCGCGGTGGGTTTTGCGGCTACGGTTTCTTCGAGGGACTTGCCTTCCTTTTTTAGTTTGGCTACGTTGTCGCGGGTGGTGACGAGCATGCCGTGGAATTCGGTTAGCTGGGCTTTGTTGCCGATGGGGCCGTGGCCGGGGACGATGATGGTGTTGGCGGTGGTGGCGGCTAGATTTTGTGCGGCGGCGGCGATCATGCCGTCGATATTGCCTCCGCTGGAGTAGTCGATGAAGGGGTAGAGGCCGTTCCACCAGGTGTCGCCGCAGTGGAAGATGTCGGCCTCGGTGAAGTAGACGGAGATGTCGGTGTCGGTGTGGGCGGGTTTGTAGTGGGTGAGTTTGAGGTTGTTGGCGCCATCGCCGAGATCGCGGTAGTCGTTGACGAGGATGGTGGGGAGAGCGCCGGCGGGAGCGGGTGGGATGATGGCTTTGTAGGCGACGATGTTCTGCGTGGTGGACATGCGGTCGCGGGTCTTCTCGTGCGCCCAGATGGTAGCGCCGGCTGTGTGCATCCATTCGTTGCCGTCGGTGTGGTCGAAGTGCCAGTGGGTGTTGATGAGGACCTGGATGGGATCGGCTTTGATGGCGGCGAGGGCTGCGGTGAGTTGGGGCTGGCAGGAGGCGTAACCGGAGTCGACGAGGAGCTTGCCCTCTTTGGAGGGGAGGACGAGGATGTTGCCGCCTGCTCCGAGGAGCGCGGTGACGTTGCGGCGCAGGGGAGTGGTGGTGATTTTGTTGTTGGCGTTGGCGGCGCGGGCCTTGGTGAGGAAGTCGCCGGGTGACTGGGCGAAGAGGTTCTGAGGGATAAGGTATGCGGTGGTTGCGGCTGTGGCGGCGTTGGCGAGAAAGCGGCGGCGGGAGAGGGTGGAGAACGTGGAGGGCGGCATTGTGGTCATGATTGTCCTTGCACGTTGAAGATACATCGGAACTGAGGGGAGAGTGAAGGCGTGGCGGCGGTTTCTGTGCTGAAGTTTGTTCGATTTTTGCCGAAGACGGTAGAGCGGGTTGGAATGCGAGGGTTATGGAGATGGCCGAGCTTGAACTCAACGGACATGCGCTCAACGAACAGGAACTCAAGATAGAGGAGCTGGAGGCGCATCAGGAGAGGCGGCGGACTGCTTTGGAAGGCCTGGTGGAGCGGAGGAAACATCCACGCTATGCGGTCGACGCCTGGGCTGAGGTGATGGTGCGGGATGGCAGGATACTGTTTCGCGGGCGAGTGCTGGATATCAGCGAGGGGGGATGCTACATCGAAACCGAGGCGCGGCTGCGATTGGCTCCGGGGACACAGGTGGAGATGGTGTTTCGGCTGGATGGCGCAGTGTTTCGGTGCGAGGCTATGAGCAGGATGGTGAGGACGCGAGGAGCGGGTTTTTTGTTTTCGAACCTGGATGCAGGTTTGCGGGCGGAGCTGGAACAGTTGATCAGAGAGTTGAGTGGGAGTTGAGTGAGTCCGGTTCGTAGATTTATGTCGTGTGATCGACGACGATCTTCCAGCCGTTGTCGGTGTTTTCGAAGACGAGGGAGAAGAGGCCGTCGACGTTGCCGCCGTCTTTTTTACCGCGATCCACGTGGTATTTGCCGATGACGACGGCGAAGTTTTCATCGAGGGGGTGAACTTCGAGGTCGGAGTAGGCGAGGGTTCCCATAGCGGCTTTGTTCGGGTAGTCGTGTTTGTACTCGTCAACCAGGCCGGCGAAGCCGCGAAGGACCTGATGGGTAACGAAGAGGGTGTCGGGCGAGTCTTTGAATCCGCTGGCGAAGGCGGCGAGGTCTCCTTTATTCCAGGCGTTCTCCTGGGCGATGAGGACCTTGATGATGTTGAGCTCCTGGCGGGTGGCGGTGTGGAGCGGGTTGGGCACCTGCGCGTGGAGGAGGGACGGCGTCATGAAGATGAGGAGGAGGGCGGCGAGGCGGAAGAGGGAGGAACGAAGGGTCATGGGAGGTCTCGGATGAGGTCTAGTTGGCTCGGCGTTACTGTCTCATAGGACGTACGTAAGGTTCGGTCGGATTGATAGTAGCCGATCGGGCAAGATGGCGCGAGATAAAAGGATGGGGTAGCCAGGAGATGTTCTAGTTGGGTTCGTTTCGGGGATGCTCTGGGGCGCGATGCTTGATGCCGGTGGTGGGGGTGATCCAGACGATGGTGATGAAGGCTACGAGGCCGAGGGCTAAGTGTGGATGCTGGAAGGCGAGTGGGATCGCCACAGCGTAGACGAAGAGCGAGAGGTAGTTTTTGCGTTCGATTGCTTTGTCCTCTGCCTCGAATTTGCCGGCGTGGCGCAGACGGCGGGCGATGGCCAGACGCAGGAGGAGAAAGCTGAAGCCGGTAAAGATCATCGAGCCGATGTAGATGGCGACCGAGAAGGAGTCCATCTTCTTTTCGAGGACGTAAGAGGTGAAGAAGGGGAGAAGGGAGAGGCAGAAGAGGAAGCCGAGGTTGGCGTAGAGGATGAGCTCGTCGGCCTCTTCGGTGCGGTCAATGAGGTGGTGATGGTTGACCCAGTAGATCGCGGTGAAGGCGAAGGAGATGAGATAGAGGCATAGGGTGGGGAGGACGGCGTGAAGGCCTGCAAGGCCGTCCTGGTGGGGGACCTTGAGCTCGAGCACCATGATGGTGATGATGACGGCGATGACTCCGTCGGAGAAGGCTTCAAGACGACCGGGGCTGGAGACGTGGCGTGACATGGCTGGGTACTTGGCAGCAGCATACAACGCGATTGCAAGGATTGTGGTCGTCTCGTGAACTAGAATCAAGGCATGGGCCTCGAATCCAAAGAGACGGGCGCGCATTTTGACGCGATGAAGGTGGTGCATGCTGTGTGTTCGCATGACTGTCCGGACTCGTGCGGCGTGCTGGTGACGGTGGATACGGGAACGGGGCGAGCGGTGAAGGTGCAGGGCGATCCGGCGCATCCGGTTACGCGAGGATTTTTGTGCGCGAAGGTGGCGAAGTATCTGGACCGGGTGTATTCGCCGGAGAGACTGCTTTATCCGATGCGGCGAAGGGCTGGCGTGGCGAAGGGGCCGCTGGCGCAGGGGCAGGAGACGGAGGCGTTCGAGCGGATCTCGTGGGATGAGGCGCTGGATGAGATTGCGGCGAAGCTGAAGAAGATCGCGGCGGAGTTTGGGCCGGAGAGTGTGTTGCCCTACAGCTACGCGGGGACGATTGGGAAGCTGGGTTATGGGTCGATGGATCGGCGGTTTTTTCATCGACTCGGGGCTTCGCAGCTTGATCGGACGATCTGCTCGACAGCGGGTGGAATGGCGCTGCTGAGTGTGTATGGGGTGAAGCTGGGTACGGCGCCGCAGGACTTTGCCCATGCGGGACTGGTGATTGCGTGGGGCGCGAATGTGCATGGGAACAATGTGCATCTGTGGCCGTTTCTTGAAGAGGCACGGCGCAGGGGCGCGAAGCTGGTGGTGATCGATCCTTACCGGACGAGGACGGCTGCGCTGGCGGATGAGCATCTGGCGATCAATCCGGGAACGGATGCTGCGTTGGCGCTTGGGATGATGCACGTGATTTTGAGTATGGGGTTGGAGGATCGCGCGTATGTGGCGCGTTGCACGAACGGTTTTGATGAGCTGAAGGCGCATGCGCTGCGTTCTGAGTACTCACCGGAGAAGGTGGCGGCGATTACGGGGATATCGGCGGAGACGATTATGCGGCTGGCTCGGGACTATGCGACGGCTGGGCGAAATGGTGCTGCGGGGCCGGCAGTGATCCGGTTGAACTATGGGATTCAGCGGAGCGAGAACGGCGGGACCGCGGCGCGTGCGGTGTGTATGCTTCCGCTGTTGACCGGCGCGTGGAAGTACAAGGGCGGCGGGTTGCAGCTTTCGACTTCGGGATCGTTTCCATTCAATGACAAGGCGCTGCAGATGCCGGAGTTGATGAATTCCAGTCCGCTGGGGCGGCCGTCACGGGTGGTGAATATGAGTCTGCTGGGGCAGGCTTTGACTACTCTGGGTTGCGAGGGTGAAGAAGGTGCTGGTTCGGAGGGTCCGCGGGTGAAGGCGATGTTTGTGTATAACTCGAATCCGGCGGCGATCGCTCCGAACCAGAATGACGTGCTGAACGGATTGCGGCGGGAGGATCTGTTCACGGTGGTGCATGAGCAGTTCTTTACCGATACGGCGGATTATGCGGATGTGCTGCTGCCTGCGCCCACGTTTCTTGAGGTGAAGGATGTGCAGGGCGCGTATGGGCATCTGTTCGCGCAGGTGAGCGAGCGGGCGATTGCGCCGCTAGGCGAGGCGAAGAGTAATGTGGCGCTGTTTGGTGAGTTGGGGCGGCGGATGGGATTTACGGAGGCGTGCTTTGACGATCGGGAAGATGAGTTGATCGATCAGGCACTGGAGAGTGACCATCCGTGGTTTGCGGGGATTACGCGGGAGAGGTTGGAACGCGAGGGACATGTTCCGCTGAATTTACCTGTGGATGACGCGGGTGAGATTTTGCCGTTCAGCACGGCGGAATGGTTCCAAACGCCGAGCGGGCGGGGCGAACTGGTGCCGGTCCCGGTGTTCACGGCGCCGTCTGAATCGCGGGCGCATGCTACGGAGGGGAGTTATCCATTGGAATTTCTTCCACGGAAGGCTGACAACTATATGAATTCGACGTTTGCGAATCTTCCGCCGCATCAGCGGATGGAGTCGCGGACGGCGGGCGTGCTTGAGATGAATCGAACGGACGCTGCGGTGCGGGCGATTGAAACCGGCGACGAGATAGAGGTGTTCAATGGGCGCGGCAGTCTTGCGTTGAAGGCGTTGGTGAATGCGCAGGTTTCGGCTGGGGTTGTTGCGGCCCGGCTGGACTGGAACAAGCTTTCGGATGGTGGACGGAATGTCAATGCGCTGACTTCGGAGACGTTGACCGATATTGGTGGTGGGCCCACGTTTTACTCGACGCTGGTTGAGGTGCGGAAGGTTGCGAAGAGTGCTTAATTCTGCTGGTAGCCACAGGGAACAACAAGGGGGGCCAGGGATGGACGCAATGCTGCCGAGCCTGAATGAGATTGAAAAAGCTGCCCAGTTGATCTACAGGAGCATGCCGGCGACGCCGCAATATGGCTGGCCGCTGTTGAATGCGCGAGTGGGCGCTGAGATCTGGGTGAAACATGAGAACCATACGCCTGTGGGGGCGTTCAAGGTGCGAGGCGGACTGGTCTATATGGACTGGCTGCGGCGCGAGCGGCCGGCGGTGAAGACGGTGGTATCGGCTACACGAGGAAACCATGGGCAATCGGTTGCGTTCGCGGCGGCGCAGCATGGGATTCGCGTTGTGATTGTGGTGCCGTTTGGAAACAGCGTGGAGAAGAACCGCGCGATGCAGGCGTTGGGTGCGGAGCTGGTGGAGTTTGGCGAGGACTTTCAGGCGGCGAGCGAACATGCGGAGCGCCTGGAACGGGAGAACGGATGGCATCGCGTGCCGAATATCGACCGGCGAATTGTGACCGGGGTTTCGACCTACGCGCTGGAGATGTTTTCAGCGTGCGGGGAGATGGAGACGATTTATGTGCCGATCGGGATGGGGTCGGGTGTGTGCGGGACGATTGCGGCGAGAAATGCTCTGGGGTTGGCGACGAAGGTAGTCGGGGTAGTGTCGAGTCTCGCTCCGGCTTATGCGCTGTCGCTTGCCGCGGGCGAGGTGAGGGAACATGAGGCGCGGACGGCGATTGCGGATGGGATGGCTTGCCGGAAGCCGGATACTGTTGCGCTACAGATAATGAGGTCGGGATTGGATCGCATCATCACTGTCGATGACGATGAGATCAAGGAGGCCATGCGGGCTTACTTCGCGGATACACACAATGTGGCGGAGGGATCGGGGGCGGCTGGGTTGGCGGCGCTGTGGAAAGACTGCGGGGCCGGAGGCAAGCGGGTGGGGACGGTGATTACCGGCGGCAATGTGAACAGCGAGGTCTTTGGCGAGGTGCTGAGCGCAGGGCGCACCCCTTTGGCGTAAGAAAGGCGAGGAAGTGGGAGGAGCAAGCATGTATGCGGCGGGATTTCAGTGCGCGGGATGCGGGGAGTGGGTGGAGACCTCTGTGGATGAGTCCGCGGGATCGAAGCAACAGTATGTGGAGGACTGCCAGGTCTGCTGCCAGCCGAATGTGTTGACGGTGCGTTGGGATGGTTTGGCGGAGGAGTTTACGATTTCGGCCGAGTTGGAAAGTTAGTGGGCAATGGAGATGCCTTTGCAGCGGCGTTTCGTCCAAAAGGAAGAACCATGCCTGAAATCAGACGGGTTAGGCGCTGAAAGGCCGGACCTAAACGTAGGGGCGAACTCGCTATCGGCTGTCCGCTCCCATATAATCAAAACTTCGCTTGATGTGCTGGCGGAGCGTCATTTTTAGAGCAGTGAGGGTGTGCGTATCTTTACCGTGAATCGAGAGAGCGGAAGCTCCCTGAAATGCAAGGCCAAACCTGTGTGCACGCGCTCCAGCCGCTCCCGCATTGCTCATGCCGCGTCCCTTTTTGCCGTTGTGATGGTGGCGGCCTCGTCGTTGACGGCGCAGACAGCCCCGGGGATGGCTACCGCGCCTCAGTCGTCGCAGGGAGTGGAAACTCTTTGCCAGCCCCAGGTTATCGGCAACCGGCGCATCCCAAAAGAGTCGGTTCTTTCGCGGCTCTTCAGTCGTCAGAACGATCTGTATGACCCTGCTGTGGTGGAGCGGGACTTCAACTCGCTTTGGAATACGGGCTATTTCGAAAATATCCAGATTGAACGGGTGGACACGCCAAAATGCGTGCAGCTGGTGATTGTGGTCAGCGAGAAGCCGACCATCCGCGAGATTAACTACAAGGGTCTTAATGCAGTAACGCTTTCGGATGTTCTGGACCGCTACAAGAAGGCTAAGGTTGGGGTTTCGGTGGAGAGCCAGTACGACCCGACCAAGATCGCGCGTGCGGTGGTAGTGCTGAAGGATCTGCTGGCGGAGCACGGACACCAGTTTGCGACGATCACGCCGGAGGTCAAGAAGATTCCGCCGGCTGCTGTGGCGATTACTTTCAATATTAAAGAAGGCCCCACCGTGAAGGTGGGCAAGATTGCGTTTCAGGGAAATGACAGCCTCAACGACCGCACGCTGCGTGGGGCGATGAAGAACCTGAAGCCAATTGGGATACCGCACTCAATTATTCTGGAGGACTTGTTTGCGCGAACCTTCGACGCAAGCAAGCTGGATGAGGATACGGAGCGGGTGCGGCAGGCATATCGCGATAGGGGATACTTCAAGGCTCAGACGGCAGACGCGACGACTCATGTTCGCGACGCGGGTGGGTTGAATCCGTTGACTCTGCGACCTTCCAAAGGCAAGCGGATCGATATTCTGATGCCGGTTGAAGAAGGCGAGCGCTACAAGCTGGCCGGCATTACGTTTACTGGGAATACGCATGCTCCGAATGTGAAGGCATTGCGGGCGCAGTTCGCTCAGAAGGACGGCGAGTGGTTCAATGCGACGATGTTCAGCAAGGGGCTGGACCAGTTGCGCAAGTCGTATGGCTCACTGGGATATATCAACATGGTTGGAAATCCAACTCCGAAGATTGATGATGCCAAGAAGACCATCGTTCTGAATATCGACATCGATGAAGGCAAGCCGTTTTATGTTTCGCGGATCGAGTTTGTCGGAAATACGATTACGCGCGACAAGGTGATTCGTCGCGAGCTGCTGCTGGAAGAAGGACACATCTACAACAGTCAGTTGTGGGAGCTGTCGATTCTGCGGTTGAATCAGCTGAACTACTTCGAGACGCTGAAGGCTGACCAAGACTCGGAGAGCCGCCAAAACGCGGATGACGCAACGGTCGACTTGTTGCTGAAGCTTAAAGAAAAAGGCAAGAACTCGATTGGTTTGAACGGCGGTATCAGCGGTCTGACGGGAACCTTTATCGGGTTGAACTATGAGACGAACAACTTCCTTGGGTTGGGCGAGACGTTGTCGCTGCAGGCCAATATCGGCGACCTGTCGCGTACAATCAGCTTCGGGTTTACGGAGCCGTATCTGCGGGACAAGCCGATCTCAGTTGGCGCGCAGGTATTCGCAACCAAGTATGACTTCAATCCTTCGAAGAGCCAGACGGCGACAGGCGCTGTGGCGAGCAATCTGACCACCGCCCAGCAGTCGTTGCTGACGAATTACAACACGTCGACGACGGGTCTGACGCTGTCGGCGAGCGAGCCGCTGCGGCACCTTTTTGCCAGGACGGGTGTGACGCGGGTGGGCTTGTCCTATTCGCTGTCGCGGTCGTCGGTGACGGCGTTCAATCAGAACACGACCAACGTCTTTCAGACGCTTGCGTTCCGGTCCGGGATTGCCGGCCAGAATCAGCTGACTGGAATTATCACCTCGGTGGTTACGCCGAGCTTTTCGTTTTCGAGTCTTGACCGCGCAGTTGGTCCGCATCACGGCAAAGACTTCAACGTTTCGATGCAGGTCGCCGGCGTTGGCGGCAATGTGAAATATATCTCACCGATAGCCAGTTACCGGCAGTTTTTCCCGATAAAGGGTCTGAAGGTTAACCGGGAAGGCCACAACGTTCTGGGCTACCGTATTCAGCTGGCACATACGACGGGTTTTGCCGGGGAAGTCGCGCCGCCGACGCATCGTTTCTACAGCGGCGGCGAGCAGGATCTGCGCGGGTTCGACACGCGGTCTGTTTCGCCGTACACATTTATTCCGAACAAGGTTGAATTTACTCTGACGAACCCTGACGGGACACCGGTTCCGCTGAATCCGTCCAATCCTGCGCTTGGTAATGTACAGATTCCGCTACCGATCTACCGGATGGTGTCGATCGGCGGCGATACGCAGTTCGTAACGAACCTGGAATATCGGATTCCGATCGTCAGCCAGGTAACGTTTGCGTTCTTTACCGACTTCGGGATGACGTTTGACGCGCAGCCAGGACAGTTGCGGCAGAGTACGGCTGGCAATTCATTGATCAGCGGCGCATCGTATGGGTGCCCCACGATCGTGAACGGGGCTTGTTTCGGTGGCAGCTCGGTCAAGTTCCCGTTGATACTACCGATCGTTCCAGGCACAAACTTCGTGCCGCGCATGTCGAACGGCGCCGAACTGCAGGTGATTCTGCCTATCATCAATGCTCCATTCCGAATCTTCTACGCTTACAACTCGCTGCGGCTGTTTGAAGATATCCCGCAGAAGCTTGCGGTGCCGAACTCTGGTTCGGATGCGGTGAATACGTTCAAGAGCTACTTCCCGACCAACGGAGCCGGACAGTTCAGCTACCAACAGGCGCTGCAACTCTACGGGGCTGACTACATTCTGCGTGAGCCGCGAAAGACGTTCCGGTTGACGGTGAGCACTACCTTCTAATTGTGGTGGAAGAGCCGGATGCCGGCGATGCCGGCAGCTCCGGCTGCCATGCAGGAAGAAGCGTTTTCCAAGGTGACGCCTCCAAGTGCGTAGACAGGGGTCGGAGAGGCTGCCAGGCAGGCGGCCTTGAGTTGGTCGAGACCTTGGCCTTCGATGACGATTTCGTTGGCAATTATTTTTTCGAAGACGGGAGCGAAGAGGATAGCGTCTGCGCTGTTTGGATGGGCGCGCCTCACATCTTCCAGGGAGTGGCAGGATACTGTGACGATGGGCCGGGGTAGATTAGCGGCGGCATAGAAGTCACGGACCTGTGCCGGCAGGAGCTGGCCGGGGCTGGCGGTCAGGTGCACGCCATGCGCGCCGGTTGCTACGGCGATGTCGGGACGGGAGTTGATCAGCAGCTTTGTATTGGTCCGGGCGATGGCGCTGAGGATCTCGCGGGCGAGTGCGGCAAGGGTTGCAGCGGGGAGATCTTTTTCGCGGAGTTGGATCAGGTCAATGCCATCTGCCGCCCAGCGGGAGGCTTCGCGGACGAGGGCGGTTTGTTGCTGATGCTCGTTACCTGAATAAAGGACGCGGCTGGTGATGGCGCATCGGAGCATGGTGGTCTAAGTGTAAGGTGTTGAAGCTCGAAGGGTAGAGGTGTTAACGCCGGTGTGGTAGTTTCAAAATAGCAGGACGAGTTTGCGCACGATGAAGAGAATGGCCCCTCACCAATAGCTGGATTTGGGCCGATAACGGGACTGGAGCCAGCATACCGCTGGGACGGAGGTCCGTGAGTATGTGCCACTATGAGTAGTGTTTACGATCTGATTGTTATTGGCTCCGGACCGGCTGGGCAACGGGCTGCGATCTATGCGTCCAAGCTTGGCAAGAAAGTTGCGCTCGTAGAGATGCGCGAGGTTGTCGGGGGCGCCTGTATCAGTACAGGCACGATTCCTTCGAAGACGATGCGCGAGGCGGTGCTGCATCTCTCGGGTTACAACTACAAGTCGATCTACGGAATGAACTACCGGGTGAAGGAACGGATCACCATGGCGGACCTGGCATTCCGGGTCCAGCATGTGATCAAGACCGAGATCGATGTGACCGAGGCGCAGCTCTCACGGAACAACATCGAGATGCTGGTGGGCGTTGCGAGCTTTGAAGATGTGAACCACATCAAGGTGACGAACTCGCGCGGATCTTCGGTGTATGAGACAAAGAGCATTTTGATTGGTACGGGAACCAAGCCGGCGTCGTCGCCGAAGGTTCCGATCAACGGGCGCAGCATTATTAATAGCGACCTGGTACTGGAGTTGGTGAACCTGCCGAAGACGATGATTATCGTTGGTGGCGGCGTGATCGGAGTGGAGTATACTTGCATGTTTTCCGCGCTTGGCGTGAGGGTGACGCTGATTGAGCGGAGACCGCGGTTGCTGGAGTTTGCGGATCAGGAGATTGTTGAGGCGCTGAGCTACCATCTGCGCGACTCACGCGTGACGATGCGGCTGAATGAAGAGGTGGAGTCGGTCGAAGAGATGCCGGATGGGACTGTCGTGGCGAACCTCGAGAGCAAGAAGAAGGTTCAGGGCGATGCGCTGCTGTACGCAGTAGGCCGGCAGGGCAATGTGGATGAGCTGAACCTACCGGCGGCGGGGCTCGAGGCGGACTCGCGCGGGCGTATTCCAGTGGACAAGGACTTCAGGACGAAGGTGCCGACGATCTTTGCGGTGGGCGATGTGATCGGGTTTCCGTCGCTGGCTTCGGTATCGATGGAACAGGGGCGGGTGGCTGCGGCGCGGGCGTTTGGCGATGAGCAGTTGCTGTCGAACCCGGGGCTGTATCCATATGGGATTTATACGATTCCGGAGATCAGCTTTATCGGCAAGACCGAAGAGCAGCTTACTGAAGAAGATGTGCCGTACGAGGTTGGCGTGGCGTATTATCGCGAGATCGCGCGCGGGCAGATTCGCGGCGATACGACGGGACGGTTGAAGATTATTTTTCACCGGCTGACGCACGCGATCCTCGGAGTGCATATTATTGGCGAGGGCGCCAGCGAGTTGTTGCATATCGGGCAGGCCGTAATGGCGCTGGATGGAAAGCTGGAATATTTCGTGGATACCGTCTTCAACTATCCAACGCTCGCGGAATGTTATAAAGTTGCTGCTTTCAACGGATTGAACCGTGTGAGCAAGTTCGAATAGAGACGCGGCGACCGGGACGGAGCGGGCAAGCCATGGCGAAGACAATCGGGGTCACATTATCGGAACGAATCGTGGCGGGGCTGGTGGTGGATCACAAGCTTGCGGGCTCGGTGCAGCGGTTTCCTGACGGACATGATGAAGAAGATGCTCTTGTAGAGCTTCATACCGATGCTCTGGTGGAGACGATCTGCAAATTGGCGGTGCAGGTCGCGAACGGAGAGAAAGACCTGACTGCAGTTGGGTTAGCGCTACCTGGTCTGGTGAAGAATGGCGTGGTGGAGGAGTCTCCGAATCTTCCCCAGCTTAAAGGGGCGCGGATTCAGGAGTTGTTGGCGAGTCAGCTTCGGAACCATGGAATATCCGCTCCCGTGACTGCGTTGAACGATGCCGATGGGATGGCTGCCGGGCTGGCTTCGGCGCATGGGAAGCTGGACAGCATGATTCGGGTGTGGACGCTGGGAAATGGGATCGGGTATGGGCGCTATCCGTTTGCTCCGGGGGTGTGGGAGGGCGGACATACTGTGGTTTCGATGGACGAGAAGGAGCGGTTTTGCGGGTGCGGCGGGCGCGGACACATGGAAGGGATCATGGGGCATCGCGCGATGCGACTGCGGTTTCTGGATATGGAGCCGGAGGAGGTCTTTGCGGAGGCCAAGAGCGGCGATGCGCGATGCCTGGAGTTCAAGCGGCTGTGGCATAAGGCGCTGGCGGCTGCCTCCTCGACAACGATTCACATGTCGGGCCCAGGCAAGATCTATTTGTCCGGGTTCAATGTGGGTTTTGTCGATCTGCCGATGCTGAAGGATTATATGCAGCAGATGGTGAAGATGAGCCCGCTGCAGAGCTATTCGTTCGAGATCGTCGAAGACAGTCCTGAGATACGGGTGATCGGTGCGGCTGTTTCGGCGGAGCAGGCGGCGGCGCGGTAAGGAAACTGTGGCGACCACGGATTCACTCGGATAAAACGGATCAAATTAAAACGGATTCAAGACGAAGATTTAAATTGCCTTCCGTTTTGAATCCGTTTAATCCGCGTTATCCGTGGTCGAATGTTTTTACTTCTGACAGGTCGGGCAGTAGTGGGTGCTGCGGCCGCCGATTACGATTCGTTGGATGGGTTTGGCGCAGATGCGGCAGGGTTCGCCGGTTCGCGAGTAGACGTGGTGATGGAGTTGGAAGAAGCCGGCGACTCCGTCTGCGTCGACGTAGTCGGAGACCGAGGAGCCGCCTAGCTGGATGGCTTCGGTGAGGACTTTGATTAGTGCGGCGCGGAGGCGGGTGAGTTCGGCGCGAGTAAGACGGCCAGCGTGGCGGGTCGGGCGAATGCCGGCGTGGAAGAGAGCCTCGTCTGCGTAGATGTTGCCGACGCCGTGGAGTAGCGACTGGTTGAGCAGGGCTGCTTTGATGGGCGTCTTGCGGTTGCGGAAGAGAGCGATGAAGTCTTCGAGCAGGATGGTGAGTGGCTCTGCGCCGGGGCCTTCGTACTTTGAGTCGGGAGCTGCGACGGAGAGGCGGCCGAAGCGACGAGCGTCGACGAAGCGAAGCTCTTTACCGCTGCTGAGGGTGAGGATGGCGTGCGTGTGTGCAGGGATGGGCGTGTCCGGAGTGGAGACGAGGAGGCGGCCCGTCATGCCGAGGTGGACCAGGAATTGGGATGGTTTCTTTTTGCGGGTTAAGTCGATGACGATGGTTTTGCCTACTCGGTGGACGCGGTCGATGCGGCTGCCGGTGAGCGCTTCGATGATCTCGTCTGGAGACGATTTGAAGGTCTGGGGCTTGTTGCTGGTCCAGACGGAGCGGATGGTCTGGCCGTGGATGCGGGCGTGAACGCCATTGGCTACGGTTTCGACTTCGGGGAGCTCGGGCATGCCTCTTCGAGTATAGGTGGAGCGCGAAGTCGGTTAGTGTTTGGTCAGTTGCAGGAGAGGCACGAGGGTTGAGTAGTCGTCTGTCCATGTGCGCAGGTGGGGTAGCGTTGGCGTGTTGGCGACGGCGGCGGCGATTTCGGGGCGATTGAAAAAATCAGGGCTGTTGGAGAGGAGAACCCAGGTGGAGCGGTAGGATCCGGTGACGTCATCTCCAGCGGTTTCGACCAGCTTCGATTGCATGTTGGCGGCGATGGCGAGTTGGGCGATCTCCGGAGCGAGGTTGAGGTACTGGTTGGAGATGTGAAAGGCGAGGATGCCGTTGGGGGCTAGATGTTTTTTGTAGAGATCGACGGCTTGTGTGGTGAGGAGGTGCAGCGGGATGGCGTCGCTCGAGAAGGCATCGACGGCGAGGACATCGAAGTTTTGCGGGGTTTCGTGGGCGAGTGAGGTGCGGGCGTCACCGTCGACGAAGGTGATTTGGGCTGGGGAGTCGCGGAGGTAGGTGAAGAGGTTCTGCGCGACGGGCTGGACGAGTGGGTTGATCTCGTAGAAGCGGATGTGGTCGCCGGGGTGGCCGTAGGCGGCAAGCGTTCCGGTGCCTAGTCCGATGACTCCGATATTGCGCGGGCGTGGGAGATCGCTGCCGGGGGCGTTGCAGCAGAAGCGCAGGGCGAGGCCGATGCCGGAGTCGACGGCGTAGTAGGTGGTCGGGGTATGGCTAAGACCGTTGCCGAAGATCTGGGTGCCGTGCTGGATGGCACCGTTCAGAAGCATTCTTTCGGGGTCTGCATGTGGGGTGATGGTTTGTTTTACGCGGAGGGTGCCGTAGAAGTTGCGGACCTCGAGCATGGCGTCGCGAGCGTAGGCGGTGTGGAGCATGATGGCGAAGAGGAACAGCAGTACGCTGGCTGTGGTCCAGAGCAGGCGCTGAGGCCAGCCGTCTTGCCAGGTGACCGCAACGGCGAACAGGGCTGTGACGAAGAAGGAGATGGCGAGGTCGTAGTTGGCGGAGAAGATGAGGGGGCTGGCGATGCCGATGAAGAAGGTTCCGGCTGCGCCGCCGGCGGCGATGAGGAGGTAAAAGAGGGTCGTCTCGGAGCCGCGCTGCGGGCGTAAGGCGTAGGTTTCGGCGTGGCAGAAGAGTCCGGCGAGGAAAGATTCGACGAGGAAGAACAGGATGGCGATTCCGATGGGCAGGCTAACATCGGTCTTCGAGATGGCGTAGCCCAGGGCGGCGAGCATGACGACTAGAAGGCGTACGACGATGCCGCGGCGGTAACTTGAGTGAAATTCGAAGGCGAGGATGAAGGTGAGGAGATAGGCGGCGAGCGGGAGCATCCAGAGGAGCGGAATGGCGGCGATGTTGACGGTGAGATGGGCCGTGACTGCGCTCAATTGCATGGCGGCGGCCATAGGAAGCAGGAACCAGAGGCATTTGGTGAATGCTGGGGTTCGAGGCGCTGATTCTTCTTGCGAGGGAGATGTTTGGGCGGGTGGTTTTGTGACGGAACGAGCGAGAAGCGTGCCTAGGGCGGCGTATGCGAGGAATCCGAGGGCCCACAGGGTTCGCTGGAGCTTGAGTGGGAGGTTCGGTTCGACTACGAAGGGATAGGCGATCAAGGCCAGGAGCGAGCCCGCGTTCGAGAGCGCGAAGAGGCGGTAGGGGACGCTGCCGCCATGGGTGCGCAGAAACCAAAGCTGCAGGAGAGGGCTGGTTGCGCCGAGCAGGAGGAAGGGCAGGCCGATGGTTAGAGTGAGGGTGGCGAAGATCATGGTGACGGGGTGATCTGAGTCGCGGCTGAAGTTGGCGGGAAAGAGCCTTTGGGTGGCCAGTAGTGTGACCGCGAAGGCGAGCGATCCGAGGTAGAGATACCGGCGCCATTTGGGAGAGCCTTCGCGGGTGAGCCAGTGCGCGTACAGGTAGCCGAGCAGCAGTGTCACCTGAAAGAAGACCAGGCATGTGAGCCAGACCGCGGAGGAGCCGCCGAGGATTGGGAGGAGCTGTTTGGCGGCGATCGGCTCGACCAGGAAGAGCAGGAATGCGCCGAGGAAGACGGTGGTGCCGTAGAGCAGGCGGGATGCGGACATGGATTGGCTCGAAGTACGGATGTTAGAAGAACGGCGCTCGCCGGCATTCTACTTTGGCTGTACCAGGTGGATCAGCGCACGAGAAGGATAACGACAGGGTCGCGGCTTCGGCTATTAAAAAGGAGATTGGTGGGTGGTTTGCCGATTTCTGCCAGTTCCAATCGAAACTAACCTCATCGCTGGGACGTCTGCATAGTAGGTTGCGCCTGCCAACCGCCATTTTTTTGATTGTGTTGCAAGATGCGGGTGAATGGAAGGATGTATTGGAGCGAGGGCTATGAGAGTGACCTGTAAAGGCAGTGTGTTTCTTCTCCTGTTGTCATGCTGCTTTTCGCGGACGTTCGCGCAACAACAGCCAGGCTCGGCACCGCAAGCGGGGCAGCCGCTCTTGCCCTCGGCGGTTGCCGCGGATCATCGTTTTGCACTGGATGTCGCGGTGACAGACAAGTCGGGCAAGGCCGTCAAGGGGCTTGAGCAGAAGGATTTTACGGTGCTTGACAATGGCCATCCGCAGAACATTCTTTCGTTCAAGGCCACCGGCGGCGGCAGCGAGACAGCTACGGCGGTCGCTCAGCCGGCCGATCCTCCGGTGAGGATTATTCTTCTGATCGATGAGGTCAACACCGACTTCCGCCGGGTTGCATCCGAGCGGGACGAGATTAAGCGATTTTTGCTGCAAAACGGCGGAACCCTGACTCACCCGATGTCGCTCGCCTTCTTTTCGGATACGGGGACTGAAGTACAACCGAGTGCTTCGCGCGATGGGAATGGGCTGCTGGCTATGTTTGACCAGCATGAGACGGCACTGCGCACCGTCCGTCGTTCGGAGGGTGTCTATGGAGCATTGGACCGGTTTCAGCTTTCAATGAAAGCGCTGCAAACGCTGGTGGAGCAGGAGGGGAGGCTGCCGGGGAGAAAGGTCGTCGTATGGATCAGTCCGGGCTGGCCCATTCTCTCAGGCCCCAATATCAATTTGGATACCAAGCAGACGGGGCAGATATTCGCGTCGATCGTCTCTATCTCGACGATACTGCGCGAAGCCCGGATGACGATCTACAGCATCGATCCGCTGGGGGTATCGGATGCTGGTTCGATCAACCAGACTTACTTCGAGGAGTTTCTCAAGCCGGTGACGGTTGCAAGGAAGACGCAGATCGGGGATCTGGCGCTGCAGGTGATCGCAACCCAGACAGGCGGCCTTACACTTCGTTCGAGCAACGATATAGCCCAGCAGATCGACCGCTGTTTTGCAGACGTGGACGCCTATTACACGCTGATGCTGGAGACTGCGCCGGGTGACGAAGTGAACACCTTCCATACCTTGACGGTGAAGGTCGCACAGGGCGGACTGACGGCGCGGACACGGAATGGGTACTACTCCCAGCAGCCATAGAACAAATGGTGGCCGTCTTACAACCATCTCCAATGCGTCTGCGCAGGACGCGATATGATGGATATAGACGCATTCGCGTGAGGCGCTAGGCGTCTTCCGGCCAACAACCAATCCTTGGAGAACACATTCGTCGTGAATCAACGCAAATCAGCGGTTATTTTGGGTGCGCAGTGGGGCGATGAGGGCAAAGGCAAGATCGTGGACGTGCTGTCGGAGAAGTTCTCCGTTGTGGCGCGCTACGCGGGCGGGCACAATGCCGGGCATACCGTGATCATTCACGGCAAAAAGTTCGTGTTGCAACTGATTCCGTGCGGTGTTTTGCGGCCGCAATGCAAGGGCGTGATCGGCAACGGGGTGGTACTGGATCCGATGGCGTTTTTGAACGAAGTGAAGAAGCTGAAAGACGCCGGGTTGCCCGTGGATGGCCAGCTTTTTGTGTCGAACCGGGCACAGGTGATTCTGCCTTACCACCGGATGATCGAGCTTGCGGCGGAGAACGCACCGGGACGGACGAAGATCGGCACGACCAGCCGGGGGATTGGGCCAGCGTATGAGGACAAGATGCATCGCAGCGGGTTGCGGGTGGTGGATCTGCTGAACTCGGCGCTGCTGAGGACGCATATTGAGAACGCGTGTCATGAGAAAAATACGATCGCTCATGCGCTGTTCGGCACTGAACCGCTGGACCCGAAGACGATGTATGAGGAGTACGCGCGGGCAGCCGAAAAGGTCGCTCCGTTTGTGACGGATACGGCGGCGATGCTGAACCACGCGCTCGACAACGGCGAGAAGGTGATGTTCGAAGGGGCGCAGGGCGCGCTGCTCGATATCGACCACGGAACCTATCCGTTTGTGACATCATCGTCTTCGACGGCGGGTGGAGCGGTGACCGGGACTGGTGTTGGGCCGACGCGGATCGGCACGGTTATCGGCGTGACGAAGGCCTATGTGACTCGGGTTGGCGAGGGGCCGTTCCCGACGGAGATTCATGATTCGACCAGCGATCTGATACGGGCGCGCGGGCAGGAGTATGGAGCGGTGACCGGGCGTCCCCGGCGCTGTGGCTGGCTGGACCTGCCGCTGCTGCGCTACAGCAACATGATCAACGGGACCGAGTGGCTGGTGGTCACCAAGATGGATGTTCTGGACGAATTCGAGGAGATTCGCGTCTGCACCGGCTACAAGATCAACGGCAAGCTAACGGACGTGATTCCTGCGGATATGCCCGGCTATAACGCGATTGAGCCGGTGTATACGAGGCTAAAGGGATGGAAGAGCTCGACCGAAGGGATTACCGAGTTTGATAAGCTGCCGCAGCCGGCGCAGGATTATCTGAAATTTGTTGAGAAAGAGTCGGGGGCGAAGATAGGAATGGTTTCGACGGGACCCGACCGTGACCAAACGATGATGCTTTCCGCGTTTGACGAAGCGTTGAAGGCGTAAAAGGACAGTCGCTATGTTGAGTTTTACTGTGCGAATGGCGTTCGACCAGGCTGACCGCGAGGCTATCGACGAGATTCTGTGCCACCTGACCACGGCATCTCGCAAGGAGCCGGGTTGCGTGAGTTATATTCCCCATTTTGTCGAGGGGGAGGGATGTACTGTATTGATTTATGAGCAGTATCTGGATGAAGCGTCCCTGGAACAGCATCGGGCATCTCCGCATTTTCATCAATATGCAATCGGGGGCCTGTATCAGAAGATGAAGGAACGCCAAGTGGAGAATCTATCGGCGGTCTGCTGATGGTTTAAGCTGGACTTTTCAGGGGGTTCTTGCGTCTTATGGTACCAAGGGCGCATACGACTAAAGTAGTTTTGACTGTGCGCGATAGATCGGTCTAGTATCCGGTACGCAATGCCGTTAATTGGTCGTCCAATCCGCCTCATGTTGGCACCCTCCACTCTCCTGATGGCTGTGGTGATGGGATGGTCTTTGCCTGCGTTTTGCGCTGCCTGGAATCAGCCGCTGCATGAGAAAAAGCACGCTGCCAAGCAACAGGTTGAGGCGCTGGAAGAACAATGGCGGGATGCTCAGCTCAGGGGCGATGTCGCGGCGATGGATAAGCTGCTCTCCGATGATTACATCGGCATTTCCATCACAGGCCAGGTGAATACCAAAGAGCAGCAGTTGGACCGGATGCGGTTGCATAAGGTGGCGCTCACTAAGCTTGATATCGGCGAACGCCAGGTCAAGCTGATTGGCTCCATCGCGATCGTGACCTCGCGGGCAGAGGTGGAAGGGACCAATGAAGGCGCTTCGGTCAAGGGGACCTACCGCTACACGCGGGTCTACCAGCGCCTGCCATCCGGGGTTTGGAAGATCACCAGCTTTGAGGCCACACGGGTGCCGGGATCGAGAGGTTCAACCGCTTCGCAAAACAGCAATCGCGAGGCGGCCCCGAAGGCTGCAGCGAGTGTGCCTCCCGGGCCGCAGTAGAACGCCAGTTGGGCCTCAGCTTAATGTACCCACCCTTAATGAAAAGACCTTGCTTTGGTAAGCAAGGTCCTTAGGCTTTTGTATTATCGGAAAGCTCAGGCTCAAACTCGAGGTCTCGAAAGCTTCGAGTCAGGCGATTCTGGTACCCACGTAAGTAGATCGCACTTCGCCGACCTCTCGCAGTTCGGCAGGAGACTCGGCGCGAGCTACCGGACGGGGAAGGTTCAACGCCAGCAACCGACGATAGAGCGAGCGAGTGGCTCCGGTTATGCGGGCGTCCTCCGATTCATGTGGGAAGAGTGCAAAAAACTGGCGGGCGGTGGTTACGGTCTGCCGTGTAGCGACTGCAGATCGGCGTGGGGGAACGGTGATAAGGTAGGGACGGCGATCGGTCGTCGAGACGCCGCGATTTTCTTGCGAGGCCGGGGGACCGAAGCGGACTGATGCGGGCAGGTTCTGGAAGATTGCCATGGGGAAGTCCTCGATAGCTCGATAGGGAGAAGAGACTTGCACCTTCTGTCTGCTATACAAGCTTTGATGGATATGGCGTGGTCTTGGTTGCACTAAAATTTGAAGAGGGGCCGAAGTTTGGCCCATGTTACATCCAACGGCTCAGGAAGTACACGAGTTTCTGCAGTGACTGTCATAAAATTTGTGTCCCCTATCCAGCGTGGCAGCGCATGCAGATGGATATGGTCGGCAATGCCGGCACCGGCGGCCTGGCCAAGGTTGAGACCCATATTGAGGCCGCCCGGCTTATAGGCCTCGTGCAAAGCAATCTCCGCGTGCTGAGCGAGAGTTATCAGTTCGTTTGCTGCGTCTGGGGGAAGCGCTGCGAGCGAGGCGAGGTGCTGATAAGGCACGATCATTACGTGGCCTGTGGAGTATGGATACGCGTTGAGGCATACAAAGCAGTGCAAACCGCGATAGACGATGTGAGTGGCCTTCTCAGCGTCTTCAGGGGCCATTCCTTGAGCAATGGCGTAGTCGACGGCGGCGATCATGTTGCAAAAGATGCAATGCTTGTCGTCCGCTTCGGTTGGTGGCCATGCAGCGAGAGCCGCGGGAACTCCAGTGCGTGATTCCGAGTCTGCACGAGTGATGTAGCTGTAGCGCCAGGGCGTCCAGAGGCGATCCATTGGCCGAGTATATCGGGGAGAGCGTGGGGTCGGGCGTGAGAGCCGCTGTGAAAGCAAATATTTTCGTCGCGATGGATTCTTCGGGCGGTCTTCAGCATCTAAACGACATACGGTTCATATTGGTTCCAGTTTGCACGGATGACATAGCGATGAAAATGCAGAGCGTGAAGCTGGCTTTTGTTGACGGACAGTATGCAAAGTTCTATTCTTTATGTAACGAGCTATTGCGTGTGGGACCCAAGTGCAATAGCTCTTCTGCAATACCTGATTCCTTCCATCCTGCCGAAGCAGTTGCGGGGAGAGAAAGAGCAGCCGGCACTCCTTCTGGAGCGCTGATTGTTCCCGCCCAAGACGCCGCTGAGAGGGAAGGAGTTCTTGGATCCCGGAGTCCGCATTCACCATGGTAGAAAACCATAATCCCAACACTAACGAGAGCAAACCCCTGACCACCGAAACGGAAGTCCTGGCGCCCGAAGCGACAGCCGATCATACCGGCCTGTCATCTGAATCCACCTCAACCCAACCGCATGAGAACGCCCACGAAGCGTCGAATGTTGCTGCACAGCATGTTGCACCAGTTGCTGCTGCCGCGCACGCCCCTGCAGATCACGGCACTGTTGCCACAGTGACCGCCGCGGCCGACGAATCTGAAGATGACTTGAACTACGACGCAGCCGATTTCGCTGCGGCACTCGCTAATTTTGACCGCGAGCAGGCTGCTGAGTCCGCTGCTGCCCAGAACCTGACCGTCGAAGAGGTCATCGTTACCGGCACCGTCGTTAAAGTCACCGACAAGCATGTCGTTGTCGACATCGGGCTCAAGTCGGAAGGCCTTATCCCCCTGGAACAGGTCCTGGACATCCATGGCGTGTCGAAATTCCAGACCGGCGATTCGGTTGAGGTAGTGGTTGAGCGGGAAGAGCCTGAGGGCGGCTATCTGGTCAGCTACGAGAAGGCTCTGCGGCACAAAGTCTGGGACAAGCTGGAACAGGCGGCGAACGAGAAGACGCCCGTCAAGGGCATGGTTCTCGGTCGCGTCAAAGGCGGCCTGACCGTCGACATCGGCATCAAGGCGTTTCTGCCGGGATCGCAGGTCGAGGTTCGCCCCGTCCGCAATCTGGATGGCTACATCGGCACTGAGATCGAAGTCCGCGTCATCAAGCTGAACAAGAAGCGTGGCAATGTCGTTATTAGCCGCAAGGAGTTGCTGGAGGAAGAGCAGAACGCGAAGAAGTCCGTCACGCTCTCCACGCTTGAAGAGGGCAGCATCCTTACCGGTACAGTGAAGAACCTCACCGACTACGGCGCGTTCGTCGATTTGGGCGGTCTCGATGGACTGCTCCACATTACGGATATGAGCTGGGGCCGTTTGACTCACCCCCGCGACCTCGTCAATGTTGGAGACGAGATCCAGGTGAAGGTGCTGAAGTTCGACAAAGAGAAGCAGCGCGTCTCCCTCGGCTTCAAGCAGCTCACGCCTGATCCGTGGCTCGATGCAACCGAGCGTTACCCGATTGGGGCGCAGGTTCGTGGCCGCGTGCTTTCAGTCACGGATTATGGCGCGTTCATCGAGCTCGAGCAGGGTATCGAAGGTCTCGTCCACGTCTCCGAGATGACCTGGTCCAAGCGGATGAAGCATCCGTCGAAGATGGTCAAGCCCGGCGATGAGGTCGACACCATCATTCTGAGCGTGAACCCGAACGACCGCCGCATCTCGCTCGGCATGAAGCAACTCCAGGAGAATCCCTGGGAGCAGCTTGAGGACAAGTACCCGACGGGCGCAATCATTGAGGGCCGCGTTCGCAACCTCACCGACTTCGGTGCATTTATCGAGATCGAGGATGGCATCGACGGCCTGGTGCATGTCTCGAACCTGAGCTGGACCAAGCGGATCAAGCATCCCTCTGAGGTCCTGAAGAAGGGTGAGAAGGTTCGTGCGATCGTTTTGGGCGTCGAGCCCGAGAACCGTCGTCTGTCGCTGGGCGTCAAGCAGCTGCAGCCGGATGTCTGGGACACGTTCTTCGCACAGCATCGTGTTGGTGACGTCATCAAGGGCAAGATTCTTCGCACGGCGCAGTTTGGCGCCTTCGTTGAGATCGCCGAAGGGGTTGAGGGTCTGTGCCACGTCTCCGAAGCGATCGGTCCGGACGGAAAGCCAGTAGCGATGGATGTGGACTCAGAGCACGAGTTCAAGATCGTCAAGATGAACCAGGAAGAAAAGAAGGTCGGCTTGAGCATCCGGGCGGTTGGCGAAGAGGCCAGCCGGGCTGAGGTTGAGAGCTACAAGGAGCGTGAGAAGTCGCCCAAGGGCAACAACTCGGGATCGTCCTCCTCGTCGTCGAGCAACAGCAGCAGCACAACGCTGGGTGACCTGATCAACTGGAAGCGCTCTGAGAGAGAGTAAGCTCGGATTCAGAAGTAATAATAAGGCCGTCCCCACTTGGGACGGCCTTATGTATTGCTACTGAGTGGATACAAGATCTTTTTCGTGAAGCACGGATTGCGCACGCCACGACTGCTCTACATTATGCGCGGATATCAAGCGGTGGGCGGCAGAGCTCTTTGCTTGGCTAAATCTTGCTAGTCAAAAGACGCCAAGGGAAAAGGCCGTCCCAAGTGGGGACGGCCTTTTCCTAAATCAGGTTTTGCGAGTTTGTCTATGCAGACAGCGAGTGCATCGCGGCTGGACTTTCGAGTGCCGGGGTCATCTTCGCTGAGGCGCGACGCATGACCTCAAGCTCGGCTGGGGCAAAGAGCTCCGGTGGGATGCCGCCGACGGCAACATAGCCCGGGTCGTCGCCGAGAGCCATCGAGATCTGGTTCCAGCGAAGGAAGGGCGAGGTGGTCGGCAGCACGATGATGCGGCGTTTTGGCTCCGGGAAGGCGAAGTAAGCCGACCAGGTGAGGAGTGTCAATCCGACCGCTAAACCGTTGACTAGGCTGAATACGGAAAACATGCTGGGATTGTGAGCTATCCAGGCAGAGTTGACCAGACTGATCGTCGCCAGGAAGCCAAGCCCAAGACTGACGCCGAAGATACGGCTGCGGAACGACAGACCCATCGGCCGAATGGCGAAGCAGACAAACAGCAGAAGGCAGAGCGTCAGAATGCTTGAGGTCTGTTGAAGCTGCGTGATCATCGCAGTCATAAATTTCACGCCCGACAGGTGGGGAGTGACTGCAACTCCGATGGAGACCGCGACTGAAATTGCTGCGACCCACCGGAAAACCAGTATACCCAGTGTTTGGAGACCCTTCAAAGGGGCCATCGCAAGCTTAAAGATGCTGTAGATCACCATGAGCGAAAGAATCGCTTCTAACGCGTAGCAACCCCAGTACGTATAGAAATAAATCGGATAGGTTACGTGAACACTAAGCCTGCGTCCGCAAAGATAAAGCAATGGCAGACAGATAACCGAGCACCCGAACCTGACGCCTAAAAGGGCAACGAGATATTTGAACTGATGGACGGATTTGTTGCGCATCATGAAATAGATGAGCATTCCGCAAAGAATCGGTTCAAGATAACCTAAATACGCAAGGAACGCATTCATAGTGGTTTGCATGTTGTTCGTACCTGTGAATCGAACAATAGGCTAGCCTATCCACGGTGGCGAATCAACAAATATTTGATCACACTATGCAAAAAATTGCTCGAAAGTTACCTTCCTTGCGCCATTCCACAGCCATTGGGATCGTCGGGCGGGCAGGTCGGGACCGGCAGCATGCTCGTGCGTGAGGAGGTGACCTTGTTATGGGTCGAAGCAGAGCTGGTCTGAGAGGTGGCAACTGCGCCGGTGAGGACGAGGGCAACGACGAAAGCGCGGACGATGTTTTTCATGAGAATGGCCTTTTTGGGAAAATTTTTTGTACTAAGCTTTTGATAAATAAGGAAATAATCGAGGTAATGCTGCTGAACTAGCGACCTTGCGCCATTCCACAGCCATTGGGATCGTCGGGCGGGCAGGTCGGGACCGGCAGCATGCTCGTGCGTGAGGAGGTGACCTTGTTTTGGGTGGAGGCGGAAGAGGTCTGGGTGGTCGCAGCTACACCGGTGAGGACAAGGACGACGACGAAGGCGCGGACGATATGTTTCATAGTGAGATACCCCGGAAGTTGTATTTGATAAAAAAGATTTCTCTGGACAACCAGATGAGGTAACAATAGGATAGATAATGGTATAAGTCCATTAGAATCAGTTATATACTGAAGTATGCAATGGTTTCGGTTACTAAAGTACCCAAAACTAGATCTGTGCGCAGATATCTGCATGCTCTTTGCCCGAAAAATATAGGAAATACTTCATTTTCAGAAATAGGGGACAGGCTCTCCGGGATAGGCTTGTTGACTCTGTGGAGACCTGACTCCACCTCAATTCCCGAAACCGGCAGGTCTTGGCCTGGCAGGATTAACACGTGTTTCATCAACAGCGAGCTGGACCGCCGCCGCTTAAAACAAATGGAGCGCCGAAACGAACGGCGCTCGACAATTTGTTAGATGGTTAGGCAAAAGTTACTAGTAACACCATTAACCCGACTGTGAAGATTCATGCGCACCCGAAATTACCTTAAATTGAGGGTGGTTTGTCATCTCTTCGCCTATCTTAAACGGCCGCAGGCGCAGCGGGGGTGAGCGGTTTGGTCCCGGACGCAACGGGGGGCGAATCGGCCTTTTTGGGGGCACCCTCAGACTTCTTCGAGGGAGCCAGGATTGCGTGCAGAGTAGTACCTTCCATCCGCGGCATGAACTCGACTATGCCAGCGTCTCCGATATCGAGGATGAGGCGGTTGATGATTTTGTAGCCGAGGTCGCGATGGGCCATCTGCCGGCCTTTGAAGCGGAGTGACGCCTTGACCTTGTCACCCTCGCCAAGGAAGCGAACGGCCTGGTTCTTCTTGGTCTGGTAGTCATGTTCGTCCACGGTAACCGAGAACTTGACCTCTTTGATGGTGATGATCTTCTGCTTCTTCCGTGCGGCTCGCTCGCTCTTATCTTTTTCGTACAGATATTTGCCGTAGTCTTGAATCTTGCAGACCGGCGGAACTGCGTTAGGCGAGATCTCTACGAGGTCGAGCGAGCGCTCCCGGGCCATTTTAAGGGCCTCAAACGGTGGCATAACGCCAAGTTGTTCGCCGTTTTCATCGATGACGCGAACCTCGCGGGCGCGGATACGTTCGTTGGTGCGGATAAAAGACTTCGCGGAGCGTTTATCAATTGGTGGAATAAGTCGCCTCCATAGCGGGATTCTTACTCGCTATGCATTGTTTAGGGATTAGATGCAACTCTTGGAAAAGGTTGCATCGCAACCTCAAGTATAGCATTACGAGCCAGTTGGGTTTGAAGTTATGTCTCACGGCTGAAGTGGAACTCATCCTGGGAGAATCTTCTGCGGTTGCTCATTTTGGCATCGCCTACCAGATCATGTATGTTTGCTCGGAAGCTATTAAAAGAGGAACTGAATGAGACGCCGTATTCTGCTTGTGGATGATGAAGTCGCCGTATTGCTGACGCTCAAGGCTGTGCTGGAGATCAGCGGGTTTGAAGTGGATACCGCAGCCTCCGCGCGAGAAGGCATATCGAAGCTGCATACCCGCGAGTATCAGATGCTGATCACGGACATGCGCATGGAGCACGATGTTGCCGGCGTCGAAGTGATCAAAGCCGCGCGGGCAGCGGCCTATCACCCAGTTGTAGCCTTGTTGACAGCGTTCCCAGTAGCGGAAGAGGACTGGCAGGAGATGGGGGCCGACCGACTTCTCGTCAAGCCGATGCATACGCGGATTCTGTTGCAGCAGATCGAAGACCTGATTGCTTCCCATGAGCTCAAACTGGAAGCGATGGGCTTCGAAGCTTCTGGCGCGGCGGTTTCGAGGGCTACGACAAAGAAGGTTACTGCTAAAAGTTCGAAGAAAATGTTTCCGAAGAAGCCTGCCACAGTAAAAAAGGCAGCTAAAAAGGCCGAATCAAAGAAGATTCCTGCAGCAAAGAAATCCGTCGGCACCGCAAAGTCCGCAAAAAAAGAGGCAAAATCCTCTGGCAAGCGCAAGTCCCGCTGATCCCGCAACCCGAAGATCTTTTGCGAGCCTGAGCTCGGGTTAGGCTGCTGTGTGTTCCTTGATGTAGTTGCGCAGTTCAAGGTTCAGGCTCATTGCCTTCCGAACTCCGTCGTCCAGCATCCTGAGCCAGTCCGACGCTGGTTCCTTCATCTCGGTCGTGCTGAGCAGGTAACTGGTCTGGATGATGATCTCAAGGGCATTGCTCAGATCGTGAGCGATCCTGCGCATTTCAACTGAGAGATCTTCGGGAATTTTCTCAACGTTCGATGGAGCCTGGGAGAAGGTTTTTTTCTGTTCCGTCATGGGTAAGGGTGTTTGCCTTTCTCACAGTAGACGCTCTTTTTCGGTAGAAGTCTGCCTGCTTGTAGTTTGAAGTGCCGGTATTTCAGTCATTCTTCCGCGTCAGAGGTAACGATTCTCTGGTACCCGCCGGCCACGCTCCGGAATTGACAGGCGCCGCGGCGTTTGTAAGACTTGAAGAGTCGCGGTTAGCGTGCTTCGACTCTTTAGGTCGTAGCGTAAAACACCGTGCCGTAGTGGCGGAATTGGCAGACGCGCATGGTTCAGGTCCATGTACTCGCAAGGGTGTGGGGGTTCGAGTCCCCCCTTCGGCACCAAAGTTTTTTCAGCCTCAAAACCAAAGGGGCAACGGCAATTGCCGGCAGGTATTGAGTGTGGGCGAGAGTGCGCTCAGGCTGATGGAAGTGAGGTCGCTTGACCTCACCAGCAAAATTACAAGGGACTATGCCAACACAGCTCGATCAGATCCTTGCCCATACTTTGCTGCAGGTAGAGGCTCGCAAAGCGGTCGCGGACTATCGACTGCTCGAGCGTCGGGCGGCTGAACATGCGCCCCGTGGGTTTACCGCTGCTCTGCGCACAGCGGCTGTTGCCGGTCCTGCCATCATCGCCGAGATCAAAAAAGCTTCGCCGTCCAAGGGTCTCATCCGCAGTGACTTTCATCCAACAAAATTGGCGCGTGGCTTCGCGGCCGCCGGTGCAGCTGCGCTCTCTGTGCTTACCGACGAAGAGTTTTTTCAGGGGGCGCTCTCCTTTCTTCACGAGGCTTCGAGCGTCGTCAAGATTCCCTGCCTGCGCAAGGATTTTATCCTGGACAGCTTTCAGATACTCGAGGCCCGTGCTGCTGGCGCCGATGCTATTCTCCTTATCGTTGCTGCCCATACCGACGCCTCTCTCGGCCATCTGCGCGATGAAGCTCGCAGCATGGGGCTCGATGTGCTCTGTGAGACCCACGACCGCAATGAGATGGAGCGCGCAGTGACTCTGGGCTTCGATCTTATTGGCGTGAACAGCCGCGATCTGCGTACCTTCGCTGTTAGAACCGAACTGTTTGCCGAACTCGCCCCTTCGATGCCGAAGGACGTGGTCATGGTCGCTGAAAGCGGCATTCGCACCGCCGAGGACATTGCCAAACTCGGCGAGATCGGCTACCGCGCCTTCCTTGTTGGCGAGGCCTTGATGCGCGAGACGGATCCCGGCGCTGCTCTGGCTGCCTTACTGGATCGTGAGTACTCCTCCGACATCTAACAGAGTATTGACTATTGTCTGAAAGACTGTCTCGACAATGTGGATCAAAATTTGCGCGAACACAAACCTAGACGACGCACAGCTGGCCGCCGAGCTGGGTGCGGACGCGGTTGGTTTTGTCTTTGCGCCGAGCATGCGTCGCGTGACTGCCGCCGAGGTGGCACGGATCACGCCGCATCTGCCGGAGGGTGTCGAACGCGTCGGCGTCTTCCCTGCCCTTGCGGCTGAAGAGATCGCAAATGCTGCGGACGAGGCCGGATTGAACGCGGTGCAGCTTCACGGGGGTGTCAACCTCGCTTTGCTGCGGCAATTACACGACATCTTTGATGACCGAGTGAAGCTGATTCAGACCGTGCACTGGCGTGTGAATGGCGACAGCGCGAGTGCTGCAGACGTTGCGCGGCATCTGCAGGTAGTCGCTGCCGAAGGTCTCGTGGATCGCGTACTCATTGATTCCAGCATCGGGTCAGCAACAGGCGGCACGGGTGTTTCATTCAACTGGAATGACGCTCGCTCTACTCTCGCGGAGTCTACTGCTGGTTTGAAACTCATTGTGGCCGGCGGCCTGCGCCACGACAACGTAGCTTGGGCAATCCAGTGCCTAACCCCCTGGGGTGTGGATGTAGCGAGTGGAGTCGAGGAGTCACCAGGTAAAAAAAGCCACGAAAGACTGGCTGCATTTATTCAGGCAGCTCGCAACGCGAATGCGAACATCCGCTGACTACCTTCTTATTCTGTGTCTCGATTGATTCCATAAAGCAAGGCCCCTTTTGTGCAAGGGACCTTAACGCTACTCGAAATCTTCTTTTGCTGCAGGCGGTGGTGGGGATTTCAGCGGTCGCATGCGAGCCTCGTGCGGACGCGTTTCATGCAGATGAGCCTTAGGAGCGCGGTCGCGGAACAACTGTGGTCGCATGTGCGACGTCGCAGTCTTGGGCTTTGCAAGGGCGAGTGTCGGAGCCAGTGCCAGCAACAACGCTATTGAAATTCGCAGCTTCATAAAGCAACTTTTTTCAACCTTCCTACATACGACGCACAGAACGGACGCCCGGATTCAAATTTCCGCCGTCGGGTACCCCAAAGCGCCCTTCGTGGGTATACAACTATCGGGGAATGGGTGAAGTATCGGTGAAGGCCACCTGATTGTCACTTTAATTTCCTTCCCAGGTACATCACTTCCCACGTCCTGGATCCTCTTCTTCAGGGCTTCCCTATAGCCATACGCAATTCCCTGGCCATAAAGGCGTACTGATCCACCGTTGCTTCGATTCGTTTGCTCAGTGGCATTCCGGCCCCATGTCCGGCACGAGTCTCTACCCGGATTAGCACAGGATTCGTCCCGGTTTGGGACTCCTGAAGCGCAGCCGTGTACTTGAAGCTGTGCGCCGGGAAGACTCGGTCGTCGTGGTCCGCCGTTGTGATGAGCGTAGGCGGATAGCTTATGTCCTGGCGGATGTTATGCAAAGGCGAGTACTTGTAAATCGCTGCAAATTCAGCCTGATCCTCGGAAGGCGAACCATACTCCTCTTTCCACGCCCAGCCTATTGTGAACTTGTCGAAGCGCAGCATATCCATTACGCCTACCTGGGCCACGACTGCACCGAAGAGGTCAGGTCGTTGCAGTTCACAGGCTGCAACCAGAAGCCCTCCGTTGCTTCCGCCTGAGATGGCGAGCTTCTTCGGAGATGTGTACTTGTTGGTTATTAGCCACTCTGCCAACGAAATAAAGTCGTCAAAGACGTTTTGTTTTCTCACACGGATGCCGGCCTCATGCCAGGCCTCGCCGTACTCGCCGCCGCCGCGTAGGCTGGCCTGTGCGTAGACCCCACCCCTCTCCATCCACATCACCAGGGATGGAGAGAACTCGGGCATGAGGGAGATGTTGAAGCCGCCGTAGGCGTAGAGGAGGGTGGGGGCTGTACCGTCGAGTGTCAGCCCCTTCTTGTGGGTGATGAACATCGGGACGCGGGTGCCGTCCTTGCTCGTGGCGAAGATCTGCTTCGTCTCGTAGAGTGCCGGGTCGAAGAGCAGCTTCGGCTGGCGGTAGAGGGTTGACTTGCGGGTCTTCATATCCAGCCGGTAGGTGATGCCGGGCGTGGTGAAGTTGGAGAACTGATAGAAGGTCTCGGTGTCTTGCCGCAAGCCGCTGAAGCCGGCGGCGGTGCCGATTGCCGGTAGCGCCAGGCGTTCGATCAGGGTGCCGTCGAGCCGGCGCAGCTCTACGAGGCTCTGGGCGTCGGCGAGGTAGTTGGCGATGAAGGTGTTGTCGATGATGGATATGTCGCTCAGCTTATTGGCGCTCTCGGGGATCACCGTCTTCCAGTGCTCACGCTCCGGGTGGTTCAGGTCGATGGAGATGACTCTGCCGTTCGGTGCATCGAGAGTGGTGAGGAGCCAGAAGAGGGTGCCGTCGTTGTCGATGGGAGCGTAGGTTGCGTTTGGCGTGTCGATCAGGCGCTGCAGGGGCTTATCGGTATCGTGCAGGTCCTGAACGGTCAGCTCGTTGTTGGGGCTGGTGCCTTTGCTCTGGTGCAGGATGAGGTAGCGTCCATCGTCCGTTACCTGTGCGCCTACGTTGATCTCGCCGTCGTCGGGGCGGTGGAAGACGAGGGGGTCTTCGCTCTGTGGGGTTCCGAGCTTGTGGAAGTAGACCTTGTGGAAGTAGTTGGCTGTCTTCAGGGCTTCAGCTTCGGATGCGTCTGTTGCGGGCTGGTCGTAGCGGGCGTAGAAGAAGCCGGTGCCGTCCTTCTTCCAGGCGGCACCGCTGAACTTGGACCATTGGACGAGATCGGGCAGGTCTTCGCCGGTGGTTACGTTGCGGACGTGCCATTGAACCCAGTCGCTGCCTGCGTCGGCGATGGAGTAGGCGGCGAGGGAGCCGTCGTCGGTGATGCTGATGCCGCTGATGGCTACTGTTCCGTCGGCGGAGAAGGTGTTGGGGTCGAGCAAGACCTTCGGTTCGCCGGTGAGACCTTCCTGCCAGTAGAGGACGTTCTGGTTCTGTAGGCCGGAGTTGTGGGAGTAAAAGTAGCGCGTGCCTCGTCGCGATGGCGCGGTGTAGCGCTCGAAGTTGATCAGCTCGGTGAGGCGGCGCTGCATCGTCTCGCGGATGGGGATCTGCGCCAGATATTGCTGGGTGAGCTCGTTTTCGGCGCCGATCCAGGCTTTGACCTCGGGTGAGTCGACGTCCTCCATCCAGCGATAGGGATCGGCGACCTTGGTGCCGAAGTAGTCGTCGGTCTGGTCGACCTTGCGGGCTGCGGGATAGGTGAGTTCGAGCGGTGTTGCGGGCGCAGTCGAGTTCATCGGGGGCATCTTTCAGGTGCTTCGCGGGGGATTGGGGACGCTCTTCGGAGGATAACGCAGATGAGGCGTCCGGTTAGACTTGGACTATGCGGGCTCTTGTGAGTGTGTTGCTTCTGAGTGCGGTTGCTGCGGCGCAGAATCCTCCGGCAACGGACGACCAGAGCTATACGCTGAGGACGCAGTCGAATATTGTGCTGGTTCCGACGACGATCGAGACGAAGCATGGTGATGTTGTCTACGGGCTCAAGGAGAACCAGTTTGTCGTCGAGGACAATGGAGTTCCGCAGACGGCTCATCTGGATGTCGATACGGATTCGCTGGGGCTGTCGCTGGTTGTGGTGGTGCAGTGCAGCCGTTCGGCGGGTTGGGAGTTTCCCAAGCTGAGTGGGCTTCTGACGATGATCGACGCGATTACGGGCGATGCTCCGCGCGAGGTGGCGATTGTGACTTACGCGTCGGCTCCGTTGCTGCTGGGGAAGTTCTCGAGCAATATGGATTCGACTGCGCATGCGTTGTCGCAGCTTGAGCCTTGCGATGACGATCCGGATGCGGCGACGATCGATGCGGTGGACTATGCGGCGCGGCTGCTTGATGCGCGGAAGAACCATTACCGGCATGCGATTCTGCTGATCAGCGAGACGCGCGATCATGGCAGCCTGAAGAAGCCTGCTCAGGTGGTTGCGGCGCTGGGACGGACGAATACTGTGGTTGACTCGGTTGCGTTTGGGCCAGGAAAGACGGAGGTTCTGAACGATCTGAAGTATGGCGGCGGAAGCGGGCCGATCGGGTTGCTGGTGATGGCGGTGCAAGCGCTGCGGAAGAATGCGGCGAAGGAGCTGGCTGCGCTTTCGGGCGGGGAATATATCAACTTCACGACGCAGAAGGGCTTCGATGGAGGGCTGCATCAGCTCTCGAATCATGTTCACAACTACTATTTGCTGAGCTTTCAGCCGCATGCTGAGGCGAATGGCGAGCCATCGCAGGGAATGCATCGGATTATTGTGAAGATTCCGGATTATCCGGATGCGCGTGTGCGTTTTCGCGAGAGTTATTTTGCGGGTGAGCTGGATTCGGCTGCGGCGGCGAGCGCGAATTAATTGGGTTTTAGCGCTTTTTTGTTGGTTTTGTAACTTTTCTGTTGCTTTTTTGGCGAGGAGCTTTTTTCGCTCGGCGATGAGTTTCTTTTGCTGGGTGGGGGGTAGGGCGAGGGTGGCGCGGACTCGGGGTGGGAGTTTGTTGAAGGTGAGTTCGTGGGCGGCGCGAAGCTCCTGCTCCCATTCGGCGGTGCGGAAGACGTTCCAGCGCTCGACGGCTACCCAGAAGATGCGGGCGACGTAGGGTGCGGGGAAGATGCCGTCGATCTCGACGAGTTCCGCATAGCGTTCGGGGCCAGCGGCGAAGGAGATGACGCGAGTGCGGCTCTGGTTTTGTTCGAGACGCATCCAAGCGAACATTTTGCCGCCGATGGTTTTGTCGCCTACCCAGAAGACGAGGCCGCCAAACTGCACGGTTTCGAGTACGTGCGGAAGGGTGAGTAGATAGGCGCGAGTGCGTTCGACGTCGATCTTGCTCCTCCTTTCCGGTTACCCCTCCCCCCTCCCCCCACCGGGGTATTTTGGACGGAAGCTGTTTGTTTTGATGCGACTAGCGGCAGTAGGTGTCGCTAAAATATTGCATGCAAATAAGTTACGTGCAAAATATCAGAAACAAAGGAGTTAGGCGGATTTGGTTCCTGATATTTTATCCCCTATTTCTATTTTAACTAATTGACCCTGGTGAACACGCCAAGTCTATCCTGCTTGTTTTGAGTGGTTTAGGTGGTTTTGGGGCTTGACATGCGAATTTGCTGAGGTTTTTTGAAGATTTTGTTGTTGCGGGAGAAAAACAAAGGCAGCAATAAGGACAAAAAGCAGATCCTCCGCTTCGCGAAGATGACAGGTCTAAAAAGGACGATGCAACAGTGGCGCAGGATGACCGGATAATAATGGCTGCCGAATAACGGCGACGCGTAGATCGTGGTCGTTATGTGGTGGTTAGGTGCATTTTTGTGGTCGTTAGCTGGTTCTTATTTGGAGGTTTTAGCGGAGTCGAAGACGGATGGGGCCTTTGGCGGTGGCGGGGTCGACGATCTGGTTGTGCTGGGTGATGACGATCTTGTTTTGGGCGACGAGGCGACGGGCTGCGGTTCGGGCTGGTTCGACTAAGGCCTCCCAGTCGCGGCGCGTGGATCTTTCTTTTTCGCGGGCTGACAGGTAACGGCCGCCGACGTTGCCCGCTACCAACTTTGCAGCTTCGGAGGGGCAGATGGTTTTGCTTTTGTCGCCGTCGGCGGTGCGCTCGGCGAGCAGGGCGAGGATCGCTTGTTCGAGTTCGGTGGTGGATGCGGTGGCTTTCTGGTTGCGGCAGGCCTCGCTGCAGAACTTTACGATGTCCCAGTCCTGTTCGTGCTCTTTGCGGAAGGCGAAGGCACGGCCGCAGGTTTTGCAGGTTTTGCAGGTTTTTTCTTTGCGTGGGGTAGGGTGATCGTGTTTGGGTTTGCGGTCAGGCATGGGAGACAAGGGTGGGTTTCAAAGGTCATTTATTTATAACTCTTATGGATCGGTATACTTGTCGGGCTTGAGGGGTGCGTGCGATTGAGACTTCAATGCTGGGTGCTATTTTTTGCTGTCTGGTTGATGGTTGCGGCTGCGCCGGTTGTATTTGGGCAGGGTGCGTCTACGGCGTCGTCGGCGGATGCGAAGGATGGGTATGTGCCGACGCTGACGTTTGATGTGGCTTCGATTCGGCAGAGTCCGGAGGCGGATTCTTACATGGTCGGTGGGTACTTTACGCCGCGTACCAGTAATTTTCGGGTGACGAACTGGAGTTATCTGAATCTTGTTCTGGCGGCGTATGGTCTCGAGGGTTATCAGGTAGATGGCTTGCCGAGATCGCGGGCGATGTTCAATGTTGAGGCGAAGTCGGACAGCGCCGCCGATGAGAAGATGGCGAAGCTGAGTAAAGAGCAGGAGATTCTGGAGCAGCAGCATATGCTTCAGGTGTTGCTGGCGGATCGATTCAAGCTGAAGACTCATTGGGAGACGCGAGAGGGGTTGACCTACAATCTGGTGCTTGCGAAGAGTGGGTCCAAGATGCATCCGTCGACGGGTGAGCCGTTGAGCGCTGAAGAGGCTAAACATTGGGGTGACAGGCCTGTACCGGCTATCTACCAGAAAGGGGACAGCAGGGTGAGTTTTGATTTAGTCGCACATGATTGTCCGATGGGTGAGCTGACGGAGATGCTGGAGGGGCAGTTCGGGCGGCCTGTCGCGGATAAGACCGGGCTTGCCGGTAAATATAACTTTACGGTGCGATACCACGGCTCGTGGCTGCGCGACAGGAGAGCTGATGATCTGGATCCGGTGCCTACGCTGGATACGGCGATTCAGGAGCAGCTTGGGCTGAAGGTGGAGCCGACGAAGGGGCCGGTGCAGGTGCTTGTGATCGATCATATTGAGGCGCCTTCGGCGAATTAGTGGGCCGCTTTGAGGTGTCGAAACTAAGAGGGGCGGGTGGACGTCTTTCTTATTGAGGCGGCTGCGGGAAATGTTTTTGGTTGGCCGCGGTGGGCTGGGTCGTGGTGAAATGGCCTAGCGGGTGATCTGGAGCGCGATGACGCGATCAGGTCCCCAAGGAGAACGATGTCTCATCGTCTGGTCGTGCAGTCTCTTAGAACGCTGGCGCTGGTTTCGTTTGCGATGGCAACGGTGTTGCCGGCGAGCGGGAGGGGGCCTGATGTGTCGAAGTATCCGCTGCGGATTCAGGTGCTGGCTGCGACGGCGCATGACAGGTTTCGTCAGGACCGCTTCCCCAGTGGAGGGTCTGGCGAGATCGAGGGGCTCGACGTACCGATGTTGACGGGTTCGGGGCCGCAGTTGGGGCTGTATTCGATTCCGCTTTATAACGGGGAGGGGTGGGGCGATCTTGTGTCGTCGGAGGTGCCGCAGGCGGTGAAGTTCACGTATGCGAACTGCCTGAACCGGATCGCTTCGACGATGGCTCGTGAGCCGCTGGCTGCGCGGTGGAAGGAGTCGGGGAAGGGGAGGGTGATGGAGGTCCTCGTTCCGGTGGATGTGATTCCGTCGCTGCGCAAGCCGAAGAAGGCGGATGTCACTAAATATGTGGAGTGCGAGATACCGGTCACTCTTTATGACTATGTTTATCTTCTGCTGAAGAACGGGTCGATCATCAAGGTCACACGGCAGGCGTATGCGGATAAGCCGCAGTTGCACCAGTTCGTTCAAAGCGGAGATCCGACTTTGAAGGAGCATCCGGAGCCGCCGCCGTCGGCTGCCGCAAAAAACCCGCAGAATAACTCGCCAGGATCACTGCCGAAGAGCTGAGATCGGGTTGGCTCGCGGGTCTTTATACTTAGTGGATATGGCCGCGTCTATTTCCGATTCTGAAAACATGTCCAAGTTTCCATCGCTGGAAGATCAGCTTGATTTGATTACGAAGGGTGCCGCGGAGATTGTTCCGCTGGAGGCGCTGAAGGAGCGCATTGCGAAGTCGATTGCTTCGGGGAAGCCGATGCGGATCAAAGCTGGGTTCGATCCTACTGCTCCGGATCTGCATCTGGGGCATACTGTGTTGCTGCGGAAGCTGAAGCACTTTCAGGATCTTGGGCATACGGTAATTTTTTTGATTGGAGATTCCACGGCGCTGATCGGTGATCCGACAGGGCGGAATGTGACGCGTAAGCCGCTGACTCCGGCGGAGATTGCGGCGAATGCGGAGACTTATAAGGAACAAGTCTTTAAGATTCTGGATCGCGAGGCTACGGAGGTTCGGTACAACTCCGAGTGGCTGGATAAGCTGAGTTACTACGACATGGTGAAGCTGATGGCGCAGTTCACGGTGTCGCAGATGCTGGAGCGCGAAGATTTTCATAAGCGATTCAATGAAGAGCAGCCGATTGCGTTACATGAGCTGATCTACCCGATTGCGCAAGGGTATGACTCGGTGGCGCTGGAGTGTGATGTGGAGCTGGGCGGGACGGATCAGAAGTTCAATCTGATGCGGGGGCGCGATCTGCAGAAGCATTTTGGACAGCCACAACAGATTGTGTTGATGATGCCGATCATTGAGGGGCTGGATGGCGTGCAGAAGATGTCGAAGTCGCTGGGGAATGCGATTGGCGTGCATGAGCCGGCCGGGGAGATGTATGGGAAGCTGATGTCGGTCTCAGATGAGTTGATGTGGCGGTACTGGACGCTGCTGACCGATCTGCGCGGGTCGGAGATTGCGGCGATGCAGGAACAGGTGCGCGATGGCTCGTTGCATCCGATGCAGGCGAAGAAGAATCTGGCGTGGACGATTACGAAGGGGTTCCACTCGGAGGCGGAGGCGAATGCTGCGGCTGAGGGGTGGGCGAAGATGTTTCAGCAGCGTGGGGTGAGCGAGGATGTTCCTGTGGTGGAGGTTTCGCAGGCGGCTGATGGGCTTGTCGATGGTTCGGAGTTTCGTGTGCCGAAGTTGCTGGTGTTGACGGGACTGGCGGGATCGGCGGGCGAGGCTACGCGAAAGCTTGGAGAGAATGCTGTGAGTTTGAATGGAGAGAAGATTACGGGACGAACGATTCCTAAGGATGCGGTGGGGGATTCGCCTATTTTGCGGCTTGGAAAGAAGAGTGTTCGCGTAGAGTGGGTGAAGTGATCGTATAGGCACAAACTTTGCTGCGAAATCTGCGTCTTACGGGGTGTGGCTCTGAAGACTGAACGCTTGATCGGGTTAATGGTCTGTCTGCTGGCGGGGCTTGGGTGGGCTCAGGTGGGCTGGGCTCGCACGAACGACAACGGCGGGGATGCGAGGGCGATCATTCAGGCTGCGGTGAAGGCGGAGCTGGCTGCGGATGACAGCGACCACACGCGCTGGCGGTATCGCGACCTGCAAAAGGAATTGAATAACAGCGTTTCGATTGTGGTGCAGACAGGGCATGGCTCGGTGAAGCGCCTGATCAGCCGGGGTGGCCAGCCGCTGAATGCAGAAGAGGCGAAGGCTGAGGATGCGCGGGTGCAGGAGTTTATTCACGATCAGGGAAAGATGGCGAAGCAGCGCAAGGATGGGGCTCAGGATGACAAGAGCGCGCGCGAGTTGACGAAGATGCTGCCGGACGCGTTTGTGTGGAGGATCGAGAGCGACGATGGGGAGAAGGTGACGCTGCACTTTGAGCCGAACCCGCGGTTCGATCCGCCGAATATGCAGGCGCGTGTGCTGGGAACGATGGCGGGGAAGCTGGTGGTGGATAAGAAACAGCACAGGATTGAAACGATCAGCGGAAAGCTGCTGGAAGATGTGACGATCGGATGGGGGCTGCTGGGGCGGCTGCACCAGGGCGGGACGTTTCGGGTGGAGCGGAGAGAGATTGCTCCGGGGCTGTGGCAGATTACGGAGACGCATGTGCATATCGAGGGCAAGGTGCTGTTCTTTAAAAATATTGGGCAGGAGCAGGATGAGGTGCAGTCGGATTTCACGCTGGTGCCGGAGGGAACGACGCTGGAGCAGGCGGCGGAGATGTCGAAGCCTGCGAAGTAGTTTGTCCTGTCGGACGGGCCTGCTGCGCGGAGTGCGGCCACTTCGTGGCGTGTCTACTTTGTCTCGGTGCGGCGAGGGGTTGGGGTCCTCCCTTTGGCCGGAACGATACTTTTCAATCGATGGTTCTTCGGTTTTCTGTATGCTCGGAGATGAATGGCACGAACTCCTTATCCGCGGACTGATCGCGAGTTGATGCGGCTGATTGAACGCTCGCCGGGGCATCGGGCGGGATACAAACAATTGATTCGTGAACTGGGGCTAGGCGGTGGGCGCGAGCGGCGATTGCTGCTGGAACAGCTTGCGCGGATGACGGCGCGTGGGGAGCTGGTGAAGACGGAGAGCGAGCAGTGGAGTTTGCCTTCGGCTGTGCCGGAGAAGACGAAGCGGGTTCGGAGCGGCGAGGTGGAGGCTGCGAGTGGACTGCGTGCTACGCGTGATCGGCTTGTGGCTGGGCGGCTGGATCTGCATCGCGATGGGTATGGGTTTGTGCGGCCGAATGGAAGCACGGATCGCGAGGATGATCTTTTTATTCCGCCGAATGAGCTGAACGGCGCGATGCAGGGCGATGAGGTGCTGGTAGATGAGGCTCCGCCGGGACGGGATGGGCGGCGGTCGGGGCGTGTGGCACGGGTGCTGACGCGAAGAAATCCTACGGTGGTGGGGATCTTTCACTATGCGCGGACGTATCGCAGAAGCGCGTGGGACAATGCACCGCTGCTTGATGGGAACTACATTACGCCGCTGGATGAGCGGATGACGCAGGCGATTTTGATTCCGGAGGGTGCGGAGGTTTCTGCGATTCCGAAGGAGACGCCGCATCGCGTGCTGGGCGAAGAGGCCAGGGCTTCGCAGGTGCACTGGTCGGACGAGGTTGATCCGCATCGGCCGCTTGAGGGGCTTGCGGTGGATGTGGAGATTACGGATTTTCCGACGGTGGGCAGGCCGGCGCGTGGGCGCGTGATTGAGGTGCTAGGGCCGCCGGATGCGTTTGGCGTGGATGTGGAGATTATTATTCGCAAGCACCATCTGCCGCATGTGTTTCCGGCGAATGTGCTGGCGGAGGCTACGGGATCGGCGGAGCAGACTGTCGATACGTTGAGCGAGAGGGAGTCGGGACGGCGCCGGGATTTTCGCGGGTTGCCGATTGTGACGATCGATGGCGAGACGGCGCGGGACTTTGATGATGCGGTGCTGGTGAGACCGCTTGAAAATGGCAACTGGGAGTTGCAGGTTCATATCGCCGATGTGAGCCATTATGTGCGGCCGGGGACTTCGTTGGATCTTGAGGCGCGGTTGCGCGGGACGAGCGTTTATTTTCCGGATCGCGCGATTCCGATGCTGCCGCCGCAGCTTTCGAGCGGGATGTGCAGTCTGCGGCCGGATGAGGATCGGCTGGTGCTGAGCTGCGTGATGGAGATCGACGGGCGCGGCGAGGTGCTGGGGTATGAGGTTTGCGAGGGGATCATTCGTAGCGCGCGGCGGATGACGTATACGCAGGTGCAGGCGATTCTCGATGGGGATGCTGCGACGCGGGCGGAGTTTGCGGGGCTGGTTCCGGAGTTTGAGCGGATGTATGAGCTTGCGCTGAAGCTGAATGCGAAGCGGCATCGGCGCGGGTCGATCGATTTCGATCTGCCGGAGCCGGTGATTCAATTCGATCCGGATGGGAATATGGAGGCGATTGTGCGGTCGGAGCGCGGGTGGTCGCACCGGCTGATCGAGGAGTTCATGTTGAGCGCGAATGAGTGCGTGGCGACGTGGATTGAATCGCAGGGTGTGCCGAGTATTTACCGGATTCATGAGATTCCTGATCCGAAGCGGATTGTTGATTTTGAGGAGACGGCGAGTCAGTTTGGATATTCGCTGGGGTTCAGCAGTCTGCCGGTGAAGCGGATTCAGACGAAGGGGGACAGGCGAGATGCTCGCGGGACGAATCGCCAGGTGAAGACACATGAGGTCGCGGAGTCGATTCCTGTAACGCCGCAGATGTATCAGCGGCTGACGGCGAAGATTGCGGGGAAGCCGGAGGAGCGGATTTTGTCGTATCTAATGTTGCGGTCGTTGAAGCAGGCTCGGTACAGTGAGCAGAATGTGGGGCACTTTGCGTTGGCGAGTCCGAGTTATACGCACTTCACTTCGCCGATTCGACGCTATCCGGATCTGATTGTGCACCGGTTGCTGCGGGAGTTGATTCAGGGCGGCGCGAATCCTGAGGGTGCGGCGATTTTGTCGGATGGCCCGCAGCCCTGGGGAGAGAAGGTTGGCAAAGGGCGATCGGATCGGCACGAACGGCCTGCTTTGATGGGGCCGATTCCTGAGGCGGAGTTGGGGGCGATCGCTACGGAGTCGAGCCAGAGTGAGCGGCGGGCCGACGATGCGGAGAGGGAGCTGATCGAGTGGAAGAAGATCAAGTTTATGCAGGACCGCGTGGGCGAGGACTTCCACGGAATTATTCTTTCGTGCACGAAGTATGGGTTCTTCGTGGAGTTGAACGATCTGTTTATTGAGGGGCTGGTGCCGCTGAGTTCGCTGCAGGACGACAGGTATTTCTTTCGCGATACCGACCGGCAGATTGTGGGTGGGCGAACTGGGCGGGTGTTCAAGATGGGACAGCAGGTGCATGTGCTGCTGGACCGGATCGATCGTCAGCAGCGGCGATTGCAGTTTGCGTTGCTGCCGAGTGAGGAGGACGCTGTTGCTCCGCGATCACTCCGAAGGCCGAAGAAGATTGAGGCGAAGGCTGAGGAGCGACCGCACTCCAGTCCGAATCGTTCCGGTAAAAAGGATAAGACGAAATCAAAGGCTCGAGAGCGGAACAAGAAGGCTAAGGGGAAACGGCGCTAGACCGGTGAGCCTGCCGTGATGCCAAGGAACAAGCCTGCGAGCAGAAGCACGAGCGCGGCAAACAACACCTCGACTCTCGTGCGATGGAGGCGATCCCAGCGCTTTCGATCCTCTTGCCAGCAGTCGTAAGGATGCCCGGTGTCCATCCGGGCGATGCGGTTGTTGATGGGCACGAGGGTGGTGACGGAAAAGATTATCGTCGTCACTCAGAGGACGGCTGATGCGAGGAGCAGGCCGAGGCTGTGCGGGTTGGATCTGTGTTCGAAGGCCGCTCCGAGGATAAGTGCAAAGGCGGCGCCGTACCAGAAGGGCATCCATCTTCCAAGGGAGCTGGCCAGTGGAGCGGAGGCCTGGGCGTGGGTTTCAGGGGCGAGTTTTCTGAGTTGGGGATGGACAAAGGCGGCCACGGCGAACTCGTTGCCGACCATGGTTGCTGCTATAGCGGCGGTGGCGATGTCGTAGGCGATGGTCATAGGGATTAGATGCGCGCGAAGTGGCCAAAGCATCGTAAAATAGAGGTTCCGAAGGAGCTCAAAAAGAATGGCACACATGGTTTTCGATACGAGATTCAAGGCTGAGATGGAAGGGCTGGACGAGCCGCCGTTCGACTCGGACTTTGGGCAGAAGATATTCAAGAATGTTTCGAAGAAGTCGTGGAGTGAGTGGGTGGAGCGGCAGAAGATGCTGTTGAATGAGTATCGTCTGCAGCCGTGGACGCGCGAGGCGCAGGAGTTTCTGGTGGAGCAGATGAACGAATTTTTCTTTGGCGAGGGCGGCTCGTTGCCGAAGGAGTATGTCGCGCCTACCCATTGAGGCAGGGCCGCGGATCGGGCCATTCGTGTACACTTAAACCTGCAGGATACCCCGCCGTCGTCCGCCTGGACTGACGCGCAAGCAAGAAGTCGGGACGTGGCTCAGCCTGGTAGAGCGCACCCTTGGGGTGGGTGAGGTCGCTAGTTCGAATCTAGTCGTCCCGACCATTTACTTTCCGTAACTTACGCTCGAAAACTGGGTCCGCTAAGGACGCGCGAAGGTCCAAAAAGGTCCAAACCTAAAAATTAGGCTGCCGGTTCCTTGTCTTGCTTTACAAGAAATAGCGCAGCAACGGCATCCTGGGCGATGCGCTTGTCTGCTGTGACTGCCTTCGCGTAAATCCCAAGAGTCATAACCGGTGACGAGTGTCGTAGTAGTTCCTGCGTCGTCTTCACCGATGCACCGGACGATTGCAATAGGGTTGCAAGGGTCCGTCGGAAGCTATGCCAACTGATGTGCTTCACGACCCCAGCTCGTTCTGCTGCCGGAAGAACATGCCGCTTGAGTACCGCGTCCGGCCAGTATGGAAGCTTCCCTGCCGCCAAAGGACTTGCGAAAATCCAGTCCTTCGGACTGGGAAAGCTAGTGTGCTTCCGCCAGTTCGCAAGGGCTGATGCGAGTTCTGAGGACATTGGGATTGGCCGCCGGGATGCAAGGGTCTTGGGAGGACCTTCAACCTGATCGACCATCGACCGAACGACGCGCATCTCTTCTCGACTGAAGTTCACATCCTCCCATTTCAATCCGAAGAGTTCGCCCCGCCGCAAACCAGTGACACACGCAAGCAGTATCAGGGAATAAAACGGGTCTCTGAGTTCCTGAAGCAATGCCGCCACTTCAACCGGTGTGAGAACGATTTCTTCTTCCACCGGCAAAGCACTCTGACGGACGAGACGTATTGGGTTCGCCGTAGCCCATCCGTACCGCATGGCGTGTTGGAACAATACGCTCATGACTCCCTTGGTTTTCGCCTTTGTGCCGGGAGCGCCCGATAGGCCGCCCAGCCAAGCCTCGACCGCAACAGGTTTCACATCTTGTAGCCGGTGAGTTCCCCACCTTGGGGCAATGACATTTACGAGCTGATGCTTGTAAACGTCTTTTGTCCGCGTCGTCTTCGGGTTGGCGTCCGAAAGCTCTGTCAAGGTGTAATGATCGATTAGCTGTTCAATCGTCGTTGGGCCTGCAGAATCCGATTCAGAATTGATTTCGATTCTCAACCCAGATACTGCACGAAGCGCAGCGGCCTTTGACGTGAACTCCACCTTTGTTCCGATTATTTGCTTATGCCGGATATAGGTTCCATCCGGCTTCACTTTACGCCAACGGTAAACCCATACCGCAGCGCCATTCTTTCTCCGCTCGATTGTCAAAGAGCCTTGCTGATAGCGTGTTCGCTTTAGATTCATGTGCCTTCTCCCTTTAGGGTTGGGCGACACGAACGGCTCTCTCAGTGTAGAGCGTTTCGCACCAGGAATTGAGTTCGGACGCGCGAAATTTGACCTTGCGGCCCAAGCGCCAGTGGGGAACCCGTCCCTCTCTCGCCCATCGAAGGAGCGTCACGGGGTGGATACCCAACAGGTTCCCGGCATCTTCAGCAGACAATAGCGGTTCAAATGGGATGACGTTCGGCTGCATTCGAATCACCTCTTCCGTTTCGTTTGTTCATGGAAACTCTTGCGGATTTCATCGGTCTCATGTTCCCGAAAATCCGGCATTTTGAAATCCGAAATTGGGAATTGACAACCGGTTCCGACCGGTAGGTTTTTTCGAATCGGTTTCGAATGATTGTGTGAGGGAGCATCCCGGTTATCCCCCCATCCTCGTTGACCGGTCAGAGGCAGATTCGATTGCCGGATTCGAAACGCCTCGATATCTCCGCCGATCTCCCATTCACCAAATTGTTTCGTCACATACTTCGAAACGTAGAAGGCGGCACTCTGATTCGAATCAAATTCGAATATCCGTGCATAGCCGTACCGCTCCCACCGCTTCATCCATGTAAACCGGTGGAGATGAGCTACGCCGCCCATGAGCAAGTGCATGTGGAATTTCCCGAACTTTTCTCCGAACTCGTCGCCACGGAACCAGATGATCTGCTGTCCCGCCGCCTTTTTAAGGGCACTTATCCAGGTGTTGCACCGGTTGCGAGCCGTGAAAGTCTTCACGTCACCCGCAAACGTTAGTGTGACGTACCAATCCCAATGAAACTCACTTAGGAATTCCCCCCAACCGTCAGCTAGCGGACTCGACATGGAGACGCACCCTCTCTTCAAGCAATGGTGGAGACAGACGGATACGGCCTCTCTCCCTTTCTGCGCCCGCTCTAGGCATTCTCGCGGATGCTCAAACCAGTCCAAGGTGCCTGTCGCGTCATGGGTCGAGAAAGGGAGGAACTCGTTGCCCGCACTGGAAAGTTGCCTTGGACTGGTTTCAACATCAAACTAGAAGTTATTTGCTAACTCGGTATACGTCGCTTGGAGCGTTTGCAGAACGTTTGTGCACATCAGAGCGACCTGGGTTATAGTGACGTTGCGTATACAGCCTCCACAGAGGGGTACGGCTTTGGATGACTTTTGAAGTCGATTCCTTCGCCCCTTCGTGGAAAGGATCATGCAAACCGAAATGTCAGACTCGCCCCCGCAATTGATGCAGTTCATTTCATCTCCTTTGTTGCGTCCACCAGCGCTGCTTTGTAGGACATACCGATCTTTGTGTAGACGAGTGTTTTCACCTTGCCATTCAGCAGAACAATATCGAAAAAGCGTTTATCTCCCTTTCGGGCCGGAGGCACTACGCGCGGCGGATCTCCCAATACAGAAAACCCGAACATGCTGACGCTCCCATTCTCTCCAAGTGACAACGTCACGTCGGCGAACGCCCTCACGTTGCTGTCGGGCTTTGCTAATCGAAGTTCAACGGTTATGTCCTCTGCGGTAGTCATTCAGCCTCGCGCCTTGAATCAATTGCATGGGTTTACGGAGCGAGACTTTCACACATTTTGTTGGCGGTCTAGGCCCAGAGAAGTCCCACTAAAAGGCTTGAATTTCAGACTTATGTTGTGGCGGCAACGCTAACGCAAAACTTATGTTGTGAGGTCCTCGGCGAACGCTTTGATTAGCAAAACTGCTACCCCCGAAAATAAATTTCTAGAGGATCGAATTTCCGCGCTTGAAAATCGCGTAGCGCATCTCGAATCGTTGTCTGACGATTCAATTCTTGAGGACTGGAAAGACCACGCCTATAACAGTATTGACATCTATGGAGAGCTTGTCAGTCCGGAGGCAATGACGAAACCGGTTCGCAACAAAATGGGTGCGCCCAAAAAAATGACAGATGAAGCATTCGAGAAGAGAAGGGACCAGTATGTCTATTTTGTCGAAGCGCTTTGGCCGGAATTCGAAGAAGTGCTTTCGACAACCGTAGAGGTCTCAGAGTTCGAAGCAAAACTTCGTCTCCGTTTCCCGGCAAGAGGGGGAGACCCCCTTTTTCAGATGCTTCTGAAGAGTGTTCACGAGTTTCATCGCTACTTGCGCAACAAACGATTCACGGGCGAACCTCGACAGATGGCCTATGTACTTGCCGGATTATCGGGTGGCCTGAGCTGGACCTATTCTCTAGTCCGGGGCATCAAAAAGCCTTCGAAGCAGCCGATCCACTTCCGATCAATGAGGGAGCATATTAGGCGCCATCATCCGGCGTGGTATCGGAACCTGATGGAGAAGGGGTCACAAGAAATGGCGCTTCACAAGGTTCCAAAAGGCTGCCGTGAATGTAAGCGATTCAACGAATGGCCAGCCTGCCTGATTCCGGCTCTTCAGGTGCGAGCATTTCCCCTGGAGAAGCCAGCCCAACTCATAGTAATTGAGTCTCCTATGGGAGAGAATGGCAGCAATGACTAGGCAAGAGATGAAAAAGACCCTCTGGGAGGCGGCTGACAAGCTGCGTGCTCAGATGGATGCGGCGGAGTACAAACACCTTGTACTCGGATTGATCTTCCTCAAGTACGTTTCCGATGCGTTCGACGAGCGCCGGCGGGAAGTTGCGGTGATGCTTGCTGACTCTTCCTCAGAGCTGCACTTTACCGACGACGCGGCGGAGCAGGCGAAGGCGTTGGAGGACCGGGACTACTACACTTCGGCGAATGTCTTCTGGGTGCCTCCGGTGGCACGGTGGGAGGTGCTGCGGAATCAGGCGAAGCAGCCGGAGATTGGGCGGTTGCTGGATGAGGCGCTGATTGCGATTGAGGACTTCAATCCGTCGCTGAAGAACATACTGGACAAGCGGTTTGCCCGGACGCAGATTGAGCCGTCGCGTCTTGGACAGCTTATCGACCTTATCTCAAAGATCGGCTTCACGTCGGAGGATAAGGCGAAGGACGTGCTGGGTGAGGTCTACGAATACTTCCTAGGGCAGTTCGCCACGGCGGAGGGCAAGAAGGGTGGGCAGTTCTATACGCCGGGATCGGTGGTACGGGTGCTGGTGGCGATGCTGTCACCGCACAAGGGGCGCATCTACGATCCGTGCTGCGGATCGGGCGGAATGTTCGTGCAGTCGGAGAAGTTCATCGAGGCGCATGGTGGACGCACGGATGACGTGTCTATCTACGGGCAGGAGTCGAACCCCACGACGTGGCGGCTGGTGGCGATGAACCTGGCGATTCGCGGCTATGGGTTCAACCTGGGCAAGGAGCCTGCGGACACCTTTACGCAGGACCAGCACCCGGACCTGAAGGCGGATTATGTGCTGGCGAATCCTCCGTTCAATGTGTCGGATTGGTGGAGCGCGAAGCTCGAAGGGGATAAACGCTGGGCGTTTGGGACACCACCGCAGGGCAATGCGAACTATGCGTGGTTGCAGCATATTCTGTGGCACCTGAAGCCGACGGGACAGGCCGGTGTTGTGCTGGCGAACGGGTCCTTGAGTTCGAACCAGAACAACGAGGGGGAGATTCGGCGGCGGATGGTGGAGGGCGATGTGGTGGAGTGCATGGTGGCGCTGCCTCCACAGCTCTTCCTGAATACGCAGATTCCCGCTTGCCTCTGGTTTCTTACGCGGGACAAGACGGCGCATGGGCGTGACCGGCGGGGCGAGATTCTGTTCATCGATGTCCGCAAACTAGGGAGGTTGGAGACTCGGGTGCATCGCATCTTTACTGACACCGATGTGGCGAAGATCGCGGAGACGGCGTATCGCTGGCGGCAAAGTGGCGAAGTCGAAGGAGACTATAAGGATGTGCCGGGCTTCTGCCGTTCGGTGAAGTTGGAGGAGATTCGCGAGCATGGCTATGTGCTGACGCCGGGGCGATACGTTGGCGCGGAGGCGGCAGAGGATGACGATGCGGAGTTCGCTGAGAAGATGGAACGTCTGACGGCGCTGCTAGCGGAGCAGATGGCTAAAGGTGCAGAGCTGGACGCGGTAATTCGTGAGAAGTTGGGGGCGCTTGGCTATGGCGTTTGAAGACGACCTTCATCTTCTGCCAGGTGATTGGAGCAGTCTGACGCTTGGAGAACTGTGTGACTCTGGCGGCGGCGATATTCAGACTGGTCCGTTTGGGAGTCAGCTACATTCGGCTGATTATGGGTCGGCTGCGGGACGCGCTGCATCGGCTGAATCCTGACTTGCCACCGGCGGCCATCGCGGATGCGGTGGATGTGATGCAGGGGACAGGAACGCCGGGACTGCTGGGAGCGAACCGGGAGTTCCAGCGACGCCTAACGACGGGCGTGCAGGTGTACTGGCAGGAAGACGGCGAGACACAAGGTGGACGAGTACGGCTGGCAGACTTCACCGACCCAGATAAGAACGACTGGCTTGTGGTGAATCAGTTCACCGTGACCGGCACTACGACCAGTGGCAACCGTGAACGCAGACCCGATGCGGTGGTCTTCCTGAATGGGATGCCGGTAGCGGTCTTCGAACTGAAGAATCCTGCGACGGAGAACGCGGACGTTTGGGCTGCCTACCGCCAGCTTCAGACGTACAAACAAGAGATTCCCGACCTATTCCGCACCAATGAGGTGTTAGTGGCATCGGACGGCGTTTATGCGCGGATGGGTTCGCTCTCCTCGAACGAAGAGCGGTTCCTGGCGTGGCGCACAATTGATGGCAAAGAGAAAGACCCCCTGGGACAGTTTGGCGAGTTGGAGACGCTGGTGCGCGGGGTCTTTGAGAAAGAGCATCTGCTGGACTATCTACGCCACTTCATCGTCTTCGAGGACGACGGCGGGCTGAGTAAGAAGATTGCGGCTTATCACCAGTTCCATGCGGTGCGGGCGGCCGTGGCGCGGGTGCTCGAGGCTTCGGCACCGGGAGGCAGCGGCAAGGGTGGCGTGGTGTGGCATACGCAGGGCGCGGGCAAGAGCCTGGAGATGACCTGCCTTGCGGGCAAGCTGATGACGCATCCGAGGATGAAGAATCCGACGATTGTGGTGGTGACGGACCGGAACGACCTGGACGGGCAGCTTCACGGAACGTTCGACATGGCCGCGGAGGTGTTGGGAGAGGTGCCAGTACAGGCGGACAGCCGGATCGCGCTGCGGGAGCACCTGAATGACCGGCCATCGGGCGGCATCATCTTTACAACGATCCAGAAGTTTGTGCCGGGAGAGGATGAGGACACCTATCCGACGCTGACACAGCGGGACAACGTGGTGGTGCTGTGCGATGAGGCCCACCGGAGCCAGTACGGAATGAAGGCCCGCATCAAGGTACACGGTGACGAGAGAACAACACTGGAATATGGCTATGCGAAGTATCTGCGGGATGCTGTGCCGAATGCCACCTTCGTCGCATTTACCGGGACGCCGATTGCTTCCAAGGACAAAGACACCCGCGCCGTCTTTGGCGACTACGTGGACATCTACGACATTGAGCAGGCAGTGAAGGATGGCGCAACGGTTCCCATTTACTACGAGTCCCGTCTCGTAAAGCTGGAACTCGATTCTTCCGCCACGGAGGCGGTGGACGAAGAGGTGGAAGAGCTAACGGAAGACGAGGAGGAGTCGGCAAGGGCAAGGACGAAGAGCCGGTGGGCAGCGTTGGAGAAGCTGGTAGGTGCTGACCCACGTATGAAAACTGTTGCCGCCGACTTTGTGGAGCACTTCGAGACCCGGCAGGATTCGATGCAGGGCAAAGCGATGGTGGTCTGCATGAGCCGTGAGGTCTGCGTACAGCTCTATAACGAAATCATCGACCTAAGGCCAGAATGGCATGACCCGGACCCGGAGAAGGGCGCAATCAAGGTGGTGATGACCGGGTCGGCTTCGGACCGGGAAGCGTTACGTAGCCACGTCTACAGCGGGAAGGTGAAGAAGCGGCTAGAGAAGCGATTCAAGGACGCAGCGGACCCGCTGAAGATCGTGATCGTTCGGGATATGTGGCTGACCGGTTTTGACGTGCCTTGTCTGACGACGATGTACGTCGATAAGCCCATGAAGGACCACAACCTCATGCAAGCGATTGCGCGGGTGAATCGGGTCTTCAAGGACAAGCCGGGTGGTCTGGTGGTGGACTACATCGGCATCGCCAATGAGTTGAAATTGGCATTGAAGGAGTACACGCAGAGTAAGGGACAGGGGCGTCCCACTGTACCGGCTGAAGAGATGTTGCTGAAGCTCGAAGAGGAGATGGAGGTCGCATGGGGGATGCTTCACGGTCTGGATTACAGTGACTTTCGAGTAAACGCGCTGAAGCCGATGCGGGCGGCGGCGGACCATATTCTCGGCCTGGAAGATGGAAAGAAGAGATTCGCCGACTGCGTACTACGGATAACTCAGGCTTTCGCGCTGTGCTGCACCTTGTCCGCTGCGGCAAAGCATCGGGAGGAGATTGCGTTCTTTCAAGCCGTGCGGACGATCTTGACGAAGAGCGACCCCTCAAAAACCCTGAGTGACAACGCTAAGGAGCAAGCCCTGCGACAGATCATCTCGCGGGCTGTGGTCTCAGCAGAGGTCATGGATATATTCGGAGCGGCGGGTCTGCAACGGCCTGATGTGGGGATACTCTCCGGTGAGTTTCTGGAGGATGTTCGCAAGCTCAAGGAACGCAATCTTGCGGTGGAACTGTTGGAGCGACTGCTGAGGGGACAGATCAAGAGTAGGTTTTCGAGTAACGTCGTACAGAGCCGGAAGTTTTCTGAGTTGCTGCAAGACTCGCTCATCCGCTACCGGAATCGTGCCATTGAGACGGCTCAGGTGATCGAGGAGCTGATTGCGATGGCGAAGCAGTTTCAGGTGGCAGCCAACCGGGGCGAAGAGCTCGGGCTATCTGCTGACGAAATGGCTTTCTATGACGCACTGGCGGCGAATGAGGCGTCTGTGCGGGAGCTTGGGGACGAGATACTCCGCAAGATAGCGGTGGAGCTTACGCAGAAGTTGAGAGCTAGCAACTCGGTTGACTGGTATGTGCGGGACTCGGTTCGGGCGAAGCTACGACTGATGGTGAAGACGATTCTGAAGAAGTGGAAGTATCCGCCCGATGGACAGGATGCAGCGACTGAGATTGTGTTGGACCAAGCCAAGGAATTGTCAGCAGCTTGGGCGAGCGCTTATTGATTTATGGCACGCTGGTTTGCCGTTCGTGCCGCGTTTATCAACCGCGTGCGCCAGCGTGGGTCCAACTGTAGGTCCATTGCGGGTCCAATAAGCGTTGCTTCGGGTTCTTTACTACTCTCTAACGCATTGATAGGTATAGCTAAGTTATTCAGGTTTCATTGAATTTAGGTTTGGGGTGGGTGAGGTCGCTAGTTCGAATCTAGTCGTCCCGACCAATTTCTACATCCTAATTCGTCCGAGAAAATCTAACAAAAGCTATAAACAATGGCTTTACTTGGGTTTTACCGTCCAAGACGATGTGGTAACTTCTCGTTGCATCCCGTCCTAGATCGTGGTAAGCAAGTTACCACGGTCAGGAGTTACCACGGTGGCCACGAATCTTCTCTCTGCAGTCGAATGTAAGAACGCCTCCAGCAAGGGGACGAGAATCCGCAAGCTCCACGATGGCGATGGTCTTTATCTGTGGGTCTATCTCGATGGGCGGAAGTATTGGCGGATGCGGTATTGGCGGGCTGGCAAGGAAAAATCCCTCTCCATTGGGGTCTATCCCAAAGTATCTCTGGGCGATGCGCGGAAGAAACGTGATGAGTTACGCAAGCAACTTGACGCAAATCTGGACCCCTCCGCTGAGCGCAAGGCTACAAACCTGCGCAAAAAGCTCTCGGCCGAAAACTCTTTGGAAGCCGTAGCGCTGGAGTGGTTCACAAACAACAGCACATCTGGGTGCCGCACTACGCGGTGGACGTAAAGCGCCGTCTTGATGCCAATGTCTTCCCCATACTCGGCAAGCGTCCGCTTGACCAGATCGAAGCGCCCGAGCTGCTACAGGCTATTCGCAAGATCGAAGACCGTGGCTCGTACGACCTAGCCCAGAGGGTTCTACAGGTATGCGGACAGGTATTTCGCTACGGTATCGCCACGGGGCGCTGCACTCGCCACTTCAAACCTGACGTGATCGAACGCCAACTCGCCCACTGCGAGCGTAATGAGGTGAGAGGTGCATACAACCGTGCGGAATACCTGCCAGAGCGGAAGCGCATGATGCAGTATTGGGCCGATTACCTCAATTCGATCGAGGCTAGGGCCAAGATAATACCGATGCCCGGTAACGCGGCATGACAGGTTTCACAGCGGCCAAGTATCTCATCATGCATTTCCAGCGATCTGCCGATGAAAATTCTGACGGGACCGGCGCGTCTCAGAGCAAAACGCCAATAACACAGCGACACTAACAACGCCGGGAGTGAGGTAAATTACATGTTCCTGTAAGGTGTCCTGGAGACTTTTCACCTGCAGACCCAAGTCCATTGCTGACGGGGCATTCGTTGTTAGTTACATTTTGAATTGAGACTGCGATGCGATTGAGTGAGACTGCGCTGTTGTCATTTCAACTCAACCATGTCTGGATCGTATGTAGCTGGAAGCATAGAACCAAATATGCCGGTCGTCGCGGTTTGAACAATGACACTCGGGTAAGGCAGACAATCACATTGAACAGTAGGTAAGCGCGACTCTGAAACTAGCGATCTCTCCTTTTTTGGGCCTTAGATCGACTTCACAATGGCGAACGGAGTTTGAGCATTCTGTGGACACAGGGGAGTGGCATAGAAAACCGATCACATTGGAATACAACGAAGATTTACATGAATGCACGCCTGCATTAACCCAGCGTTGAATCGGAGTGAGTATATATGCGCCCAGACCCTCAA
>JBEKGF010000006.1:0-141023 GCA_050012935.1 Edaphobacter sp. | reverse complement strand
CGAGAACCGCGTTTCTCGTTACTAATCCAGACCGTCTGCCCTAACTGAGGGAAGTAGCCATCGAAAGAACAATGTTGCTGTGAACGCCCCGGCCAACTGGGCGACGACAAATCCGGCTGCATCGGCTGGTCTAATACCGGCAAACGTGTTGCTTGTGGATCGGGCAAAAGTGACGGCTGGGTTGGCGAAGGAAGTAGAGGCAGTAAACCAATATGCAGCGGTGATGTATGCCCCCACAGCGAAGGGAATCGCAGCGGGACGGTTCCAGGAGCATCCCCAGATTACAGAGAGCAGGCCAAAGGTAGCGATGAACTCGCTGAACAGCTGAGCGGGGCCGTTGCGGACGTGCGTCGACGCGGTGAATAGAGTGAGTCCGAACATGAGATGAGCCGACGCGACTCCCGCAAATGCACCGGCTATTTGCGCTGCGATATATACGGGACTCTCGCGCCATGCGATACCGCCCCGCCACGCATCTGCGAGCGTTACTGCCGGATTGAGATGCGCGCCCGAGACAGGCCCAAAGGCGAGGATCAACGCGACCAGCGCTGCACCTGTAGCAATCGTATTCGCCAACAGAGCAAGGGCGACGTTACCGGCAGCCAACCTCTCCGCCATGATGCCAGACCCTACGACAGTGGCGAGGAGAAGCAGCGTTCCCACAAACTCGGCGACCGTGCGGCGCAGAAGAGATGGCTTCACGAGCGACCGATACCTTCGATCTCCTTTTGGAGAGCGAGTTGTTGGAGAGTTGCAATAGGCAGGGAAAGAAAGAGACCGATTCTGCGGTCAAGCACGATAAATGCATCACGGAACGCGCGTTCGATTTCTTCCGGTGATCCTTTCACTGCTGCGGGATCGGGGATGCCCCAGTGGGCAGTCATCGGTTGCCCTGGCCAGAAGGGGCACACTTCATTCGCAGCGTCGTCGCATACCGTGAAGACAAAGTCCATGCGCGGTGCATTGGGCACGGCAAACTCGTCCCATGATTTGCTCCGTAGTCCGCTGGTTGAAATTCCGGCTGATTCGAGCTGCTTCAACGCTTCAGGTCGCGGTGTTCCCGAGGGATGGCTGCCCGCGCTATACGCAGAAAAACGGCCTTTTCCTTTGTGGTTGAGAAGGGCCTCTGCCAGGATGGAGCGCGCGGAGTTTCCGGTGCACAGAAACAAAACGTTATAGTGAGATGGCATTGCAGCTAGCCTTTCAAAGCTGGGGAGCAACAACCCGGTTCGCAGCAAGCCGAACTCGGTTTTGTGGCGCGAATGAAGGAGCTCAAGAACTTGTCTTCGACCAGAGGTGCAATCTTATCTACTGCGATGCCAGCTTCAGTAAGGAATACGCGTGCATCCTCGATGTTGTAGGTGCGTGTTGTTTCGAAACTGATATCGGCGAAGCCGGCATCGATTAGCTTTGCGCGATAGTCTTCTCTTTCGAGCGCTCCGGCTATGCAACCCACCCAAAGCAACATGCTCTGCCGGACTTCTTCCGGAACCAGACCGTTGACGACCACATCTGACACGGCAAAGCGGCCTCCGGGCCTCAAGACGCGGAAGGCCTCGCGAAGGACGAGAGACTTATCTGTCGACAGGTTGATGACGCAGTTGGAAATGACAACATCGACCGATTCGTTCGGCAACGGTATGTTCTCTATCTCCCCCTTGAGAAACTCAACGTTCTCCGCTCCCGCTTGTCGTTGATTTTCTCGCGCGAGGGCAAGCATGTCATCGGTCATATCGAGACCGTACGCCTTACCAGCCGGCCCTACTCTCTTCGCGGACAACAATACGTCGATACCACCGCCAGAGCCGAGGTCTAAGACGGTCTCGCCTTCCCTCAACTGAATTAACGCAGTCGGGTTGCCACATCCGAGCGACGCAAGCACTGCATTTTCAGGGAGTGTTGCGGTCTCCGCACTGTCGTATAAGTCCTTGGTGATCGGGTCGCAGCAACGCATGGCGGGATCACAACACGCAGTTGCTCCCGAACCAGTGACGCTGCGCGCGATTGAACCGTACTTCTCACGGACGGCAGTTGGGTTATCCATTGATCGGCGCCTAATATACGCCAAGACGAATGTATAGCTTCCGTTACATATCTGTCAAGGCGTATATTTTTAATATGAGCCGAACTGCAAAACCGCTCGATCTGGTACAGATGTTTGCTGCGCTTGCCGACCCGACACGTCTACGACTGCTGAATCTGATGAACGGGCGTGAGGTCTGTGTCTGTTACTTTGTTGAGATACTGAAGCAGGGGCAGCCGAAGATCTCCCGGCATCTTGCCTACCTTCGTCGCGTCGGGATCGTAGAGGCGAGACGTGAGGGCAAGTGGATGCATTACCGCATTGAACGGCCAGAAGACACGAGAGCGGCCTCGATCCTCGACGCGACCCTTAAGTCTTTTGAAGCGGACCGGAACATGAAAGCTGACCTTGTGCGGTTGGGGCGTGCCTGTTGTGAGCCTCAGACCTTCGTGACACTACAAGGTGCGCCAATACCGATGACCTTATCGTAAAAGCGATAAGTACTGGTAAGTCGTCTTGTGGGAAGTAATGAACTCAAGCATCTGTTCGAGAAACAGGCTCCTCGGACAGATGCTTCAGAACACATTAATGTAAGCTGACCCGTTACCTGCATTTGCGCCCACCCCATCGCGCCCATTAACATCACCTAAGAGAAACGAGAGGAATCACTTCATGGAATCCAACAACGCAGCGCGCCGCTCCGAAGACATCGCGCTCGATCTGCTCAAATTCGTCGCAACCCAGGCCAATGTAGGAACCAAGGGCGCAGGGGCCACAGGCTTCGGTGTCGCCGCCGGCGGCAAATCAGACGACCAGGTCACTCACCTGCTCGAACTCTACGCCCGCTGCCGTTCCGCCGTCGAAAGCCCAGTCGAAAAGAAATAGTGCCCTCCACTCACCCACTCCGCGTCGCCGTCATCGGAGCCGGAGCCTTCGGTCGCAACCATCTCCGCGTCTACCGCGAACTCGAGCAGGCAGGCGAGCCCGTCCAGCTAGCTGCGGTCGTCGATACAAACCCCGCAGCCGCAGCCGAAGCCGGCCGGAAGTTCAACATCCCGGCCTTCGCAACCATTGAAGCCTGCCTCGCCGCCGCAGGTCCGCTCGATGCCGCCTCGATCTGCGTCCCCACGGTGCATCATGCATCCGCGGCAGAGCCGCTTCTCGCAGCCAGTGTCGACCTCCTCATCGAAAAACCCCTCGCCGCCAGCCTCCCCGACGCCGATCGCATCCTCGAACTAAGTCGCAAACACAACCGCATCGTCCAGCCCGGCCATCTCGAGCGCTTCAACCCCGCCGTCACCGCCGCCCGCCGCCACCTGCACCGGCCCATGTTCTTCGAGTCGCACCGCCTCAGCATCTTCACCCCGCGCTCGCTCGACGTCGATGTCGTCCTCGACCTCATGATCCACGACCTCGACATCGTGCTCAGCCTGGTCGCCTCCCCGGTCCACGAAGTAAGGGCCGTAGGCCTCCCCGTCCTCTCCAACAAAGTCGACATCGCCAACGTCCGCCTCGAGTTCGAAAACGGCTGCGTCGCCAACTTCACCGCCAGCCGCGTCAGCACAGAGCGTGTCCGCAAGCTCCGCTTCTTCCAGCCCCGCCAGTACCTCTCGCTCGACTTCGCCCGTCAGGATCTCCTGATAATCGATGTGTCCGGCGCCGCCGCCGCTGCAATGGACCCGGCCCGGCTAGCCGCGCTGGTGCAACTCGCCCAGCAGCCGGACCAGCACCCCTCCGCCGGCCTCTCGCTCAAAAAAATCGAAGTAGAGCCAAGCGAACCTCTCCGCCTCGAAATCGCATCCTTCCTCCACTCCGTCCGGACACGCGCCATCCCGCAGGTCACCGCGGAAGAAGGCCGCAAAGCCCTGGCCCTCGCCCTCGAGATCAACCGCACCATCGCCGCCCACGCCAAACGCGCCGGCCTTTAAGAGGTCTGCCGAAAAGTCGTTGTTTGGAAAGGGCGCGGCTTGAGTCGCGCCGCAGCCTGAATCTCACGAAGATCGATGGGCTAAAAATAAAGTTTGAGAAGTTGGCGTGTTTTTCGCTGCCCGGACAAGTGCGCATAAGAACCACGTTATATCCACAAAACGACCATAAAAAACCATCCAAAAACCACGCATTTTCCCTGTGGAAATCGCAAAACCCCCTGCAAAAACACCAATTCACCACGTAGAAAAAAATCTGCGCCAATCAACCTGAAATCCGGAAAAATCCGGACGGTCATTTCATCGTCTGAACGACAACACCCTCGGGAAACTGCAAATCGAACTGGTCGTCGTCCAGCTTCTGATTCATCGTCAGCTTCGTCACCGTAATCGCCAGGCCGTACTGGTCCTGAGGCCGTTGAATCTCGATCTTCATAGGAAAGGGAATTTCGCCGAGATACTGATAATTGCTATACGTAGCGCGGGTCACAATGTTGCCGTCCGGCCCGTAAATATCCTGTTGATAAGGCAGCAGCGTCGACCGTCCGATATGGATCACCCGAAGCGAATGAGCCGTTTTTCCTTGAGGCTGCTCCAGAATCGAAAGCTCGTAGTCCGGCTCCTCAATTAGTTCCTTCTTGTTCTTCTCATCCGGGAGAATCCGCGAATCCTGAGTCAAAGCAACAATCTGACCCGCTCCTAAACCACGCACCATCAACGAATCGAACACGACCTTAGGCCGCAGACTCTCCAACCCATGCTGCGACGGATCAGCAACCTGATCCGTGCCGGTTCTAGCAATCTTCTTCGAAGGAACCCACAACTTCCAGGTCTTGCCATCGCTGACCATGTCAAGCGCTTGCGAGCCCAATATCGGAACACGAAGCAGGACGCGCAAATCCTCAGGCTTGCGCAGGAAAATATACCCGTTGAGCGCGGTATGCGTCACAACTTGCCCCTGACGTGAGCCGCCTGTTGAGGCAACCACCTCAACCGTAGCTGTAAGGCTCTGAACCTGATTGAACCTGCTCTCCACTTGCGTCAAAAGCTGGTCAAGTGTAGCGCCCATAACCACTTCGGCAGGGCGGGTCTTCGGAACCGTGCGAACGTGAGTCAGGCACCCCGTCAACGCTGGAGCCAGCGCAACCAACCCCACCGCTAACGCTTGTCTCATCTTCATTAGCACAAACTTCAAGTATATCTATCCTGTTGCGGATTGCCGCGCCGGGACTCGCCGAAGTGGATCGTTGGCCATTGTTTTCTGTACGGGTTGGATGTGTCCGGGTTCCTTCGCGCTTCGCGGAGTTTGGGACAAAAGAGACTGGCTTGTCTCGGCCCATCTCTCAATTCAACGTTTTGCAGCCTCACGATAAGCCTGAACCTGCTGATCGTGCTCCTTGAGCCCCACGGAGAATCGCGTGTGGCCAGCCGCATCGCTAACGAAATACAGGTAATCGGTCTGCGCTGGCAGCATGGCGGCGCGCAGAGCGGCAATGCCCGGGTTTGAGATCGGCCCCGGTGGCAAGCCCCTGTGTTTATAGGTGTTATAAGGTGATTGTGACTGCAGGTCCGAGGCGTAGATCGTGCCGCGCCAACGATCTTCGAGCAAAGCCGCATAGATCACCGTAGGGTCTGTCGCCAACGGCATGGACTTCGCAAGGCGATTTACAAAAACGCCAGCAACCAGCGGTCGTTCCGTATCCTGACCAACCTCCTTCTCAATAAGCGAAGCCATGGTGACCGTCTGCGCCATATTTGCCGGGCCAAGGCCAAGTTGAGCAGCCGCCTGACGGAAGCGGCGAACCATGGCCGTCAGCATCTGCAACGGAGTAGCATGGCGCGAAAAACGGTAAGTATCGGGAAACAAATAGCCTTCAAGCGAATCGGGATGTGTGCCAGGAGGCAGCAGATCGGCAATAAGCTCGGTATGCTGGCGTTCGGCGGCAAGGAAAACATCGGGTTGACTAAAGCCGGCAGACTCAACCGCCGCCGCGATGTCGAAGATGTTGTAACCCTCCGGAATAGTCAAGGCCAACGTATAAACATCGCCCTGAAGGAGGCGGGCGTAGACCTCAGACGGGGGGACAGGATGGTCGAAGCGGTACTCGCCTGCCTTGAGGCTGCCACCGCGTTTGAAACGCAGGAAATCGAAGGCATATCGGCTCCGAATAACACCGTTCTTTTCCATCAACGCGGCAATGGCCGATGCGCCCGTGCCCGGAGGGACATCGACGAAGGTTTCGGCTGAGGAGCCATAAGGAGCATAGAAAACATAGGTTGCCGCGGCTGCGGTGACGAGAAGAAGCAGCAACAAGGTCCCGAAAACCTTCAAAACTATGCCTCCGTTCGTCTAGAAAAGGTGCAAATAGGCTTCATCGCAGCTATTTTACGGTGCCCCCATTACACTCAAGACCGTGACCACGGATTCTTTCAAGCCGGATGTGATCGACCAGCCAACAGGAGACTCTGTGGCCGTCCCGAGGATCCTGGGTTTCGATTTCGGTGACAGGCGCATTGGGCTGGCGATCTCGGACCCGCTGGGCTATACGGCGCAACCGCTGTTTACGCTGCATCGCAAGGGGCGGAAGGCAGATTTGAAATCGGTCGCACGGGTGCTCCGCAAGCATGGAGTTAAGGAAGCCGTAGTAGGAAATCCGCTGCACATGTCCGGCGACCAGAGCCCACAGGCGGCCAAAGCGCAGGCATTCGCCGAAGATCTGAGGACCGAGTTCGGCATTACCGTGCATCTCTGGGACGAACGGCTGACGACGACCCAGGCACACCGTCATCTGGACGAGGCTGGACGCGCGGCGATGGGCCGGAAGGGAGTCATTGACCAGGTGGCGGCGGTATTGATTTTACAGTCCTTTTTGGAGGCCAGGGCGAACCAGCGGAGCCGTCCGTAAGCGACCACACAGGTGGCGCGACGATCTGCCCGGAGGGGGATTTTGGCGTCCACGCATCGTATAATCGTACTTTCACCTCAACGCGTCGCTGCGCGAGCATCTGTGCGCATGCTAAGTAATGCCCGGAAGGCCCAATGCCAGAAGAAGTAATGAAAAGGCTCGCTGAAGAAATTAAATTGCTCGAACACGAGCTGACAACCGAATTACCCGCAGAGATCAAGAAAGCCGTTGCCTTGGGTGACCTGAGCGAGAACGCCGAATACCACATGGCCAAGCAGCGCCAGGTATTCGTGAATGCACGTTTGGGCCAGTTGAAGAAGCGGATGGGTGAATTGGCCATGGTGAACCTGGTCAATATTCCCAATGACAAGGTCGGCTTCGGCTCGCGTGTTACGGTGTTTGACTCGAGTAAGGATGAGGAGATTAAGTACCAATTGGTGACGAGCGAGGAGTCAGACGTGGCGAAGGGCCTGATCTCGACGACCTCGCCAATAGGACGCGCGCTGTTGGGCAAGCAGGTTGGTGATGTAGCAACGGTGATCACGCCGAATGGCAAGCGCGAGCTTGAGATTCTCAGGCTGCTGACCATTCACGACGCTCCGGAAAATTAGCAACGTAGCTCGCGGGCATGTTATCAAAGAAAGCGGCAAGGACGGGGTTTCCCCGGAGGAAGAGTTTTTGACCTGGACAAGCGCATTCGGCAAGGGCAGCGGCTGGCTGCTGCAGAAGATCGTGAACGGCCTCGCGCTGACCCGCATCTCCCCGAACATGCTGACATTTATCGGGCTGGTGATCAATATCATTGCAGCGTGTTTCTTTGGGTTCGCCCGCGCCAACAATGCCAACCGGATGTTTCTATACGCAGGCCTGATCATTATCGGGGCCGGCATCTTCGATATGGTGGATGGCCGGGTGGCGCGGAAGACGAACCAGGTATCGGTGTTTGGGGCGTTCTTCGATTCGGTAATGGACCGCTACTCAGATGTAGCGATCTTTTTCGGATTGCTGATCTTCTATGCGCGGGGCAACCGGCTGTTTTACGTTGGGCTGGTGGGGTTTGTGATGACGGCATGCGTGATGGTGAGCTACACTCGCGCGCGAGCCGAGGCCCTGATCGGAACCTGCAAGGTTGGGTTTATGGAACGCCCCGAGCGGATTGTCTGCGTGATCTTGGGCGCGCTGTGTAACCGGTGGGGAGTTATGGCTCCCGCCCTTTGGGTGCTTGCACTATTTTCTACGCTGACGGTGATCCACCGCATCCGGTACACGTACCTGGAGACCGAACGCAGGAAGCTGCTGGCGCAGGCGAAGTAAGTACGGAGAAGTACAGATCAGCCAAAATTTGCTGGCCATATAGAGCGAAAGCCTTTCAGCGTTTCGACGATTACTTCAGCGATTATCTTTGCAATGTGCTTCTCCAGAACTCGTTTGAGGTGGCCGTCTCTCAACTACTTTGAGAGATTTGATTCCGATTTGATGGATGACGCTTTCGCTCATATCTGTATTGCTTGGCCTTGAAAATCGTGTTGAGATAAGTCCCTTTGGAAGATGCGCTGCGAAAAGCGTCATACTCTTCCGGCGGCACGTCGAAGTAGCGGTAGGTACCTTGGTTTCCTCGGTAAACAAGAGTCAGGACTTGGGTGTCGGCATTATAGGACATCGCGGCAATAACGCTGGAGGGCATTCCCGCAAAAACTCCCGTAAACTTGAGATGCAATGAAGACACAACCAGTTTTGTTAATTCATGGTGGCGCGTGGGCGATGCCCGATGATGCGATAGCTGCCCACGAAGACGGTGTTTCCCATGCTCTTGCGGTTGGGTATGCGCTTCTGGAAAAGGGTGCGAGCGCCGTCGATGCAGTTGAGGCCTCAGTTGCCGTGATGGAGGACGACGAGACCTTTGATGCCGGACGAGGTTCGTTCCTGACCCAGGACGGACGGGTGCAGTTGGATGCCCTGCTAATGAACGGAGAAAACCTCCGCACCGGCGGCGTCGCATGCGTAGAGCATCTCCGGAATCCGATTCGGGCAGCGCGGCTGGTGCTGGATAAGTCGCCGCATGTGTATTTTGTCGGAACCGGCGCGGAACGGTTTGCCCGGCAGCACGGAATGACGCTCTGCGATAACACGGAACTGGTCATTCCGCGAGAGCAGGAGCGGCTCTACAAGGCGCAGGCTGCCGAGCGGGCGGGGCTGCCCGACGAGACATTCTCGGGGAGTCTGGCTTCGCACGACACGGTCGGTGCGGTCGCACTGGACGCCCACGGAAATATCGCCGCAGGAACGAGCACAGGCGGAACCCTAAACAAAGCTCCGGGACGTGTCGGAGACTCTTCGTTGATCGGGTGCGGCTGCTATGCAGATAATCGCACGGCCGCAGTGTCGCTGACGGGATGGGGCGAACCGATCATGAAGCTGGTACTCGGCAAATGGGCTGTAGACCGCGTCGCTGTTGGTGCCAGTCCAGAGCAAGCAGCACAGGAGGCAATCGCCTACCTCTTCAGCAGACTGAGTGGCCACGGCGGGATCATTCTGCTGGGACCTGACGGCCGCGTGGGGATCGCGCACAATACGCCACGGATGGCGTGGGGCCTCCGGACATCGGCTGGCACCGAGATTGGCGTGACCCGGAACTGAGATCTCAGGTTGGATTGCATTTAAAAGCTTTTCGCGAATAGTGAATAAAATGAGCAGTCGATGATGCTGTTTGAGGACACACGTCTTGAAGAGATTCATAGGCGACTGCTTATGTTTTACGGCAAGCCGCCAGAGCGCGATGTATGGGATCCGTTGAAGCAGTTCATCTATTCCCTGCTCTCCTCGCGTACTAAAACGGAAGTTACCTATGAAGTAGTGGGGCATCTGGAATCGCATTTCGGCAGTTGGGAGAGGCTGCGGGATGCGTCCGTTGCGGAGATCGAAGAGGCAATCCATCCAATTACGTTTTCTGAGAGGAAGGCTGTACATCTGAAGCAAGCTCTCGAGCAAATTACACAGAAATGCGGAATACTTTCTCTCGATTTTCTAAAAAACTATCGCACAGACAAGATTCGCTCGTGGCTGGAGCGCTTCGATGGAGTCGGTTCAAAAACCAGCGGCGCGGTGGTGAACTTCAGCTCACTTCGCCGGCGAGCGCTTTGTATCGATGGCCACCATCTGCGTGTGACGGAGCGGCTGGGACTCGTGGCAAAGGGGATGGATGCACGCGAGACGGAGACGCGTCTGATGGATATGGCTCCGTCGGATTGGTCCCCCGTCATGCTCGATGAGCATCACACCCTGATCAAGATTCATGGCCAGCGTACTTGCACAGTGCACCATCCGCGTTGTCCCTCTTGCCCGTTGCTGAATGTCTGTCCACAAGGACAGATGCCACCTGGATGATGGCTGGCAGCGCACAAAAATAGAAGAAAGTCACAAGAAAGAGGCCTGGCGGCGTCATACGGTGCCATGAATTGGCTCGGTATATCCGTGGTTAGCGTCTCCCTCTTGCGTACTGAATGGTCATTCATGTAGAACATCGCGTTATCAAAGTTATCTGCCGGGCCGTCGTGAAACGAACATCGCCGGTTCATCGCATAGGGAGCATCCTCCATGTTGACTCGTGCTTCGCGTCATCTCTTCGCAATCGCTCTCGCCGCCATCTTTACGCTTGCGTGTCTCTTTCCAGCCGGCCTGCAAGCCCAGAACATCTCCACTGCTGAGCTTCACGGAACTGTCAACGACCCTAGTGGCGCCGTGATTCCCAACGCCACCATCACCATTGCCGATGCCTCCAAAGGCTTTTCGCGTTCGACCGTCAGTGACGGCCAGGGCAACTACCAGCTCCTACTTCTGCCTCCTGGCACCTATGTTGTCAATGCGGCCGCTCCCGGGTTTGCGAAGCTAAACGAGAGCAACGTTGTGCTGACTGTCGGCGAGAGAGCAGAGCTTCGCCTTCAGTTATCCGTCAACGGAAGTGAGACGATCAGCGTTACGACAGGCGCGGACATTATCGAAACAGAGCGCAGCTCACAGTCAACCACCATCGATCAGCTTCGCATCGATAACCTTCCGACGAACGGTCGTAACTACATCAGCTTCACCCTGACTAACTCGCAAATCGCGCGTGACGCGGCGCCTTCGATCGGCGCAATTCCGACATCGGGCCTGAACTTTGGAGGTGTGCGTGCCCGTTCGAACTCGATTAACATCGACGGTGCCGACGCAGGCGACTACATCTCCGGTGGCACCCGCACAACAGTCTCGCAGGACGCAGTGCAGGAGTTCCAGATCATCACGAACGGTTTCGCCGCCGAGTATGGCCGCGCTTCCGGTGGAGTCGTGAATATCGTAACCAAATCCGGAACCGACAGGACGCACGGCAGCGCCTACGGTTTTCTGCGCAATCGGTACATCCAGGCGACGAACCCGTTTTCGACCGTCTACCAGCCGGCGTATACCCGGGTGCAGGCAGGATTCACGATTGGCGGAGCGATCATTCCAGATAAGACTTTTTACTTTTTCTCAACGGAGATCACTCGGCGGCAGGAGACTGGATTTTCCGACATCGGCGCAAACAATTTCGGGTTGACCAGCATCGATGTCAGCCGCTTCTTCGGTGCTCCTGCGGGCGCTCTGACGGTGCAGGGAACTCCGGACCAGCAGGCATTTTTGCAGAACCCGCAGCTTCCAGCGAACACGCCCGGGATTCAGCAGTACATTTCGCTGGTCGGGTCGGCGTCGTCGATTGCCACGACGGGTCAGAATCCGGCATTTCTGCAACCGACGATCGGGGCGAAGAACTTTGTTACCTCCGGGCAGACGTTGCCGACATCCTTCGTTCCGCTGAATAGCCTCATCGGGAACTTCCCTATCTCCGAGCGCACCGAGGTTTATTCCCTTCGTATCGACCACAAACTGACAGCGAATCAGCAGCTCGCGCTACATGGGAGTGCGAGCCCGAGCTTCATCAGCGGCATCGAGGAGAGCGCCGCGAACCAGAACCTGGGCGAAAATTCGTTCTCACGCACGGCAACGCAGAGCTTACATGACTGGGCGATCGCCGTACAGGACACGATGATCTTCGGCAGCAATAAAGTGAATGAACTGCGGTTCCAGTTCGCACGGCATCCGGTTCTCTTCGCGAACAGCAGCTCACCCGGCGGCAGCAGCACGGCGGTGAATATTCCGGGATTTGCCTACTTCGGCAAGACGCCTTTTTCAGTCGTCAACCGCATTGAAGATCAGAATCAGCTGCAGGACAACTTCACCTACACCCGCGGCGCGCATACGTTCAAGACAGGAATCGATCTGCGCTATATCCCGATCAACATTTTGCAGGGCCAGTTGTATGGCGGCGGCGACTATAGCTTTGGCTCGCTCAACAGCACCGATGTTTCGCCGGCGCTCGTCGGGCTTCCGGGGTTCTCTGCGATTCAGGCGTATGGGCTTGGGATTCCGCAGTCATTTGCCCAGGGTATCGGCAACACGAGCGATAAATACGACCTGAAGGTATTGGGTGCATTTCTTCAGGATAGCTGGCGCGCTTCGAGGAGGGTCACCATCAATGCCGGATTGCGCTATGACATCGAGGCCTTTCCAACAAGGCTCGGGCTCAACGCGAATACAACAGCAGCGGAGCGTGCCTATGGGATTCGTCAGGGAATACGTCTGCAGCCAACCAACTTTGCGCCGCGCATTGGTGTAGCCTATGACGTCTTCGGCAATGCCAGGACGATTCTTCGCGCTAACTACGGCATCTTTTACGATCGCGCGCCCGGCAATCTGGAATCGCAATCGACAGGCTTCAATTCGACGACTGTTCCGCTCGTGATTCTCGCTGGCGGCTCTCCCTGTGTCGCAGGCGCACCCAACGCCGGGGCAAGTCCCCTCAATCTCAATGCGACGAATGCTTTCCAGGGATCGCTCGGCAATGCCAACTGTCTTGGGGCAAGCGCGGCCGGAGTAAACTATCTCGCGAACCAACAGCGCTTCGATCCCGATAATTCCAACTCAGTGTTCGTCAATCAGAACTTTCTCGCAGAAGGTTTCCCTCTCGCAATCCTGCCATCGGGACTTCCTGCCGACCTGTACTTTAAGACGCCTTACGTCCAGCAGATCTCCTTTGGCATCGAGCAGGACATGGGCCACGACATCTCTTTGAACATCGCGTATAACTCGACCGGTGGACGGCATCTCAATCGCCCCATCAATGTGAACCCGGTGAATCCGCAGCTTCTGATCGCCAACTGGCGCAATGCCGTCAATGCGGTGAAGGCCGGCACCGCGCCGCCCGCTACAGCCAATCCAACGTCCAATCCGCTGACAGTAGCGACGGCAAGCGGAGTCAATCCCTGCGGAGTTGGTCCTACAGGACCTTATGTGGCTCCCCCGCTATTGAACTTCTTCCGCCCCTCCGGCCTCAACACCTCGCTTGCGACCTTCCTTGCAAATCCTGCCGTCGGGGGCGGCCAGTGCGTCGCTCTAGCCAGCGAGATCGCCTTCGCAGATGGACTCGGCAAGGGACTTCCTGTCCCCTTCGGCGATATGACTCCCAACCTCACAACCGGAACCTCCGATTACAACGGGCTAAGCGTGAACCTCAAGAAACGCTTCTCTCAAAACTATGAGTTCCTGGTCAGCTATACCTGGTCGCACGCCATCGACGATTCAACCGATGTCGTTTCTACCTCAGATGCGCCGCAGAGCAACTTCGCTCCGAATGCTGAGCGCAGTAACTCCACCTTCGACCAGCGTCATCGTCTGGTTCTGTCGGGAGTCTTCAACTCAGGCCACATTGGTGGGTCGGGTTTTGTACCCGCCGTCTTCTCCGGGTTCACGGTTGCACCCATCTTCGAGGTCTCTTCAGGCCGTCCGTTCAACATTCTCACTGGAACGGACACCAACTTCGACTTCGATCCATTAACCGACCGTCCGAACGCGGTGGCTCTGAATAGTGGAGTGACGGGTTGCGGCACAGCTCCCGTTCTTTCGAAGTACTCCCCCACTGGAGCTTTCAATCTTCCCTGTTACATCGATGCTCCCGCTAGTGCAGGCCCCGCCAGCAGCTACTACTCCGGCGACCTGCCTCGCAACGCAGGCGTGAAACCTTACACGGTCTTTACCGATCTACGCATCGCCCGCACCTTCACCTTCTCGCACGAGATCGGGTTGCAGGTGACCGCCGATGTTTTCAATCTGATCAACAAAAACAATACGCTGGATGTCAATCTTCTCTACACTGCTGCCGGCACCCCGACAGCAGCATACGATCCGCGGCAATTCCAGTTTGGAGCGCGCTTCTCCTTCTAACTCCTTTTCGATTGATCATCGACCAACGCAGCGCCTGTCGGTTGTCATCCAACGGACAGGCATTTCTTGTCGTATTCGCCCCCACCCCGTGGCAATTTGAGCAAAGTTGACGCAACATGTCTGCGAAAATAAGTGTTAGACAGAGTATTAACTGATCTTTGGTGGGTGGAAAGATTTGGCGAGTATGGGCTCTGAAAGGTTCGGAATGACGGGAAAGATACGCGTTGCCTTTACGGCATTAGCGATGGTTGCGTCAGCACTGAGCGGGCTGAAAGCGCGAGCCGACGCCGCATTATTGATGGAGGAACCTTACGGCGAGTTCGGCGCCTTCAATCCAACAGGACACGCAGCAATCTACCTAAACCATATCTGTGCAGAGTCGCCCACGCGATTACGGCCGTGTCGTCTGGGTGAACCGGGCGCAGTAATCAGCAGATATCACAAGATCGACGGCTACGACTGGCTGGCGATTCCACTTGTGCCATATCTGTATGCAGTAGAGCGCGTGGAGGACGTACCTGTAACCGCCGATGCAGGGCTCGAAGTTAGCCTGCGCGACCGGTACCGGCGCAATCATCTTTTGGCTTACGCACCAGATATAGCCGAAGGGAAAAAGGAAGGCGAGGCACCCGGGGGTGAATGGACGCAACTGATCGGAGCGTCGTACGATCGCAGAATCTATGGGTTCCAAATCCAGACTACGGCAGACGAAGACGAGCAGTTCATGAACAGGTACAACGACAGCAGGAACGAAGGCAACTTCAATCTGCTGTTTCACAACTGCGCTGATTTTTCGCGAACCTTGCTGAATGTTTACTATCCGCACAGCGTGCACCGGAACGTCTTCGTCGATCTTGGCATTACGACGCCAAAGCAGGTGGCGCGGTCACTCACGAAGTATGCGGATCATCATCCTGAATTAACGTTCTCCACGTTTATGATCCCGCAGGTGCCAGGCAGTATCAAACGCAGCCATCCCATTGACGGAGTGGTCGAGTCGGTAGTGAAGTCGAAGAAGTATGTGTTGCCGCTGGCGGTGTTGACGCCGGAGGTGACCGCCGGCCTGGTGGTGGCTTATCTCACCGACGGGCGATTCAAAGCACCGAAGGACGCAACTGTAGACATAGTGCCGGGCGAGACGCCGACCAAGACCGTGGAGCCGGCCTCGGGAACCGCTCCTGGCGACCTTCCAGGAGCAATTGAAACCAGACGCCCACTTCCTACCCCGACAACTCCGCAGTAGCGAACGAAGCCTCGTTCAATCTACCTTCAGAGTAGCATCGGCATCCATTACCAGAGAATCTCCTTCGACCAGAAGCGAGTGAAGTTTCAGCGAGTTCAGAGAGAGCGCATAACCGGTCGTCTCGGTTGATCGGCTGAGCAGCAGCCGCATCAGGGTCGCTGCGTTCACCTTCATCTGTGCCGGCAGCTTGTGGCTCAAGAATGGCTCCAGTAGAAAATTCAACTCTTTCGACTCGCTAAGCCGCTCGATCCGTGCGTCGCGAAATCCTACACTCTCCTCTTCGGCCTCCGGAATCAGCGATACGTCGGTATCCGTCGTGAGCGAGACGCCGATACATGTCCCATGCACTGCCGTGCCAAGCCTCGCCTTTGCATGGACGCGGACCACGATGCGCTCCTGCACGAAGGTCACGTGCGGTGACTCCGCATAGACGTAACACGCCGATGTGGCGTCACCGCGAATGTAGTAGCGGCCCTGTGGCCCACTGAAGAGCTGCGTTCGGAGAGTGCGTTCCAGGGCCTGGGCCGAGACTTGCACTTCGATCGCAGAGGCGGTTCGGGCTGCAGAAAACAGTAGTACAACATAGACCAGCAGACGTAGGGGTGTTTGACGCATGATGCCTTAAGCATAAAGGCTGCTGGCGTGGTCTCTGACGCCGAATCCCTCTTTGGCTGCTACTCTGTCTTCACCATGATCCGAAGGTACAAACTAATCTGCCTGCTCCTCGCTGCTGTCGTTACTTCAGTCGCAGCCGCACAGGCCAGGCGCATGGTAATCATCGATCAGGACGGCGCCGGACCTGCCGGTACCGATCAGATGGCCATGATGGTTCTGCTGCAATCGGCGCAGGCCGAGGTGCTCGGTATCACGATGGTCACCGGCGATGCGTGGGAGCCGGAAGAAGTCCAGCACACACTCCGCATGCTCGAACTCATCCATCGCACCGATGTTCCCGTCGTTCCAGGAGCGATCTTCCCACTCGTTCGGACTCAGCAGGAATCAAAGCTGTTGCGGCAGCTCTACGGAACCTTTCCCTGGTACGGTGCCTGGGCAGATATTGTTTCGTCGGACGAGAGCAGTAAGTCTTATCACGGACCTTATGTAGTACCCAGACTTGTCGAAGGCGAACCGACTCTCAAGCCTCTAACAGAAGACGCCGCTCACTTCCTGATTCGACAGGTCCGCGCACACCCACATGAGGTGACCATCTATGCGGCAGGCCCGCTGACGAACATTGCGCTCGCCATCTCCATCGATCCGCAATTCGCCGAGCAGACAAAGGGCATCGTCATCATGGGCGGCAGCCTGAGCCCACAGACCGACGATCCGGAGTTCGCCAACAACCCCCGCCACGAGTTCAACTTCTGGTTCGACCCAGAGGCCGCGCACATTACGCTTCGAGCGCACTGGCCTCGCATCGACCTCACCACCACCGATATCTCCGTCAAGACAAGCTTCACCAAGGCGATGCTTGACGATATCGCCCGCTCGCCTAACCCCGGGGCAAAGTATCTTGCAACCTACACGGATCGGTTCTCCTATTGCTGGGATGAACTTGCTGCTGCGGCATGGCTCGATCCAGCGATCATTACGAGAGCGAAGGATCTATACGTCGACGTCGATCTTAGTCGCGGGCCGTCTTACGGAGACACTCTTTCGTGGACTGCGGGCAACAAACCCTCGCTCGATCTACAGCTCGTTCATGTCCAAACTGATCTTGATCTGCCACGGTTTAACAAATTATTGATTGATCTAATGAAGACCCCGCCACAACCCCCTTCAAGAGAATGACGTGGCTTTCCGAATACACTGGAACCAAGAGACTGCGGAGATAAAACCTTGGACCTTACTCAGCTGAACGATCATTTTGGTCTGCCCGGCATTCTCGCCTTTCATGCGACCGCCAGCGGACTTATTCATGCCGACATTACTACGCCTCACGCGACTGCCACCGTCTACCTTCAGGGTGCCCACGTGACTGCATGGCAGCCGAGTGGACAGCGACCCGCCATCTTCGTCAGTCGTAAGAGCGAGTTTGTGCCCGGGAAACCAATTCGTGGCGGCGTTCCAATAGCTTTTCCTTGGTTCGCCACCAGACACGACGGAAAGACGGGGCCATCTCATGGCTTCGCGCGCATTCAGGATTGGACACTCGCCTTCGCCGCACTTGCAGGCGACGATCTGCACATGACCTTCACGCTGGGACCTACCGAGATCAGCCGTAACCTTGGTTTTGATGACTTTCGGCTTGCGTATCAACTCACCATCGGCCGCACGCTAACGATGCAACTCACTGTAGTCAACGATGCTACAACACCTCTTGTCTTCGAAGAGGCGCTTCATACCTACTATGCCGTCTCTGACATTCACGAGATCACTATCAATGGCCTGGAAGGCGTAAGTTATCTGGATAAGAATGATAATTTCCAATCGAAGGTGCAGCACGGTGCAATCGTCATCACAGAGCCGACAGACCGTGTCTATCTCAACACCGCAAGCGCCTGCATCCTTCACGATGCTGGCAACAAACGTCGTATCAATGTAGCGAAGACCGGCTCTAACACCACGGTTGTGTGGAATCCATGGGAGTCTGGTGCAGCGAAGTTGGTTGATATGGATCCCACAGAATGGCATGAGTTTGTCGCTGTTGAAACGGTGAACGCTGCTGCAAACGCCATCACGCTCGCACTCGGAAACAAACACGTAATGGAGGCTCACGTTTCTATCGAGGACGTGAAGGGGTAGCGCCGGACGTTGCGATGATGTATGCCAGTTTTGCCCAACCGGCGCCTCAACCGCTACTCTCAAACGTGAGATGTTAATCCTAGCTTCTGCCTCTCCTCGTCGCCATGAACTGCTCTCTCAGGCCGGCTTGACCTTCACTGCGACTGCCGCCAATATCAACGAAGACGTGCTGCCGAACGAAGCCGCAGCATCCTATGTACAACGACTGGCGGAAGAGAAGGCCCAGGCAGTTTGGAACGCAAATCAGTCATTGGATGCGGCGGAGGATCCGCTCGTCGTGCTGGGCGCAGATACATGCGTCGTCGTGGAAGGCCAGATTTTGGGCAAACCCTCCAATGCAGCCGACGCCCGGCGAATGTTGGAACTGCTCAGCGGACGCACCCACGCTGTTCTTACAGGCGTGGCCGTTATTACCGCCCACGGAACCGCTTGTGACGTAGAGATAACTCAGGTCACGTTCAATCAAATCAACGATAAGGAGATTGCCCAATATATTGCCGGCGGCGAGCCTCTCGACAAGGCCGGAGCCTACGCTATTCAGGGCTATGCTGCGCGATGGATTCCACGGATCGAGGGCTGCTACTTCAACGTCATGGGGCTTCCAATTGCGCGCACAATCGCTCTTCTGGCGGTGACGGATGATCCGCGCGCGATCGACAAACCATAGATCATCTCGTCTACTCCACGCTGGCAATCATCGCTGCGAGCAAAGCTGTGCGTGGAACAAGATGCTCGATTAGGACAGACTCATGCGAGGCGTGAGCTCCATCACCAACTGCTCCCATGCCATCTAACGTAGGCACACCCAGCGCCGCGGTGAAGTTACCATCAGAACCGCCTCCTGTCGCCGCTTCTTCGAGAACGAAGCCAAGTTCAGCCGCGAGAGCCCGCGCCTTTTTGAACAGCGCAATCGTCCCTGCTTTGCGCTCCATCGGTGGTCGATTGATCCCGCCGGTGATTGTGAGTGTGCAATGAGGGTCGGAGACTTTGAGGCTGCGAAACAGCTTTTCGACATAAGCTGCATCTCTTGCCTTCGCGATCCGTACATCGACTTCGGCGTGGGCCTGCGAAGCGACCACATTGGACCGTGTTCCACCAGCAAAAACACCGCAATTTACCGTCAATTTTCGCACTAAATTCGTGAAATTGGAGATGGTTTGAACCTGTTTCGCAAGTTCGAGAATGGCAGAGTGACCGCGTTCAAAATCCACTCCACTATGTGCGCCAACTCCCGTAACCTGCACATTATAATGACCCACGCCTTTACGGGCCGTCTTGTAAGCAAGCCCCTGAGCAGGCTCAAGGACGAAGACAGCGGCCGATTGGAGCGCCAGTCGCTCCGTGATTCCCCGAGAAATCGGGCTACCCACTTCCTCTTCACTATTCAGAAGTAACGTCGCCGGTCGGTCTAACTTCAATTCATGCAGTGTGTTGAGTGCTGCAAGCGCCATCACGACCCCAGCTTTCATGTCCAGAACACCTGGCCCCCAAAAGCGCCCTTCGGCTTCGCGCCAAGGCATCTTTGCCAGAGTTCCCATCGACCAGACTGTATCGAGATGCCCTAGCAGAAGAACAGGTTTCTTCCGCGAGCGTAATGGGCCGAAATGAAGTTCGAGCACATCTCCGAAAGCGCGTTGCCTATGGTATTTGACGCGTGCTCCCCTCTCGCGAGACCAATGTTCGACCAAGGTCATTGCAGCCGTAACCGCTTGCCGGTCTTCACTTGGCGATTCCTGCTGTACAAGTGTCTGGAGAGCCGCGCGAGTCCAATCATATTTATGATATACGTGATTAAAAATCCCTGTTAGATCCATAGACGGATGTTATAGCAGTCAAATGAATTAGTTCCGGTTTCTGCGCGGCAAAAAGTGGTCAATCCAAAAGAGAATTGTGGCGCAATTGCCACATTGTCAGTTTCCATGTAACCAGTAAGATATAAGCGATGGTTTTACTGGAGACGTCGGTTCGTGGCCTTGGAAGCTCATTTTGAGCGGACAATTCGGGCGGAGATAGAGTTCAGTGGCATCGGCTTGCACAGCGGAGCGCCTGTCTTCATGCGGTTGATTCCGGCACCGGCTGGTTCGGGTATCGTATTTAGACGCACAGACTTAGATAATTTTGAGATTGCAGCTGTAGGCCGCAATGTGGCAAAGGTCAGTTATGCAACTAGTTTGATGCGGCAAAGTGTTTTGATTTCAACGACTGAGCATCTGTTGTCCGCCTTAATTGGGTGCGGGGTGGATAATGTGATTGTCGAGGTGGACAATCTTGAGGTGCCGATCCTGGATGGGAGTGCTTTGCCGTATGTGCAAGCATTTGAACGGGTTGGGTTGAAGCGGCAGAGGCGGAAACGGGAGTATTTAAAGATTTTAAAAGAGGTGGAGGTTCGGGAGGGATCGAAGTTTATTGGGGTGTATCCGGGATCGGGGTATCGAATACAGTATACGATCGACTTTCCGCAACCTATTGGAGTGGAGAGGTTTACGGGTGACCTCGCGACGGGGGATTACGTGAATTTCATTGCTCCGGCGCGGACTTTTGGGTTTAAGGAGGATGAAAATAAATTAAGGGATATGGGGTTGATTCGGGGGGCGGGGCCTGAGTGTGCGATTATTTTGTCGTCGCAAGGGGTTGAAAATGGGCCACTTCGGTTTGAGGATGAGTTTGTCCGGCATAAGGTTTTGGATTTAATTGGGGATTTGGCGTTGGCGGGGCGCCGGATACAGGGTCGGGTGGTAGCGGAGAGGGCAGGGCATGCAATGCATACTGCTCTTGTACAACGGCTTATGAGGGACAGATCGGCTTGGGAGCTGGCTCATGGGTATGATGAAGTGCCCGAAAAAGAGGGTGTTTTGGGGCATCTGGAACCGGCAATTGTGTCGTAAATTCGTGGTTTTTTTGTGGTCATAACGTGGTTTTTAAGTGCAAATTCGTGGTCATAACGTGGTGATTACGGCACGGGGTTTTGCCTGGGTGTGGGGATGAGGACTCTGGCGGCGGTGGCTCTGGGGTCGAATCTTAAGTCAAGTTTTGGGGACCGTGAGGCGAATCTGCGCGAGGCGGTTCGGCGGATCGGGGAGTTAGGTGAGGTGGGGGCGGTTTCGTCGTTTTATGACACGGAGCCGGTGGGGTTCCTGGAGCAGCCCCGGTTTTTGAATGGGGCGTTGTTGCTCGAAACGGAGTTGGGGCCGGTGGCGTTGTTGCGGGGGCTGCTTGGGGTGGAAAGGGCGATGGGTCGAGAGCGCGTGGGGGTTGTGACGAAAGGGCCTCGTGTGATTGATCTTGATTTGTTGTTGTATGGGGATTGGGTTTTGTGGTCGGAGGAGTTGACGCTGCCGCATCCGGAGATGCAGGCGCGGCGGTTTGTGCTCGAACCGTTGGCAGAGATTGCGCCGGAATGGGTGCATCCGGTTTTGGGGATGACGGTGCGAGAGTTGGGGCGGGTCAGGGTTGTGGGTTGAATCGGAATTGTTGCCTGAGATAAGAAAGCAATTCAGTGGTTACGCCTGCGGCCCTTCGACGTTGCTCAGGGCAGAGCAGTATGTGCCTGCGGCGCGGCTTTTCGGTACGCCTGAAGGCGTGCTTCCTGTGTTGGTGGATGGGGAAATCGGCAGTGACCCTCCAAACAACGACAGGCCCCTCCGGACGGCAATCAATGGCGGGCTTTGATGGGGTGGATTCCGGTTTTGATTTTGCGGGTGGTGGCAAGTGGCGGTGCATCTCGGGTTAGGGGAGTTGCATCGCATGTGTTGAGGCTTTCAGCCGGACGCTAATCAAAGAAGACTGAGGGACGGGCGATGGAACACAAAGTCTTCCTTGCGCAGACCACCGACCTCGTTGAGGGTCTCGTTAATCTGACCTATCTTATTTGCGAAGATGCTGACCAACCGGATCAGGTTCGTTATTATGCGAGTCTGTCGGAGCAGCAGCTGCGGTCGATGATCGATTTGCTGCGCGCTGAATGGTAGCCTTGGCTGGTGAGCGAGAAGAATCTGAGGGAGCGGTTGGCGTACTTCGAGGATCGGCTGCGAGAAGCGCAGAGCAGGTCAGCTGCGAAGGAGCCGCATCCGCGAACGTTCGACGCTGGGTACACGACTGAGACGTTTAAGACGTGGGGCGAGTCCATTGCGGTAATCAAAGAACGGATTGCCGGTATTAAGGGGCAGCTTGACGTGCGCTGAGGTGCGGGCCAGGTTGGATCGGCATGCTTGATCTATTGGTCATCCGATAGAAATTGTGGCTGGCTGGAAGAAAGCAATTCAGTCGTTGCGGCTGCGCCTCACTCCGATGCGCCGACATTCAGGAAAGACTTGATCCGCTCTGGTAAATCCGGATCACTGAGTTCGCACTCCCAAATGATGAGTGCTTGCCACCCCGAAGCTGAAAGAGCCGCAAGATGCGATTTATCACGCTCGATGTTGCGTAAGAGTTTGGGACTCCAATATTCAGTCTTGGAACTCGGGATGCGCCCCTCGCGGCAAACACTATGCTGGTGCCAAAAGCAACCATGCACGAATATCACTCGCCTAATGCGCCGGAACATCAAGTCAGGTTTGCCGGGAAGAGTCTTAACATGTAGACGGTATCGATATCCGAGTCTAGTCACAATTCGCCGGACGATCAGTTCAGGCCTGGTGTTCTTGTGCTGAATCTGCCGCATGTTGTCTGAACGACGTTTTGGGTCTAGTTGGTCCACATTATTTATTGTCAGTCGTCGTGATTAGACGGCAAATCTTATCAGGAATGCGATACTTCTAGGCGATGACAATTCTTTTACCTCTACGGCTTTCCGAATCTCATTGTGACTATGCACTGCTTACTCGTTTGGAGGCTGCAATTTATGAAAGCGCCGGAGGGAAAGCGAAGTTCGAGGAAGAAATTCCAGCATTGCTTCGTCAAGCTATCGACGAAGTAATTGACCCTGCACGATCTAAGCGTTTCACGTTGGATGAGATTCAATCAACGGAGAAAACCTACCTTGGTACAAAGATTGAAATACTTCTCCGCAATGCGCTGGGGGTCGAGTTCGGCGACGAAATGGATCTACTTATCGACGGGGTAGAGGTGGATGTAAAGAACACGATAGGGTCTTCATGGACTATCCCGAATGAGGCGGTCGGTCACGTTTGCATACTTATTAGTACTAACGAGACCAAGGCGGTTTGTTCGTTTGGGTTGATTTTCATTCGAGCCGAAATATTAAACCCTGGGCGGAATAGGGATCAAAAAACGACTATCAAGAAAGCGCAACTAACAAACGCACACTGGCTTTTGAGAGACGCTCCGTATCCTTCCAACTTTTGGCTCGGACTCGAGCCACAGCAACGGCGTGCAATCGTGAGTCCGCGCGGTGGGACTGACCGGGTAGCGATGCTATTTCGCTTGTATCAGAGCAGGCCGATATCCCGAAAGCTCATAGTTGCGCTTGCCCAGCAAGATGATCCGATGAAACGGCTCCGTAAAAACGGGGGGGCTAGAGATCAGCTTGGTCTTGAGGGAATCCTTATTCTGTCTGGCCAGAGCAAGGCGAATAGGCAGCTGATTGCCAAAGCAGGCTTACCGCCGTGCAAGAGAGATGAGTTTATGTCGGTTTCCAACGAAATTCTAGGGAGACTATAAGAGTCGTGCAGAAGCCTAGCTAGCGAGTCTTATGCGCACTCTACTCTCAAGACATTCGCGTAATCGTGTTGCTACCTCGTGGGCAACGGGAGGCGGAAATGCATTGCCAACTTGCCTATAGGCTGCGGTTTTTCCTCCTACAAATTGCCAATCGTCAGGGAATCCTTGTATGCGAGCAGCCATGCGGACAGTTAACCTTGGCATTCCACTGAAATTTCTTTCAGGAGCATCTTCGGCGAGAGTGCTTCCATTTACGCCAAGCGCTGCCCACGCACGACGTGCACGCGTTGGACCAAGATCGGGGCCACCATGTTTCTTGCTGCCACCTACCAAAGTTGGGGCGATCTCAGAAGCTTCGTCGCGCCACTTAGCTGCTCCTCTCCAACCATTAGCCGCCATTAGGTCGTATAGCAGCTCTCCAACTGTAGCGGGCTTACTGTCGATTGGATCGGGCCAACGAAACTTGTGTTCAAGTCCCTTTCGGATTGCGACGAAATTCACTCGAGGCCGCAGCTGCGATACGCCATAGTCCGATGCGTTTAGGAGATGCCAGTCTGTCCAATAACCTGGCAACTGGTTAGCGATATATCTACGGTAATCTTCAAACACGGCATCCAAAATGCCACGAACGTTTTCTATGACAACGGCACGAGGCTGTACCTGCCCAATGATTCTTAGGGCGGCTGGAAAGAGATTTCGTTCGTCTGCGCTTCCAAGTTGTTTGCCTGCTTTGGAAAACGGAGGGCATGGCAGGCCTGCAGCCACGACATCTATGCCTCTGAACTCTTTGGCGTCGAAGGCGTTTAAATCCTCATGCCGAACGTCCCATTTGGGCCTATTGAAGCGTAAAGTTCGACAGGCGTGGGAATCCAATTCGACCAATCCTGCGTGATCATATCCTGCGGACTCAAACCCAAGAGCTTGTCCGCCTGCGCCGGCGCAGAGTTCGAGTACGGATAACTTGCTCATGTCCTAGTTATAGAGGGCATCGCTGTGAATTACGCGAAGATAATACGAAACAAAAACTCAGATGTTCCCAAAAGTGAACTAATGGCGTTCCATGATTTCGGTGTCGACCGCTCGATAGCCTCAGTCTTGCTGCTGCTGCGGTCGCTTCCGTTTCAGAGCGCGGATCGTATTGTCGGGATCTATGAGACGCATCCGCAGATACCGGAGGGGACGGAGGCTACGTTTCTTGACTATCTTGACTGGCGGGCTCAGCAGAAGAGCTTCGAACAGATTGCGGCGTATTCGACGGTTTCGCCGGAGACGACGTCGCTGGTGGTGGATGGACGAGCGGAGCAGGTGCGGAAGGTGTTTGCGTCGGGGAATTTCTTTTCGCTGCTGGGTGTGTCGGCGCAGATGGGGCGGACGTTTGAGTGACAGGCGGCAGGTTTTCAGGATAGCTCGTTGGGGTATCGGACTGTCGGCGTGGGATCATCGGGTGATGCGGACGAAATGCGGGGGCTCTTCCCCTTCGACAAGCTCAAGGTCAGAATGACAACTTCAAACGGTGGTATTCAACGCTAATTACTTTGACGGTTTGGATTGTGCTGGTCGATTTCTTAGTGCGGAACGTCATACTACTTGGTTGAAATTTACTTCGCCGTCCGTGAGGGAGTCGTCGATGCGGATCTTGCAAAACGTTGGTGTCCTTTTTTGTGTGGTGCTTATGACGAATGTCGGATTGTCTCAAACGAGCGCGGATCAACCGGCTTCTGCTCAGACAACTGCTCGGCCAGCGGATACGAACAGGGGGGAAGGGGTTGTCTATGCCGACCAATTTCCCGGAGCCGACATGGGTGCGAGGATCGCTGCTGCGATTGCGAGCCTAGGCACGCCGCCGAACGGGATCGTCGATGCCAAAGGGTTCGCTACGGGATCGATTCTTTCTGGTTTTACTATTCCGCGCGGCGTTGTTGTTTACCTGCCATGTGGGCTGTTCCGGGTTATGGGAACGATTGTGATGAATGAAGGCTCCAGTCTGTACGGATGTCAGACCAAGACCGACTGGCCTCCAATTGCGGGGAACAGAAATGGAACTGTGTTATCGGCAGCAAGGAGGCTGGCGGGAGATGTTATTCGATTGGAGGCTGGTGGTTCAACAAACTGTAACTCCTCCTACTGGGCGGACAATACGAAGCTGGCTTTTATCGCGATCTGGGGTACTGGTGGCAGCGTTGGAAATGGAATAACAGTTTGTCAGCAGGGGGAGAACTCGAGTATTCATGATGTCGGCGTGTTTCATGCGGCGCAGGATGGGTTTTCGTTTGTGGGGAATAGCGCTGGAGAACATCTCAACTACAACCTGCAATCGAGCATGAATGGCCGCTATGGGTTTTCGTTCAACAAGATGATGGAGTCTGAAACGATTGCGGGGGTGGGCGGAGATGACAATGGTTCTTCGCTGGTGTATTTCAACGGATTGAACGGGTCAAACCTGACGCTGATTGGGTTGAAGTCTGAAAGCTACTCCACTGCTGCTCACCAGGACCCGGCGATACAGATTTTTCCTACGAATGACGGCTCCTTCGAGCCTCCGGCTTCGCTCCATGTTATTGGAGGATATGTGAAGGGTGTACCGGGTCATTCTGACGCTGTAAGAATTTCAAATTCGAATGCCTCGGTTGAGCTTGAGGGGTGGGACGTTCCGTATAACACGTACAAGAATGTGATCAATGACACCGTAAATTCGCAGGTCATCGCTTCAGTAAGTGGACACTTGTATCCGCACATACTCTATGCGGGTAAGGGAGAGGCTTTGCTTGTTGTGGGCAACGTGAATGTTGCCGGGGCGGTGAATGGTGTGTCGGTAGCGGCGAAGAACCTGACCGACACGGGGTTGACCTCGGGCAATTGTGTTCAGGCGGGCGCAGGGGGAATGCTTACGACGACCAGTCGTCCGTGTGGCGGCTCGAAAGAGAGTGGATCGGATCAGTACTGGAGTTTTAGCGGTTGCAGGCCTGCTGCGTACCAGGATCTTGTTTCGTGCTTTGGAACTGCGACATTGCCAAAGGCGTACGGCGATATGAATTACTTTGTGGACGGCTGCAATTCGAGCAGCGGAAATGCCGCTTCCGGAGTTGTTTCGGTTACGGGAGCCCTGACCGCTACGGGGTTTCCGTATGTGTACACGCTGCTAATGAACAATGGCGCCGGTTCTGGATGGAGCCCAACGGTGACTTGTCATGTGCATCATTTGTAGTTTGTGGATTGAGCCGGTTCGGCTGGGTCTCCTGCCCGTTTGAGGCCGGGTGAGGGCTGGCTCAATCGACAAAGGGCGAAGATTTTTGTTGCGCAGTTGCCCTTCTCGCTCTTCAACGGAAAGAAGGATAAACTCGATGCATCGCCGTGTGGTTGCGGTTCGCGGGGAAATTTCTGAATGGAGTTTGACGATGTCGATGAATGCGGGGTTCTGGAGCCGTTTTGAGGAGCGCGTTGCGCCGTATAACTTGTTGCAGCACCCGTTTTATCAGGCGTGGTCGAAGGGCGAGCTGACGCGTGAGGATCTGCGGGAGTATGCGGCGGAGTACTGGCATCATGTGTCGGCATTTCCGACTTATTTGAGCGCGCTGCACTCGCGGCTTCCGGATGGGGAGATGAGGCGCGAGGTTTTGCGGAATCTGGCGGAGGAGGAGGGTGTGGATTCGGCGACGGCGCGTCCGCATAGCGATCTTTGGATGGATTTTGCGGTGGGGATGGGCGGTTCGCGGGAGGCGGTAGAGCAGCGCGCGGTGCAGCCGGAGACGATTGCGTTGATGGCGACTTTCCGTGAGTTGATGCAGGAGGGGAAGGCTTCTTCGGCGATGGCTGCGCTGTATGCGTATGAGTCGAAGGTGCCGGCGATCGCTACGACGAAGGCGGAAGGGCTGGCGAAGCATTATGCGACGGAGGGTGTGGCTGTGAGGTATTTCACGCTGCATGAGACGGCGGATGTGGCTCATGCGAGTGTGTGGCGAGAGTTGATTGATAAGGAGCTGGCTTCGGGTGGTGTGGAGGCGGAAGAGGCTGCGTTGGCTGCAGGCGAGAGGGCGGCTAAGGCGCTTTGGCTCGCTCTGGATGGTGTGGAGGAACGGCGGCGGCTGGCTGTGAACTAAGCACTGTGCCAACGGAGACGATTCCCGCGCCCTGAGTGAACGCGGAGCCTTCGTTTTCGCTCCGCTCCGGTCGATTTTGCGGTTGAATGTTTTTAAAACAAAAGGGGTCAGGCGATGGATTGCCTGGCCCCTTTCTTTTGCCTTAATGTCTTTTTAGGTGACCAGGCGTGAGGTTGAGCGTCTATTCTGCTCCTGAGGAGCTGGCTATGGAGACTGTGCTTCAGGACAAAGTGCGGTCCCCGTTCGGCTCGCTCAGGGGGCGATAACTCACCCTTCGCGACAGCGTGAAGGATGGGCCGCCCGATTTGTTCGGCTAACGAGAACTAGAACTGCGCGCTTAGTGCGGGCTTGCCGATTCGAGGAAGATGCGGGGGTTGTTCTTCCCCCTTCGAACGCGCTCAGGGGCAGAATGACAATTTTTTTTGGGCATGAGGGTCGGGCAGGATTGTCTGTGTGCCTTGCGTTTCTTTTGTAGCGCACAGGAGTGCACATCCCCCTGTTGGTTGCGTTAGCGGGGGAGGGGGCGGAGGGTGGTGGTGGTGGTGGGGTGGGTCCAGTGGTTGACCTGGCGGATGGCCTGGGCTAGTGAGTTGACGATGACGGTGGGTTTGCCTGAGCCGAAGCGCTCGATGGTGAGTTCGGAGGATTGGTCGGGATCTTCGCCGGGGTTCCAGAGGCCGATGACGATGCGGTTGTGGGGCAGGTGGGAGCGGATGCGTTGGCAGATGGCTCGGGCCTGCGAGAACGCGAACGGCGGCAGGGCGTTGATGAAGATGACAGTGTTGGGTTCGCGGGCGAGGGTGTCGAGTATCTCGCCGGCGACAGTGTGGCCCGGGAGCAGGAGGGTCTGGTGGAAGGTGCGCTCCATGAGTTGGCCGAGCATGAGAGAGGTGAGCTCGTCGGCCTGATCGTTGGCGGAGATGCAGACGACGGCGAATTCGTGGTGGTGTTTCGGGATTGAGGGAAGACTGGGTGTTTCGGCGGCAGGGGATGAGTTGGGTTCGCGGTAGTCGGTGAGTTCGGCGATGAGTTCGCCGATGGAGAGGAAGAAGAAGTTACTGCGGACGTCGTCGAGGAGACCCTGGTGGCGGTCCTGCTCGACGAGGGAAAGGGCGGGGATGAGGACGGAGTCGTAGAGCTCGAGGAGTGACTTGCTTTCGAGGAATCGCGTGGCGACGGCGTGGGCCTCTTGCTGGTCCATGGCGAGGAGACGCTCGTAGAAGTGGGCTTCGGCGGAGAGCTCGGCGTCGGTGCCAAGGAGCGTGTGGAGGAAGGATAGCTGGGGAACGTAGCGTCCCATGACTACGATGCAGACGGTGAGTGGTGTGGAGAGAATGAGGCCGGGCCATCCCCAGAGCAGGGTCCAAAAGATGGCCATGGCGAGGAGGGCGAGCGCGGAGATTCCGGTGCGAGAGCTGTAGAGCCAGGGTTCGACGAAGTTGGTGCAGGTGAGCTCGAGGGTGAGGAAGAGGCCGAGGATGAGGAGCTGCGGCCACCACGAGGAGGAGATCGCAACGGAGACAAGGAGAGGGACGACGAGGCTGGTGGCGGTTCCGACGTAGGGGACGACGCGGAGGATGGCGGCGAGGACCCCCCAGAGCGTGGCATTGGGAACGCCGATGAGAAAGAGGCCGAAGCCGAAGAGGATTCCGTAGGCTGCATTGACGGCGGACTGGAAGAGGAGGTATTGGCTGATGCGGTTGGCGGCGTCCTTGATGGCCTGGGTCATGAGATTGATACGGCCCATGCCGGCGAGGAGGAGGATGCGGTGGCGGAGTTCCTCGCGCTTAATCAGGAGATAGATGGTGAAGACGATGACGACGCCGATGGTTCCGATGGGGCGGAGGAAGCGCATGAGGAGTTCGGCGGTGGACTGGAGCTGGGTGCGGTTGGGGTCGACGACGCGGACAGGTTGGGCTTCTCCTGGATTGGTCTGCGGCGCGGGCGCGGTGGAGCTGGCTGTGCCGGCGAGGTCGCCGCTGATGTCCTCGACGGCGGTGACGGCGTTGGAGAGGGACTTTTCGGCGGGGAGGTGGACGGAGGCTATCTTCTGCTGAATGTCGAGGCGGTAGGCCGGCAGATTGCGGGCTACGTCGAGGAGCTGGCGGGCGACGATGTATCCGACGGCGCATAGGATGGAGGAGACGAGGACGCCGATGATTGCGACTGCAATGACGCGAGGGATGCGGCGGGACTCCAGGCGGGCGACGGCTGGGGCGAGGAGGAATGCGAGGGTGAGAGCGAAGGCGAAGGGAACGATGAGATCGCGGGCGAAGTACAGGATGAGGATGACAGCCGCGATGACAAGGAAGGGCCCTACCCGGGAGAGTTCTGTGGTTCGAGTGTGGGGCATACTACCTCGCAAAGCCTGGATGGACGGGAGTGTTGGGGCAAGAATACATCAAGGGAGTGACGGGCCGCTGGCGGCAGGACGCGGGGGATCGCGGACCTGGGAGAAAGTTGGGAGAGTGGATTGTTTTGAAGGGCGTAGGCTTGTAGGTTAGAGCTTCGGTGCAATTCAGTGGGAGGATGGATGGCTATCACGAGACTGTTGGATGCAAAGGAACGGGTTGTGCTTGGGCAAGAGTGTCGCAAACAGATGCGGCGCATGGCGCACAAGACGTGGAATGTGAAGCAGCGACGGGAGAATCCGCTGAAGTTGCTGGAGGCGTCGACGCGTGGGCGGGTGCCGGCTCTGGTAGCGTTGAAGAATCAATTGATGGCAGGGTCGCCGTTTGCGTATTTTCGCGGGGCGGTGCCGGTGATGGCGTACGACCTGTCGCTGATTGCGAATACCGGGATCTGCAATCAGCTATGCGGGGATGCGCATGTCAGGAATCTGGGGGCGTTTGCGGCTCCGGATGGACGGCTGGTTTTTGATATCAACGATTTTGACGAGACGATTGTGGGGCCGTTCGAGTGGGATGTGAAGCGGATGGCGACCAGCCTGGTGCTGGCGGGGCGCGGGGCGGGATCGAAGAATTTGCACTGCCGCGAGGCGGCGGCGGTGTTTCTGGAGCGCTACCGGACCATGATGGCGACGTTTGCGCGGATGCCGGTGCTGGAGGTGGCACGTTACCAGGTGCATCGGCTGGAGAATGTGTTGCCGTTACAGGGGATTCTGCGGATGGCAGAGCGGGCGACCCCGATGCATACGCTGTTGACGCTGACGGAGGTTGAGGGAGCGGTTTCTCCAGCGGCGGCGAAGAGTACGAAAGCTGCGGTAAAGACGAAGACGTCTGCGAAGGCTGCGGCTGTGCAGCCGAGGGTGTTCAAAACGCTGCCGCCGATGCTGATGCGGGTGAAAGGGGAGTTGGCGGAGCAGGTGGTGAAGTCGCTGACGAAGTATTCGGAGAGTTTGCAGCCGGAGCGGAGGCATTTTCTGGTGCAGTATCGGCCGGTGGATGTGGCGTTCAAGGTCGTGGGGACGGGGTCTGTTGGTTTGCGGGATTATGTGGTGATGATGGAGGGGAACGGGGGGAAGGATCCGCTGTTTCTGCAGATCAAGGAAGAGACGGAGTCGGGGTATGCGCCGTATGCGGCGGCTCGGGGAACGCGGCAACATAATGGCCGAAGGGTGGTGTACGGGGAGCGCGCGCTGCAGTTGCAGTCGGACCCGTTTCTGGGATGGACGACGTTGAATGGGCGAGAGTACCTGGTGCGGCAGTTGAACGATCACAAGGCCTCGATCCAACTGGAGAGTTTGAAGGCAGCGGGGTTGCTGGATTATGCGGCGGTTTGTGGCGAGATGCTGGCTCGGGGACATGCGCGGGCAGGGGACTCGTCGATGATTGCGGGGTATCTGGGGAGGTCGACGCGGTTCGATGAGGCAGTGGGGGCGTTTGCGGAGGCGTATGCGGACCAGACAGAAGTGGATTGGAAGCAGTTGGTGCAGTCGATGAAGAAGACGGGGAACAAGGTGGCGGCGAAGAAGAAGGTAGCGGCGAAGAAGAGTTAGGTTTGCGGAGTGGATCGCTCTAACGGACCTTGCCAGCGGAGTTTTCGAGGACGGCGTTGGAGAGGATGGCTGTGTCGGACTTGTCGGGCAGGTGGGAGCAGAAGCCGATGCCGACGTAGAAGGGCTCGTCGAGGTGGAGGGCGATGGGTGGGCCGAATTGGTGCATGGGTTCGCCTTCGAGGCTGAGGAAGATGGCGAAGTTGTCGCCGCGCTTTTCGATGCCGATGCGTTTGGGAACGATGGGGACGAGTGAGTCGGGACTGGAGCCTCCGGGACGGCCGCGGCCTCCCATGCGGAATTCCATGTCTTTGACGCGGGTGTTTTTTTCGGGGCGCCAGGCCAGGTGTGCCATGCCTGCTCCGTGGAGGGCGACGATGGCTTCTTTGGAGTCGTCGTCGAGGTTCTGGCGGATGATGAGGAAGGCCTTGCGGTCGCCGTAGCCGTTGGGGTCGGGGAAGGCGATGTCGGCTGCGAGTGAGATGTCGCCGGACATTTTTTTCCAGAGATAACGGAACTCGTCGCGGTTGTACCAAACGTTGTAGCCGGCGGAGTTGATGATGTATTGCTTCGTCGCGGCGTCGTAACTGGCGCTGCCGGGGACTACGGGACCGCCTATGTCGGATTGGCCTTCGAAGATGCCGATTGGAGTATTGAAGGTTTTTGTGGGGCGGTGGAAGTCAGGTGGCGGGGCGACCTGGGTGTGGGTTGCGGAGCCGGGTTGGGCCCAGTCAGGCACCGTGGGAGTTTGTGCAGTGAGGCACTGTGCGATTGGCAGCGTCAGGAGGAGTAAGGGGATTCGGTTGATGAGGTTCATGTTCTAAGGGTGAAGGATTGGAGTTGATGTTAGCGCGGCGTGTTGAGAGATGGCTAGCAAGGCTGAGACACTACCCGAATTTTAGATTGCGACTTTTGGTTGGCGGGCGGCGCGTTGGGTGATGGCGAGGGAGATGAGGAGCATGGCTGCGGCGGTGTAGAAAGGGCTGCCGGGGATGTGGATTCCTGAACTGATGGAGACGCTGAAGATGGCGGTGAAGAAGCCGGGGCCAAGGAGGCCAGCGATGCCGCGGAGGCTGTTGATGGCGCCCTGAAGCTGGCCTTGTTCGGAGGGGCTGGCCTTGCGGGACATAAGGCTTTGGGCGGCGGGCCAGGTTAAGGTCATCATGTTGAGGAAGGGTATGCCGAGCCATAAGAGAAGCCCGGTTTTGGAGAAGCCGATCATGGAGTAGCCGAGAGCTCCGCCGATGAGGCCCATGGTCATGGCTCCGCGCTCGCCTAGTTTGGCGACGACGGGTTTGACGAGGAGTGCTCCATAGACGATGGTGCAGATGCCGACGACGGCGAGCGAGAGGCCGACGGTGCGGTCGGTCCAGTGATAGCGGTAGTCGGCGTAGATGACGTAGACGTTCATCAAAACCTGTTGGGCGATGTAACCGAGCAGGAGAACGGTGGCGATCGCGATCATGTTGCCGTGGCGGATAAGGGTGAGAGATCCGATGGGGTTGGCGCGGGTCCAGGAGAAGGGGCTGCGATTTTCTTTGGAGAGGGATTCGGGCAGGACGAAGAGGCCGTAGAGACCGTTGATGAGAGAGAGACCTCCGGCGACCCAGAAGGGAAGGCGGGGATTGATGTTGCCGAGTAGTCCTCCCAGTGCGGGGCCGAGGACGAATCCAGCACCGAAGGCTGCGTTCAACATGCCGAAGGCAGCGGCGCGGCGCTCGCGGGGGGTGACGTCGGCCATGTAGGCCATGGCAGTGGGGATGCTGGAAGAGGTGAGGCCGGAGATGATGCGTCCGAGAAAGAGCCAGTTGAGAGTAGGGGCCCAGGCCATCAGGAGGTAGTCGAGGCCGAGGCCGAAGTTGGAGAGAAGGACGAGGGGGCGGCGGCCGTAGCGGTCGGAGAGCGAGCCGACGATGGGGGAGAAGAAGAACTGCATGGCGGCGAAGACGGTTCCGAAGATGCCTAGCATCCTGGCTGCGCTGGAGGTGTCGCCGTTGAGGAAGCCTTCGATGAGTCGCGGGAAGACAGGAGCGATCATGCCAAGAGCGAGCATGTCGAGGGTGACGGTGAAGAAGATAAAGATGGCGGCGGCGCGGCGGCCTTTGGGTGGGTGGGGAGTGAGGGCTTCGCCGACTTTGACCAGCTCGGGCTCGGTGAGGAGCGGGTTGGGCTCTTCGGCGGCCGGCTGGGACGTTTTTTGGGTTGTGTCAGGCATGTCTGCCGGGTTGATTGTTTGGAGTGTGGCTGGGCCGATTGAGGGTTAGTTTACGTGAGGTTTGCGGGGATTTCTTGGAGATTTCGGCGTTAATTTAGCCTTCGTCGAGTCCTGCCAGATTACGGTACAGCGAGTTCCAATGGCTGCCGGATAATCGACATGGCCGAAGCGGTTGCGTTGCTGGTGCGGTAGGACTCTCTGCTAGACTGCCGAATATGCGATATCACGGTTTGCGGCCTCTTGGGTTTTGTCTGCTGTCTCTTTGTGTCTTCACTTCGGTTGGGTTCGGACAGAAACGTGCGATGGTGCTCGACGATTTGGCGAAGCTGGTGAATGTGGGTGGGCCGCAGATTTCGCCGGATGGGCGGTGGATTGCGTATACGACATCGCATGTCGATGTTGCCGAGGATAAGAATGTCTCCGAGCTTTGGATGGTGAGCTGGGATGGTACGCAGGATATTCAGCTGACGTATGGGCCGGAGGGTGTGGGGTCGCCGAAGTGGAGTCCGGATGGCAAGTGGCTGTCGTTTACGTCGTCGCGGCCGGGTAAGGCGAAGGGTTCGCAGATATGGCTGCTGGACCGGCGCGGGGGTGAGGCGCATCAGTTTACCGATCTGAAGGATGATCTGGAGGATTACAGGTGGTCGCCGGATTCGAAGCAGTTGCTGCTGACTTTGAGGGCCAAGGATGAGCCGGAGCCGAAGGAGGGTGCGAAGCCCGCGTCGCCAAAGCCGATCGTGGTTGACCGGTATCACTTCAAGCAGGATGTTCAGGGGTATCTGTCGGATAAGCGGAGTCATCTTTTTCTTTACGACGTGGCGACGAAGAAGCTGACGCGGTTGATCGGCGATGACAAGACGGAGGACAAGTACGACGAGCGGCAGGCGGAGTGGTCTCCGGATGGGAAGTGGATTGCGTTTGTGAGCAATCAGGAGGGGCCTGATCCGGACCGGTCAAATAACTCGGATGTGTTTGTTGTGGAGGCGAAGGGTAATTCGACGGCGAAGAAGCTGACGAGTTTTACGGGTGTGGATAGCGGGCCGCTAGCGTGGAGTCCGGATAGCGCGATGATTGCGTACCGGCAGGGGATTTCGCAGCGGTACTCGATCTATGACATGCAGCGCCTGGCGGTGGTGCCGGTTGTGGGTGGTGCGCCGGAGGTTTTGGCGGCTACGGCGGAGATGGGGACTGGGTCGCCGGTGTTTTCGGCGGATGGGAAGTCTCTGCTGACGACGATTGGCGAGGACCGTGTGGAGTATGTGGCGGAGGTTCCGCTGAAGGGGAAGATTGTCGAACGGTTGACGACCGAGAAGGGTGCGGCGGCGGCGCTCTCGGCTGCGAGCGGCCATGCGGCCGTGGTTTGGACGACGGATGTTGCTGCGCCGGAGATCTTTGCGCTTGAAGGAAAGACGCTGCGGAAGTTGACGTCTCATAACGATGCGCTGATGGCGGAGTTGAATCTGGTTGCTGCGGAAGATCTGTCGGCGAAGACTTCGGATGGGAGCGAGGTGCATAGCCTGCTGACGATGCCGGTGGGGTATGCGGCGGGAACGAAGGCTCCGATGCTGCTATGGATTCATGGCGGGCCGACGGCGCAGGATTCGCACCGGTTTGCGGCGGACCGGCAGTTGCTTGCTGCGCGTGGGTTCGCGGTATTGCAGGTGAATTATCGCGGGAGCACTGGGCGCGGGCATGAGTATAGCTACGCGATCAATGCGGATTGGGGCGATAAGGAGGTCAAGGACTTGCTGGGTGCGGTCGATGGCGCGGTTGCTACAGGCAAGATTGATGCTGACCGCATGGGTGTTGGCGGGTGGAGCTATGGCGGGATTTTGACGGACTACACGATCGCTTCGACGACGCGGTTCAAAGCGGCTTCGAGTGGAGCGGGAACGGCGAATCTGCTGGGGATGTATGGAGTCGATCAGTATATTCTGCAGTACGACAATGAGCTGCTGCCGCCATGGAAGAATGTGGAGCCTTATCTGAAGCTGTCGTATCCGTTTCTGCATGCCGACAAGATCAAGACGCCAACGATGTTCATGGGTGGAGATAAGGACTTCAACGTGACGCTGGTTGGGGGCGAGCAGATGTATCAGGCTCTGAAGAGTGTCGGGACGCCGGCGGAGCTGGTGGTTTATCCGGGGCAGTTCCATGGGTTCACGCGGCCGAGTTTTATACGCGACCGGTATCAGCGGTGGTTTGACTGGTATGGGAAGTATCTTGGGATGCCTGCAGAGGTTAAGCCTGCGACGGCTCCTGCGTCGCCTGTCGTGAAGACAGCCTCAACGAACTGAAGCAATCGTCGGTTCGTTCGGAACTTCCCCAGCGCCGATGCGTAGTGATGATGGAGTTGAATATTCCTGCATCGCGGGGTGCTATGGAGATCGAGCAGCCGAAGGCCGTTCAGGAAGATCTGCGTCCGATTCTTTGGATCAGCATTGGCTTCGCTGCGTTTAAGCTTGCGATTCAGATCTTGGGTAATGTTCTGGCGCAGCATGCTGGTTATGGAATCTTTCGGGATGAGTTGTATTACCTGGTCTGCGGGCGGCGGTTAGCGTTTGGATATGTCGACCAGCCGCCGATGGTTGCGCTGCAGGCGCGGTTGAGCGAGATGCTCTTCGGGCATGACACGATGTGGTCGTTGCGGCTGATCTCCGCGATGGCTGGGGCTGCGAAGATTTTCCTGACAGGCCTGCTGGTTTGGACGCTTGGCGGGGGGCGACGAGCGGCGGCGGTCGCGATGCTGGGTGTGATCGTGGGTGGAGTTTATCTCGGGATCGACGGTTATCTGTCGATGAACTCGTTCGATCCGGTGTTTTGGATGCTTTGCGTGTTGGCGTTGCTGCGCATCGTCCTGACCTCTTCTGCGAAGGAGGTGCGTCATTGGTGGATTGTGTTTGGGTTGAGCGCCGGGCTTGCATTTGAGAATAAAGATTCCATTGCTTTTTTCCTGATTGCGATGCTGATTGCGCTGGTGCTTACTCCGCAACGGCGGATTCTTGCGAACCGATGGTTTGCTATTGCAGTGTTGCTTATTGTGGTGGTCGCGCTGCCGAATTTTTTGTGGCAGATACACAATCACTTTCCTACGCTCGAGTGGCTGCGTAGTGTGCAGGCTTCTGATAAAGATGTGAAGCTGCCGCCAGGACCGTTTTTTGTTGCTCAGATCATGACGCTTACGCCAACCAATATGGTTTTGTGGGGGACGGGTGTGTTTTGGCTGCTCTTTGCGAAGACGACACGGAATCATCGCTTTCTTGGCGTTTTTTATGTCGTTTTTCTTGCGCTGATGATGTTGCTGCACGCGAAGGACTACTATCTTGTTCCTGCTTATCCCGTGTTTTTTGCCGCTGGCGCTGTTGCGTTATTCGCCTGGGCGCAGAGGATTGCGTGGCGCAATGTGCTGCTCGGAGTGTATGCCGTCATTCTGCTGGTTGGCCTTGTCGTCTTCTTTCCATTTTCCGTCCCCGTGTTGCCGCGGCAGCAATGGCTGGCCTACGCGGAGAGGCTTCACTACATGCCGAAGGACAGCGAGAACCATGCTGCAACGTTATTGCCGCAGTTTTTCGCGGATCGTTTTGGGTGGGAGGATCTGGCGAAGCAGGTGTCTGTGATTTATAACTCACTACCCGCGGACGAGCGTGCAAGGACCGGGGTTCTTGCTTCCAACTATGGGCAGGCAGGTGCGATCGATGTTCTCGGAGAGAAATATGGGTTGCCCTCTGCGATCAGCGGCCACCAGAACTACTGGCTCTGGGGACCGCGAGGCTATACGGGCGAAGAGATGATCGTGATCAACGATGCGACGCTCGATGAGATGAAGGAGGTTTACAGCTCGTGCTCTGTTGCGGGCAGACGCGATGATCCGTACACGATGCCGTGGGAGCACGGGTTCATTTATCTGTGTCACGGCAGAAAGACTACCTATCCGGCAGGTTGGAAGGAACTCAAACACTACCGCTGATTTCAAAGGGGGCAGTGGGGATGATTATGCAGTGGCGACTCGCTGGATGAGGTCGTTCTGTTCTTTTTGGGATTCAGCACCGATGGTGAAGGCGTCGAGGACGCCAGTGGAGAGAGCGTAACGGACGGCTTCCGATGGTTTGTCGCGCAGGGTTCCCTGGCCGAGAATCTTCATGCCGACGATGGCTTTTCCCTGGGTGCGCATCTGTTTGATTACGCTGATGACGGTGTCGGGGTCGGCGTCCATGTAGGAGCCGATGGGGTTGAGGCGGACTAGGTCGAGTTCGACCCATGGAGAAGCGGCGGCTGCACGAAGCGCGCCGATGCTGTGGCAGGAGACGCCGTGAGCGCGGATGATCCCCTTCTGTTTGGCTTCTGAGAGGACGTCCATGACACCGCTGTAGCGGGTGGTCCAATCGGATTCGGTGACGCAGTGGATGAGAACGATGTCGATGTAGTCGACGCCTAGTTCTTTGCGGAAGCGGTCGAGGTCTCGGCGAACACCTGCGGGATCGCGTGTGTCGGTTTTGGTGAGTACTGTGACTTTGTCGCGTGGAAGCTGCTTGAGAGCTGCGGCGACGTAGGGGTGGCTGCCGTAGGAGTCGGCTGAATCCAGGAAGCGCAGGCCGTTTTCGTGGTAGCCCTCCACGAGGAGGCGAGTGAGCGGCGAGGTTCCTAGTCTGGTTTGGTTTGAGGCGCCGCCGTACCCGATAGTGCCTGTTCCCATGGCGAGGCGGCTGGTTCGGATGCCGGTGTGGCCGAGAACGACTTCGTCGTTGGCTTGAAATTTTTTCGTGAGAGGTTCGGGGTCAATGAGCGCAGCGCGAGCCACTGGGTTTCTGGCAAGCAGAGCTGCGCTCAGAGTGCGGGCCGAGCGGCGAAGGAAGTCTCTCCTTAGCATGGCGCGATCTCCTTAGAGAGACGATACGCCGTTTTCTTGACTTGTGGGAAAGATGATGTCCTGCCGGACGGGCCCACTGCGTGTGGCGCGGCTACTCGTGGCGTGTATACCTGTCCGGGCAGGATGAACTTCTTCGGGCCTCCCGCTGGTCGGGAGAAGGACCGTCAGGCGATGACTTCGAAGGGACGCATCATATCGTTGGCTTCATGCTCGAGAATGTGGCAGTGGTAGAGGTATTTGCCGGGGTAGCCTTCGAAGCGGACGATGATGCGGGTGATCATGGCGGCGGGACATTGAACGACATCTTTCCAGCCGAGTTCGTTCGGTGCAGGGAGGACTGGAGGGCCGACATAATGAACGCCCTGGTTATTTTGATAGGCGAAGACATCGAAGACACGACGGTCGAGGATCTGGAAGCGAACAAGATGGAGATGCATCGGATGAAGGTCTTCGGTGAGATTAATGAATTCCCAGATTTCCGTGGTGTTGAGACGAGGTGTTTCAGTGACGGGTTCATGCCAGTGCCTGCGGTTGAGCAGCATGAGCATGGAGTTGCCGATCTTGTCGCGGTATTCGTTGAGGGTGACGGTGCGGGTTGTAATGGCGGAGGATTCGGGGATGCGATTGATGGTGCGGAGGGTGGGAGGTATTGAGTCGACGTGCGCTACTGCGCGTTGTGGTTGTGAAGATTGAGACGTCGAGGCTTTTGCCGCTACGCGAAACTCGAGGATCTCGAAGGCGCCGTTGATGAGATGAATGTGTTGGCCGGCGGCTTGAGAGAAGTCGATGAGGAGGTCGGCGCGCTCGGCGGGGGCAAAGTCGAGGCTAGTCAGTTTGGCGGGCGCGGCAAGGAGTCCCTGATCGGTGCCGATCTGGTGGAAGGGCATGTTGTTGGTGAGGGACAAGGCAAAGAAGCGGCTATTGGCGGCGTTGAGAAGACGGAAGCGGTAGAGGCGCGGCTCCACATCGAAGTAGGGCCGTACCTTGCCGTTGATGAGGATGAAGCCACCCAGGAACTCGGGGACCCAGGGATGCTCAGGGTCGCCGGAGTCGGGGTAGAGAAGCTGGCCATCGGTGGTGAGCTGGCGGTCAGAGAATATAAGCGGTACCTCGTATTTGCCGGAGGGGAGATTCAGTGCATCTTCGACAGAGTCGCGTAGAAGCATCATGCCGAAGAGCCCGGCGTAGGTGTTGAGGCGATTGAGGCCCATGGCGTGGTCGTGATACCAGAGGGCAGTCGCTTCCTGCTGGAGAGGATAGTTGCAGATACGGGATTGTCCCGGGACGAACCAGTCTTCCGGATAGCCGTCGTATTTGGAGGGATTCTTTCCGCCGTGTAGGTGGACGCAGGTGCGTACTTCGGGGATGTCGCGACCGCAGCCGTGGAGGGAGTGGTCGATGGGAAGGAAGTGGCGGGTGGGGAGGGAGTTAACCCACTCGATGGAGAGGGGATGGCCAGCGTGGACATCGATGAGAGGGGCGAGGGCTGTCTCTCCGTAACTCCATTGGCGGGTTATTGGGATATCGCGATGAAGCTTGACGTGGACTTCGCGCATGGTGACGCGGAGCTTGTTTGGTTGGGCCGTTGAGGTTGGCTTGATCCGTTGCGGAAGAGGCATTTCGTCGACGAAGGGCACGAGATTGAAGGCATTGAGCATGGGGACCGCGGGAGGCGCAGCGGGCATGGACATGCCGGACTGTGCCTGGTCGTGCGCCTGCATGAGGTGCTGGGCGAGTGCGGCGGGAGCGGAGGCGAGTGCGCTGAGGGCGGAGAGTTGCTGCAGGATGGTACGGCGAGTTGGGGACAAACGGGCTCCGTGCTGGTACGGATGTACGGGACAGGTGCAAGAAAAAGGACGCACTCCCGATGTGGGGTGCGTCCCTGGAGTTTAAGGTGTTTCTGTGAATGTTCGGTTAATCGTGGCTAGTTGCCAGTTGTAACGGCTCCCGTAGTGGGGTTGAGCAGGACGACGTTCGGGTTGGGGGCGACGGTGCTGGTGAAGTTGAACATGTTCATCAGGCTACCGGAGGTTGTGTCGGTGGAACCGCCGCCGAGACGAGTGCTGCTGAGGAATACATCCTCGATGAAGTGAGTTACGGAGGACTGGTCGGTAACTGTGTTATCGACGAAGTTCTTTTTGGCCCAGGGAGAGATGACGAGCAGGGGTAGACGAGGACCGTAGCCGCAACGGCCTTGCACCGGCGTAGTGCCGGTTATGCCGAGAAGAGAGGGTGCCTTGTTGCAGAAGCCGGTAGCGTCGGCAGCGCTCTGGGAGCCGTTGGTGAAGTTGTTGAGGTGATCGTACCAGCCGTCGGAGTCATCGTAGGCGATGATGATGGCGGTGCTGGACCAGTAAGACGAGTTCTCGATGGCATTGATGGTGTTGACGACGAAGGTCTGCTCGTCGAGGGGGTCGGAGTATCCTGCGTGTGCATCCTGATAGCCGGGGGCCTTCAGGAAGCTGACGGCCGGAAGAACTGCTCCGCCAGTGCCGGCAAGCACTGTGGCGAAGTCGAGCACGTCGTACTGGTGGTTGGCGGTGCCTGCACCGGTGTCAGCCTTGGTGCCGATGACAGCGTTCGAGGCGGGACGGACGTGATTCGGGTTGGCGGTGCTGGCGTAGTACTGAAACGGCTGGTGGTGGGGGATGTAATCCGACTTCAGCGGGTTGCCGGGGATGTTGACTGCACCCGTTGCGCGGCTGCCAGTTGCTTCGTTCGGCAGGCATCCGGTGGTTCCGTTGGAGTTGGTGATGGAGAGATTGAAGCCGCCTGCAAAGAAGCCCCAGGAGACACCTGCGGCATTCAGCAGATCGCCGATATTCTTGCCAGTCATCTGGACTGTAGCGGTTGGGGATGAGCAGACGTCGTTGGTGGGGTCTTCGTCGGCGATGAGGGTGAAGGCACCATTGCCATCAGCTACGACGCCACCCGCGGCGCCTGCTGAAGCGACCGCACCGTTGGTCTGGCCAGAGACGAGGTTGATGGCTCCCTGGGTTGAAGCGCCAAAGGTGGTGCCGAAGGAATGGTCGTTCATGGAGTAGTGCTGCGCGTAGTTCCACATCGCGGTGACGGTGTTGCCGTCGTAGTAGGCCATGGTGAGCGCAGTGGTGTTGGCGATGCCGGGAGCGGCGGTCTGGTTGGTAAGAGTGGCAGTATTCGCAGTGCCGACGGAGAACGGGAAGAGGTCCATCTTGCCGTTATCGAACGCTACCTGCTCGGGACCGTAGTTGTGGTCCTGATCAGCCGTGGCGGCCTGGTTTGGACCAAGGCGGAATGGATTCGCGGAAGAGTTGCCGTTGCCGGTGCTGAGGTTTGGGTTGGCGGTCAGCAGGGTTGGATTTGAAACGTAATTATTGATATTGGTCGGGGTGCCGGTAGCGGCGGTGAAGGTGGTTCCACCGGTGTTGGCTGCGTTTGGATAGGTGCCGAAGTAGTGGTCGAAGGAGATGTTTTCGTCGAAGATGACGACGACATGCTTAATTTGTGCTGAGGCGGTGGTCGGCGTCGGAGGCGTAGGAGGCGGCGTGGTGTTGGAGTTGCCATTGCCCGGAGGCGTGCTGACGACGCCTTGGCCGCAGCCGCTGAGGATGAGGGTCAAAGACATTGAGAAGGCAAGAAGTTTCCGAATCATTTTGTAAGGCCTCAGAGGTTGGAAATACGTTGCGCCTAATTCTCCGGTTTCGATATGTCGATTTATGTGAACCGAAGTTGAATGCACGATGAATTAATGCGGTTGTAATGGGCGCATGGGCGCGGTTCTGGACGTCGCCGCGGGCCGGGGTCGGTGTACCCATACAATTTGAGAGATGGCATTTTCTTTTCAGGTTGATAGGACGGCGGAGGGTGGGGGGCGCAGGGGACGTCTGATGCTGCCGCATGGAGTGGTGGAGATGCCGGTGTTCATGCCGGTGGGGACGGCGGCCTCGGTGAAGGCGGTGGAGCAGGGGGTGCTCGAGACGATTGGCGTTGGCGGTCACGGGGCCGAGATTATTCTGGCGAATACCTACCACCTCTATTTGCGGCCGGGGCATGAGGTCGTGCGGCGGATGGGTGGGGTGCACCGGTTTATGAGCTGGGAGCGGCCGATGCTGACGGATTCGGGCGGGTTCCAGGTGTTCAGCTTGAGCGGGCTGCGGAAGGTGACGCCGGAGGGGGTGGAGTTCCGGTCGCATCTGGATGGGAGTAAGCACTTCTTCTCGCCGGAGCGCTCGATGGATGTGCAGATTGCGCTGGGGGCGGATATTGCGATGGTGTTCGATGAGTGCGTGGAGACGCCGGCGAGCTGGGAGCGGACTCGGGAGTCGATGGGGCTGACTCATGATTGGGCTCGGCGGTCGAAGGATCATTTTGAGGCGCATAAGCATGAGGTGCCTTGGTTTGAGGCCGCAACACAAGAACAACGGCAAGAGCAAAAGCGAGATGCGGGGGTTCTTCCCCTTCGACAAGCTCAGGGTCAGAATGACAAATTGAATGACGAACTGAGAGGGAAGACGCAGAGTTTGTTTGGGATTGTGCAGGGGGGGATGTATGCGGATCTGCGCAAGGAGAGCGCGGAACGGCTGGTGGAGATGGAGCTGCCGGGGTATGCGATTGGCGGGCTGGCCGTGGGCGAGCCGCGCGAGGTGACGCGGGAGATGATTGCCCGGACGCTCGAGTTTTTGCCGAAGGATAAGCCGCGGTATGTGATGGGGGTGGGGTATCCGGATGAGATTGAAGAGTACGCGAAGATGGGCGTGGACATGATGGATTGTGTGCTGCCGACGCGGGCGGGGCGGCATGGGTTGGTGTTTGCGCGGGATGCTGATGGCGGCGTGGTGCGGATGAATATCAAACGCAGGGAGTATGCGGAGGATTCGGGGCCGATCGATGCTTCGTGCGGATGCATGGTTTGCGGGAGATACTCGCGGGCTTATCTGCGACATCTGTTTGTGGCCGGGGAGCCGCTGGGTTTGACGCTGAATTCGGTGCATAATCTGCACTTTTATCTGGCGACGATGAGCCGGGTGCGCGCGGAACTGGCGGAAGCTGGTTCCTGACGAACGGTTTGGTTGCTGCGTCGCCATGTGTACCCCCACCCTCCGTCAAAATGCGTCAAAGTCTTCGAAGGAAAGACTTTAGCTTTGGACTTCGGTGCGCGCAAGTCCGGGTTAAAAAGCGAAGATCCGGCGGGTGGCCGGATCTTGATTCTGGTTTTTGTGCTGGTTCTATTTTATCGGGTGTGTCAAGCACTCTGCTGTGGATTGGAAGGTCGCGTGCGTTGAGGACTGCCGCGCTTCGCGCGATGCCCATGCCTCAGAATCGAGACCCCTCGGCAAGCTCAGGGCAGGTTATGGACACCGCCCGGCATGATGAGCAGCTACGCGAGTGGGATTCAACGGCTCGAAGGAGGCTTCCGTTCTCTCCTTCGAGCCGATCTGGTCGACGGCGAAGGTCTAGTTCTGGAATCTTCGCCGCAGGGTGCAGAAAGCGCCGATGACGCCTGTGCCCATGAGCGCGAGGCTGGATGGCTCGGGGACGGTGGATGGATCCGTCGTAACCGGGGTCTCCAACGTCAGAGTGGCTGATTGGGGATTACTAAAGTAGTCCCCCAGAAGAGGCGACGCCGTACTAGACCCGCCCGATATGCAGGGATTCGTATCCGAGCAAACAGGTCCACCTGTGTAACCCACCAGTGAGGATACCGGCAGGGCAAGACCGAAGGTTTCGATTGAGCCATCATTTAACGCAATAACAAAGATGTTTGAAATGACCTCTTCCTGGGATGTCGGTGCAGACTCAAAAACAAATGTTTCGAACGCAGCCAGGCTTGGGATCGGCACATTAAGAAGAATGTCGCTCCCGGTAACGACGCCCGTGGTGGTATCGATTGTGAGTGTGCCGCTTAAGGAACCAGTGCCGAAGATATCGCTGGGAGCTGTGCTTCCGGAGATATCGAAGGTTGACACCGTGTCCGCATGCGCAGCGATAGTGGATAAGGCAAGAAGACAAAGCGGAAGAAAAGCCCGACGCATGTATTTCATTTGATTTTCCTCTGGTTGAAGTTGCGCCTATGTTGTGGGGAGAAAGCAGTTGCTGGCGAAGCCGTTTGCAAACCACGGTGGAGACCACGCGGTTTCATCTGAAGCGGGTGCTGACCAAGACTGGGACCCGCCGTCAGACGGAGTTGATGCGGTTGATGCTTTCTCAGCCAAGGCAAGAGCAAAGCGCTCACAATACGGTAACCGGAGCTTACTCTCCCATGCCTGCCGCCATAGCGCCCAGTATCCCGAGACCGTCTTTTACGCCGAAGTGATGGACCTTTTCTTTATGAGCGTCCATCTGCGACTTCATTGCTGAGAGGTCGAAGACCACGGTCTTCGTATTGCCCGTGGCATCGGGGTAAGAGATGGTTAGCTTCTTGCTTTCGAGGGCCTTCTGGTAGAGCTTGGGAGAGCGGTCCTCGGGAGCCAGTGCAGGGAGCACGGCTTCCTTTGGATATTCCACGACTGCCCAGGTCTGGGAGACGGGCGCTGCGTCGTCCAATGCAACCTGCACTTCGATCTTGTTCTTCTTCATCTGCTTGAACGGGTCTTTGCTGTGTTCTTTGATGGCGACGGTTGCGGGGATTCGCACCATCAGGGAACCGAACTCGTGTTTGAAGAAGTAGATTTCGAGGTGTTCGTTCTGGGTTGTCGACGCGATCTTAGCTATGTCATCCTCATTCTTTTTCCCCGAAGCGACCCAATCATAGGCTGTGTTCTGCTGCACGGTGGTTGGGGCGGGGGTGGGCGAAGACGCATCCTGTGCGAGAGCCACGGCAGATGTTGCCAGCAATGGAAGCGACAGGACGAGAAGCGAGGCAGACAGGAAGAGGGACCGCAAGGAAGTTCTCCTAAAGAGGGATTGAGCTTTCCTGCTATCTTCGCGAACAATTCATGCGAGGGCATCTCCCATTTGGGAGATATTTGTGGAACAATCGGAGAACCCCCCTAACTTGCTGTGCTGAATGACTTTCTGCCTATGATCTCTACCGTTGAGTTGTCCGACCTTCTGGCGGACCTGTATGCTGCGCCGCTTGAGCCTGAGAAGTGGCAGGCGTTCTTCGATCGGCTATGCAGGCTTACGAATATCGCCAGCGGCTTCATGATTTCTGTCCGGCCTGAAGGAAACGCGATTCTTGCAGGTGGTGGGTTGAACTTTGATCCGGAGATAACCGATCGGTACAACCAGCACTATGGGGCGATAGACCCATACACCGAACCAACGATGAGTAATCACCGGATCGGCGTGATACGCGGAGACGAATTGGTAAGCCGAGCCGATTTAGTCAAAACCGAGCTCTACAACGAAATTCTTGTTCCCTATGGTCTTGGCCATATGACCTTGATGACCTGCGAATGCTCCGGGGAGGCGGTAAGTAAGTTTCCTCTATGGAGCAGCCCGAAGGACGGCCCGATGGATGCTGCTTCGACCCATGTTCTTGAGACGCTTATTCCTCATGTGCGGACGGCGCTCCTGCTTCGCTCGAAGATAGCTGCGGCGGATGCGTCGAATCTCTTTTCGGAGACGGCGTTGGATGCCATGAGCATTGCGGCCTTCCTGGTCACCGGCAAGGGCCAGATAAGGCACATGAACCGGCTCGCGGCGGGCTATCTCGAAGGCGCGGAAGGCTTGCGCTCGCGTGATGGACGGCTGATTGCGACAGATTCACACGAGGATGCGCAACTGCAGTTTCTGATGGCGGGAGCAAGTGGAGAGAAGGATGCCTCGGTTTCTCTGCCGGGCGGAGCGATGAGGATTGTGCGGCCTCTGGCACGGGCTTCGCTTCAAGTCGCCGTCGTGCCTGCGCCGGAACGGTATCGCCCAGCCGAAAGCGGTTCCTGTGCTTTGGTGTTCGTCAGCGATCCCGCGTCCCGGCCCCGGCCTCGCGCCGCTCTGATGCGAGCGCTCTACGGATTGACGCCTGCCGAGGCCCGGCTTGCGGACTTGTTGGTGCAGGGATTCGAGGTTCGTGAGGCTGCGGATCGTATGCGAACCACGGTGGAGACCGCGCGGTTTCATCTAAAGCGTGTGCTGGCAAAGACCGGCACACGCCGTCAGACGGAGTTGATGCGATTGATGCTTTCGCTGCCAGGCGTACTTTCAGAGACGCGCTCGCGCCTGTCATCTGCCGACGGGCGTAGGAAGTAGAAAGTCTTCGTTGCTTCGCTCTTTTGCAACGAAACCAGAGGGCATATCCCATTTGGGAGATGAGCTCTCACTGGCGATCGAGGCCGATTCTTCCTGGGTTGTGGCTCGGGAAAGTGGTGTGACTATTGGAGCCTCAGGGAATCGAGGTCTTTGTGGAGTTCGAGGCAGAGGGCTTCGATGATGAGGTTGTGGTCTTCGCGCTGGGTCAGGCCGGAGATGGTGATGGCGCCGATGATGCCAGCGGTTTCGATGCGGATGGGGAAGCTGCCGCCGTGGGCGGCGTAGTCGGCGTCGGGTAGGCTGTAGCGCTCGGCGAAGGTGCGGTTGGTTTGCTCGAGGGTGAGGCCGATGGCGTAGGAGCTGCGGTGGAAGCGGGCGACGACGTTGGATTTGCGCTGGACCCAGCGGGAGTTGTCGGGTGTGCCGCCGAGCGCGGTGTAGAAGAGCGGCTGGTAGGGCTGGCCGAAGCGGCGGATGTCGATGACGAGAAGGTGCTTGCGGGTGAGGGCGAGTTCGCGGAGTGCGAGGCCGAGGCGCCAGGCGGTGTCGTAGTCGAAGGCGGGGAAGATGAGGTCGGCTTCCTGACGGGCAATGATTGCGAGGTCTTCAGCAATGGGCATGATGGGAGGGTATCAGCTTCTTGTTGATAGATTGTCGGGTATGGATCGAAGGAAGGTCGCGGTGGCGTGGCTTGCGCTGGTGGTGCTTACCCTTGGCGGGTTGCTCAGCTTTTATTATCTGGCTTTCTCGGTGTGGATGCTGGCTTATCCGATGGCTGGCCCGGAATTCTGGCGTCCAGTCTTTTACGAGCGGCTGGGGATAACGATTCTGATTGGATTTCTATGGATCGCGTTGTGTATGTGGTTGTTCAGGCATAGAAAAGCGCGGGAATAACTGTGTCTCGGGCGACTGCTCGTCTTGACACTGTCTTTCGGTTACGCGATGCTTAGGGACTAGGCCTCTTTTAATGCTGCGGGCGCAGGTGTGCTCGCGAAGCGACGTTTGCAGGGATTGTCTCTGCAGCGGGAGATTCAGTCTGGCCTAATTTGATTTGCGCTGTGAAACGGAGTTAGTGGATGTTTGCAATGTGGTTGCAGAGTGCGGGCGGACTTGGCAGTATGGGGAGTCTTGCGCTGCCGATCGTGTTTTTCGTGGTCCTTTATTTTTTGATGATCGCGCCGAACCAGAGGAAGCAGAAAAAGTGGCAGGAGATGTTGAATCAGTTGAAGACGGGTGACCGCGTGACGACGAATGGCGGTCTTCGCGGGACGGTACTGACGGTGAAGGATGATGTTGTTGTGATCAAGGTTCAACCGGACGGCGTGAAGCTGGAGTTCGTCAAGAGCGCGATTGCCGCGGTAACGACGGATGAACAGGCTGCCGCCTGAGGCGGAGAGATATAAGTTGGTTGTTTGATTTCAGATGTATGCAGGTCGAGATTGGACCGTTAACTACGGATAAGGAAGAGGCAGGGAGAGCGGCGGCGGGACTGAGTCAAGGAATCGCGGTATAGGATCGCGGCTGCACCCTTCAATAGAGATCATGGGCAAGAATCTGGCCGGTAAGACGGCATCAATCATAGCGGTCCTTGTTGTTTTCGTTTACGGGATACTGTACGGCTCGAATGTGCCGAAGCTCGGGTCCTTGAAGTCACTTTTGGCCGACAATATTCGTTTGGGCCTGGACTTGAAGGGCGGGACGCACCTGGTTCTGCAGGTGCATGTGGACGAGGCGGTGACGTCGGCGACCGACCGGGATGTGGCTCGGCTGAAGGCGGCCTTCGCGGCGGCAGGTATTGCTGCGTCGGTTGGCAAGACAGATCCGGCGCACCCGGAGACGATCGTCGTGACGGGGATTCCACCGGCGAAGGTGAGCGATGCGCGCACGGTGCTCGAAGGGAGCGACTACTCGATTTATGACACGTCGTTGCTGGCGGATGGGACTGGAACGCTGGCGATGAAGCTTGGGGCGGTCAATGATTTGAAGGCGCGGACGCTGGATACGTCGATGGAGACGATCAATGAGCGCATCAATTCGCTGGGCGTGAGCGAGCCGGTGGTGCAGAAGTATGGGCTGGGCGAGAACCAGATTCTGGTGGAGCTGCCGGGCATCTCGAATCCGGCCGAGGTGGAAGAGGCGATCCAGTCGACGGCGAAGCTAGCAGTTTATGCGGTGGTGAATGGACCGTGGGATAACGACCAGGCTGCGCTCACGGCACTGAATAATGTGGTGCCGCCGGACGACGTGCTGGTTCATGGGAGCGCGACATCGACTGGTCCGGACCAGGTATGGTTGCTGGAGCGGGCGAGCCAGGTGGAAGGCACGGATTTTCGTGATGCGCAGCCGTCGACGGATGTAAACGGCCGTCCGAATCTTACTTTTACGCTTACGACGGCTGCGGGCGACCGGTTCTACAAGTACACTTCGGCGCATTCGAGCACGAGCGCGTCTCCGGGGTCGATGGCGATTGTGCTGGCGAATAAAGTGCGGTCGGTGGCTTCGATCAACTCGGCGATTCGCGACCGGGGCGAGATTGAGGGCAACTTCAGCAAGCAGGAGGTCGATAACCTGTCGCTGATGCTGCGCACGGGGGCGTTGCCTGCTTCGATCAGCTATACCGAGACGCGCACGGTTGGGCCGAGTTTGGGCGCGGCGTCGATCCGGCAGGGCGTGATCGCTGCGATTGCGGGCATGCTGGCGGTGATGGCGTTCATGCTGATCTACTACCGCGGCGCGGGTATCAATGCCGACCTGGCGCTGATACTGAACCTGGTGATTCTGCTTGGGTTTATGGGCTTCAGCAAGGCGACGCTGACGCTGCCGGGAATTGCGGGCGTGATCCTGACGATTGGTATGGGCGTCGACTCGAATGTGCTGATCTTCGAGCGTATCCGCGAAGAGCTGCGGGCAGGCAAGACGGCTGCGGCGGCGGTGCAGCAGGGGTTTGCGCATGCGTGGGTGACGATTGTCGATACCCACGTGACGACGATCGTTTCGGCAGCGATTCTGTTCCTGTTCGGGACGGGGCCGGTGAAGGGATTTGCGGTGACACTAACGTTCGGTCTGCTGGCGAATCTGTTTACCGCGGTGTTTGTGTCGCGTGTGATCTTCGACAGGATTCTGGAGACGAAGGAACGCGGCGCTGCGCTGTCGATTTGAAGCAGCTAGTTAGCCGGTTAGCGAGTTAGCGAAGAGATTAATGAGAGTTTGGCCTGAGGCTGGATGAAGCTGAAGGCGGATGAGGTTTGAAGCGTGAGTCTGGAACTGTTTCGTACAACGAATATCGATTGGCTTGGGAAGAAGTGGTACTTCCTCGGGTTTTCGCTGATTTTTTCTGTCGCCGGCGTGCTGAGCATGCTGTTTTGGCACCACGTTCCGTTAGGGGTTGACTTCAAGGGCGGCACGCAGATCCGCGTGGCGTTCGACCAGACGCCGAATGAGGATCATCTGCGGCAGGCCATGGACCGGGCCGGGGTGAAGGATTTCACGATTCAACGGGTGAGCGATCCGAGTGGCCATGCGGCCAATAAGGTCATTATTTCGTTGCCGGAGGCTGGGGATCAATCGCACGACATCGGGCGGCAGAGTGTCGAGGGCGCCTTGAGCGCGAACTATCATGACTCGGCTTTCACGATTGAACAGATTGAAATCGTGGGGCCTACGGCGGGCAAGCAGTTGCAGAAACAGGCTGCGCTGGCGACTCTCTATTCGCTGATCGGAATGCTGGTTTATTTGTGGTTCCGGTTTGAGTTGATCTATGGCGTGGCGGCTGTGGTGGCGGTCTTCCATGACACGCTGATTACCGTGGGAGCGTTCAGTTTGACGAATCAGGAGATAACCCTTACTGTAATCGCAGCAATCCTTACATTGATTGGTTATTCGATGAACGACACGATCGTCGTCTTCGACCGCATTCGCGAGAACCTGGCGCTATCGCGGAAGGAGTCGTTACATGACGTGGTGAATCGGAGCATCAATCAGACGCTGAGCCGAACCGTCATCTCATCGGGTCTAACGTTTCTTACCGTTTTGTCGTTATACCTGTTTGGCGGCGAGGTGTTGCATGGGTTTTCCTTCGCTCTGGTAGTCGGGATTCTGATTGGGACGTACTCGTCGATTGCGGTGGCGGCGCCGATGCTGGTGGCGTACCAGGATTGGCGGGCCAAGCGTGGCAAGGTTGCCGCGCTTCCTGCGGGAAAACGGGCCAAGGCGTAGGTCGCCGATGCTTTTACGGCAGTGGAATGAAGGCGGGAACAAACCGAAGCGACGCGGTGTCTAAAGAAAAATAGCTCTCTGCGAGGCAGCCTATGTTCGAAGACTCTTTGATGGAATCCGGCGGCAAGATCAAGACCAAGTCGAAGTACTGGATGATTGGGACCTTCAGCTTCAATGCCCTGATTCTTGCGGCATTGATCATTTATCCGCTGATCAACCCCGAGGCCCTGCCACATACGGCGTTGACCGCGATGCTGACAGCGCCACCACCGCCACCACCACCACCACCGCCACCGCCGCCGCAGCAGATCGTCAAACCGATCAAGATGGTCTCTGAGATCGACCAGGGGCTGCATGCGCCGACCAAGATTCCGAAAGACATCAAGATGTTGAAGGAAGATGCCGCGCCGCCGCCGATGGCGGGTGTCGCTGGCATGACTGGTATGGGTGGGACTGGCAGCGGTATGGGTGTGATGGGTGGTATCGGCACCGCGCCGTCTCCTGTAGTGAAGGTTGCTCCGCCCAAAGGCCCCACCCGCGTTTCGAGCGGCGTGGTCTCTGGCCTGAAGATCTCGGGATCGACCCCTGTTTATCCGCCAATCGCGAAGGCTGCGCACGTTTCCGGTGCGGTGGTTCTTCACGCGATCATCTCGAAGGAGGGCACGATCAAGAACCTGACGGTGATTAGCGGCCCTGAGATGCTGAAGTCGGCTGCTCTTGACGCCGTGCAGACCTGGCGGTACAAGCCTTACTTGCTGAATGGCGACCCAACCGAGGTGGACACACAGATTACTGTCAACTTCAATTTTGGCGGCGGCTAGACCAAGGCTGAAAGCTCAATACCGTTTCTCGTAGTTCTCCGAGGGTCGAACTTTTGGGGGATTCCGGGTCAAGATTCAGAAAGTTAGAGTTCTATCAGGAGGAAATATTCCAGTGATTCTCGCTCATCTCGCAACCCCTTTCGCTCACGTTCCCGCTACGCTTGCCATGTACTTTGAGGAGGCCCAGGTCAGCTTCAGTGTTATGGGTCTTTGGTCAAACATGGGCTGGTTGGCGCGCTGCGTCGTCATTCTTCTCTTCATCATGTCGATCTGGTCGCTCGCTGTGATCATCGATCGGGCCCTGTATTTCTCGGCTGCACGCAAGCAGTCCCGTGAGTTTGCCCCGAAGGTTGCCGGCGCGTTGAAGGATGGCCGTCTGGATGAGGCGATCAAGGTAGCTGACCGTTCGAAGAAGTCCCATCTTGCAGAGGTCGTTACGGCCGGCCTGCAGGAGTTCCGCAGCTTCGGTTCGGGCGGCAACATCACTCCTGAGCAGGTTGAGAGCTCCAAGCGTGCGCTCGAGCGTTCTGAGGCAATCGTCCATGCCAAGCTGAAGCGCGGTCTTGGCGGTCTCGCGACGATCGGTTCGACGGCTCCGTTTATCGGCCTGTTCGGTACGGTGGTCGGTATTTTGAACGCCTTCCAGCAGATCGCAACGCAGAAGACCTCCGGTATCGGCGCAGTCGCCGGCGGTATCTCGGAGGCCCTGGTTACGACGGCGTTCGGTCTTCTCGTCGCCATCCCAGCCGTTATGACGTTCAACTACTTTACAGGTAAGGTCGAGGCATTTGACGTTGAGATGGACAACAGCTCGAGCGAATTGGTGGACTACTTCATCAAGCAGAGCCACCGGTAAGGCTTTAGTCCTGAAGCGTAAGACAAGCAGCAGTATCCTGCGAGAATCACAGTTCTGACCGGGACCTCCAGATGCCGACAAGCGAACGGCGTCCGGAGGCCGGACAGGCACAGCAGGAAGAGCAACTACCAAACCGGACGGAGCATACGTTATGGGTATCAATAAACGGGATGAAGGCAAGAAGGTCAACTCCAACATCAACGTGACGCCGATGGTGGACGTGATGCTGGTGTTGCTGATCATCTTCATGGTCATCACTCCCATGCTGAACAACAAAGTCAACGTGGACCTGCCGAAGGCTGACGCCGCGGTAGTGATGGAAGATGCGAATAAGGAAGACGCGATTGTGGTCGCCGTTACGCGGGACGGCAGGACGTTTCTCGGCGGTGATCAGGTGACCCTCGATGATCTTGGCCCCAAGATCGCTGCGAAGCTCGAGAACAAGCTGAGCAAAGAAGTTTTTATGCGTGCCGATCAGCGCGCGAACTACGGCAAGGTGATGGATGCGGTCGATGGGATTCGTTCCGCCGGCGTCAGCCAGCTTGGTCTGCTGACAGAGCGAGTGGACGACACCGGTACAAGCTCGACGGCTACGAAGAAGTAACGGATTTATTTGGCAGAATGCCGACTCGCAATCACTCGGGCGGCCAACGGAGTAGAGGAGACTAGCTATGGGAATGGGTGGTGGAAATACAGGCGGAGCGGTTTCTGAGATTAACGTGACCCCGCTTATCGACGTTCTTCTGGTGCTGCTGATCATCTTCATGGTGATCGTTCCGGTGACGCCTCGCGGGCTGGAGACGCTGGTTCCTCAGCCGCCGAAGGATCACAAGGAAGAGCCACAGAACGACCGCACGATCGTGGTGCAGATCCAGTCGAATGGAGCAGGTGTGCCAGCCTACTTGATCAACGAAACCACGTTCAACAAGGCCGACCTTGAGCCGAAGCTGGCCGAGATCTTCGCTACGCGGCAAGAGAAGGTCATGTTTGTGAAGGGTGACAAGGATCTTGACTTCAGCAAAGTCGCCGAGGTCATCGACTTTGGTCACCAGGCAGGTGTCGACAACATTGGTTTGATTACACCGCGAGTTGCCGCAGGCCAGTAACTGACCAATCACTCATCTGTAGAAGTTCATGTACGGGCGGTGTGGCCGATTGGCCCACCGCCCGGAGCTTTTTGTGGCTGACCGGTGTCTTTCGTAGTGGAGTGCTCGCACACCCAATTCTGCATTGGGAGACAATTGCGATGGCATTCTCAACGAACGGAACCTCTCGAGGCGATGGCCTCTCCTCTGACATCAACGTAACTCCTCTGATCGATGTTTTACTGGTTATGCTGATCATCTTTATGGTGATCGTTCCAGTGGCGCCTTGGGGTTTGAATTCTGCGCTTCCTTCTGTCTCTTCCTCAGGTGTCGAAGATGATGTTTTGAATCGGCCCATCCTGGTCCAGCTGGAATCGGGTGGGACGGTTGTGAGGTACGTTGTTGATGGTGCCGACGTGAGCAAAGCGGAGGTTGCGGCGCGGTTGTTGGAGCTCTTGTCGAAGAGATCGGTCAGGCGTGTCCTCGTCAAGGCGGATGCGAAGCTGGATTTCGGAGACGTTGCGGGAGTGATCGACGCGGGTAAGGCTGCAGGGGCCGAGAGCATCGGATTGATGACTCCTGCGATTGAAGCGCAACGGAGGTAGAGACAATTGCGATCGCAATATCCGATGTCGAATTCACTTTACTCATGTGTGGAAGCGTTCTGTTGCGGGCAGCAGCCTCCCGGGGTTTTGGATTAGACTTGAAGCTTGCTGAATAAGTTAATCTTCGCCAATTTAGGCCACAGGCCAGTCCGGACGGTGCTGAGCGTACTCGCCATCGCTGTTGAAGTGACGATGATTCTGACGCTGGTCGGGGTGAGCTATGGCACTCTCGATGGGACCGCCGATCGTGCGCGCGGCGTGGGCGCTGATGTTCTGTTTCGGCCACCGGGATCATCTGCAATCGGACTGAGTTCGGCCCCGATGAGCGACAAACTTCCGGCGTTGCTGATGCAGGAGCCTCATGTGACGTTTGCGATGGGGACAATGATTCAGCCGCTGTCATTTCCCGATTCCATTACAGGCCTCGATTTCGAGGACTTTCGTAAGCTGAATGGCGGGTTCCGCTTCCTGCAAGGCGGCCCTCCGGTCAATGACGATGACATGGTCGTGGATGAGTTCTATGCGCGGCAGAAGCGTCTGCATGTCGGCGACAGTCTGGAACTGATCAATCACCCTTGGAGGGTCTCGGGGGTCTTCGAGTCCGGCAAGCTGGCGCGAATTTGTGTGAAGCTACCAGTGCTTCAGACGCTGACGGGCAACCCCGGGCATCTGAGCCAGATATACCTCAAGGTGGACGATCCGAGTAAGGCACAGTCGGTTGTGGATGCGCTGCGGCTGAAGTATCCCGGCTACCAGATCTACACGATGGAGTTCTTCACTACTCTGCTCTCGATCAACAGTGTCGGGATGCTGAAAAGTTTCATTGGCGTGGTGATTGGGATTGCCGTAGTGGTCGGCTTCATTGTGGTCTTTATGGCGATGTACACGGCAGTGCTGGAACGGACGCGGGAGATCGGGATTCTCAAGGCGGTGGGAGGGTCTACTGCGCTGATCCTGAATATTCTGTTTCGCGAGACGTTGCTGCTGGCTCTGCTTGGGTCGGTCGCAGGCATCGTGCTTACCTATGGGACGCAGTGGCTGATGAAGCATGTTGTGCCTGCAAGCCTGGTGCAGGAGACGGTGTATGGCTGGTGGCCTATTGCGACCGGGATAGCGATTGTGGGCGCTCTTCTGGGCGCGGTTGTCCCCGGCGTAAAAGCGGTGAGGCAGGATGTGACGGAGGCTCTGTCGTATGAGTGAGCCTGTGATCATTGAGGTAAATGGTCTGACCAAAACGTATCAAGTTGGGGATGTGCCTGTGCATGCCCTTCGCGGCGTCAACCTCGAGGTGCGAAGAGGTGAATTTGTGGCGATTATCGGAGCCTCCGGCTCGGGCAAATCGACTCTATTTCACATATTGGGTGGCCTGACGCCGGCGACTTCCGGAGAGGTACGGATTAATGGGCGCGATCTGGCGGGCATGACTCACTCGGAGCGGACCGATCTTCGCAAGACAGCAGTTGGCTTCGTCTTCCAGAAGTACAATCTGCTGCCAACCCTCTCTGCGGAAGATAACATTCGCATGGTGCGATACATTGCAGACCGAAATACAGAGTTTGATTCGGCATTTCAGGAGGTCCTGCGACTGCTGGGCATCGCGGACAGGATGAAACACAAGCCTCGCGCGCTTTCAGGAGGGCAACAGCAACGGGTGGCGATCGCCCGGGGCATTGTGAATTCTCCTGCAATTCTGCTGGCTGACGAGCCTACCGGCAATCTGGACAGCGAAAACTCGGCAGCTGTGCTGAAGCTGATGAAGGATTTGAACCACCGCCTGGGACAGACGATTCTGATGATCACCCACGATTCCGATGCAGCCAGCTACGCCGACAGGGTTGTCAAAATGCGGGATGGGTGTATCGTCTAGAGGCGGAATTGTTCTGTGGACGGGTGGCCCTTCCGTCGAGCGCGCATCCTGGTTTTGGCGTGCGACGTTTTGGAGTGCGACCGAACTTGGGATCAACCGTAAAAGAGGGATGAAAGTTCTTCCTTCCGACGGGAAAGCATGAGTCTACTAGTCACTTTGGGACGTATACCATTACAATCAAAGCTAAAGCCGAGAGCCCCGCTTCAGAGCTTCGCCTTTCTGTGCAATATATAAACTCGCGCCCATTTTGAAGGAGACGATTCGCCCAATGAAATTAACCGCACGGATTCCGGTTACGGCTGCCATGTTGGCGCTGCTGCTTATTACTGCAACCGGGTGTAATCGCCTGAAGGCCCGTGACCAGCTGACCAAGGGTGTGCAGGCATTTAAGAACGCACGTTACGAAGAAGCTGTGAATCACTTTCAGCAGTCGATTGCGCTCGACCCGAACTATGAGGATGCGAAGCTGTATCTGGCTACGGCTTATTCGTATCAAGTCGTACCGAACCTGGATACGCCGGAGAACCTGGCGATTGCGCAGAAGGCGATCGATGGCTTCAATGCTGTTCTGGGGAAGGATCCGAACGATCTCACCGCGCTGAAGCAGATCGCTTCCATCTATCGCAACATCAAGAAGTTCGATCTTGCGAAGGAGTACGAGAAGAAAGTCATTGCGATTGCTCCGAACGATCCCGAGGCGTACTACACGGTCGCGTTTGTGGATTGGACGCTGGCGTATAAGAATGCGATCACGATTCTGGCTGCGGATGGACTGACCGATGCAGGCGATGGCAATCCGAAGAAGAGCAAAGGGGCGTGCCAAAAGCTACAGGCCGCGAATACAGATCTGGTGAACGAAGGGATTCAATATCTCAACAAAGCCATCGAGCTGAATCCGAACTATTCAGAAGCGATGGACTATATGCAGCTTACGTATCGCCGTAAGGCCGATCTGGACTGCGGCGATGATGCAGCTCGTAAGGCCGATATGGCGCAGGTCGATACGTGGGTGCAGAAGTCGATGGGCGCACGCAAGGCAAATGAGCTGAAGAAGGAAAAGGCGACACAGGGCGGCGTCACCATGCAGTAGGTACGTTCCGCTTGCAGACCGAGGCCTCCTGTGATGGAGGCCTCTTTCGTTGTGCGGGCTTCCGATTGGTAGTGTGCGGTAGAATTGCGGTTTGCGACGGGTTAAATTGCGACGGGTTAAATTGCTGCGACCGATAAAAAAAGTGTTGATTGCGAATCGCGGTGAGATTGCTCTGCGAGTGATTCGCGCTTGCCGTGAGATGGGGGTGGGCACTGTAGCTGTTTACTCGGACGCTGACCGGGGGGCGCTGCATGTGTTGCACGCGGATGAGGCGTACCGACTGGGGCCGGCACCCGCTGCGGAGAGCTATCTGCGGGGTGATCTGATCCTGGAGATTGCGCGGCGAGCGGGAGCCGATGCTGTGCATCCTGGGTACGGGTTCCTCTCGGAGAATGCGGAGTTTGCTGAAGCTTGTGCAGGGGCCGGTGTGGTGTTTGTCGGGCCTCCGGCGAGTGCGATGCGGGTGTTGGGGTCGAAGACACGTGCGCGGCAGGCGGCAGATGCTGCTGGGATGCCACGCGTACCGGGCAGCGTGACGGGATTGGCGGATGTTGCCGAGGCGCAGCGTGTGGCGGCGGATATTGGATATCCGGTGATGCTGAAGGCGGCGGCGGGCGGCGGTGGCAAGGGCATGCGTGCAGTCGCGAAGGCGGAGGAGCTTGGGACGGCGTTTGCTGCGGCGAGCAGTGAGGCAGAGCGGAGCTTTGGGTCGGGCGAGGTGTATCTGGAGAAGCTGATCGAGCGGCCACGGCATATCGAGATTCAGTTGATGGCGGATGGGTATGGCAACTGCGTTTATCTTGGCGAGCGCGAGTGCTCGGTGCAGCGGCGTCATCAGAAGGTGATTGAAGAGGCCCCGTCTGCGGTGGTGAGTGAGGATCTGCGGCGCAGGATGGGTGAGGCCGCGGTGCGGCTGGCGTTATCGGCCGGATATGTGAATGCGGGGACGGTTGAATTTCTTGTGGCTGGACTCGAAAAACCTGGTGAGGAGAATTTTTATTTTCTTGAGATGAATACGCGGTTGCAGGTGGAGCATCCGGTGACGGAGATGGTGACGGGGCTCGATCTGGTGCATCTGCAGCTTCGGGTGGCTATGGGTGAGCCGCTGCCGATCGCGCAGGAGGACGTGAAGCTGCGCGGGCATGCGATCGAGTGCAGGATCTATGCAGAGGATCCGGAGAATAATTTTTTCCCGTCCCCTGGGCTGATTACGCGGCTGGTGCAGCCGGGTGGTCCGGGAATTCGTGAGGACTGCGCGGTGTTTGCGGGATGGAGGGTGCCGCTCGATTACGATCCGATGCTGTCGAAGCTGGTGGCGTTTGCGCCGACGCGGGAGGTGGCGATCGACCGGATGCTGCGCGCGCTGGAGGAGTATGTGATCGGCGGGATCAAGACGAATATTGGTTTGTTCCGGCGGATTCTGACGGATGCCGATTTTCGTGGGGCGCGGATCGATACGGGGTACCTGGAACGGTTGCTGGGGACGGGGCCTGCTGTGGTTGAGGGGATCGTTCCCGAGGATGTGGTGGCGCTGGCTGCGGCGATTTTTGTGGCTTCCGCGAAGCAGGAGACGGTTGTGGTGGCGGATGCCACAGCGGAGAGCCGATGGGCTGAGGCTGGACGGCGGGAGGGGTTGCGGCTGTGACGGTCTGGCTGGAGATTGGGGGCAAGAAGCGACGGGTGGAGTTGCCTTCCGGGATAAGCGACGGGGCAGTGGCGTGCTCGATCGATGGGCGTTCGGTAAGTGCAGATATGCGGCTGCTGGAGCCGGGGGTGATGTCGCTCGTGGTGGAGGGGCGGCAGTACAGGTGTGTTCTTGATAGGGACGGCGTGTTGATTTGCGGGCGGAAGTATGGTTTTGAGGTGGAGGATCCGCGGTCGCTGACCGGCAGGCGTGGCGCAGGCGCTGGGACGGAGGGGCCGCGGCCGGTGAAGGCTCCAATGCCGGGGCGAGTGGTGCGACTGCTGGTCGAGGTTGGGGATGAGGTGGCGGAGGGGCAGGGTGTCGTGGTGATTGAGGCGATGAAGATGCAGAATGAGCTGAAGTCGCCCAAGGCTGGACGGGTGGTTCGTATTGGCGTGGGGGTAGGGGATACGGTTGGTTCGGGGGATGTGCTTGTCGTAGTCGAGTAAGCTCGCTTTTGATTTGTGGGTGAGACTTCTTGATTCCTTCCTCTCTGGCAAGGTCATGGCAATGACAGCCGAAGACCTGCAACAGCGATCGCACAGGCGAAATGCAGGGGTTTCTCCGCTGCGCTGCTCACAAAAGCGTGAGCAGCTTCGGTTGAAATGACGGCCCTTTTGGGGACAGGTAGAAAGAACGGGCAAAGTAAGCAACTGCAAAAGTAGTAGCTGCAAAGGGAGGAATAGGCAACGGTGCAGTTTGTAGCGTGCTCCCCCTGGAGCAGGTCCGGCCGAAAAGCTAATGATGGGACGTCCACCTTATACTTATGGGAGATGGATCTGGTTGGCATCGGCTTACGGTGCGATCGCTTTTGGGGAGTTCATGGCTGCATTAACTGAAGCAATTCATATCAAGCGCAAGATGTTATTTGAGTTTGAAAACGCTCCTTATGCCTGTCTGGATTCGGATATTACAACTCCCACGGCTCGCGGGGGACAGACGCTGGTGCGGCTGAAGATGCGGAACCTGCTGACGAGTGCGGTCTTTGAGAAGACCTTCAAGGCTGGTGACAAGTTCAAGGAGCCGGACCTGGAGCTTGTGCCGGCGTCGTATCTGTATAGCGATGGCGAAGGGTCTCACTTTCTGGATCAGGAGAGCTACGAGACGATTACGCTTGGCGCTGGAATGATGGGGAATGCGCTGGATTTTTTGATCGAGGGTACGTTGATTCAACTGCATAAGTACAACGGCAATCCGATTGGGTTGCAGTTGCCGATGTTTGTTGAGCTGAATGTGGTTGAGGCGGAGCCGGCGGCTCGGGGTGATTTTTCGAGCGGCAGCGGGACGAAGATGGCGAAGCTGGAGACGGGGCTGGAGATTCGCGTTCCGCCATTTATCAAAGAGGGAGAAAAGGTGAAGGTGGCGACGGAGAGTGGCGAGTTCTCCGGGCGGGTGTAACCACGGTTAGTTTTCGGTGGGCTTTTCTTCGATGTGGTCGATGACCAGGACAGGCGCGGGGCGGCGTTGCTTTTCTAGTTTGAGGCCGAGCTGGTGATTGACGGCGTCGAAGAGAGAGAGGGCTCCGTTGGGTTCGGATGCGGATGGGGCGCCGTCGGTGGCGGGTGATCCGCCTGTACTGCCTGCTGCTCCGGACTGGAGCTGACCGGCGGTGCTGAAGCTGAGTGTGAAGTCCCAGGAGCCCTTGAGTCCGGTTTTGTCGAGGACCGGGCTGAAGATGTAGCCGGAGGCCTGACGCTGGAGCTCGTCGGCGATTTGTGCCGAGGTCATGTTCTGACAGGTTAGGAGGCGCCCTAGGATGGGTGTTGTGGTGCGGGGATCTTTGCCGTCGGGGCCGGGGCCTTCTTTGCAGCGGGTGCGGCTAAGGGGATCAGCTGGGTGGAGCTTGGGGTTGACGGCGATGAGTGTGTAGGCGTCGATGGGGCGGTCTTCCATGTGAGATTTCATCTGGAAACGGTCTTCGATGAGAGCGCGGACCATGAAGCGGAGATCTTCGATATCGATGCGCTGGGCGTTGGGGGAGCTGGTGGCCTGGGTTTCGGAGGAGACTTTGGCGAGGATGTCGAAGTGATCGGTGTCGAGCCACTTGGGTGCATTGGCGATCTGTTCGGAGTCGTTGGGGTTGAGGTCCCAGGCGAAGTTGATGAGGAATTTGAGATCGGAGTTGGTGACGTCGACCTGATTGCCGTTGATGCGTCCGCGAGAACCTTCTGCGGGCTGGGACGGTTTGATGGTGGCGACTTCAAATTGCGGGGGTGGCGGCGTGGGAAGGCTTTTTTCGAGGTCGGGCGAGTTGGGCGTTGGGGTTTGGTTGACGCTGTCGACGACGAGGACAGGGCGAGGAGCGGTTTGGAGGTCGAGCTTGAGGCCAAGCTGCTTGTCGACGGCGTCGAAGATGGAGATGCCGTCAGCACCGGCGCGCTGGAGTTGGCCGCGGCCGGTCCACTTGATGTCGAAGTCGAAGGCCCCCTTGAGGCCGGTGGAGTCGACGACGGGTTCGGAGAGGTAGCCGTTTGCCCAATCGTGCAGGTTATCGGTTAGCTGCGCCATGGTGGTGTTGTGGCAGACAAAGGCGATGTTTTGAATGGTACCGGGCGGCGCTTTGGGTGGTTCCTGATATTGGCAATCGGATTCCGCGGAGCTGTCACCTTCTTTCAGCTTGGGCTTGCCCTTGCCAACGGAGAGGACGTAGGCGGGCAAGGGCGCAGTGCCATTGTGGACGACAAGGTTGAAGCGCTCGGCGAGGAGAGACTGGAGCATCAGCTTGACGGTATCTTTTGATGTGGTGGGCGGGGCTTTGGCGATGACTTCGAAGCGATTGGTCTCGAGCCAGGAGGGACCTCCTGTGACGAGGGCTGGATCGAGGCCGTAGGCTGCGGAGATGAGATCGAGCATGGTGGCCTGGTGATAGACGAGGCGGTCGCCACGAAGGGCGAGGCCACCTTCGACGAAGGGGAACCGGCGGCCTGGGCTGGGGTGGACGTCGGCGATTTGAAATGTGGGAGCTGGGATAGCAGAGATCGCGGCGGGTTGCGCGAAGATCGGAGTGGAGAGAAGAGCCAGAACGGTTACGCGGGCGAACGTTCGCATCATCCTTCGAACCTCGATTTTGGAGCTTCTGCGAGTTGTCGATTGAAAACCGATGCTGCCGGGGCTAGGACGCAGAGTGAAGTACGGATGTCTTTAGCCGGGTGTTCCCAGAATTGACGAGCCTAGGGTGCGGGGGTTATCAGGCTTCACTCTTCCTTGGCTTCGATTTAACGAAGAAAAGCCCCGCACCGGGCAGGGCTTTCAGGTGAAACTAGATGGATTTTAGCGAGGGACAGAGGTAAGTTCGGCTGGCTCGACGTTGACGAAGCGGCCGTGCTGGCCCTTGTCCTGGAAATGGACGATGCCGTTGACCTTGGCGAAGAGGGTGTCGTCCTTGCCGCGACCGACGTTGAGGCCGGGCTTGAGCTTGGTGCCGCGCTGACGGACGATGATGCCGCCGCCGAGGATGGTCTGGCCGCCGAATACTTTGACTCCGAGTCGCTGGGCGTTTGAGTCGCGACCGTTTTTGGATGAACCTAAACCTTTTTTATGTGCCATTTCGATTGCCTCTTTCGCGCGGGCTCAGGGCCTGAGCGCTTATTGAATCTTTGAACCTAAATTTTTGCGAAGAAGCTTACTTTGCTGCTTCTTCTTTGAAGGATTTGCCATTGACGAGGATCTCGTTGATCTTGACCTCGACGAAGTTCTGGCGGTGGCCCTGCATCTTCTTGTACTGCTTCTTGCGCTTGAGCTTGAAGACGAGGATTTTATCGCCGCGGCCTTCGTTGACAACGGAGGCGAGAACCTTGGCTCCCGTGAGATTGGACTCGAACTTGCCGGCTTCTGCGCTGACGGCGAGGACGTCGGAGAACTCGAGCTTTCCGTCCTGGTGGGCGGTGGTTTCGATCTTCAACTGCTCGCCGGGGGAGACGAGATACTGTTTGCCGCCGGTGCGGATGACTGCGTACATGGCTAAAACCTCAAGCGTGGCGCGGTAGAGCGCTGACCGCTTTCTTCCAATATGGATTGTGCTGCATGGGGCGCGTGGACTTGTGGTTCCGGCAGCCCTTGAGATGGAGGCACAAAGGGCTACAGCGCCAAACTTAAGAAGTGTATCGCGTTCCAGGGATGGGGTCAATGATTCGTGGTGTTCGCTACTTTTTAAAGTTGGGTGTTTTCAGGAGGGGTTTTGCGGAAAATTGGCGTTTTTTGATGGTTCTTGAGTGCAAAAACGTGGTTTTTTGATGGTACAAACGTGGTGATTTTGTGGTCGTTTTGTGGTGGCGAAAAACACGCCAACTTTTGGAAATAAATCTGTGGAAATTCCCAATTTGGCGGCCAAGGTAAGGGATGCGAATGTCCTCGCTGGCGCTTTCACCCTATGCGAAAGCATTAGGGCCTATGATGGAACCCCCGGTAGTTCGAAAGCCCCTAGAGTTCATACAATCCATGAATTGAGAGGAGTGGACCATGCGTGTCTTTGTGGCAGGAGCGAGTGGGGCGATTGGTGAACCGCTGATTGCGGAGTTGTTGAAGCAGGGGCACTCTGTGGTTGGGATGACAACCAGCGAGACGCGGGCGAAGATTCTGGAGGGTCAGGGAGCGTCGCCGGCGATTGTAGATGCCTTCGATGCTGCAGGAGTGGAAGCGTCGTTGAGGCGGTCTGAGGCAGAGGTCGTCATTGATGAGCTGACTTCTCTGCCTAAGGACCCAGGCGATATGGCGAAGTATGCGGCCGGGGACAGAAAGCTAAGGGTCGAGGGCGGAGGGAATTTGTTTCGTGCGGCGATTGCTGCCGGCGTGCGGCGCTATCTACAGCAGTCGAGCGGCTTCTTTTTGAAGGCTGCGGAGGGAACCCTGGCAGACGAGTCGTCTCCACTGGATGTAAATGCGAGCCCAAGCGTGGCCGCGAGTGCGCGAACGTATACGGAACTGGAGACGCGGCTGTTCAGCTCCAAGGCCATTGAGGGGGTGTCGCTGCGATATGGATTCTTTTATGGACCGAAGACCTGGTATTACCCTGGCGAGTCGGCGGGGAACATGGTGATGCGGCAGCAGTATCCAGTTATAGGGAATGGGCAGGGCGTGTCGTCGTTTGTGCATATCCACGACGCTGCGATCGCGACAGTGGCGGCGATTACGGCAGAGGCGGGCGTGTATAACCTGGTGGACGACGATCCTTCGCCACAGAGTGTGTGGCTTCCGGCGTTTGCGAAGTTTTTGGGTGCTCCGACACCGCCTCATGTGAGCGAGGCAGATGCGACGGCAATGGCCGGGGAGGATACGGTTTATTACGCGACGGAGCTGAGTGGGGCTTCGAATGCAAAAGCGAAACGGGTGCTCGGGTGGAAGCCACGACGGTTGGAGTGGCTGGAGGCCAAATGACTAGCGCGGCCCGAGATGCCGGTTGAGGGGGAAAACGATTGAATTACTCTGAAGGCATGAAGATTGCGATTGTTACCGGAGCGGCGCAGGGGATTGGGCGAAGGGCGGCTGAGGTTCTGGCGGGGGCGGGGTATGGGTTGCTGTTGATGGATATGCAGCCGTGTTCGGCGACGACGGACGCTATGAAGGCGTCGGGAGTGGAGTTCGAGGAGGTGGTGGGGGACCTGACCGAGGAAGCAGTGGTGGCGCAGGGAGTGGAGGTGGCGCGTTCCAAGTGGGGACGGGTGGATGTGCTGGTGAATAACGCGGGGGTGAGTTTTATTGCTCCTGCGGAAGAGGTGGAGGCGGTGCAGTTTCGGCGGGTGCTGGAGGTGAATCTGCTGGCTCCGTTTTTGCTGATGCAGGGTTTTGGGAAGATGATGCTGGAGCAGAAGAGCGGGAGCATTGTGAATGTGGCTTCGATCGCAGGGCTGGTGGGGGTGTCGGACCGGTCGGCTTATAACGCTTCGAAGCATGGGTTGGTGGGGTTGACGCGGACGCTGGCGGCGGAGTGGGGCGGACGCGGGGTTCGGGTGAATGCGGTTTGTCCGGGGTGGGTGAAGACGGAGATGGATATTGCGGACCAGGCGGCGCATGGCACGTATAACGATGCGGATATTGAAGGGGTGAATCCGATGGGGCGGTTTGCGAAGCCGGAGGATATTGCGCAGGCGATTCTGTTTTTGGCAGAGCCGGAGCGGAGTGGGTTTGTGAATGGGCACACCCTGGTGGTGGATGGCGGATGGATCAGCGATGGGAGCTGGCAGAGTCTGCGGATGAAGAAGCGGTAGAGATGAGATCTAACTTTTACGTTGCACTGGTTCAAAAGACTAGAACGCTATGCTCTTGCCGATACTGCTGATCTTCTCTCGAAGCCAGATATGGGCCGCGTCAGTGTTGACCCTCGGATGCCAGATCATCAGATACTTGAATCCCGTAATCTCCGCTGGGGCCTTCAAAATTCTGATAGCACGGTCTTCCGGCGCAGCCATAACAAATCTCTTTGGCGCTGTAAGAACCAATTTCGTTCCAGAGATACATCGCATCGCTGCTCCGAAGTATGGCAGAGTGATGACCGCACGTCGGCGGTGGCCGTGGGCCGCCAGACGTTTCTCCGGCAAAAGCTGCGAGCCCTCGATAATATCCACGCCGATGTGTTCCGCCGCCAGATACTGCTTCAACGTTAACTGCCGGCGACAGGGGTTATCCGCCGCAACTACACACACCAGCTCCTCCTCATAGATCACCTCGAACTGCAGCGGAGAAGGCAGCACGTAGCCTTCATCGCCTATCAGCGCAAGATCAAGCCGGCCATGGTTGAGATCATCGAAGACATCCTCTCTCCACGAAGTGAACGTGAAGCGGACTTGTTTGGCGACCGGCAGAACATCGCGGCACAAGATGGGTGCGATGACTGAGGTTGCATTGTCTGTAGCCGCGATCCGGAACGAAGTTGGCTCCGCCTCTGGATCGAAGGTTGAGCCGGAGATGAGTCTGTCCAGCTTCGGCAGCATTACTTCAAGCTCTTTCAGAACGCGCTCGCCCTGTGGCGTAGGTACATATCCTTTGATTGTTCGTACAAGCAGGTCATCGTGAAACGTATCGCGCATGCGCTGCAGCGCGCGGCTCACCGCCGGCTGGCTCAGTAGAAGCCGCTTGGCGGCGCGCGATACATTGCGTTCTTCCGCGAGAACCAGGAAGACAACCAGGAGATTCAGATCAGCCTGACGTAGCTGCGTTATACGCATAATGAATATTAGCACTATGCATTGGACGTATAACAAAAACAAGTTCACTCTCATTTCAGTGACGAACTTCGGGGGTAAGCGAGGGTCGCCCAAAGGAGAACGTTATGAGAAAAGTAGCCATCGTAACCGGAGCATCACGCGGAATCGGCCGCACCATCGCATTGAGACTCGCCGCCGACGGATTCGGCGTAGTCGTCAATTTCGCAGGCAATGCAGCCAAGGCGGAAGAGGTCGTCAATGAGATCACGGGATCGGGCGGACGGGCTATCGCCATCCAGGCCGATATCGCCAACCCCGACGAGGTCCAGAAGCTTTTCGAAAAAACCCTGAAAACCTTCGGCCAGATCGACGTCGTCGTGAACAACGCTGGCATCATGCCTAACACTCCTATCGCGAAGGGTGACGTAGAGACCTTCGATAAGGTCATCGCCACGAATCTGCGCGGCACGTTCCTGGTGATGTCGCAGGCTGCCCAGCACGTCGCGGAAGGCGGCCGCATCATCGCCTTCTCCAGCAGCGTGCTGGCAAAGTCCTTCCCCACTTACGGCCCTTACATTGCTTCGAAGGCCGGTGTCGAAGGCCTTGTTCGTGTTCTTGCGAACGAGCTTCGCGGCCACAAGATCACAGTGAATGCTGTCGCACCCGGGCCCGTTGCGACGGAGCTCTTTCTCAATGACAAAACCGAAGAACAGATCGCGCAGCTCAGCAAGCTGGCCCCCCTCGAGCGTCTTGGCCAGCCCGACGACATTGCCGGCGTCGTCTCCTTCCTCGCCGGTCCCGACGGTGGCTGGATCAACGCACAAGTGGTGCGCGCAAATGGCGGATTTGCCTGAGAGATTGCCGTCCACATAAGAAAAAACCTAACTCAAACTGAACGTCTCTTAAGGAGCATCGTCATGAAGAACGTAATCGTTATCACAGGAGCATCGAGTGGTTTCGGCGCACTCACCGCCCGCGCCCTGGCTAAAGCCGGTCATACGGTCTACGCAAGCATGCGCGGGACGACCGGCCGCAACATAAACCAGGTTGAAGCAGCAAAACAATTCTCGGCAGAGAACAAGGTAGACTTGCGCACCATCGAACTCGATGTCGCCTCGCAGGAGTCAGCCGATCAGGCCATCAAGGCGATTGTAGAAACGAACGGGCGGCTCGATGTCGTCATCCATAACGCCGGGCACATGGTATTTGGCCCTGCAGAAGCATTCACTCCCGAACAACTGACCGAACTCTATGACATCAATGTTCTAAGTACACAGCGGGTGAATCGCGCTGCCCTTCCACAACTGCGGAAGCAAAAAAGAGGGCTCGTTTTGTGGGTGGGAAGCACGAGCACGCGAGGCGGCACGCCGCCGTATCTTGCTCCCTACTTCGCGGCCAAGGCGGCTATGGATGCACTGGCCGTCAGCTACGCCGCCGAGCTGAACCGCTGGGGCATTGAGACATCGATCCTTGTGCCAGGAGCCTTCACCTCCGGTACCAACCACTTCGCTCACGCGGGCGTCCCCGCGGACAAAGAACGTCAGGCTGAATACGACAACGGGCCGTACGCTCATCTGGCAGACGACATTATGAAAGGCTTCGCCGCGACCGCACCAGCCGACGCCGACGTGGCCGATGTTGCAAAAGCCATCGTGCAAGTTGTGGACATGCCTTTCGGCAAGCGTCCCTTCCGGGTTCACATCGATCCCGCTCAGGACGGTGCTGAAATTGTGAATGGGGTCGCCGATCGAGTGCGCAGGGAGATGTATCGAAATATTGGCTTAGCCGACCTCTTGACCCCGGTCGCCCTGTAACGGGTCGAGCCAAGAATGATTGAGAAGCCTTTGACGCGTAGGATAGATCTGAGGCGATGGTTGCGTTGCAACCGCTCGCGTCGTTCTAGTCGCTTATGAAAGCTTCCAATCCGCCGGTTGTTGATTCTTCTCAGGTGCCTTCGGAGGCAGCGAAGCGTTTGCTGCCCTGGCTGGTTGCAGTTGCTTTTTTTATGGAGTCGCTGGATACGACGATTTTGAATACGGCGGTTCCGGCGATTTCGGCAGCGTTGCATGTGACGCCTCTGAGTATGAAGGCGGTGCTGGCCAGCTATACGTTGAGCCTTGCGGTTTTTATTCCGATCAGCGGGTGGGTGGCGGACCGGTTTGGAACGCGGAGGGTGTTTGCGACTGCGATTGGGTTGTTTACGCTTGGGTCGTTTCTTTGCGGTATTTCTACAAGTATCGATGCGCTGGTTGCATGCCGTGTTTTGCAGGGCATAGGCGGGTCGATGATGGTGCCGGTGGGGAGGATGACGCTGGTGCGGACGTTCGCGAAGTCAGACCTGCTTCGCGCGATGAGCTTTGTTTCGATACCGGCGTTGATCGCTCCGATGCTTGGGCCGATCGCCGGGGGTCTGATTGTGGCGTATCTTCACTGGCGATGGATTTTTTTCGTGAACATCCCGATAGGGCTGGCGGGATTGGTGCTGGTGTTTTTGCATCTGCCGGATTATCGCGAAGAAGAGACGCCGCGGCTGGATGTTGTCGGGCTGATTTTGTTTGGGTCGGGGATCGCCCTGCTGTCGTATGTGCTGGAGGTCTTCAGCGAGCATACGCTGGGCGTGCGCGAGATTTCAGGGCTGCTTGCGGTGTCGGTTGCGCTGCTTGCGGGTTATTGGGTGCATGCAAAGTCGCTTGAGTTTCCGCTGCTGCAACTTAGCTTGTTCCGGATCCGCACTTTCCGCGCGGCGGTGGGGGGCGGATTTTTTACGCGGCTGGGAATTGGGGGCGTGCCTTTTCTTCTGCCGCTTCTCTACCAGGTCGGCCTGGGGTTTACGCCGATTCAGTCGGGATTGTTGATCATGCCGCAGGCGCTGGCCGCCTTCTGCATGAAGATGGTGATCCTTCGCCTTCTGGCGCGCTTCGGCTACCGTGGAGTGCTGGTCTCCAATACGATCATCATCGGTCTGGTGCTTTTTCTGTTTGCAACAGTAGGACTGCACACGCCGGTGTGGGTGATTGTTTTGCAGGCGTTCCTCTTCGGGGCTTTCACTTCGTTGCAGTACACGAGCATGAATACGCTTGTCTATGCGGACACTACGGAAGAGGAGACCAGCGCGGCGAGCTCTATCTTCAGCACGGCGCAACAGATGTCGATCAGCTTCGGTGTCGCGGCGGCAGGGTTGGTGACGGCATTTTTTCTTCCGAAGTTTTCTCAGTCGAACTCGGCCCTGATGATCGAGGGCATTCACAAGGCGCTTTTGTCGCTGGGAGTACTGACGATCCTCTCGACGATTGTGTTTCGTAGCCTGAAGAGTGAAGATGGCAAGGTTGTGAGTCAACAGAAGGCGGTTCATCCGGGTGGATGATTGGTCGCTACGAGAAAAACCGGCAGTGCAAGAGCTTCGCGCATCGTCCCTGATGTGCGCATAATTTCCCGGCGAGATAGTTTGTGGCTTGCTTGATGGAACAACTACAAATTTAGTTACAAATTATCTCCGAAGCGAATAGCACCTTTATTCCCGTCAGCAAGCACTTTACGGTGACGAGTGAACCGACGATCAGCCTGCAATATCACTTCGGCAAGCATGGGGTATGCAGTAGGCCGTTCGGTTTTTCGCGATGCAAAGCCCAGCTCTCCCACCCAACGGCAAACAACCTAACGGAGTTTGTAGGGTTGGGCGGGAGTGGGGATGGGGTCGGGGAGTTTGGGTGGGTCGATTTGGGTGGCCCCGGTCAGGCCTTTGCCGGTGACGTTGCTGGTGTTGAGAAGAGTGCCAGCGAAGCCGGTGACGGTGACGTTTTTGATTTCGGCGTTCCTTACGTTCGCGAGATGGATTCCTTTGGCGCAGGTGCCGGTGATGTTTTCGAGGACGAGACCGTCGAGGGGTTTGTGCGGGTGGATGGCGGTGCCGTCGACGAGGATGGGGGCATCGGTTACGTGAACGTTGGTGAAGCGGAAGTTTCTGGTGGTGGGGATGCCCTCGTCACCGGGGACGGGGTCTTCGCCCATGAGGCCGGAGTTGAGGATGTTGAAGCGGAGGAAGCCGCCGGTGACGCCGGAGACTTCGAGGTTGTTGGCGGCGATGTCTTCGAGGAAGGCTCCGCGGCCGGGGCGGGATTTGATGTAGATGGCGAAGGTTTTGGCGGCGGTGAACTTGCAGTCGGAGATGCGGACGTTGCGGATGCCGCCGGAGGTTTCGCTGCCGATGCCGATGCAGGCGAAGATGGCGTCGGCGAAGGTGCAGTTGGAGATGGTGACGTCTTCGGTGGTGATGGCGGGGTTAGTGCCGATTTGCGAGGCGGCTTCGGCTCCGCGACCGGATTTGAGGGAGATGCAGTCGTCGCCGGTGGCGATGTCGCAGTGGTCGATGAGGACGTGCTGGCAGGAGTCGATGTCGATGCCGTCACCGTTGCCGCCGGTGGAGCGGATGGTGAGGTTTTTGATGGTGACGTTGCGGCAGAGGGTGGGATGGAGCGACCACATGAGGTGATAACTGGTGGAGAAGTCTTCGAAGCGGAGATTGGCGCAGTTGATGGGCTCGATTAATGCTGGATGGCGGAGTGGCGAGTCGAGGCGGGGGCGGCCGCCGAGGGAGTCTGCGCCGATGATCTTTCCGGGGCCGACGATGCCGGTATCGGTTGCGTCGTTGGCGTAGATGAGGGCGGTGTGGCCGGGGATCCAGCGGCCTTCCCAGCGGACCTGGGCTACGGGGTAGTCGTTCATGTCGGCGGTGCCGGTGATGGTTGCGCCCTCGGCGAGACGGAGGAGTGTGCGCGCGCGGAGCTGGATGGCTCCGGTGAGGTAGTTGCCGGCTGGAATGAGGACTTCGCCTCCGCCGAGGACGGCGCAGCGGTCGATGGTCTGCTGGATTGCGGCGGTGTCTTTGGTGACGCCGTCGCCGGTGGCTCCGTAGTCGCGGATGTTGAGGGTCAGGTTTGCGGATTTGAGTGGGGTTTGGAGGGCGGCTTTGGGTTTTGATGGCTCGGCTAGTCGTTCGGGGGCGAGGGTGTTGAGGATGGGCGCGGCGGCGATGGCCTGGAGGGATTGTTTGAGAAAGCGGCGGCGGGCGGTGAGGTTGCCGGTGAGGCTGTTCGACATGCGTTCCTGCTTTCGGGTGCGATATCAAAGTTATACGTTGGCGACGTGGATAGGACTCAGTTTCGAGTTGCGCGGGCAGGCGGTGGTGCGAGCGGATTTCCAGCGGCGGGTTGAGTTGGTGTGGAAGGAGAGACGCAAGGGCGTGAATTTCATGGAGAAATGTCGTTAAAAGGCTGACGAGCCGACATGGTTGTGGCAGACTGTTGCTGCTGAGGTCTATGACCATGAAGAGTTTCTCTTTTTCTGCTGCGGTTTTTTTGGTTGGGTCGTTCGTTGCGGGTGGGATGTTGCTGGGGCAGAATGTTCCGGAACATGCCTGGGATGGCGGGACGGTTCAGCGGATTCAGAGCATCGATATTCCGCCGATACCGAATGCTCCGTTTTCGGCGGTTGTCGTGACCGAGTGGACGAGGATTATGCCTGATGGCAGTACCGCGCTGATGAAGAATCACAGGATAGTGGCGCGCGATACGCTGGGCCGGGTTTTTGAAGAGCGGCGCTACTTTTCTCCTGATGGAGACAAGCAGACGACGATGCTGAGCGAGACTGATTACGAAGACCTGACACAGCACCAGTGGATGCGATGTTTTGTGAATACGAAGGTGTGTTCGGTTGCCACGTTTAACCGGTCTTTGACGGTTTCTCAGCCGCAGGCGCAGAACAGAACGGGAAACGGGACGAAATGGGAGGACCTGGGGAAGAAGGTTGTAGACAACCTTGAACTGGTTGGATCGCGCGAGGTGATGACGATTGGGGTGGGCGCGATTGGGAATGAGAAGGAGCAGCCGGTGGTGAAGGAGTTCTGGTATTCGCCGCGGCTGGGCATCAATGTGACGACGAAGCGGTTCGATCCGCGGGCTTCGACGGTGCAGAACTTCTATGTGACGGCGATCAACCAGGGTGAGCCGGACGCTCAACTGTTCCATCCGCCTACGACGTACCGCGTGGTCAATATAGACGGGGTGTCTGGGCCGATTCGCTAGAGCGCGGCTGCGTTGGTGTGCAGGTCTTCGAGCCAGAGGGCCAGGTCGAGCTTGCGGGTGGTGAGATCGCGAGAGGCGATGAGGCCGAGGATGGCGTCCTGGATCTCGGTGGGGAGATCGGCGAAGGGATAGCCGGCGTGGGTGCGGGCGATGATGTCGAGCTCGTCGAGGCCGAGTTGCCAGTCGAAGGCGAGGGGCAGACGGGTGAAGGTGCGGGTCTGTGTTGCGGTTGAGAGAGTGGCATCGATGTGGGCGGCGAAGTTCTTCGCGCTGGGGTGGAGAATGAGAGCTGCGATGGCCTGCAGGATGGCGAACTGCGTGGGGCTTAAATTTTGTGCGACGTAGACGGTGCCGGTCTCGATGAGTTGCTGGAGACGAAGGCTGGCGGCGGGCTCGGTTGTGCGGTAGGTCGTGATGGAGTTGGACTGCTCAACACCGGTGGCCACGATACGGTTCTCCTGAGGATGCGCGCTGCTCGGCTTGCGTTCGTGTTTCTATTGGACGATGAAACGGCGAGGAAAAGTCCTTTTTCGGAACGGTTGATTCTCCCCCAAAGGTGGTATGTCGAGAGCGCAACTTTTATGTGGGCTGTGGAAATGAAGGACTTATCTGGAAATCGAAGTTGTATTGGCTATCCTGGGGGTCTTCTGGTTCGGCGAGAATAGAGTGAAAACGAAGGTTTGAGGAGCGAGGATGGCGGTTGGGTGTGAGGATGGAGTGCTGATTAAGGTGTTGAAGCTGGATGTTGCGGCGCAGTTGCCGAGGTATGCGCATACGGGGTCGTTTGGCGATCTGGCTGCGGATTTGTATGCGGTTGCTGGCGCGACCTTGGGTGCTGGTGAGACTGCTGCTGTGGCGACGGGAGTTGCTATGGAGTTTCCGAGTACGCATGGGGCGTTGGTGGAGGACAGGTCAGGGTTGGCGGTGCGTGGAGTGACGACGCTGGCAGGAGTGATCGATCCTGGGTATCGCGGGGAGATCAGGGTGGTGATGACGAATCTGAGTGCTGCGGCGGTGGAGATCAAGGCCGGGGATAGGATTGCGCAGTTGAGGATTGTGCGGCGGATTGAGGCGGAGTTTGAAGAGGTGAGTGAACTGGAGGAGGCCGCACGAGGGGCGAAGGGGTTTGGCAGTACCGGGCGGTAGGAATCTAGAATGGCGCCTTCGTGCGAGAATTGCCTCTGCGAGGATCAGCCAAGTTGAGCAAGCGGCAACGATTCGAAAAGCGAGATTTTTTCCGCGTCGTATCTTTGTGTTTAGCTCTAGGGTGCCTGCTTTACGGCGCGATGGTGGTAGCTGCGCACCAGCAGCGCAAGCATTTTGCCCAAGAGGTGCAAGGGCGACTCGATCAGCTTGCCAAGGTCGAAGTGGGCCGGACTTCGCGTGCTGAGGTTTTTGCTTTGATTCCTGAGCTGAAGCCCGTTTTGGCAACTTCTGGCGAATTTTATTTGTGTAACCGAAATCCTGATTGCGTGATTGTTGATGGGACAGCTTCACCAAGATGGCTGTTCTGGATTCTGCAGTCGAACAAATTGAACTGGATCATAGAAAAGACGCACAGCGGGCGGGTACTCGGATCTATTTTGGCTAGAGTCGAAGTTGGCGGGACGCGTCTATCTCTTACCTTCTGCGATGGACGAGTGGAATATTGGGGTTACGAAATAATCGCGACGAATGATGCTCAGAATTCAATCATGCTGAGAGTAATCGCCGCACCTCCTAAGGCGAAGATATTTATGGAAGGTCGGCCTCATGATGAGAATTTCGATTTTTGGGTCGACCGTATCTTCGACAACTGGGGGGATTTGACTCAAAGAGTGGTTTTTGCCCCCGCTGCTTCAGAAGAGCTCAAACGCGTTGCACTGCATCCGGATCTGACTTGTCTGCAGAGCTATCGGGGCTGTGAGACGGCTAAACAACTTATACCCGACGCTCTAGCCGCTGATCGTCGGATTCGAGAGACGAGTATGGCAAGACTTCGGGGACCTGTTCCTTGTCCGGAACACATAATTCGATCCTATGCAGAGCATGCCTCCTGGATTGCGAAGGCTGAGGTCGCCTCGGTACGCGATGATCCAACGGAAGCTGGTGTGCGACTTATCCAACTGCGTTCTTTAGTTCCAATCAAGGGAGTTCCTCGGGGTGTGGACGGTGAACTTCCTATGTCGAATTACAGCACGGTGAGCGAGCAGGGAACGGCATCAAATCGAGTGGCCTCGCTAGCAAAGCCTGGAAATAAGGTGATCCTGCTCGAAGGTGGCTCGTATTTCTTTACAGACGGTGCCTGCACGACGGTTCCAGCAACGGAAGAGAATCTTCGGGCGGTTCGAGAGCAAAGTTGATGGAAGTATCGATTGCGCAGTAATGTTCCAAGACGCGTTCAGGAGGTGCTGCAATGGCTGGAATCGAGACCGAAATGAAGGTTACGGCGTGGCCTGCGTTGCCTTGGAATGAGTGGGCGGATACGGCGGATACGCTGCATATGTGGACGCAGATTGTGGGGAAGACGCGGCTGGCGTTGACTCCGTTGCAGAACCACTGGTGGAATGTGCCTTTGTACGTGACGGCGCGTGGGCTGGGGACTTCGGCGATGGCGTGCGGGGACGATGTGCTGGATGTTGAGTTTGATTTTGTGGCGCATGTGCTGCATATGCGGCTGGGGTCGGGGAGGGACCATGTGCTGCCGCTGCGGGCGCAGACGGTGGCGGATTTTTATCGCGAGTATAGGGATTGCCTGAAGGAGCTTGGCGTGCGGGTGGAGATTTGGCCGATGCCGGTGGAGGTTGCGAATCCAGTGCGGTTCGATCTGGATACGGAGCATAAGTCGTATGACCCGGAGTATGCGCACCGTTTCTGGCAGGTGCTGGTGGGCGCGGAGAACGTGTTTCGCGAGTGGGGGACGGGGTTTCTGGGGAAGGTTAGCCCGGTGCATTTTTTCTGGGGGAGTTTCGATCTGGCAGTGACGCGGTTTTCGGGGAGGGCGGCTCCGGCGCGGGAGGGTGCGGATTTGATTCAGCGGGAGGCTTACTCGCATGAGGTGATCTCGGCGGGGTTCTGGCCGGGGAATGGAGGGTATGGGGCGTCGGCGTTTTATTGCTATGCGGCTCCGGTGCCGGAGGGTTTGGCGGAGAAGAAGGTTCGGCCTGCGGGGGCGGGGTGGGATAAGGCGTTGGGGGAGTTCATCTTCAAGTATGAGGCGATGCGGGCGGTGGATGATCCGAGTGGTGCGCTGAAGGAGTTTGTGGATAGCGCGTATGTGGCTGCAGCGGATTCGGCCAAGTGGGACAGGGCTGCGCTGGAGCGGCGGTGAGGGTTCGGTTGGCCGAGATGTGGGTTTAACGTGCGACAATCTTAATAGCGAGCTATGTCCAATACGCAAGTTCAGCCTCTAGTACAAAACCCAACGCCAGCTACGATTACCCCGGCGCTGCTCAAGCAGCACAGCATTACTGCAGACGAGTACAAGCGCATCGAAGAAGCACTTGGACGCGTGCCCAGCCTTACGGAGCTGGGCATTTTTTCGGTGATGTGGTCGGAACATTGTTCGTACAAGTCTTCGCGGGTGCATTTGAAGCGGTTGCCGACTCGCGGCGAGAGGAAGACTGGACCAGGAAGCGTGGTGCAGGGACCGGGAGAGAATGCCGGGATCATCGATGTGGGGGATGGATGGGCTTGCGCGTTCAAGATTGAGTCGCATAATCATCCGAGCTATATCGAGCCTTACCAGGGTGCGGCTACGGGTGTGGGCGGGATTCTGCGAGATATTTTTACGATGAATGCAAGGCCGCTGGCGGTGATGGATTCGCTGCGGTTTGGGCCGCTGGATGAAACGGAGCCGGATGAGACGCTGCGGCGGAAGAATCATCAGATTGCGACCGGGGTGGTGCATGGTGTCGCGGGATATGGGAACTGTTTTGGGGTTCCGAATCTTGGGGGCGAGACTCGGTTTGAGAGCTGCTATTCGGGGAATCCGCTGCTGAATGCGTTTGCGCTGGGGCTGGTGCGGAAGGATGAGATCTTTTACGCGAAGGCTGTGGGGGTGGGGAATCCGGTGATCTACGTGGGTGCGAAGACGGGGCGCGACGGGATCCATGGAGCCACGATGGCGAGCGAGGAGTTTACTGAGGGCTCGGAGCAGAAGCGGCCTAATGTGCAGATGGGCGATCCGTTTATGGAGAAGCTGCTGCTGGAGGCTTGCCTGGAGGCGATGGCTACTGGCGCGGTGCTCGGTATTCAGGATATGGGCGCGGCTGGGCTGACTTGCTCGACGTGTGAGATGGGCGCGCGAGGTGGACTGGGGTTGACGGTGGAGTTGGATCGCGTGCCGCAGCGTGAGACGGGCATGACGAGCTACGAGATTATGCTGTCGGAGTCGCAGGAGCGGATGCTGCTGGTGGCGGATAAGGCGCGTGCGGTCGAAGTGCTGGATGTGTTTTCGAAGTGGGGGCTGGATGCTTCGATTGTCGGCGAGGTGACGGCGGAGCCGAGGATGCGGATTACGCAGGGCGGCGTGCTGATGGCGGATATTCCGAATGCTTCGCTGACGGATGATGCTCCGGTTTATCACCGGCCTGTTGGTGTGTGGAAGGCTCCGGTGCCGGTTGATCCTCCGGCGCATGTGCTGGAGGAGTTGAAGAAGCCGCGGGATTACACGGCTGATCTGAAGAAGCTGCTGGCTAGCGCGAATATTTGTGACAAGCGTTGGGTGTTCGAGCAGTATGACTCGATGGTGCAGACCAATACTGTGCAAGGGCCGGGTGGTGAGGCCGGTGTGATGCGGATTAAGGGGACCGGGACAACGGGGCATGAGCGCGGCTTGGCTATGGCGCTCGCAGGGAACGGGCGTTGGACCTATCTCGATCCCAAACTGGGGGCGATGCATGCGGTGGCGGAGGCGGCTCGGAAGGTCGCTTGTACGGGGGCTACTCCGGTGGCGGCTACGAATTGTTTGAACTTTGGGAATCCGGAGAAGCCGGAGATCATGGCACAGCTTTCAGCGGCTATTGATGGGATCGCGGAGGCTTGTAACGCGCTGGGGACTCCGGTTACGGGTGGGAATGTTTCGCTTTATAACGAGACTAAGGGTGAAGGGATTTATCCGACTCCGGTGTTGGGTGTTGTGGGGATTATTGAGGACGTGACGAAGAGTGTGCCCCGAGCCTTCCAGCAGATTGGGGATGCAATTCTCTTGTTATTTCCGCTTCGTCCACTTTCAAAAGCGAAAGACTGGCAAGAGAAAACTCGTCTCTGGCTTCAGGAACTCGGATCAAGTGAATACGCCAAGGTGATGTTCCGTCAAATTTGGGGACGGCCGAAGGAGATTGACATTGAGGCAACAGCTCTAGTGAATCAAACTCTTGTTGAGCTATCGAATAGGGGCCTACTTCATTCGGCCGCAGATGAGGGAAGCGGGGGCACTGCCGTGACGATTGCGCAATGCGCGCTTCCGAACAACGTTGGTGCTGATTTTTCAGTCATCGACGAGCAGCCCGGCCCTCTGGATTTTGTGTCGCTCTTCTCGGAAAGTGTTGGAAACGTAGTTGTGACTTGTGCTGCCGATGACATGAAGAAGGTCTTGGAAGTGGCGAAGTCTAGCGGTGCTGGTTGCCAGCCTATCGGCGTCACAGTTGCAGATCACGTTCGTAGTTGGGACATTGGCGGTGAAACATCATTGACGTGGAGTCTTGATGAACTAAGAGATGCTTTTTCGGGCGCTCTCGAATCACAGCTGGAGTCAGAGGTGGTGACGGCATGAGCGATTTGCGCGAAAAGCCGTTGGCGGCTCCGGAAGAAATGCGGGGGTCCTTCGCTTCGCTCAGGATGACAGCTTCTGAGGTTGATGCGGGTGTTGAGATGGATGAAGAAGACGGTACGCCGTTCGATAAGCTGCGCGAAGAGTGTGGGGTGATGGCGGTTTATAACCACGCGGACGCGGCCCGAATGACGTACTGGGGGCTGTATGCGTTGCAGCATCGCGGACAGGAGTCGGCGGGGATTGCGTCTGCTGATGGGCAGAATGTGAACGACATCAAAGGGATGGGGTTGGTGTCGGAGATCTTTACCGATGAGGTGTTGGCGCGGTTGCCGGGGCATATGGCGATTGGGCATACGCGGTATTCGACGACGGGGGATTCGGCGCTGCTGAATGCGCAGCCGATTTCGGTGGAGTCGACGAAGGGGCTGATTGCGATTGCGCATAACGGCAACCTGGTGAACCTGGGGAACTCGAAGGAGCGGCTGGAGCGTGATGGAGCGGTGTTTCAGACAACGAGTGATTCGGAGATCATCATTCAGTTGATCGCGCACTCGAAGCGGTCGACGCTGGTGGATTGCATTGCGGAGTCGCTGGGACAGGTAGAGGGTGCGTTTTCGATTGTGATGATGACGCGGAACAGGATCTTTGCGGCGAGGGATCCGCATGGGTTCCGGCCGTTGTCGATGGGACGGATTGCGGGTGTGGATGGTGCTCCGGATACGTTTGTGTTTGCGAGCGAGACGTGCGCGTTTGATCTGCTGCATGCGAAGTATGAGCGCGATGTGAAGCCGGGTGAGTTGGTGATGGTGTCGGAGGAGGGCGTGACTTCGCGGTACTTCGACACGACGACGCGGCAGGCGAGCTGTGTGTTTGAGCATGTTTATTTTGCGCGGCCGGACTCGAAGATTTATGGGCGGTGGGTGCAGAAGAGCCGCGAGGAGATGGGGCGGCAGCTTGCTCGTGAGTCGCATGTGGCGGCGGATCTGGTGGTTCCGGTGCCGGACTCTGGCGTGACGGCTGCGCTGGGGTATGCGGCAGAGTCAGGGATTCCGTTTAATTTGGGGCTGATTCGTAATCACTATGTGGGGCGCACGTTTATTCAGCCGGAGCAGAGGGTGCGGGACTTTGGCGTGAGGATGAAGCTGAATCCGGTGCGGTCGCTGCTTGAGGGCAAGCGCGTGATTTTGATCGACGACTCGATTATTCGCGGGACGACCTCGCGGAAGATTGTGCGCATGGTGCGGGCGGCAGGGGCGAAGGAGGTGCATCTGCGCATCTCGTGTCCGCCGACGATTTCGCCTTGTTTTTATGGTGTGGATACGCCGAGTAAGAAGGATTTGATTGCGGCGAACCAGACGATTGAAGAGATTCGGCAGTACATCGAGGCGGATTCGCTGGCTTATCTTTCGCTGGTTGGTTTGACACATGCCTGTACGACGGGCGAGCCAGTGGAGGGACTTTCTCCGGGCGATTTCTGCACGGCCTGCTATACGGGGGACTATCCGACGCAGTGGGTGGATGTGTCGGAGATTCTGCCGGCGACTGTCCCGGCCTGAACCTCCGTGCCTAGCGGTCTTCGGTTTCGGTGGGATGTTTGCCGGTGAACTCGGAGCAGCAGGGTTTTTCGGTGGGTTGGAACTCCATGAATTCGACGCGGGTGAGGTCGGGATCGTAGAGGTTGAGCTGGACCTTGCCGTCGCGGCCCATTTGGGATTTGGTGCAGTTTGGGCCTTCGCAGTGGTTGGCGGCGAGCTTTGCGACGGTGTCTTTCATGTTTGCGACGCCGAGAGAGAAGTGGTCCATGACGCCTATGTGCTGGAGTGTGGGGTTGGGTGGGTTGTTGAGCATGTACTCGATCCAGTCGGAGCCGTCGGGGACCTGGAGGCTGACCCAGTTGATGGTGTCGGGTTTGGGGCCGCCGTACCAGTAGGGGCGAAAGCCGAGGATGCCGCGCCAGAAGGCGTCTTCCTTTGAGCGATCGGTGACCATAAAGCCCGCGTGGATAATGCGATGGGAGGGCGCGTCGGGGGATGGCGCGGGAAGGTCTGTGGGTTTGGTGCCCTGTTGGATGAAGAGGACTAGATTTCCTTCAGGATCGTGGACGCCGAAAGCGCCGTGCTGGAGCGGCTGGTCGATGGGGATGTTGTGGGCTTTGAGATAGCGCTCGAGGGCTGCGGCGTCGCGTGTGGTGAAGGCGACGGCTTCCATGCGTGAGGGCGGTGGCGGAGTAGGGAGCGGTTTGATTTCGAGCCACTGCGAATTGTTGACCGTGTAATAGGTGATGCCGCCGGCTTCTTTGCTGGGAAGGCCGAGGGTTTTGCCGTAGAAGGTTGCGGACGCGGCGGGGTCGGCGGCGTAACCGCGAAAGAAGGCTAAGCCGGTGATGGCTGGACGTTGTGGGGCTTGTCCGAAGGAGGTGAAGGTGACGAGTAGAAGCAAAGGGCAGAGTCTTCGCATAGGCCCTCTACTCTAGTGGACGGATTTTCTGTGGTCAAAAGAAGAAATCTTTGATTGTGGTGCCGACCTGTTATTGAACCCGTTCCATGTGCATGAAGAGGTAGTCCATGGGCCAGTCGGGTTTGACGCCTTGCTGCCGGACTAACGTGGCGAGTTGAGCGTAGTGGCGGATGCCGTGCAGGAGGGCGTGGAAGAGGATGGTCTTTCGCGTGGAGCGGAGGCGGCCCGCGGTGCGGGTGGGGAAGTCGATCTCTTCGTTCCAGTTTGTATCGGCAGCGAGCGACTGTTGAAAGAGCGCGATGGAGCGAGTGTGAGTTGCGTAGATGGAGTCTACGGAGTCGAAGGGCAGCTCGGAATAGTCGGTGATGGGCAGGTCAGCGATGCGTTGGGCGAAACGAAGTTCGACTGCAACGATGTGCTGGAGAAGTTCCGCGATCGTCTTTGAGCCTGCTACGTCGCATGGCTTGTTGAGAAGCTCGGGGTGACTGGATAGTAGTTTGCGCCAGTTTTGTGTGGTCTTCTCGTTCCAGGCGAGGAGGTCTTCGGTGGTAAGGACAGGTTCGCTCATGGAGTTATTTTCCTTTCACGTTTCCTTTCAGGGCGCGGTGGCCTATGTCGCGGCGAAATTGGATGCCTTCGAAGGAGATTTTTGCTAGTTCGGCATAGGCCTTGTCGAGGGCGGTTTGCAGGTCGGGTGCGACGGCGGAGATGGCGAGAACGCGGCCGCCTGCGGTGATGGTTTGGCCGTCTTTGATGGCGGTACCGGAGTGGAAGACGACTACGTCGTCCGTTTGGGCGTCATTTGCAGGCAGGCCGGTGATGAGTTTGCCTGAGGCGTATTTGCCGGGATAGCCGCCGCTGGCTGCGATGATGCAGACGCTGGCTCCGGGACGCATGCGGATGGTGAGGTGGTTGGCGTCGCCGTCGATGGAGGCGTTGAAGATGTCGACGATGTCGGTTTCGAGGCGGAGGAGGATGGCTTCGGTCTCGGGGTCGCCGAAGCGGGTGTTGAACTCGAGGACCATGGGGCCGCGTGGGGTCATCATGATGCCGCAGAAGAGGATGCCTTTGAAGGGGATGCCTTCGGAGCGCATGCCGTCTACTGTTTTTTGCGCGATGTTGCGCAGGAGCCATTGGCGCATGGCGGGCGTGACGATGCCGTCGGTGGAGTAGGCTCCCATGCCTCCGGTGTTGGGGCCGGTGTCTCCTTCGCCGATGCGTTTGTGATCCTGGGCGGAGGCGATCTCGATGGCGTGTGCCCCGTCGCAGAGGGCGAAGAAGGAGAGTTCTTCGCCGGTGAGGAATTCTTCGAGGACGACTTCTGTTTCGGCGGTGCCGAGGAGAGTGCCGCTGAACATTTGTGCTGCGGCTTCTTCGGCTTCGAGGTGAGTGTTGCAGATGACGACGCCTTTTCCGGCGGCGAGGCCTGAGGCTTTGACGACGACGGGGACGCTGAAGCGAGGGAGCTCTTCGTGGACTTCCTCGAGTGTGGTGCAGAGCGCGTAGGCAGCGGTTGGGATGTCGTGGCGCTGCATGAACTCTTTGGCGAAGGCTTTGCTTGTCTCGAGCTGAGCCGCGTCCTGGGTGGGGCCGAAGACGCGATAACCGCGCCTGGTGAGCTCATCGACGAGGCCGACGGAGAGTGGGAGCTCGGGGCCGATGACGGTGAGGGCGGGTTGCTCGATAGCGACGATGTCGACCATCTGGTGGAGGTTGCCAGGATCGACAGGGATGCAGCGTGCGAGGTGGGCGATGCCGCCGTTGCCGGGAGCGCAGATTACCTCTGAGACTTGTGGCGATTTGCGGAGCGACCAGACGATGGCATGCTCGCGACCACCACCACCGATTACCAAAACCTTCATCCGTTTCTATACTCCTGTTGGGTCTTGTAGCTTCATTATCTCTTGTTTTGAGCGGTCTAACAGGGTCCCGGAGAGTGAGCCGGGGCCTGGCATTTTGGTGCTGCTGCTCCATCGACTGCGGAGCCATCGGTTCATTGGCTCCGAGTAGACACGCGCTACCAGTTCGCCTAAAAGAGCTGCGATGAGAATGACTGCGATGAAGAGCGCGGGGACATATCTCATCGGTTTACCGGCGGCGATGAAGAGGGAGAAGAGTGCCAGAACAGCGAAGATGTGTGTGAGATAGATCTCGTAGCTGCGTTGGCCGAGTTTGAGTAGCGGTGTGAGTAGGCGTGGCGCCTTCCACTGTGTTTGTGCGGCTACCGCGATGAGCATGCAGGTGCCTGCGGCGAGGATTGTCATGTTCAGTCCATTGCGCCCTAGGCCCCAGGTGTAAGCGCGGATTGAGAAACAGAGGCTGAAGACTAAGAGTACTGTGCCGCAGACTCCGAGTGTCCAGAGCGCGATGCGCGAGAGGTGACGCCTTGCGAGGAAGAGTGAGGTGAGACAGCCGAAAGCGATGGCGTCCATTCCTCCGAGGTAGGAGTATTCTCTCCAGACCGGATTGTGATTGAAGGTGCGCGATCGAGCAAAGGGGCCAAGTACGACAAAGATCAGGAGAACTAGCAGGAAGAATTTTTCGCGACGAAAGGTGCGGCAGGCAAGCGGGAAGAAGAGGTAGAACATCTCTTCGACGGAGAGTGACCAGAGGATATCCCAGGCTGGCGGAAGATAGTCTCTGTGAGCTTCGAGGAGATTGATGTGAAAGGTGAGTGCGGCGAGAAGAGCGCGTCCTAATCCGCCGGTTTTTTGAGAGATTACGAAGCCGTTGATATGGGCGAGATGAAGGCCGCTGAGGACGGCGAGGAGAAGCAGCAGGAGCGGTGCGATACGGGCGAATCTTAGTTGATAGAAGCCGCGCACGTTTACGTTGGAGATGGATCCCCAACGGCGTAGCGTTGTCGATGTAATGAGGAAGCCGGAGACGGCAAAGAATATCTGTACGCCGAACTGGCCGTTCCAGACAAGGGAATAGACGAGTTGGGGTGGGAGGCCATGAGTGTACGGAACCTTCGCTCCGAGTAGACGCATGTTGACGTGGTTCATCAACACGAAGAAGATTGCAAGGCCGCGGAGAAGGTCCACACCGTCGAGCCGCGTCCAATTGGGTGTGGGGTTTCTCACTTCTGCGAAGGCCATTGTCCTATTGTGAACGATGATGGCTGCTTGATGGCTATGGCTTGCTGACGGAAATGGCTTCGGCGAGGGAGTGGCTTAGGAGGGTTGGTTTTGTGGACGCTCCGATGCGGACCTGGTAGGAGCCTTTGAAGGGGAGTTGTTCGCTGAGGGTGAGACGGACGCCGGGACGGATTCCCTGGGAGGCGAGGTAGCGGAGCATCTCGGGATCTTTGTCGGAGACGCTGGAGACCTTGGCGGATTGGCCGGGGCGGAGTTGCGAGAGGGACTGCGGCTCGTGAGTGGGCAGGGAGCCGTCCATTGCGGGGATGGCGTGGCCGTGAGGGTCGAACTCGGGGTGGCCGAGTTTGGCGGCGATGCGCTCTTCGAAGCGCTCGGAGATGAAGTGTTCGAGACGCTCGGCTTCCTGGTGGACTTCGTCCCAGGGATAATCGAGGACCTGGTGGAGGAAGGTTTCGATGAGGCGATGATGGCGGATGATCTCGAGGGCGCGTTTTCTTCCGGCTCTTGCGAGCTTTACACCGTGGTGTTTCTCGTAGACGACCAGAGGAGGTGCGAGAGCGGCGAGTTTCTGCAGCATGTTGGTGACTGAGGCTGCCGTTATGTCCAGGTCTGCGGCGATCTCGGTGCTTGAGACCTGGCGTTGCTCACGTCCGCTGAGCTGAAAGATGGCTTTGAGATAGTCGTCGATGGCTTCACTGCCAGCAGAGGAGGCGGTGCTGTTTGCTTCGATTGTTCGCGACTTTGTGATGGTCTTCATCATCGAGCCCTGGATTTGACTTAGGTTAGCATTAAAGTAATATTTAGTCATGGCTAATATTTTGATTAGCGAGGAGAAACCGACGTTCCCGGGGAAGTTCCGGAGGAACGAGATGTGGACGTACTTTGGCCCGGCGTTTGTGGCTTCGGTGGCGTATATCGATCCGGGTAATTTTGCGACGAACATCGAGGGTGGAAGCCGGTTCGGGTATCGGCTGCTGTGGGTTCTGCTGTGGTCGAACGCGATGGCGATTCTGATCCAGTATCTTTCGGCGAAGCTGGGGATTGTGACCGGGCTTACGCTGCCGCAGAATTGCAGGAAGCATTTTTCGCGGCCGATGACGTTGTTTTTGTGGGTGGCTGCGGAGGTTTCGGCGATTGCGACCGATCTGGCTGAGTTTCTTGGGGCTGCACTGGGGCTTTATTTGTTGTTTGGGCCGGCGATGCTGGCGCATGGATGGTCGCGGACGGAGACGTTGTTTGCTGCGGCCCTGGTTTCTGCGGTTGGCGTGTTTCTGATTCTTGCGCTGGATCTGGCTGGATATCAGTGGCTGGAGCGCGGGATCATGATGTTCGTCGCGATCATCGGGCTTTGCTATGGATTTGAGGTTTTCCTGGTGCATCCGGATTGGAAGCTGGCGGCGTTTCATACGCTGGTGCCTACGCTCGATCCGAAGGATCTGCATGGGAGCCTGTATGTTGCGGTGGGGATGCTGGGAGCTACGGTGATGCCGCATGTAGTGTATCTGCATTCGGCGCTGGTGCAGCCGCGGCGAGAGGAGTTGGTGAAACAGCCTATGGTTCCGGGTGGGTCGCGGCGGCGGAACTATCTGCGGTTTGAGCTGGTGGATGTGTTTGTTGCGATGAATGGGGCGTGGCTGATTAATTCGGCCATGATTGTGATGGCGGCTGTGGCGTTCGGGCATCTTTCGAATCCGGTGACGACAATTGAGGATGCGCATCGGACGCTGGGCCCGTTGCTAGGATCGGCTGCGGCTACGGTTTTTGCTGTGGCGTTACTGTGTTCGGGGCTTTCGTCTTCGACGGTTGGAGTGATGGCCGGGCAGGTGATTATTGAAGGGTTTCTGGATATCAAGTTTTCTATTTTTCTGCGGCGGCTGATTACGATTATTCCCGCGATGGTGGTGATTGCGGTGGGGCTCGATCCGCTGAGGATTCTGATTCTGTCACAGGTGGTGTTGAGCTTTACGCTGCCGTTTGCGCTGATTCCGCTGCTGGTGCTGACGAATCGGGCTTCGGTGATGCGGAGTTTTGTGAGTGCGCGGCGAACGCGTGTGGCTGGATGGAGTGCGGTGGGGATTATTTTGACGCTGAATGTTGTTCTGCTGGGACAGATTGCATTTGGGAAGTGAAGTCCTCAGCAAATTAACTAGTTGGTTGGCTCATTTTCTGCTTTGAAGGCACGCGCTGTAAAAAAAACAAACGCAAAGGACGCAAAGTACGCAAAGGTGCGCCACTTACCTTTGTGCTTGCTCACGTTAGCTTTCGTAGCCTGGTTTGGAGCGGCGGATGCGGGCGAGCAAGGCTGCGGGGCGCATTGATGGCGGGTAGTGGAGCATACTGGCGAGGAACGCAGGCAGCGTGTCGCGGGCGATGCCAAGGCAGGCAGGAACGACGTAGAGGTTCATGACGGTTTCGGAGATGAGGAGAGATGCGGCTGCTCCGTAGAGTCCCCAGGTGCGTGCGAAGAAGTAACAGGCGATGCAGGTGAGGCCAGTGCCGAGGACGTAGTAGGTTGCGAGCTTCTGATGCTGGTTGGTGGAGGTGATGAGGGTGGCGCTGGTGGACCAGAGCGCGTAGAAGATGACGACCAGCAGAAGGATGCCAAGCAAGTGGCGGCTGGGCGGCACGTGGCCTGAGGTCCAGTGGGCGAGGAACCATGGGCCGAAGATCATCATGACGATGACGATGACGACGGCGACGAAGAGGGCGAGCTGGCAGGCGCGTCGGAGCAGGGTGCGGATGAGGTCGTAGTTGCGAGCTCCGTAGGCGATCGACATCTCGGGCTCGAAGGTGGTGTTGATCATCTGGACCATCTGGAGGGCGATGCGGGAGACGGTGCGGGCGGTTCCGAAGATGACGACAGCGACTGGGCCAAGGGCGTATCCGACGGCCAGGAGGGTGCCCTGGAGATTGAGGGCATTGCCTGCGGGGAAGCCCATGAAGGCGACTGCCATTGGTGTGAGCCTGCGAATTTCGGAGATGCTGGCGTGACTCCATCCGAAGCGTATCCAGGGAATGTCGTGGTAGGTGAAGAGACAGAGGGCGAGTGTGCCGGCAACATTTGTGGCGGCGAAGATAAGAGCCGCTGTGCGAGGGCCTCCGCCGAGCGCGACGGCAGCGATCATACTGCCGAATGCGGTGAAGGAGATGATTGTTTTCAGAGAAGTGCCGTAGGGGTAGCGTCCGATGCAGCGGTAGGCGGATTGCAGGAGTTGTTCGAGTTGTCCGAAGAGAACGGAGATGCCAAGGTAGAAGATGATCCACTTGGTGTCGTGTTCGCTGATGAAGGTCAGCTTCAGAAGGCGTGCGGCGGGTAGGAAGTAAAGAGCACCGACGAGTAGAACGAGGACTGTGGAGCAGATGAGGACGATGAGCCACCAGCAGCTTTGAAAGACGCGGAGGGCGTCTTGGCGGTCGTTGCGGGCGACCATCATGGTCATCTCGTTGCCAGCAACGCTACCGAAGCCGATGCTGCTGAAGTTGAGATAGGCGGGGATGGAGTTGAGGATGAGCCATTCGCCGAATAGCGGCGTGTTCCAGAAGTGAAGGAAGACGGGAACCTGGACTAGCTGGATGATAGTGGCGGCGAGCTTTCCAATCCAGTTGACGATGAAGCCGAGGAGCAGACGCCGCTTTGTGTGACCATCCATGCTCATGCTGAGGTTTGTTGCGAGGTGCTGGGGCAAGTCTAATGGGTGGACGGCGTGAGCGCCTAATGACTAGTGAGGGTCGTTACGAGAAGTTAGTGCTCGCGCAATTTGCGGTCGATTTCTCTCAGTTCAAGCGTTAGCTTTGCTGTCATCGCTTCGTCTCCGCGGCGCTCTGCTTCTGCGATCAGAGATTTTAATTCACGCTTACGGCGTTCGAAGTAGCGATATTCCAGCGTGCCGAGAGCGTTTTGTACCTGCTCCGTCATGGACTGCGCGTATGAGGAGGGGTCGTCTGCGTGTTGGAGGGCGGTGACGAGGAGGACGTGGCTGTGCTGATCGGGCGCGGCGTCGAGTGGGTTGGGCGGCACGGGGGCGTTGGAGAGGGTTTCGAGCAGAACGGCGGAGGGGAGGCCGTCGTACCACTCGGAATGGTGGGAGAGCTGGTCGGCGGCGAGAGTGCGGGCCGGGTCGTTTTCGGGAAGGACGAGGGCGCGGAGGAGGACGCGTTCGGTTTCGCTGGCGGGATCGTGGGTGTGGGCGCGGACGCTTTCGACGCGTTGGGCGGCTGCTTGTTTGAGCTCCTGGCGGAGGATGGCGGAGTCGATGCCGAGTTTTTGTGCGGCGTCGGCGGCGAACTCGTCGCGCTGGATGCGGTTGGGCATGCGTCGGATGTGGGGAAGGAGGAAGTTGAGGGCTTTGACCTTGGCGTCGGCGGTGCGGCCGGGGAATTGGTCGCGGGCGTGGTCGATGAGGTAGTCGGAGTGGCGCTTGGCGTTGCGGAGAGCGGCCATGTAGGACTGGATGCCTTGCTCGCGGATGAAGCGGTCGGGGTCGAGACCGCCTTCGAGAGTAACGATCTTGACTTCGAAGTCTTCTTCGGTGAGGAGGGCGATGGATTTTTCTGTGGCGGCGATGCCTGCGGTGTCGGGGTCGAAGTTGACGATGACGCGGTTGGCGAAGCGTTTGAGGAGCCGGATCTGCATTTCGGTGAAGGCGGTGCCGGAGGTGGCGATGACGTTTTTTATTCCGGCCATATAGACGGAGATGCAGTCCATCTGGCCTTCGACTAGGAGAGCGAAGCCGAGGGTGCGGATGTCGGCTTTGGCTTTGTCGAGATTGAAGAGGATCTGGCCCTTGCTGTAGAGGGCGGTTTCGGGGGAGTTGAGATATTTCGCTATGTCGCGGCCCTTTTCGTCCTGGGCGTCGAGGGCGCGGCCGGTGAAGGCGATGGTTTTCCCTTGCTCGTTGGCGATGGGGAAGGTGATGCGTTTGCGGAAGCGGGCGTAGAGCTGGCCCTGGCCTCCGTCGGCTTGCTCTTTGCTGCTGAAGAGACCGCTGGCGCGGAGAATTGGGTCGGGGAAGTGTTTGGCTAGCTGCTCGCGCATGTGGTTGAAGTCGTCGGGGGCGTAACCGATGCGGAATTTGGTGACGGTGTCGGGAGTGACGCCGCGGCTGGTGAGGTATTCGCGGGCGCGGGCGGCTTCGGGGGCTTTGAGCGCGGCTTCGAAGTATTGCGTGGCGGCTTCGTGGATGTCGATGAGCTGACGGCGGAGGCCGGCTTCCTGGGCCTCTTCGGGGGAGCTGAACTCTCGTTTGGGAAGGGGGATGCCGCATTTGGTGGCGACGACGCGAATGGCTTCGGGGAAGCTGATGTTCTCCATCTTCATGACGAAGGTGAAGACGTCGCCTTTCTCGTGGCAGCCGAAGCAGTAGAAGTAGCCGTGAGTGGCGTTGACGGAGAAGGAGCCGGTTTTTTCCTTGTGGAAGGGGCAGAGGCCGGTGTAGTTCTGGGCCCCGGATTTGCGGAGCTTGAGGTAGTCGCCGATGATGCGGACGATGTCGGCCTGCTGCTTGACGAGTTGGGCGAAGTTGTCTGACACGGGTAGGTTGGCGGCTTCTCTCTTTTATCGTAACGGGACGGCGGTACACCCGTCGCGATTCGGCGCAGATGCTGCTCCGCCGAGGGGCGATGCAAGCTCTGTCGCTCTGTAAAAATACTTATTTGTATACAATTTGCCGCGACCCTCCTGTATAACGTTGGCTACATCTGAAATTTGAGGCTGGCGAGGGCGCTATTGGGATCTTGGTCACTCCCGTTTCTGCAGATGGTACTTCTCAGGAGAACGATATATGCAGACGTGGAAGCGAATGGGCCTTGCCGGCTGCGGATGGATGATTGCAATGGGAGTCTGCAGCGCCAGCTCTTTTGCTGCCGTCGCACCCACGACGGGCGAACGTCAGATGCCTCGGCTGATCGAACAGTTTGCCGCCGACCGTATTAGCCTTAGCCGTATCTATCCGTTGGCGATTGCGCCGGCGCGAATGACGCGGTTTGAGAGGTTTTATAACGATGAGCTGGCGATGCTGGCAGGGATGAACTTCGACAAGCTTTCGGAGGACGACCAGATTGACTATCTGCTGTTGAAGAACCGCGTGACTGCTGATCTGCATCAGCTTGCGATCCAGAAAAAGCAGGTGGACGAGATGCAGGCGCTGCTGCCTTTTGCGGGAACTGTTGAAGAGTTTTTGGACCAGAAGCGCGAGATGAAACGTCCCGACGGCGAGAAGGATGCTGCGGCGTTGACGGAGATGGTGAAGCAGATGGAGGCGACGCGGAAGAAGCTCGATCCGAAGCCTCGCGGAGGACAGGGGACAGATGGCACGGAGAAGCCAAAGGTGGATCCTGTTGTTGCGAACCGCGCTGCGCTTGCGACGATGCAGTTGAGCGCTGCACTGAAGGAGTGGTTTGGACAGTACAGCGGCTACGATCCGACTTTCTCCTGGTGGGTGGATCAGCCATATAAGGATGCGGATAAGGCTCTGACGAGCTACAACTCTTTTTTGAAGGAGAAGCTGATCGGGATCGCTCCTGACGACAAGACGACGATTATCGGCGACCCTGTGGGGCGTGAGGCGTTGATGAATGCGCTGGCGGACGACATGATTCCGTATACGCCGGAGGAGCTGATCGCGATTGCGCAGACGGAGTACGACTGGTGCATGAAAGAGATGCTGAAGGCGTCGCATGAGATGGGTTTCGGCGACGACTGGCATGCCGCGGTGGAGAAGGTGAAGCAGACGCATGTGCCGCCAGGCGAGCAGCCGGAGGTAATCCGCAAGCTGGTGCTCGAGGGTAGCGACTTCGTTGAGAAGAACAACCTGGTGACGGTTCCGCCGCTGGCCGATGAGACGTGGTACATGATTATGATGACGCCGCAGCGGCAGTTGGTGAATCCGTTTTTTACTGGCGGGAATGAGCTGAGCGTGTCGTATCCGACGGACACGATGACCTTCGAGCAGCGGGAGATGAGCATGCGAGGTAACAGCACTGCGCTCTCGCATGCGACGGCGTTTCACGAGATGATTCCTGGGCATTTCCTGCAGTTCTATATGTCGGCGCGTTACAACACGTACCGGAGGACTTTCTCGACGCCATTCTGGCATGAAGGGAATGCGTTCTGGTGGGAGATGCTGCTGTGGGACAAGGGGTACAACAAGACTCCCGAGGAGCGAGTTGGGGCGCTGGTTTGGCGGATGCATCGTTCGGCGCGGGTGATCTTTACGATGAATTTTCATCTGGGCAAGTGGACGACGCAGCAGTGCGTGCAGTCGCTGATCGATAATGTGGGCTTTGAGCCGGACAATGCGGCAGGCGAGGTGAGGCGGTCGTTTGATGGTTCGGTTGGGCCGCTTTATCAGATTGCTTACCTGATGGGTGCGCTTCAATTCCGTGCGCTGCATAAGGAGTTGGTGGATTCGAAGAAGATGACGGATCGTGAGTTCTCTGATGCTGTGCTGCATGAGAACTCGATGCCGATTGAGCTGCTGCGTGCGGATTTGGAGCGGCAGAAGTTGACGAAGGACTTTACTACAAGCTGGAAGTACTACGGAGAGCATCCGACGCATCCTTAGACGGCTGTAATCAGCTAGAATTGTGCGGCTATGGCATTTAAGTTTTCTGGCGTTGACTTCATTGCGTTCGATTCCCTGCTCTCGGAGAACGAACTTCTGGTTCGCAATAGTACCCGCGCGTTTATTGAAGATAAGCTGATTCCGATTATTGAGCAGTGCAACCGCGATGGCCGGTTCCCGCGGGAGCTGGTGCGGCCGATGGGCGATCAGGGTTATTTCGGAGCTACGCTGGATAGTTATGGCTGCGCTGGGATCAATAATGTTGAATACGGGCTGCTGACGCAGGAGCTTGAGCGTGGGGATTCGGGTATTCGGAGCTTCGTCAGCGTGCAGTCGGCGCTGGTGATGTATCCGATCTATACGTTTGGGTCGGAGGAGCAGAAGAATCTGTGGTTGCCGAAGATGGCGACGGGCGAGAAGCTCGGTTGTTTTGGGCTGACTGAGCCGGATTTTGGGTCGAATCCCGGGGGGATGCGTACTCGCGCGCGCAAGGATGGGGACGGCTATGTTCTGAATGGTGAAAAGATGTGGATCACTTCGGGCAGTATTGCGGATGTTGCCGTGATCTGGGCGAAGGTGGAAGAGCCTGGGGTTGCTGCTGAGAATTGGCGGGTTCGGGGTTTTCTGGTGGAGACGGATCGTCCGGGATTCACTGCTCATGATGTGCATGGCAAGTGGTCGCTGCGGGCGTCGGTGACGTCGGGGCTTTCGATGCAGGAGGTGCGGATTCCGGCGGCGAATCTGCTGCCGAAGTCGGATGGGCTGAAATCGCCGCTGATGTGTTTAAGCCAGGCGCGTTATGGCATTGGCTGGGGAGCGATTGGCGCGGCGATGGCTTGTTATGACATAGCTCTGCAGTATGCGAAGGAGCGTAAGCAGTTTCGCGACCAGCCGATTGCGAGCCATCAGCTTGTGCAGGAAAAGCTAGCCTGGATGATTACAGAGATTACGAAGGCGCAACTGCTGTCGCTGCAGGTGGGACGGCTGAAGGACCAGGGGAAGGCGGGTTTTCAGCATATCTCGATGGCGAAGAAGAACAATGTTTGGATGGCGCTGGAGTGTGCGCGGATGGCTCGCGACATTCTTGGGGCCGCGGGTATCTCGGATGAGTACCCGATTATGCGGCACATGATGAATCTTGAATCGGTGAAGACGTATGAGGGGACGCATGACATTCATACGCTGATTATTGGGCAGAGCGTTACGGGGATTGCCGCGTTTTAGGAGACGGTTATCCGATAATCGAACTGCCTGGTTTCTACCTTACGATTTTTTGAGTTGAGCCAGGTTCGTCCTTTCGTCAGCTGAGCTGCACTTGGCGTTAGAATGAAGGCGTATCGTCATTTTGTTCCGTGAAGCTCTGAGGGTTTCACGCAAGGGGAGTACAACTCATGGCGACAGAACACGTCGCGCTGGCACCCGGTGCCGAAGGCGGCACGTCGGTGAAGCCGGACACGCAGCAGCAGACTTCACAAGGCTCTATCACCAACGACTTCAGCATTCAGATCGCGACCGTCAACGGATCGGGATCGCAGTCAGCCAACTTAGTTCTGCTCAAGTCGATCTTCCGGATGGGTATTCCGGTCAGCGGTAAAAACCTCTTTCCTTCCAACATCGCTGGGCTGCCGACGTGGTACACCATCCGCGCGAGCAAGGACGGCTATGTTGCACGCAAGAAGGAGATCGACGTCCTAATCGCGATGAATCCGGAGACCATGAAGGAGGATATGCTTTCGTTGCCTCCTGGTGCTGCCGCGATTTATGAGGAGTCCGCCAATTTGGCGCAGTACCGGGATGACGTGGCCTGTTATCCGGTGCCGTTCGACAAGCTGACGGCCGCGGTTTGCCCCGAGGCGAAGCTGCGCAAACTGGTCAAGAACATGATCTACGTCGGTGTTGCCGCGCATCTTTTGAAGATGGACATGGCGGCGGTTGAAGCTGCGCTGCGCAAGCAGTTCGCCAAGAAAGTGAAGGCGGCCGACCTGAACTGGGCGGCGGTCCAGGCGGGTTATGACTACGCAAAGACTACGCTGACCAAGCAGGATCCTTTTGTGCTGGAGGCGATGAACGAGACCGCGGGCAAGATCATTATTGATGGAAACGCGGCTGCTGCACTGGGCTGTATCTTTGCCGGCTGCACTGTGGCGATGTGGTATCCAATTACGCCGTCTTCGTCTCTGGTAGAGAATTTCATCGATTATGCGAAGCGTTACCGGATCGAGAAGGACGGCAAGGCGACGTTTGCGATTGTGCAGGCTGAAGATGAACTGGCGGCGATAGGGGCAGTGTTTGGAGCGGGCTGGGCTGGCGCGCGTGCAATGACTGCTACGTCCGGGCCGGGCATCTCGTTGATGGCGGAGTTTGCGGGCCTCGGTTACTACGCCGAGTTGCCGGGAGTGATCTTCGACGTACAGCGTACGGGGCCCTCGACCGGAATGCCGACGCGCAACCAGCAGGGCGATCTGCTTTCTGTCGCGTTTCTGTCGCATGGAGATACGAAGCACGTGATGCTGATTCCGGGCAGCGTGAAGGAATGCTTCGAGATGGCGCAGGCGGCGTTTGACCTGACGGAGCAACTGCAGACGCCGGTGTTTGTGATGTCCGACCTTGACCTGGGCATGAATAACTGGATGTCGGAGCCATTTGCTTATCCGGATAAGCCGTTGAATCGCGGCAAGGTATTGAGTGCTGACGATCTGACACGGCTTGGCGGGTTCGCTCGCTATAAGGACGTGGACGGTGATGGAGTGGGCTTTCGTACGCTGCCGGGTACGGAGCATCCGTTGGCGGCGTACTTCACGCGTGGCTCGGGTCATAACGAGAAGGCGCAGTATACGGAGCGGCCGGACGACTACTTCAACAATATGGAACGGCTGAGCAAGAAATTTGAGACGGCACGTTCGCTAGTGCCGCGGCCAGAGGTGGTACAGACCGGCAAGGCGAAGGTCGGGATCATTGCTTTCGGAACTTCTGACTTTGCGACGCGCGAGAGCCGCGACCAGTTGAAGGAGGAATACGGGCTCGACACGGATTACCTGAGGCTGCGGGCTTATCCGTTCTCGCGCGAAGTGCATGATTTCGTGGCTTCGCATGAGCGCGTGTATGTGATCGAGCAGAATCGCGATGCGCAGATGCAGAGCCTGTTGAAGCTTGATCTTCCGGCGGAAGAGATTGTGAAGCTGCGCAGCATTCGCCACTTCAACGGGTTGCCGATCGATGCGCGGTCCGTAACCGATGAACTTGTCACACAGGAAGGAATTTAAATGGGAACGACACCGGTTACATCAACTCCTGTGGACGCGCCAAAGCCAGCGGTAAAGACGAATCGCATTGGGCTCCAGGTGCTGGATTACCGCGGAGGCAAGACGACGCTTTGCGCTGGATGCGGGCACAATGCAATCTCCGAGCGCATTATTGATGCGTTTTATGAGATGGGGGTTCAGCCGGAACGATTGATGAAGTTATCGGGAATCGGCTGCTCGTCGAAGAGCCCAGCTTACTTTATGAGCCGTTCGCACTCTTTCAATAGCGTGCATGGACGCATGCCTTCGGTTGCTACTGGTGCGCTGCTGGCCAACCATACGATGAAGGCGCTGGGCGTGAGCGGCGACGGCGACACCGCTTCGATTGGCATGGGGCAGTTCGTCCATTTGCTACGGCGCAACCTGCCGATGATCTACGTTGTCGAGGATAACGGCGTGTACGGGCTGACCAAAGGACAGTTTTCCGCGACTGCCGATATTGGGTCCAAGCTGAAGACCGGCGTTATCAACGATCTGCCGCCGATTGATATCTGCTCGCTGGCGATTCAATTGGGGGCGACGTTCGTGGGCCGGTCTTTTTCGGGCGACAAGAAGCAGTTGCTTGCGATGCTGAAGGCGGCGATTGCGCATAACGGCACCGTGCTTCTGGATGTGATCTCGCCATGCGTTACGTTCAACGATCACGAGGGGTCTACGAAGAGCTACAAGTACATGCAGGAGCACGAAGAGGCCATCTCCGAGGTTGGTTTTGTGCCTCATTTTCAGGAGATCGACGTCGAGTACGATCCGGGCACGACGATCAATGTTGAGATGCACGATGGGAGCCACTTGCGTCTCCGCAAGCTGCATGAGAGCTACGATCCGACTGACCGCGTGGCTGCGATGTCATCGCTAATGACCGCACATGCCAAAGGAGAGGTGCTTACGGGCGTCTTTTACATCGATACTCAGAAGCCCAGCTTCACGGAGCTGTTGAATCTCGTGGATGAGCCTCTGGGCACGTTGCCGGACGAGCGAGTACGGCCGGGCCGCGAAGTGCTGGACGATGTGATGCAGCGGATGATGTAGTTTTGCGATACGGCAGACATGAACGGCCCTGGACAAATCGTCCGGGGCTTTTCTGCTGCTGTTGCCAGAGCGGGGCGGAGCGCAGATTCCTTACTTGCCGGTGTGTTCAGCTTCAGCATCCGGTTCCGGGAAATCGGTGTCGTTGTCTTTCAGCATCTCGTCCTGATCGCGGTGGCCCAGTTGGCCGGAGAGGGAGCCATGTTGGGGGCGGCGTCCGGTTTCGGGATGCAGAGCGTCGTCTTCTATGGCGCCTTTGCGCATTCCCTCGTCGGGGCGATTTGTTGCCGGGTTTGTCATTCCGTTCTCCTGCGCCATAAGGACAGATGGTTTGATCGTGGTACGAAGCGGCAGGGTTGGCTGAGCACCAAGTTCTTCTTTTGTTGCGTCGTGGGTGCTGGCATGACTGCGACGCCGGCGATTTTGACGTGCCAACGGCTTCAGGGTGTAAGCTGTTGCCAGACAAAGAGCGCATAGAAGCAGACGGCTATTTATGAATTCACCTTTCGTCGAGATCTACCGGCCCATCGCGATTCTTATGATTGGGGCCCTCGGTTTTGCCATCGCTCCCCTGGCGATGGCGTGGCTTTGGGCAAAGAGGTTTTCCATACACAAGCCGGGTCCGGTGAAGAACTCCACCTATGAGTGCGGACTCGAGTCGAAAGACGACGCGGTGCTCCAGTTCAGGCCGGAGTATTACCTGTATGCGATTGTCTTCTTGATCTTCGATGTGGAGGCAATTTTTCTGCTGCCGTTCGCGGTGTCATTCGCGGGTCTGACGGTGGGCGCATCGATCGCCATGTTGATCTTTCTGCTGCTTCTGGTTGAAGGGTTAGTTTGGACGTGGCGAAAGGGGGTCTTGACCTGGGTATGACGATGGATGCTCAACTGAAGAGCGAGTTAAGCCGGCAAGGGATCTTCACCACGACGCTTGAAGAGGTTTACAACTGGGGCCGTAAGAGTTCTGTCTGGCCGCTTACCTTCGGCCTTGCGTGCTGCGCAATTGAGATGATTGCGACGAGCATGGCGCGGTATGATCTGGCGCGGTTTGGCGCGGAGGTTTTTCGGCCTTCGCCGCGGCAGGCAGATCTGATGATTGTGGCCGGAACGGTTACCAAGAAGATGGCTCCGCAAGTCGTGCGGCTCTATAACCAGATGCCCGAGCCAAAGTATGTGATTGCCATGGGCGCGTGCGCGATATCCGGCGGCCCGTTCAAGCAAGGGTACAACGTGCTGAAGGGGATCGATCGATATATTCCCGTCGATGTGCATATTCCCGGATGTCCTCCACGTCCCGAGGCGTTGATTGACGCTTTTATCACGCTGCAGAAGAAGATCGATGCGCAGAGTCTGACGGGAGCGGATCGACCGCGATATCTGGATGCGGATGCTCCGAGCGAATTTATTGTTCCGGAGTACGGAGCGCACGATCTGGAACCAGCGAAGAATGTGTAGCTGTGGAATATCATTTCCGGTCCTTCAAGTGGGCCGTGTGCAACGGGTGAAGATGGACCTGGAAAAGATTAAGTCGGATATTGAAGCTGCAGTTGCGGGTTGCCGTGTGCAGATCGTCCTGAATGGGAGTCCGTGTGGACAGCATTCGCTGTTGATCGATCCGAGGTGCGCCGTCGAAGTGGCGAAATTTCTGCGAGACGATCTGGAGCTGCGTTTCGACTATTGTTCCAACGCTACGGGCGTCGACTGGCTGGATAAGGAGACTTCCGCAAAGGTGAAGGTAAAGAAGCTGGTCGACGGTGAAGAAAAAGAGATTGAGGAGGTTCGGAAGACACGGACTCCGGGTTATCTTGAGGCCGTTTATCACCTGTATTCGATGGAGAAGAAACATGGGCCGCTCGTGATCCGGCTGCACACAGGGAACCGGATTGACCAAATCGCGTTGCCTTCGCTCACTCCGGTCTGGCGAAGCGCGGAGTTTCAGGAGCGCGAGATCTTCGATCTCTATGGAATCGTCTTCGAAGGTCATCCGGATCTGCGCCGCATTTTGATGTGGGATGAGTTCGAAGACCACCCCATGCGGAAAGATTATGTAGAACCGAACGATTACGAGTATGAGCCAACGCCTCATGAGGCGGTGCTTGAGAAGTCGATGCAGGCGCGCGCGATAGAGGGACAGCGATGATTCGACGTTTGCAATGGGCCCGAGAATGGAAATGATTGCTCCCACAGTTCAGGAACCGATCCGAAATGAAGTGGCGGCCACGGAGGGTGATGCGCTGCTGGAGATCTCGCTGGGGCCGCATCATCCGTCGACCCATGGCGTGTTCCGCATGGATGTCACGCTGGACGGCGAGCAGGTCATTAAGCTGAAGCCGGTCTTCGGCTATCTGCATCGCAATCATGAAAAGATCGCCGAGTCAGCATCCTATTTGGCCTCGATGCCGTATACGGACCGGTTGGATTATATTGGCTCGCTTACGAATAACTGGGCCTATGCGCTTGCAGTCGAGAAACTGGCAGGGATTCAAGTGCCGGAGCGTGCAGAGTATATTCGCGTCATTACTGCGGAGCTGACACGCCTCCAGAATCACGCCTCGACGATTGGGTTTTTAACGCAGGAGATGGGAGCGAGCGGTTCGCCGCTGATGTACTCCTTTCGAGAACGCGAAAAAATTCTCGATCTGTTCGAAGCGCTGACCGGTTCGCGCATGATGTGCAATTACATGCGCTTCGGGGGCTGCCGTGTGGACTTGCCTGCCGGATGGCTGGAGCAGGCCAAGAAAGTTGTTGGAGAGTTTCCGGGCTTTCTTGATGAATTTGATCGTCTTCTTGCCGGTAATGAGATTCTACTGGCACGCACCCAAGGGGTGGGCGTTCTGTCCAGGGAGCTTGCGATTCAAGGGGGGGTTACCGGACCGATTCTGCGCGCGTCCGGTGTGAATTATGACGTTCGCAAGGTGGATAAGTACGGAATTTACGACAGGTTTGATTTCAGGGTGCCGATTGGGGAACACGGCGACGTTTATGACCGGTACATGGTCCGGATGCTTGAGATGCGGGAGTCGGTAAAGATTCTGAACCAGGCGCTGCGGGACATTCCCCCGGGTCCGATTATGGACGCGAAGACCAAGATTCGAGGCTTTCGCCCGAAGGCCGGGGAGGCTTACGGACGAATTGAATCGCCCAAGGGGGAGCTCGGGTTTTTTCTAATCAGTGACGGATCTGCCAATCCGTATCGCTATCGCGTGCGGCCGCCTAGCCTGATCAACCTCACGGTGCTTGAAGACATGTGCCTTGGGTCGAATGTGTCCGACACGATTGTTATTTTTGGCACGATTGATATTGTGCTGGGAGAAGTGGATCGGTAGACTTCCGGTGCAGGATTTAAGCGGGATTTCGAAGTTGCGAGAATGTGATCGCTACCTAAAGGGCTTGCATCATGCTGGGTGAAGGCATCGCGAAGGGTCTTGTTGAGACAGCCAGGAATTTCTTTGGCAGCTACGTCAACAAGGACCGCCTGACGACCGTGCAATACCCTGAGGAGCGCATTCCTCAGATCGAGGCGACACGGGATTTTCCGTTTCTCGTCTACGATGGCGGCGACTGGCAGGCGGGAATGCGTTGTGTGGCGTGCCAGATTTGCGAAAAAGAGTGTCCGCCGAAGTGCATCTACATCGAAAAAAGCAAGGACAAAAAGCTGGATGCTGTGGGCAAACCGCAATTTTATCCGGCGGTCTTCAATATCGATATCTCCGTCTGTATGAGCTGCCAGATCTGCGTCGAAGTGTGCCCGTTTGAAGCCATCAAGATGGACACGGAGTTTGAATTGAGCACGTATGACCGCTTCGGCGGACTTCTCTGGGATAAGGCACGGTTATCGAAGTCAAACGAGTATTACCGTGAGGTTCATCCAACAGATGCGGCGGTTTCGGATGCGCTGCTGGCAGAGGAGAAGGCCAAGGCGGAGGCCAAAGCGAAGGCTACCACCGAGGCCAAGACGAATCCAACGATATCCAATGCACCGCAGCCAGGTTCCGGAGATCGTCCCGCATCATGATTTTCTCATCTCTCAACACGGCGCAGCGTTATGGGTGAAACGGCCGATCAGATCTTCGTGACTCTGCAACACTCGATCGCAGGTTACGCGCCTGCCGGCCTTCGGCCTGTGCTCTCGACGATGCTTGCGGTAATCGCGATTCTTGGAGTGTTTGCGTTGCTGTTCGCGATGACCACTGTTCTCGAACGCAAGGGGCTGGGGCGTATTCAAAACCGTTATGGACCGAATCGCGTGGGCCCATTTGGTCTTCTGCAGCCAATCGCGGACGGGATCAAGTCGTTGACCAAAGAGGATATAGTTCCGCAGGCGGCGGACAAGGCTGTGCACCTTCTGGCGCCAATCTCGCTGGTCCTCGCGGCATTCACGCTCTTTGCCGTCCTTCCGCTGGGTAGAAACATGGTGCTGGTTAATCTTGATGCCGGAGTGTTGTTCTTTTTCGCGGTCAGTTCGGTCATGGAAGTTGCGATCTTTATGGCAGGATGGTCGAGCCGTAATAAATATTCGTTGCTTGGGGCGATGCGCGCCATCGCGCAGATGATCAGCTACGAAGTTCCGTTGATTCTCGCGTCTGTCACGGTCATTATGGCGGCTGGATCGTTGTCGACTGTCGAAATTGTCGCAAGGCAATCGGGTTACAGCGGAATCCTTCCGCACTGGTTTGTCTTCACGCCCTGGGGATTCGCCGGATTCTTTCTGTTCATGGTTGCTGCAACTGCAGAATCCAATCGTTCTCCTTTCGACCTGCCTGAAGGGGAATCGGAGATTATTGCGGGTTATTTCACCGAATACTCCGGATTCAAGTTCGCCCTGTTTTTTCTGGGAGAATACATCGGCATGTTCGCTATCAGTGGGCTGGGAATCACGCTGTTTCTTGGCGGATGGTCTGCGCCGCTTTCTTTTCTGACGTGGATCCCATCGTACCTCTGGTTTTTCGCAAAGCTTCTCGCCGTGATCGCCATGTTTATTTGGATTCGCGGTACCCTGCCAAGGCTGCGGATGGATCAACTGATGAACTTTGCCTGGAGATTTATGTTGCCGATGGCGCTGATCAATCTTGTTACTGCAGGGATCTGGCACTTTTTCGAGCACGGTGTTTTGAGGTGGATTGTCTGCAGTGTTGTTGTCGTTGTGTCGTATGTTCTGCTGGGGCGCGGTTTGACGCAGGGATGGAAGCTGGAGAGACGGATTTACCGGTTTGCCGAATAGCCGGATAGCAAAGACGAAAGGATCAGCTTGTTGTTTACGACCTTCGCGATAGTGACTGTTGCAGGAGCGGTGGCTGCTATGAGCTTCCGCCACCTCGTGCATTCGGTATTGTCGCTGATCGTAGCTTTTGCGGGACTGGCTGCAATCTATCTCCTGCTCGGCGCGCAGTTCGTAGGGCTTGCGCAGGTTCTGATTTACATTGGAGCTGTCGCGATTCTTGTCGTCTTTGCCATTCTTCTTACACGGAATACGAGAGAGATTCAGCGATCGATCGCGGTGAGTTCGTGGAGGCAGAGCGTGGCGGTAGTTTTTGCCGTCTTCGGAGTCTTGGCATGGGCTATCTACGGTAGTGGAGCTATTTCACATGTAATGCGACCGCAACCCGAAGTCGCCATCCAGCAGATTGGCGACGCTCTAATACTGAGGTTTGCGCTTCCGTTGGAGATTATCGGCCTGTTGCTCACGGTGGCGCTGATCGGCGCCGTTACCATTGCGATGCAAGAGAAGAAAGAGAAGCGATGACTCAGCTAACGAGCTGCCTTCTCCTCTCCGCGCTACTCTTTGCCATCGGTCTGGCGGGTGCGCTCATGCGCCGCAACGCGATCCTTGTACTGATCGGGATTGAGTTGATGCTCAACTCCGCAAACCTCAACTTCATTGCATTCTGGCGGTACGGCCCACACCCCGAAGCATTGACCGGGATGATATTCGTGATCTTTTCAATTGGCGTTGCAGCAGCGGAGGCTGCGGTTGGCCTTGCCCTGATCATCTCGCTCTACCGGCATATCAGGACTACAGACATCGAGGAGGTGAATTCCATGAGGGGGTAGGAGATCGAATCAAGAATCACCATTGCCTCGTTCTTTGACGGCGGGTTTACGTTTCTCAGAGAGGCGAAAATCCAGGATCTAAACGATACACAACCTTTGCTGAGATGACATGAGCTGGATTGTCCGAAATCTTTGGGTGATTCCCGCCCTCCCGGCCCTCGCGGCGGGATTGAGCGCACTTGCGAAACAGCGTAATCGGATGTTCGCGGCGTCTGCCTCGATTGGCTCTATCGCTCTGTCGTTTTTGCTCTCCCTGCGCGCATTTATCTCGGTACTCTCGTCCACCGGGCACGGAGAACCGGCGAGGCAGGTCTTTAATTTTCCCTGGCTACAGTTTGGCGGCGCGTGGCTGAGCCTGGGATGGATGCTCGATCCGCTTACCGCGGTGATGCTGGTGATGGTTACGTTTATCAGCCTTCTGATCTTTATCTACAGCACGGGCTACATGGCGAATGACGAGAACTTCACTCGCTTCTTCTGTTTTCTTTCGCTCTTCGCGAGTGCGATGCTCGGTGCAGTGATTGCAAACAGCTTGTTGCTGCTGTTTATGTGCTGGGAGCTCGTCGGCCTGACCTCGTATCTGCTCATTGGATTCTGGTACCAGAAACCCTCTGCTGCTGCCGCAGCCAAGAAGGCCTTCCTCACGACACGCATTGGAGACCTGGCTTTTTTCCTTGGGATGCTCTGGCTCTATTCTCAAGCAGGCACGCTGCTGTTCTATGATCGCGGCACTGGTTTCCTGGAACACTCCGCACTCGCGCAGTTGGTTGCGCAGACCACTTGCATCGGTATGGCGGCTTCCACTGGGATTGCACTGTTGATCTTCGCCGGTGCGGTTGGCAAATCCGGCCAGGTTCCGCTGCATGTCTGGCTGCCGGATGCGATGGAAGGTCCTACGCCGGTCAGCGCGCTGATTCACGCCGCAACGATGGTGGCTGCTGGCGTGTTTCTCATCGCGCGTGTCTATCCGCTGATGGCGGCCACCGGCAGCATGAACTTAGTGCTTCGATCAACCGTTCCGCTCGAGGTGGTTACCTGGATCGGCGCTATTACCGCGGTCTTCGCGGCGTTGATTGCCGTCGCGCAGGATGACATCAAACGCATTTTGGCCTACTCCACTGTTTCGCAGTTGGGATACATGATGATTGGCCTGGGCGTTGGCGGTGTGGCGATAGGAATGTTTCATCTCATCGCGCATGCCTTCTTCAAGGCGCTGCTGTTTCTGGGCGCAGGATCGGTTATCCATGGCTGCCACGAAGAGCAGGATATTCGCCACATGGGCGGGCTGAAGAGGTTCATGCCGGTTACGTTTGCTACTTACGCTGTGGGAATGCTGGCGCTATGCGGTTTTCCGTTGCTCTCCGGCTTCTGGAGCAAGGACGCCATTTTGCATGCCGCACATGGCTGGGACATCTCACGCGCACCATTCTATCTTGGCGCGTTTGGCGCGCTCTTGACAGCTTTCTATATGACTCGCCAAGTGTATTACGTATTCTTTGGCAAATCCCGCTTGGCTGAGAGCCGAAATTTGTCTGCCATGGCGGATGTCGAACATCGAGGGCATCACGCGGCGGTAGCATCGCACGAGAGTCCCGCTGTGATGACTGTTCCACTTATCATTCTTGCGGTGTTTGCAATCTTTTTGGGTGTCATTGGTACTCCGGCGTGGCCCTGGTTCGATTCCTTTCTGAATGGACAATCTGCAACGTTTAGCTTCGCCGGTTTTTTTGAGAACGGCATTCTTGCCGTAATGTGCCTCTCGTCGCTGATCGTCTTCGCTGGCTTTGGGTTTGGATGGTGGTTCTACGGACGCAAACCTGTTGTTAGTTCGGAAGCTCCAGACGCGCTCGAACGGCTGCAGCCGCGAATCTTCGATTTGCTGCGCCACAAGTTTTATGTGGACGAATTCTATCAGGCGACCTTCGTTCGCTTGAACGAATGGGTGGCGCGCGTTAGTGATTGGTTCGATCGATGGATCTGGAATGGTGCGGTGTGGAGCGTGTCCCATCTGGTGCTTGGTTTTTCGCTGCTCGTGCGATCGGCGGATACCTATGTTGTGAATCCTGGATTTGATGAAGGCTGCCACACAGTAGCTGCCGGAGGGAAGTTTCTGGCGCGCCTGCAAAATGGCCGCACGCAGACTTATCTTCGCTTTGTGGCGGTGGCGTTCGCTGTATTGGCCGCGATATTCATCTGGAGTGGGGTGTGATGACTCTGCCTCCGGTGATCTCCTGTCTAACCCTTGTGCCGATCGTGGGAGCGATATCGATTCTGGCATTGAGCGGAAAGAGCCAAACGATGATTCGCGGATTGGCTTTTGCCTTCGCCTTTCTTGGGCTCGCGATTGCTTTCGTTCTATGGCATCGGTTTGATCCCGCCTACGGCGGACTTCAGTTTGAGGAAGTTCATGCCTGGATTCCGGTGTTGGGCGTGCAGTATCACGTTGGTGTCGATGGTCTCGGTCTGTTGATGGTGCTTCTCTCGGCTATTGTCGTTCCCATGGCAATAGCCGCTTCATGGCAGATCCAGGGGAGCGGTTCACTCTACTTCTCACTCGTTCTGATGCTTGAAGCAGGACTTTTTGGGACATTCACAGCCCTAAATTTTTTTCATTGGTTTCTTTTTTGGGAGCTAAGTCTTATTCCAGCGTTCTTTCTGATTCGATTGTGGGGCGGCCCTCAACGTGCTACTGCGGCGACGCAGTTCTTCCTCTACACGATGGTTGGAAGTGTCGCATTGCTGCTCGCATTCGTGGCCATCTTCCTGTGTACGGGCAAATTTGACTTCATGGAGCTTGCGGAACTCGCGAGAAACGGGCAGCTCGTTCCCTCATTGGCAGCCGTCTCAGGCTGGCAGAGATTCCCGCCGGAGAAGATTGCGCTGATCCTCTGCTTTGGGGTATTTCTCGGCTTCGCTGTAAAGGTACCGCTTGTTCCCTTCCATACCTGGCTTCCTTCTACTTACGCGGAAGCGCCGACAGGGGTGACGATGCTGCTTACCGGCACAATGTCGAAGATGGGCGTGTATGGCTTTCTTCGCATTCTGCTTCCTATCTTTTATGTGCAGCTTGGATCGGTACGTACGCCTCTTTTGTGGCTTGCGGTGGCGACCATCGTTCTTTCGGCTTACGCCGCTATCGTGCAGACAGATCTGAAGCGCATCTTTGCTTATTCCTCCATCAATCATCTTGGCTATTGCATGCTTGGGATCTTTTCTATCCTGAGCTTTACGGGTGATGAACCAAGGTTTGCGACTGAAAAGGCGGCGGCACTCAATGGTGTTTTTTTGCAGATGTTCAACCACGGTCTTACTGCTGCAACGTTGTTCTGGTTTGTAGCTCTCCTGGAAAAGCGAAGTGGCGGTTTGCGCGGCCTCAATGATTTTGGCGGCTTGCGCAAAGCTATTCCAGTGTTCAGTGGTTTGATGGGTATTGCGTTGTTCTCGTCGCTCGGGCTGCCCGGACTCAACGGTTTTGTCGGTGAATTCCTGATCTTCAAGGGAACATTTCCACTTGCGATATGGCAAGCGGCGGTATCTGTACTGGGGCTGCTTCTGACTGCGATCTTTATCCTGACGATAGTGCAACGTGTTTTTTCGGGGCCTCTCAATGAGAGATGGTCGCAGATGCCGGATCTAACGACGGTGGAGCGGTTTGCTCTTCTGCCAGCGATTGGGTTGATGTTTCTGCTGGGGCTGTATCCGCAGGTTATTCTTGGCGTCGTCAACAGTACGGCCATGCGAATGGTGCAACATTTGGGGTTTTAAACAGAGATGTTCAGAGATAAAGGCAGATTCGGCATTGCAGAGTTTGTGCGTTGTGGCAACCTGCGCACGGACCCGATTATGGCAACCTAACTATGCTGGCGTGGACCATCTACATTTCGTTTCTCGGTGTTTTGGCGCTCCTGCTTATGCCGAAGAGCTCCCTCCGAGCTGTGCGCATTCTGGCGTTGCTGACGGCAGTGGCGGGATTTGTAGTGACTCTCTGGGGATTTTGGGAGCACCGGTCGGGGGAGTTGGCTACGGTTGTGCGAATCTCTTGGATTCCTTCCCTCGGGATTGAGTATTACCTGGCAGTGGATGGCATCAGCATGACTCTTCTCCTGCTTACGGGAATCGTCGCGATCGCAGGCGTGCTGTTTTCCTGGAATATTGAGTACCGTGCCAAGGAATTCTTCGCATTCTATCTGGCGCTGATTGGCGGCGTGTATGGCGTATTTCTAAGCTTCGATTTATTGTTGCTCTTCATCTTTTATGAGATCGCTATTATCCCGAAATATTTTCTGATAGCAATCTGGGGCTCCACGCGCCGGGAGTATGCCGCCATGAAGCTTGCGCTCTACTCGTTTGTCGGTAGCGGGATGGTGCTGATTGGATTGATTGCGGCGTATGTAATGGCCGGAACCAAGACGATGGATCTCGTCCATCTCGCTCAGTTTCCCTTTCCGGTTCATTTTCAGATGTGGGCGTTTCCGTTGGTGTTTGCCGGCTTTGGGATTCTCGCGGGCCTTTGGCCATTCCATACCTGGGCGCCTACTGGCCATGTCGCTGCGCCGACCGCGACTTCAATGCTGCTCGCGGGCGTGGTGATGAAGCTGGGCGCGTATGGCTGTTTGCGTGTCGCGATGATGCTGTTTCCTCGCGGACTGGATCCGTGGAGCTTTCATGTGCTCGGCCTCGGTTCGTGGCGCGATGTCTTTGCGCTGCTCGCGGTTGTCGGCATTGTGTATGGGGCGATGGTGGCACTGGTGCAGAAGGATTTCAAATTCGTCATCGGCTACTCGAGCATTAGCCATATGGGCTTTGTCTTGCTCGGATTGATGACTTTGCAACAGATCGGTTTGGACGGAGCTGTGCTGCAGATGTTCTCGCATGGAGTTCTCGCCGGACTGTTGTTTGCCGTGGTTGGCCGCATGGTCTACGACCGGACACATACACGTGATTTGTCCGAACTGGAGACGATGCGTCTGAGCAAGTCCATTCCTTTTGCGGCGGCGACGTTCGTACTGGGCGGCATGGCTTCTATTGGCTTGCCGGGCTTCAGCGGTTTTGTGGCGGAGTTGCAGGTGCTTATCGGTGCGTGGGGTTCATTTCCGATGTTTGCAGTTTTGTCGGGATTGGGGATTGCGATTGGCATCGCTTATACATGGCGAGCGATGCAGAAGGCCTTCTTTGGCGTGTCCGATGATCACACCCTGAGCACGGTCGCTTCACTTCCGCCGATATCCGCTCAGGAACGCATAGGCGCCGTACTCCTGATAGGCGTGAGTATCGTTATCGGGCTTTATCCGCAGGTGCTTTTGCGCGTCATTATCCCGGCACTGCACTCGCCGCTGTTCGACGGCTTATGGAAAGGACGAGCGCGATGAGTCCCGTCAGCTATCTGGATCTGCTGCATCTGGTCCTGCCTCAGGTGATTGTGGTTATTACCGCGCTTTGCGTCCTGTTAGTGGACTTGATGTTCCTGCGCGCTTCGGAGGCGCGTTTGCGAGGTTTCGCCGCCTCGCTGATATCGATCGCCGGATGTGTCGCTTCCATCGCCTGGATATTGCATGCTCCTCAACAATCTGTGAATGTCCTTGAGGGGATGGTGATGTTAAGTCCTCTTTCGCAACGAATGCAGATTGTGTTGCTCGTTTTTACCATATTGACGATCCTGACGTTTATCGGATCGGTCTTCACCGAACATGTCAGCGAATATCTGTCTCTCATCCTGCTGGCAACGGTTGGCATGATGTTCCTTGTCAGCACCGACAACCTTCTAGTGATCTTTCTATCGCTTGAGCTTCTTAGTCTCTCTCTCTATCTTCTTGTCGCATTTGATAAACGTAGTTCCCGGTCGGCTGAGGCAGCGTTGAAGTATTTTGTTTTCGGCGGGATCTCGGCTGCGTTTCTGCTGTTTGGGTTCAGCCTTTTGTATGGTGTGTCCAACTCGATGAGTCTTCCGGTTATCGGGAGCCGCGTCGGGGGCGGCTTCTTTTTGGACCAGCTATCAGTCGTCGCGATCGTGATGACAATCATCGGACTTGGATTTAAGGTAGCGGCTGTTCCATTTCATTTCTGGGCTCCGGATGTGTACCAGGGGGCGCCCGCTCCGAGCGCTGCGTTTATCGCCTCAAGCTCTAAGGTCGCAGGTATTTTTGTTCTTTATTTCGTACTCGTGATCGGCTTCGGCCAAGCGACTGGCAGCGCTGCATGGCACGGTTATTCTGCCGGCTGGGGGCCCATCGTTGCTTTCATCGCCACGCTCTCGATGATCCTCGGAAATCTTGTGGCGATTCTGCAGACGAGCGTGCGCCGGTTGCTAGCGTATTCCGCAGTTGGGCACACGGGCTATATGCTGTTGGGCGTCGTGGTGCGCACAGACCTGAGCGAACAGGCGCTGTTTTATTACGCCATCACGTATGCGATGACTGTACTTGGGGCCTTCGGTGTTGTGGCCATGGTGGAAGAGGAAACCGGTGGTGACAGCCTCTCGGATTTCGCGGGGTTCAGCAGGCGCGCACCAGTGGCGTCCTTTTGCATGCTGATCTTCCTGCTGTCCCTGGCGGGCATTCCACCGTTGGCCGGATTCTTCGGCAAATTCTACCTCTTTGCGGCGGTGCTCGGTTCTACGCCAGGTTCACTGGGGCTGCTTTGGGCAGTGGTTTTGGCGATCGCGATGAGTGCGGTGTCCCTGTACTACTACCTGAAGGTGTTGAAGTCCATATATGTGATTGACCCTCCAGTAGAAGCTGTTCCGATTCGCATTTCGGCTTTGCGCCAGGCGGTGGTGGGCCTGATTGCACTCGGCGTGGTGCTGCTCGGCTGCGCGCCGAATTTATTGCAGCAGTGGCTGTGGGGTTGGTACTTCCACTAAGGGTCTACATCAGCTCATCGATGAAGGACTTTGCGATGTCGACGGGGATACGGTTGTTCTGTTTGACCAGAGGACCATTCTTAAGTACTGGCTCCGCTTCGTGCAGCGCTGGCAAGTCGGTACGCTCAAAGAATTTTCCGATGGGGATCTCGTCGCCCCACATGAGAGATTTTTCCATCGCTGCGCTCCAGTTAGTGGAGTCATACTCCGGGTTGTCTTCAAGCTTCTTCACTCGCGGACGAAACCACTGGAAGGTGTTGTCGTGGTTATAAGTAACGCAGGGGCTAAAAATATCGATAAACGAAAAGCCTTTGTGCTCGATGCCTTGCTTGATCAACTCAGTGAGGTGTTTTTGTTCGGCGCTGAAACCGCGTGCTACGAAGGTTGCTCCTGCAGCCAGAGCAAGGGAGACCGGATTCAGCGGTGATTCAATGCTTCCAAAAGGCATGCTCTTGGTTTTCATACCGAGGCGGCTGGTGGGCGATGTCTGGCCGGTTGTTAGTCCGTAGATCTGGTTATCCATCACGAGGTAGAGCAGATCGACGTTGCGGCGCATTGCGTGCACGAAATGGCCGCAGCCAATGCCGAAGCCGTCTCCGTCGCCACCTGTGACGAGCACAGTCATGGCGTGATTTGCCATCTTGAATCCTGTAGCTACCGGCAGCGACCGGCCGTGGAGCGTATGCATGCCATAGGTGTCGATGAAGCCGGGAAAGTTTGACGAACAGCCTATGCCGCTGATTGTCGCGACCTCGTGCTTGGGAATCTGCAGTTCGACGAGGGCTTTTTGTACGGCGGCGAGTACTCCGAAGTCTCCGCAACCGGGACACCAGTCGGGATCGACCTTTCCCTTGAGGTCGGCCATCACCATTGCTTTGGGAGTTACAACGTCAGTCGCCATCTTTGGTTCTCCTTGAAGCGGGAAAGGATGTAAGTTGCAACGCGCGGTGGTCAAACCATGATTTCGTGTGCTGGAACCGAGAGATTGGTCTTGCCGGCGAGCTGCTCCTTGACCGCTTCCACGATGTGGTGCGGCAAGAGGGGCTCTCCATCATATTTGCGGATGTTTCCATTGGGGACAAAGCTGGTTTCACTGCGAAGAAATCGGGCGAACTGACCGCTGTAGTTGTTTTCGATGATGATAGTGTGCCGCGCGCTCTTGAGCAGATCGAGGATCGCGTCTCCATGCAGAGGGACAAGCCAGCGTATTGGAAGATGATTGGCGGAGATGCCCTGATCGCGCAGGAGTTCGCAGGCCTCGTCGATCACTCCGTAGGTCGAGCCCCAACCAATGAGGGTTACGCCGGCATCTGCAGGACCTAGCAACTGGGGCAGTGGAACCGAGGCTGCGATGCCGATCTCTTTGCGCATACGTTTTTCCATCATGGCGCGACGCTTGGCGGCGTTTGTGTATTCGTCGCTGATCAACACGCCGTCTTCATCGTGCTCGTCGCTCGAGACGGTATGGGTATGTCCGGGCATGCCGGGAATGACGCGAGGGGAGACGCCGCTCTCGGTGATCTTGTATCGCTTGTAGGGTTCATGTTCTTCCGATCCGTTGGATGCGATCAGCTCGCCGCGATCGACGTGGGGATGGAAGTTGAGCACTTCAGGATCGACGCTGAGCCGGCCCTCGGAGAGGAGAAGGTCGCAGAGAACAATTCCCGGACACTGGAAGCGGTCAGTGATGTTGAAGATTTCAGGCATCAGCGTGAAGCAGTCTGCGATGTCGAGCGGCGCGGCGATGACTTTTGGATAATCGCCGAAGGCCGCGCCGAGCATCTGCCAGAGATCGCCTTGTTCGGTTTTGGTCGGAACTCCTGTGGACGGGCCTGCTCGCTGGCAGTCGATGACAACGACCGGAATCTCTGCCTGGGCGGAGAGGCCAAGGCCTTCGCTCATGAGTGCGAAGCCACCGCCGGATGTGGCGCACATGGATCGGACACCGGCATGGGCGGCTCCAATCGCCATATTGATGACGCCGATCTCGTCTTCGACCTGGCGCACCATGATATTTGCTTTGCGTGCGTGCTCTGCCATCCAGTGCAGTACACCGGTGGATGGGCTCATAGGATAGGCGCAGTAGAACTTTACGCCTGCAGCGGCGCCACCCATGGCCATGGCTGCATTTCCACTCAGCACGGCGTAGGGCGTATCCGTCATGGGAAGTGGCCATGCAAAGGGCTTGAAGTTCTGGGCGGCATAGTCATAGCCGGCACGGGCGAGGCTGACATTTTCCTCAATCACCGCTTTTTCTTTCTTGCGGAACTGCTCTTCCAGCACACTTTCGAGGGCGGAGAATCCAATCCCCATCATGCTGAGGCCAGCGCCGATAGCAAGAGTATTTTGCGCGATCTTGTTGCGGCTGATGTCGGCGAGTTTCGATACAGGGATAGGACAGAGTTGTACACCGTCAGCGGGAGTGCCCGGTTTAACAAGGTCCGCGTTGTAGAGGCATGCGCCGCCAGCCGAGAGCAGGCGCAGGTGTCGATCTATCGTGTCCTGATTGAGCGGAATCAGAAGGTCGAGCTTGCCGTCTGTCGTGGGGATCTTGTCGGGGCCAGTGCGAATTGTAAGAAAGGTGTGGCCGCCGCGAATAATGGATTGATAGGCGTTGTAGGCGTTCAGGTGAAGCCCACGGCGGCTGAAGATCTTCGCAAAGATGTCGCCCGGCGTGGCTACACCCTGACCGGCGGCGCCTCCGATACCTACACTGAAGGACTGCCTCATAGACGTCTCCCCAATTGGCCCATGGTTTTCAACGCCCGGGCACACGCGAAATATCGAGCCATCGGATTCTACGGTGAGCCTGACAAGGAGGCAAGTTTTCCAAAGCCACTGCCTTTTGCTCTCCTGAGGGCTTTGCACCGGTTTCAGGCCGGGGCGCGAGTCCTTAGAGATGGGCGATGTTGGGGAGGCTCTGTAAGCTATGGTCTGGGGAATGGCAGCACCGTGCCGATCGGCTCATCCTAGGCAAATTGAAATCGCCTGGCTCAATCGTCGACGAGCGTAAACCCTTGTCGAATCATTCAAATGGAATGTAGCCAGAATTCCACATAATATCCATAGGTCAAACAAACTTATGACATAAGAGTGATGCGGTCCGGTTTCTTAGCGGTATTATTCACTCTTCATTAACAAATACTTGCTATCAAAGGATGTCCCCTATCTGCGTAAGGTTCTGTCTCCGAAATGGGCGCAGGTCCACGTCAATCACAACTTAGCCGGTTGGTGCAGGTCAGCTGCACTCGCCGAGGAGTTCCTGCCTTGTTCAATTTGTGTCGTTATAGGAATCGCACCGGGCCATTCCTCTTTCTTGCCAGTGTTCTCTGTGTTTCGGTTTTGGGCCGTGGAGTCAATGCATTTGGTCAGACGCCCACCGCTCCACAACTGCTTCCGTACATCGTCACGCTGCTCGCTGGAGGGGCGGCTTCGAATCCGGCGGCCGGAACAACGTGTCCTCAAAGCGGCTTCAAGTCTACAGATAAGTTTGGAGACGGGTGCCTCGCGACCGAGGTTGTGTTAAACGCGCCGCGATTTGTGACGCAGGACAAGCTGGGGAATTACTTCTTCTCGGATTCGGCCAATGCGATCGTGCGACGGATCGATGCGACGACGGGAGTGATTACTGTAGTGGCTGGTGGAGCAGCTTCGAATCCCACCTCGGGGGCTGCCTGCCCGAGCGGTACGGGGACCGCGACGACCGGAGATGGGGATGGTTGCCTCGGGACTGACGTGAAGCTGGGCAAGCCTCACGGGCTGGCTTTTTCTCCAAGCGGCGATCTGTATTTTGCGGACAACAGCTTCTCGAATATCCGCAAAGTTGCGGCGACGAATGGAGTCATCTCCACGACGGGGGTGATTACGAATGCGGTGGGAAGCCCGTTGACCTTCGGCTATAACGTGAACACCTATTCGGGCACTACGCTGACGACGCCAGTGCTGGTTTCGTCACAGAGCGGTCCGATCACGGCGCAGACTTATCTGAACGACCCCTCCGGCATTGCGTTCGATCAGCATGGCAATCTGTATATCGCCGATGAAGGCAACAATGCGGTTGAAGTGGTCAATTTTGGAACGGCCGATACGACGATCATGGGTTTGCCCGTGCCGATGGGCACGATCGCGAAGCTGGTCGGATACGGAAGCCTGAATACGAAGACGGCCAATAGTGGGGAGTGCCCTAACTATGCGTCCAACGCTACCGGCAGCCGCGGCGGTTGCTACTTCGGCAACTTCATGAGCGGTAGTCCGGCGCGATCCTCGAACGTCGATAGCGTCTACGATGTCGCGGTGGATAGTTCCGGCAATCTGTATTTCGCGAATGAGTTCATCGTCGATGTAGGACTGGTGAACGCGGCGACCGGGAACGTCAGCAACTATGCCGGGACCGAGAACGCCAGCACTGCGCAGGTGGGCAAGATCAGTGCGACCAGCCGCGGCCTCGCGACTTCTCTGGTGATTGGGAGTGATTTTTCTGTTGCTCTCGATCAGGGAAGCAATCTCTACGTGTCGGATACGAGCAGCGGGGTTATCTGGAGAGTCGATGCCGGAAGCAGTCAGATGTATGCTCTGGCCGGCGGTGCTACCTCTGTCTGCTCGTCGGCTACGGACGCTGTGGGTGATGGTTGTCCAGGTCCACAGACGATGTTTTCGAGCAGTGGCCTGAAGTTCGCCACGTCGAATACTCCCGGCCCTGCCGGAGTTCGTATCGATCCCTTTGGAGATCTGTTGGTGACGGATTCGATGGGGAATCTCGTCCGGAAGATTTCGAATGGAACACAGTTCGGCACCATCAATGGCTCCAAGCCAACGCAGTTGCTTGAGGTTCACTATGGCGTCAATGACGGGCCTGCGGCGTCGAACCCATATTCGTTCACTTCCGGAGCATCCAACTTCGTGCTTGGCTCTCAGAAGAACTGCACGGTGAACTCGGACAATACGATGGATTGCGTTCTGCCGGTGCAGGCGACGCCATCTGTGCCCGGAGCCTTCAGCGGCACGCTGGCGGTTGTGAGTAAGAGCGGGTCGAACTCGTCCTTTGTTCTGGGCGGAACCTTCAGCCCGATTGCTGCGCGGTCAACGACGACCGTCGCGATTGGCACGACGAACGGGTGCACCGGCACGACCGTCGCCGTTGGGTCGCAGGTGACGATTACCTCCGCTTCGACAGGAGTCGGCGGGACACCAACCGGCACCGTGACTTTCTTCAATGGAACGGCACAGATAGGAACGCCGCAGGCGCTGAACTCTTCGGGGCAGGCTTCGGTGACTACTTCGTTTGCGGCGGCGGGTATTCCTTCGATCACCGCGGTCTACAGCGGCGATCCCTTCTTTAATGCATCAACCTCAAAGCCGGCAAGTTTGTCTGTTGTCGCTCCATCTTTTTCGTCGACGCTCAATTCGCAGCAGTCGAGCACAGTTGCTGCAGGGCAGACCGCACTGTTCTCCTTTACGGTTGCCAGCACGGTTTATACGGGCAACATCAGTTTTGCCTGCAGCGGGCTGCCCGCAGCGAGTTCCTGTGTCTTTAGCCCCGCTGTGATGGCGGAGACAGGCTGCAGCAATAGTCAGACGGTGACGCTGTCGATCGTGACAACGCAGCCGACGCCAGTAGCGCTGAGCTCCTTCGCCGCATTGCCGTTTGGGCGAGGACCGTGGGCTGCTTTCGGGATGTTGCCGGGTTTATTGCTGGCGTTCGTGATCACTCTGCGACGGAGAAAAAATCCACCGATGAAGTACGGGCAGATCTGGCTGGCGGTTGCACTTCTTTTTGCCGCCTCGGGAGTTTCAGCGTGCAGTAGCGGTACTCAAAGTACCCCCGGAACTCCAACGGGAACCAGTACGGTTACCGTGACTGCATCGGGCGGCGGTGGAAACGCACAACCGCTCAACGTAACGCTCATCGTTCACTAGCAATGAGAGTATGCGAGCGGTCTGGAGAGAAATTCCTGCCGCTCACAGCAATCTATCTATAGTTGCGGTTCAAAGATTGCCACGGATACGGATTTTCAGGAGAGGCTTTGATGTTGCGTAAAATGATTCTGTTGTTCTCAGCTTTCATTGTTTGCAGTTTTATTGGTGACATTTCTGTTGCTGCCTTTGCGCAATCAGCCACGTCCGGCGCGATCGGAGGCACCATCACCGATCAGCACGGGGCAACTCTTGCGGGCGCTACGGTCACGGTGACCAATACGGCTACGAGCGCTATACGCACTGGCGTCACCAACAATGCGGGACTCTATCGCATCATTGCGCTTGAACCAGGCACATATACTGTTTCCGTTGCTGCCACAGGCTTTGAGACGTACAAGGAAGACCAGGTGCCGGTGACGGTTGGAGGCTATGCCGACATCTCTCCAAAGCTCACGATCGGCAATGTCTCGGAGATTGTAGAGGTAACCGATCAGTCGCTTCTGATGCATACTGACTCGCCCGAGATTTCGACGGTGATCGATCAGGCGACGATCGACAACCTGCCGATCAATGGGCGACGCTGGTCGAGCTTCGCTCTGCTTACGCCGGGAGTCGTATCCAATAGCGACGGCTTTGGACTTCTGAGCTTTCGCGGCATCAGCTATCTGCTGAACAACAATACGATCGATGGCGGGGACGACAACCAGGCGTACTTCTCCGAGGCTCGCGGCCGTACGCGGGCTTCCTATTCCATATCGCAGGCGGCGGTACAGGAGTTTCAGGTGAATACGTCGAACTACTCGGCCGAGTATGGACGTTCGGCGGGTGGTGTCATCAACACGGTGACCAGGAGCGGCGGCAACCAGATTCATGGTGAGCTCTTTTTCTACGACCGCGACAACGACTTTGGCGGCGCCGTCAACCCATACACTTTGCTGACTACACCGAATGCGGCGGGCACGTATATCACGGCGCCCTACAATCCGACGGACTGGCGCAAGCAGTGGGGATTCGGTATTGGCGGGCCTTTGATCCGCAACAAGCTGTTTTGGTTTTACTCGTATGACCAGCAGAAGCGGAACTTTCCGGGGACGGCGCGTGCTTCGGATCCGGCGGACACGTTTGCCACAGCCAACTCCGTTCTGCCTGCGAACGAAACTTGCAATCCAACCACAGGCACGCTGACAGTCAGTGGCGTCTCGGAGGTTGCAGGGACGGGAAATCGTCCGGGTGCGCCGTGGGGAGGAGACTGGGAGTCCTGCCAACTAGCTGCGGCTATCGGGTCTTCCTATCAGACTGCTGCTGCTTATTACACGCAGGGTCTCGGCATCACGAACACGTTTCTGGGCACTGTTCCGCGAACCGGCGATCAGTTGATCAACTTCCCGAAGCTGGACTGGCAGATCAATGACCGCAATCATCTGGCGCTCGAATATAACCGCTTGCGCTGGGACTCGCCGGCTGGCATGGAGACACAGGCCTCCAACTTTGATGGCCGCGCTTCCTTCGGCAACGACTTCGTGAAGGAAGATTTCGGCATCGTCCGCTTAACTACTGTGCTCAACAGTCAACTTCTCAATACTTTCCTGTTCCAGTATGGGCGCGACTTTGAGACCGAAACCTCGCAGCTTCCACTGCCCAATGAGCTGCCGCTAAGTAACAATGCCTTCAATCGGCCGCCTGAGGTTGAGATTGGCTTCGAGTACGATCAGCAAGGCTTCAACATCGGCAAACCGGATGATCTCGAGCGCAAGGCATTGCCTGACGAGCGCCGTATGCAGGGAATGGACTCTGTCTCCTGGAGCCACGGCAAGCATGACACCAAGTTTGGCCTCGATTACAACCACGTCTCCGATTACATTAGCAACCTCTTCAATGAGAACGGCAATTATGAGGAAGACTACTCCTGGGAGTTAATCGGAGATTATCTCCACTCCGTGCTGGGACTGGGAGGGGCGAACTATGCTGCCAACAATGGCGGCGGCAGTTACTTCAGCTTTAGTCAGGGCTTCGGCAATCCTGCGGGATTGATTGCAACCAGCGAATACGCCGGGTTTGCGACAGATAACTGGCGCATCACGCCGAATCTTACTCTGACGCTGGGTGTTCGCTACGAGTACGAGTATGTCCCCGGCAATCCGGTGCCGAATACAGGTAATCCAGGGATTGGAGATACCGTGGGCGTTCCGCAGACGGCCGACCATCCGGACGATCGCAACAACATCGGTCCGCGTGTTGGCTTCTCCTATAACCTCTATGGCAACGGGAAGACGATCCTTCGCGGTGGATACGGCCTTTACTATGGCCGCATCATCAACTCGAACATTTTGCAGACCTATCTGGAGTCCGGCTCGCCGAATGCTCAGCTCAGTTTCAGCAGTCTGTTTACCAGCGCTACAGCGAACTCTGAGTGCGGGCCAGGAAGCACCTACAAGGATTCCTCGGGCAATACAGTTACAATACCCGCATTCCCTTACATCTTTACGAGCGCTTCGCAGATCTATGCGTGCGATAAAGCGATTGGCAAATTACCCACGTCTACGATTGCCTATCTTGACCCGCATCTCCAGAACCCGCAGGTGCATGAGGCCGACTTTGCTATTGAGCAGGATCTGGGATGGAATACAACCTTCGCTCTCACTTACATGGGTTCCTTCGGGCGCGAGCTGGATAGCTCGAACGATGTGAACGTAAGTGATGTAGGGAATTCGAGCGTTAGCTATACCGTGAACAACAACACCACGCAGACCGTACTTCCTGGGACTTATGTGACGCTTCCGCATGGCGGCAAGAATCCTCCGTTGCCCAATGGCTTCGTCTACACCACTACTCTGTTTACCGGCTCCACTAGGAAGAACCCGCTTTACGGAAACATTCTCGATATTGCGAGCAATGTAAACTCCAGCTATAACGCGCTTGCCGTGCAGATGAATCGCCGTTTCAGCCAGGGTTTCTCGCTGCTCACGAACTACACCTGGTCGCATGCGCTCGACTTCAATCCGTACATCGGTACCGGTGTTCCCACCTTCAACGTCTTCGATCCAACAAATCTGAGGAAGGAATACGGCAACAGCTCGCTCGATGTGCGGCAGCGATTTGTCTTTGCGGCGGTCTATCAGCCGCAGTTCCATACCCATGGATGGTTGCAGTATGCGGCAGAAGGCTGGCGGATTGCACCAATCATTCAGGCGCAGACCGGCCTGCCGTATAGCCCAACTGTAAGCGGTTCGGCCCCCTCCGCGCTCGATCCGGCCTTCAAGGGCCTCAACGGTTCCGGGTCGAGCGCAGACCGCATCGATATTCTGGGTCGCAACCAGGTTACTATGCCTAAGACAGCGGTCGTGGACCTTCGTGTGGGAAAGAACTTTAATCTTCCTGGCGCTCACTTCGACAGATTTCGCCTCGAACTCTTTGCGGAGGCATTCAACCTGATGAACCACCAGAACATCACCAGCGTCTCGACTGGTGCGTATTCGATCAGTTCAAGTGGAACGTCGGGAACGCTGAACTTCGTGCAGAACTACGGTACGTATCTCAACTCAAACAGCAACACCGTCTACAGTCAACGACAGATGCAGCTTGCTGCCCGGCTGCACTTCTAACCGCGGGGTTCTATCGCGTTCCTCGAAACAAGACGGCCTCCGGGTCGTTTTGTTTTTTTGTGGTGCGTCAGCGGTATCTGGCTAGACCAGAGGCGGTGGTGTCGCAAAGACCTCGTTTAGCACTTCTGCCAGACGCAAACCTCCAAGTGCCAATTGCTGATCGACAATCCTGATCTCGGTGTCGTAGTACGTCTCAGGAATGAAGGCGCCATTAGAAACGAAGGCGTCCTGTGCATAAAGATGCGACGCATTCGCCCAGGCGACCGGATCGCCTCCGCTTTTTTTATCCCAGCCGTTCTCCAGAATCTCGGAGTGCAACAAAGCAAGATACTTCTTCTCGTTCCGGTTGCGATGCTCCAGCAGGCCTTCGTCCCAGATGCCGTGCAGATTGCAAAGAGAGCGCTCGCCGCATTGGGTCGTTCCCAGAAATACCACGTGAATATCGTTGCCACCACGTGCATCGCCGATGGCATGAAATGGCTGATGAATATCCCCTATCAGATGGACAAGAAATTTGAGTGCGATCGCCTTCTGTTTCTTGTTGGTGTCTGGGCTTCTCAACTGCTCTTCAAAGTAGCCGATGCGATCGACGACACAGTCGCGCCACTGCGATTCAGGATCTCCCTCCGGCAGCGGACAATCGCGCAAGCGATTGTAGGTATGCTGCGCTCCTGGGATGTCGACGTAATGCCACCTTGCGGTCTCGCGGTGATCCTTTCGGTACTCATCGGCCCAGGAGGCGACGTCGGCAAGGCTCTCTTTGCCGAGCAGGTAGCGAACATTTTCCGCGGCTAGCGGTGTCAGATGATCTTGCGCGACCAGCGCGGTCAGCCGATGACCTTCAGGCCCCCACGAATAGCAGTACTGCACCGCAACGAAAAACAACAATAAAGCAGCAAAGATCTTCTTCACGATGGATGCTTCTCCCACACGGAGAAGCAGAGGGAACACTCTGCTTTGCTCATGCCTCCATCTTAGTTGATCTTTTTCGTCCGCACATGAAGGATGCGAAACCATGACCTTCCGAGGCTCTGTTGTGTGTACTCTTATGACAGCGAAATTTATGGAGTAATGCTTGAACCGATTTACTGGATACTTTCTGCGACGCCTCATGCTCGTTTTGGCTGTGCTCTTATCTGTGCAGTTCGTTGATGCGCAACAAAGTAATGCCACCGATCAAAAGACCTCTGTTCCGACTCTTAATGTGGCCAGCCGCCTGGTTCTTGTGGATGTGGTTGTGACGGACAAGGGAGGCAATCCGGTTACGAACCTGACAAAGGATGACTTCGTCGTTTACGAGGACAAGGTGCAGCAGCGTGTCGTCTCCTTTGAGCCGCCGTCCTCGCACACGCTTCCCGTTGGAAGCGATAACAGGTCCTTAGATCCTGACGATCCGAAGAGCTTCGGCCAGTCGCCGGTGACCATTCTTGTGCTCGACGAACTCAACACTCACTTCGAGGACTCATCGTTTGCCGTGCGATCCGTCAGGCAATACCTTGAATCGCGGCCTGCCGTGCTCAGCCAACCGACAACGTTAATGGTTGTATCGGACAACAAGTTCCGCGTGTTGCAGAATTTTACCCGCGATCGCTCCGCTCTGTTGAAAGCGCTCACTGACCAGTCGGTTCACTATGCGTGGAAGCTTGAAGGCGACAAAAGCATCGGCTATGGCACGGTTGAACGTCTCGACCAGTCGCTGAGCGCGCTTGAGCAGATTGCACAAGCAACTGCGCGTATTCCTGGACGCAAGAACCTGGTATGGGTTGGACAGGGTTTTCCCACGCTCGATCCAACTGAGCTGGATACGAAAGACCAGGATCTGGTGGACAACACCATCCAACACGTGACCGATGTGCTGCTCGATACGCGAGTCACGTTGTATGCAGTCGATCCAACCAGCAGCGCAGCAGGCATGGCCGAGATTACGGACCCCACGCAGCTGGAGTTCGCGCAGCTCGCAGGCGACGCCCTGGCTGGCAACGCGGATCCCTTCTCGTCGAAGCTGGACTTCGACCGCCTCGGTCCAGTTACCGGAGGGCGTGTGCTTCGCGGCAAGAACGATATCGACAAGCAGATCGCACTCTCTGTCGAACTGGGTACGAAGTTCTATACGATCGGCTACTCTCCCTCCAATGCGAGCAGTGCGGAACGCAAGTACCGGAACATCCATATAGCGTGCCTTCGTCCGGATCTTACGGTGACGGCTCGCAATGGGTATTACGCGACACCTCCGGCGAGTCAGAACTCGAAGGAGACGCTCATCTACGATCTCAACACAGCTGCACTGAGCTCCATTCCGCTCACCGCATTGAAGGTCACCGTTGAGCCTTCAAAGAAGGAGGCGGCTTCGACAGATGCTTACACAGTGCACGTGGATGTCTCGACATTGAAATGGCAATCTACAAACGACGGGGTTCAGTCTACGAAGGTTGCTGTGCTGGTTGTGGGGTTGTCGTCGACGGATAAGATCCTGACGCATACGCTGCTGAGTATGTCGGCCATAGCAAAGACCGGAGCCGATCTGGAACCGGGGAAGATGGCGGATTTCATGATTGCGACCCCAGCGCCAAAGGGCGTTGTGCGCTTGCGCTTCGTCGTGAGGGAGACCGAGACAGGACGGATGGGAACCGCGGATCTGGCGATTCCACGATGACGGTGTCAAAATTAGGACGTGTTCGGCTGAAGGGCCTTCGCATGCTACTGGGCGTCACTCATCGAGAAGAACCCTACACACTTGGCAGCTCCTCACAGACGATGCGACACGCGAAACTCAGTACCACAATGGAGGCCTATATCATGCCCGCATGGGAAAGAAGCGGAAAGGCGGGGAGGAAGGCCATGGACATGCTGTTCGGGCGGCAACCTCCGTTATGTGCCATTTCCGAAATCTGAGAGGGCTCAGCTTGTTGAAGGGATGGTAGGCACGAGGAGACTCGAACTCCTGACCTCTACCGTGTCAAGGTAGCGCTCTAACCAACTGAGCTACGCGCCTGCGCTTTCTTCAGTCTAAATGGAACAGGAACCAGGAGCAACCTGCAGCCAACTTAGGTTACGATGGACTGACTCCGCAAGTGCCCTTCCTGAGCCAATTTCGCGCCGCTCCAAATCTGCTTACCTTGATGCGGCTGTTCATCATTCCTTTCCTCGTGATTGAGATTCTGGACGGGAACTATCGATTGGCGTTTACGTTGTTCCTTCTCGCCGGAATAAGCGATGCGCTGGATGGGTTGCTGGCGCGGTTGTTGAGCCAGAAGACAACGCTGGGACAGTATCTGGATCCGATTGCGGACAAGCTGCTTCTGAGCACGCTTTTTGTGGTGCTGACCCATGTGGAGTTGATTCCGCGGTATGTGACGGTGTTGGTCTTTAGCCGGGATGTGGGGATTTTGTTGATCTCAACGCTGCTGTATATGACCAATACGCTTCGAAACTTCCGGCCGAGCCTGTTTGGAAAGCTGAATACGCTGGCGCAGATCGTTGCGTTGATCGCAGTGCTTTGTCAGAAAGTATTTACTTTCACGCAGTTGACGACCCTTCGGGATATTTTGTTGCGGGCGGTGGCCGTGATGGCGCCGCTTTCGGCTGCGCAGTACGCATGGATTGTATTTCGACGGATGAATGCGGCGCAGGAGACGGCGGTTTAGAGTGATTTAATCGTCGGTTGGGGTCTCTGCGAGAGCCTCTTCCTCTTCGATGGCTATGTCGCTAAACTCTGCTGAATCAAAGACTTCACCGCATGTTTGGCACTCAACAAATTCGGCGTCCTCCTCGCGGGCGACGATTTTGACGATGGGATGTTTGCACTTGGCGTTCATTGAGGGGAGGCAATGCGAATGTTATGGATTTTGCCCCTCTCAGGACGCCTTGTCAACTGGGATTTCGCTGGTTTTTGAGGTGAAATTCGTGATCAATTGATGGTCAATCCGTGGTGATAAGGTGGCATCAGCACGGTTGCAATGACCCTGCAACGGACGTACACTATTTAGGACTGGAAGGGTCTGAGTTTCAGACGATTTTCTGCGTCGGGAGCTCCAAAACGACATGCTGCGTCTGACCAAAAAAGCCGATTACGGTCTAATGGCTCTGAAGTATCTGGCAGAGCAGACCGACGGCAGCGCGCGTAGCGCCAAGGACATCGCCGAGGCTTATCACATTCCTCCGCAGTTGCTTGCGAAGATTTTGCAGACCCTGGCCAAGGCGGGGATTCTGGTTTCGCATGCCGGGACAAATGGCGGGTATGCGCTTTCGCGGCCGGCAACGGAGATTTCAGCGTTTGAGGTGATCCGGGCGATCGACGGGCCGCTGTTTATTACGAGCTGCATAACGATTCACGGCGCCTGCGACCTGACGAGCACTTGCACCATCAAAGAACCATTGCGGAAGGTGAACGACAGCATCAAGGATTTGTTGAGCGGCATCCATATCGCCGATCTGGTTGAGGCGGATGTGGAGCAAGGCGGGACGGGTGCTCCGGTGGGCGGAGGCCTGGTGAGCATTGCACTCTAGTGATGGCTGGTTGGCAAACGAGTGATTTTTAAACGGTGCAGGGTTTGCACGAATTTTTTCTGGAGATACCATGAGCAACGAGATGAGCAATAGCGGCGTAGTGATCAGCGAGTCCTCAACACCACTGCCGTCGGGTGTGCACCTGCCGATCTACATGGATAACCATGCGACGACGCCGCTGGATCCGCGCGTGCTCGCAGCGATGATGCCGTACTTCACATCGACCTTCGGGAATGCGGCTAGCCGTAACCACTCGTTTGGGTGGGAGGCGGAGAAAGCTGTCGAGGCGGCGCGTGAGCAAATTGCGAAGCTGATCGGCGCGACCTCGAAGGAGATCATCTTCACGTCGGGCGCGACCGAGTCGAACAACCTGGCGCTGAAGGGCATTGCGGAGATGTACCGCGAGCGTGGAAACCACATCATTACACAGGTGACCGAGCACAAGGCAGTGCTGGACACGTGCAAGAAGTTGGAGAAGCAGGGCTACCGCGTGACGTATCTGCCGGTTGGCGCCGATGGTTTGATCGACCTCGAGGATTTGAAGCGGGCGATGGACGACAAGACGATCCTGGTTTCGATCATGTACGCGAACAACGAGATTGGCGTGATTCAGCCGATCGCTGAGATTGGAAGATTGTGTCATGAGAAAGGGATACTGTTCCATACCGATGCGGTACAGGCTGTCGGCAAGATTCCGGTGGATGTGCAAAAGGACAATATCGATGTGCTCTCGCTGAGCGGCCATAAGATCTATGGGCCTAAAGGCGTGGGTGCGTTGTATGTGCGGCGCAGGAATCCGCGAGTGCAGATCTCGGAGCAGATCAACGGCGGCGGCCATGAGCGTGGAATGCGTTCGGGCACGCTGAATGTTCCCGGGATTGTCGGTCTGGGTAAGGCATGTGAGATTTGCCGCGAAGAGATGGAGAGTGAGGCGAAGCGTGAGAAGGAGCTTCGCGACTATCTGCGCAACAAGTTTGAGAAGGCTCTGGACTACGTCCATGTGAACGGCAACATGGAGCACCATCTGCCGGGCAACCTGAACATGAGCTTTGTGTATGTTGAGGGCGAGAGCTTGCTGATGGGCATCAATGATGTAGCGGTGTCGTCGGGTTCGGCCTGTACTTCTGCAACTCTTGAGCCGAGTTATGTTTTGAAGGCTCTGGGTCTGGGCGATGATGTGGCGCATAGCTCGATCCGGTTTGGGCTTGGACGATTCAACACCAAAGCCGAAGTGGATTATGTTGCGGATAAGATTATCGATGTGGTCTCGAAGCTGCGGGAGTTGAGTCCACTCTACGAGATGGTGAAGGAAGGGATCGACCTGAGCAAGATCGAATGGGCGGCGCACTAACGTATAGCGAACCCCAAATCGGGGGAGTATCATCTAACGAGAAGAGGAACGGATTATGGCATATAGCGACAAGGTAGTAGATCATTACAACAATCCGCGGAATGTGGGCACGCTGGACAAGAGTGCGGCTGAGGTCGGAACAGGCCTCGTTGGTGCGCCGGAGTGCGGCGACGTGATGCGTCTTCAGATTCGCGTGAATCCTGAGACTAACGTGATTGAAGATGCCAAGTTCAAGACCTTCGGCTGCGGCTCGGCGATTGCTTCTTCCTCGCTCGCCACGGAGTGGGTGAAGGGTAAGACGATCGACGAGGCGATGGCGATCACGAACACGGACATTGTGAAGGAGCTCGCGCTTCCTCCGGTGAAGATTCACTGTTCGGTGCTTGCGGAAGATGCGATCCGGGCGGCGATTGGCGACTGGAAGAAGAAGAACAACGTTGCCGAGACTTCGGCGGTTGTTGCGGCTCACTAAGAGTTCTTGCGGGGATTTGTCTTTTGGAGCGGGTGCGATGAAGGCACACCCCAGGGGCTTAAGCCCCGCGTTTTTGCAGCTTGAGATGCCAAGGCTGAAGCCTTGGCTTACCTAGAAGCAAAGGCAAAATGAGGGGATTCTCCGCTCAGAATGACGACGTTGGTAACAAGACGTTGGGAACAATATGGCGATGGTGACATTACAAACCGCGGCGGAGAGAGATGCAGCTCATGCGGCTGCTTCCGGCGAGAAGAAGGATCCGTTTGCAGGAATGACGCTGTTGACGGCCGAGGGGCAGCAGCCGCGTGCGAAGGCAGCTATCGAGATCACGAAGAATGCGCTGAAGCGGATTCGGGTCGCGATGGCGAAGGAAGGGGTGTCGCCGGAGCAGGGTGGGCTGCGTGTGGGGATTCAGGGCGGCGGGTGCTCTGGCCTGAGCTACAACATTCGTTTCGACTCTCAGCCTCGCGACCGCGACCGCGTGTTTGTCTTTGGTGAGAGTGTTGAGACGCCAAATGATCCTTCGGGGGGCAAGGCGATCAGTCTCTTTGTTGATCCGAAGAGCTTTCTGTACCTGGCGGGGATGGTGCTGGACTTTGAAGAGACGCTGATGCGGCAGGGGTTCAACTTCATCAATCCGAACTCGACGAAGAGCTGCGGGTGTGGGTCGAGCTTTACGGTTTAGTACTACTTCGGCGTGGGCGCCATCACGACATCGTCTGTGGCTTTCAAGTGATAGATCTGCGATAGCTGCTCTTTATAGACATCCATGGGCGGTAAGAGTACTTTCGCGCGGCGCTGGTCCAGGGTGGCTGGATCTTCTACGGCGAACATCGCCATTGCTCCATTGATGAACTTGAACTGCGAGCCGTAGCGTTGCAGCTTGCCTTCTGCAACCAGCTCTTTGTCGATGGCGAGGGCGAGGCTGGAGCCGTCGATCTTGCCAGTGTCCGCCAGTTGCTGAAGCTGAGGCAGGAGTTGGCGCTGCCACGTGTGGTCGGTGGAGTGGGTGAGGATGAGCATCGCGGCGTTGGATGCTTCGATGCCTACGAGAGCGATGGTTGGCCACCCGCTTGTTTTTACGATCTCCTGTAGTTCTGCGGTGAGGCGTGCATCGGTCTGCGGCATCTTTTGAATCATCTCCCTGGTTGTGCCGGAGACTTGTCTGCCGTTGGCGAATCCACGAACGGCCTGGTCTTCACTTCCCATCTTTAAGAGTCGGTCACGCAGGGCGGTGTCCGTGCCGGGGCCGTTTGTCTGGACGAGTTCGTTGTGGCGGGCCACAATTGCGGTTTGCCAGGCGGGTGTTGGTTTGGATTCAGTGGCCGGGTTGTTGGAAGGGGTTTGAAAGCTGTGCGCCGCAACTGGCTGCGATAGAGCAGAGGCGGTGAGGAAGGTAAGGATGGCCTCTCGGAACATGACGTATTCTACCTTTTGCCGGATTGCTTCTGCAGTGTGTGGCTTTTGTTGTTTCGCGTACGCAAGCGAGAGGTGGCGATGAAGATGATGATGGCAAGCCTGCTGTTGTTCGTGGCCGCTGCTTTTCTAGTCCCGCCTAAAATAGAATCCGATGAATTATTTTGAGTTTTTCGATCTTCCGAGAAAACTGACGCTGGATGTTGTGGCGTTGGAGAAGCAGTTTTATACGCTGAGTCGGCGGCTGCATCCTGACCGCTTTGCTGGCAGGCCCCTGGCTGAACAGGAGGCGGCGCTTGAGAAGTCGTCGTTGCTGAATGATGCATACCGTACGCTGAAGGATCCGATTCTGCGGACGCAGTATTTGTTGAAGCTGGAGGGGGTGGAGTTGGAGGAGCAGTCGAAGGCGGCGACGGAGGCGGCACGGGCTTCGGGTGTAGAGAAGAAGCAGGTGGTTCCTCCTGAGTTGCTGGAGGAGGTCTTTGAGCTGAATATGCAGCTGCAGGAGATGCGTGCGGCGAAGCAGGTGGGTGAGGATGAGCCGGAGTTGCGGCGGGATTTGATGACGGCGAAGGATGCTTTCGACGCGAAGATGGTGGAGACGCAGGCAGAGTTAGAAGGGCTTTGGTCGGTGTGGGATGCGGGTGTTGATGCTGGGGAATCGGCGGCGACGGCTAGAGCGAAGGATGCGATGGTGGAGCTGCTGAATAAGCGGAGTTATTTGCGGAATCTGGTGCGTGATGTGAATGATGCGCTTGGTTTGTAGGTTTTGCTGCGACAAGAGCAAAAAAACAAAAGCAGGTCCTCCACTCGCGAAGGATGACAGTTGGAAGACGCCGGATTTGCCCGGATTTTTGTGGTTTTTTTGTGGATAATTGCTGGTTATTTAGTGGTGATTAGCCGGTGGCGGGTGCGGCCAGTCGTTCGATTTGTTGGAGGTGGTTGATGTCGTGGCCCCCCATGGTCTCGACGATGGTCCAGAAGGTCATGGTGCCCCGTTCGGGGTGGGTGGTGAGGCGGTGGTGGTCCTGGTCGGAGAGGGTGCGGAGCAGGAGGAGGTTCCAGTTGCGGGCGGATTGGAAGAGGGCTAGTGCGGGTTCGAAGTGGTAGGCGGCGTAGCGTTCGGCCCACGCGTCCTGATCGAAGGGCTGGATGATGTGGTGAGGCTGGCTGGCGGTGGGAGCGAGGGTCTGGCGGAGGCGATAGGAGAAGACGACCTCGCAGTCGGCGAGGTGGGTGGTGACCTCGCGGATGCTCCACTTGCGGGGGTTGGGGCGGGCGTTGATCTGGGCTTCGTCGAGCCCGGCGGTCAGGGTGCGGATGCGGTCGGCTGTCGTGGTGATGACTTGTATGGGATCCTGACCGTTAAGATAGCTTGCGTATGGGTTTAGCTCCATTCAGAGACGGTATCACGGTGAGTCAGGGCAGGACTTCGCTTTTTTTCTTACTTTCTTTTGCCAGGTGGCCCAGGTCATGTCCAGGGATCATTTGGTCCAGGGATCATAGGTGCCGATGCTCCAGAGGTGGCCTTCGAGGTCGCGGCAGGTGAAGGCGCGGCCGCCGTAGTCCATGTCGCGGATGTCGAGTACCATCTCGGCGCCGGCGGCTTTGGCGGTGGCGTGGACCTGGTCGGCGTCTGTGACGATGAGGTAGATGCCCTGGGTTTCGCGGAGGCCGATCTCGTCGGGCTGGACCATGAACTTGCCGGCTTCGCCGCCGTTGTCGACTGAGCCGAGCATGACCATTCCGTTGCCAAAGGTGAGTTGGGCGTGCATGACGGTGGTGTTGTCGGGGCCGAGGTAGACGGCTTGTTTTTCGAAGCCGAAAGCGCGGATGAGCCAGTCGATGGCGGCGAGGGCATTGCGGTAGCGGAGGCTAGGGATGATGGTGGAGCAGCAGGACTTGGCTGGGGTGGTCTCGATTTGTGTGGGCTGGGTTTGTGTCGTCATGTTTGGATGCTCCTGACTGTGGCGATCATGTCGGGATTAGAGTGGCATTTGAGGCGGGTGGGTGTCTTGGAAGAATCGGCGAAAATCGGAGGGGTACCCCCTCCCCTATGTAGATTCCAATTTCCTTTCGATTCAGCGGTTTACGGAACGCGATTGCCTGCAAGATCGTCATAAGAAAGGGGTTAATGGTCAAATTCTTCTTTCTAAAGGAGTTAGCCCCGCAGGGAGATTCTCCCTGCGGGGCTAAAGCTTTGTTTTTTGATCTATATATTCAGTATAGCGGACGGAGTGCAACTAAAATGCCATGCGGAAGTTTCTGACTGGTATGGAGTTAGGTGGTTTTGGGGCTTGACATGCGATTTCCGGGCTGAAAATGCGAAAAATAATTTAAGCCTTCGCCATCGTCAGGAAAATAAAGCGGTTCGCGCGCGGCGCGAATGCCGACCTTATCGATGAAGCCGTCGCGAAGATGGGGCACCCGGCTTTGCACAAAAACTCCCAAATTCAACCGACTTATTGTGCAGTCAAGGGAGCTTTTGTGCAGCCAAAAGCAACGCCTTAGCAATTAATCCGCCTGCCGTTTACAGTCGAAATAGACGGTCATAACGTCCCCGTTATAACTGAATGTCCGATTCCTGATTTGATATTGACCCTTTCCAGGGCATACGCAATCGCCAATCATTGGGATCGATATCCCACGCATGTCAGCGAACGTCCATTGAAGTGTCTCGGTGCCATCATCAAATTCTAAATAGAGCAGTAGATTCATAGTGCTCAAAGGCTATCATCGGTAGACCTGTTCCTGCTCCAGGAGATAAGGCAACGCATTTTCGGAAGGGACAACTACGGACTTCCTCAGTAGAGGGTCATGCCGTGCTGGCACTGCTTACCTCTGGAAGAGGTAACTATCATGATCCGCTTCAAAATTACGGTATCAATAGCTTGCAATCTCCGACGCATGTCTATAATGCGATTAGGAGATCGTATGCCTCAAAACAAGACTGGCGGAAAAAGTAGCGAAGGTTCAACTAATCGGGGGAAAGCAATGGCCAACGACAGTGCTAAGGGTTCTGCCCCTGCGAATTTTGTGCGCCCCAAGGCCACAGACGCGCCCGCCAAACCTAATAGCAAGAAAGACTAGCGTTGGAATCCGTTCCTCATGAATTTGAGGCACTTGCCGTACTCCTGGTTCTCTTACCGGGATTCCTATGTGCGCGAATAGTTCAAGCCTTGTGTGTGCGACCGAAACAATCGGATGTAGATAAGATTCTTGAGTCGCTGCTTTATAGCTTCATCGTATACCTGTGTTTTGCGGTGGTATCTGGGGGTGCCATACCAGTTAAGGTAAACGTCACCGAGATCAAAGACGTAAAGACATACAGTGTTGAAACTCAGAGATCACCCTTGGCTGCCCTTGCTGGAATATCGGTTTGTTTGGGCTTACTGATTGGGGCAGTTAACACCAAGGATTTGTCAGGACGTTTCTTTAGGTGGGCTCGATTGAGCCAGCGTACAACACGAAGCTCTGTTTGGAATGATGTTTTTCACGAGCGTTCTGGAGCAGTCTTGGTCGGGTTCTCTGATGGTCGCCGGGTAATGGGGTGGGCAGAGCACTATTCGGATGACCCGAAAGAAGGCAGTCTTTTTCTTGAGAAAGCCGCTTGGATCAAAGATGATGGCGCTGAAGCTCCGATTAATGGCGCGGGCATTCTAATAACGAAAGAAACAAAAGTTGAGTACATTGAATTTCTGAACTGGGAAGTACCACCAGAAAACTCTAAGACAAATCAACCGCTTCCTACGCCACCTTCCCAAATTCCGGCTCAATCCCCAGTTCGTGCATCGACTGAATGACGCAGCAGATGTTGTGGCAAAGCACTTTGCATAGGACCTCGTTGGCCTGAGCCACCGGGGTTTTACTCCGGACAGCATCGCCAAACTTAGCCTTGATTGCCATGAAGGTGCTCTCCACATTGCTCCGCTTGTGGTAGTTGGCCAGAAACTCTTCCCGGTTCAGACTGTAATAGTGGTACATCCGGTTCCAAATGTGGTTCATTCCTCCACGATGATCCGAGACCAGCTTTGTGTTGCGGCGGAAAGCAATATAAGGAACGGCTCCAATCTCTTCGACTGCCTGTAGGTTACGGCTGCTCGTATACCCTTTGTCGGCTAAGACCTTTTGAATATCGAAATTCTCAGCCGTTGCCCGGACTAGTTGCGGGAAGAACGGAGCATCGTGGGAGTTCCGTTCACTGATTTCTACTGCTGTAACCACATTGGTCTTTACGCCGCAGCAGATATGGGTCTTAACCCAATCGTGCTGGTTGACGCTTCCGTACTTTGTCTCGTACCAGGTGGTAAACCGATTGCTTCCAAATCCGGTTGAATCCACTGCGAAATCGGTATCCACAGAGGCCAAAGGCAAACTACTTTCCACGATAAGGCCAGTCAGAACCGACTTCAGTTGCGGCATTTCGAGGTAGTTGAAGATGGTGTTGAAGTGGGGAACCTTCTGGATATAGCCTTTGCCTTGGGCGTCGGTGAGATCGCTCATGAAGCGACGCCCCGAGACTGTGGAGTAGACCTTGAACACCGCACTGAAAAGAGCTTCCGAAAGCGGAACACGAGGACGGCCATTCGTCTGCTCAGGTGCCTTTACATTGGCGCAAAGAGCGAATAGAAGCCTTTGGAATTCGGCTTTCTCCGTGGTCTGGGCCGCATTATATGCGGTCCAATTCTGAGGGTAGGTCTTTCGCTGGACCGTTTCAGTGACGGTCAGGGTCTCGGTGACCGTCTCAGAACCATCTTCATGGCGTTCCCGTTCGAGGACATACTCGACAGCAAAGATGTGTTTGCACTTGGCTTCCCGACTCTCGTAATCAGGACAGGAGCAATGGGGTTGCTCCCCCATCTCGATCACATACCGGCCTTTACCCACTTGGGAAGGAACGGACCATGTCCCGTCATCCTTCTTGTAGATCCTAGATTTTGCCGCCAATTCGAGTCCACGCTGCTGTCTCGCGTCCATTGCTTTCCCTCGCTCTACAACTACTCTCGGGAGCCGTACGCGATTGGGGGAACATTTCTGCAAGAGTTTTGCTTCGTACGACTTCCAAATCCTTATATGCGAGGTGATGTATGGAACAAATGGAAGCACAAAACTATCTATCGCAGTTCAAGACGCCGTCTGATCAAAATCATCAGAAAATACGGCTTGCGAAATCTGACCCTCTGTATTGGCGTCGGCGGCACTTTGTAACACTTTATATTTCTGCTCGACTTTTGGGCCGAAACCGGGATGAATCGATTCAATACACTGAATCACCGCTTCCAATTTCCGTTCAGCATTCTCTTGCCGAGTGGGCAGATCAAAGAATTCAGAATCGCCGCTGAAGCTACCTCCCGGATGACGTGTTTTTAGTTTCGTCAACTCTTTCTCAATGGCTTCAAATCTCTTCTGCAATTCATCATCGGTCATTGATTCTCTTCCCCCAAAGCGGAAACATTACCGCCCAATCGTCTTCATCAAGTCTGAAATCTTGACTTCCAGAGCTTCTGCCAGCCGCTCTAATGCCCTGAGCCCGACCTCTCGCTTACCGGCCTCAAGTTCATTTATGTGGGTCTTGCTTAACTCTGCATGTGCGGCGAGATCAATCTGCCTCCATCCACGCGCCCGTCGCAGGGCTCTGATCCGCTTGCCGAGCAGAACGCAGATGTCGGTTGCCATGATTTCAGCATCCGGCTATTCTCGAACAGAAAGTTCAGGTATGCCTGAACTTCAATGCGCTATGTGGAGGAAAGAGTGGAATATAATGAAAGACGTGGAACGACGGTACGGAAGCCACCAACCTGGCTCTGGGTGTCAGTTGTCCTTGTGTTCCTACTGGTACTTGCTGCTTTGGCGTTACGTCGTCCATCGGCAGCCGTTGAGGCAGGCAACCCCGCCCCCGATTCGAAGCAGGCGGTCAGTGCGGAGCAAGCTCAACAGACGACACCTGCTCCCCCAGTAACTCAATCTCCAAATCTTCCCACCAGCCAGGATGGTGAGTCACAAAACAGCCCAGCTACTGCTGCGAGCGCACCCGCTCAAACAAATCCGACTGGTGAGCCAGCAAACTGCTACGACAACACCATTTTGTCGTCTTATTTCAAAGAAACATCCGAGACGAGGAAGCAGTTTGCTCAAGAGTCGACCGATAAAATGGCCGCTCATAGCATCTACGTTTCTGCTGGGGGAGAGGGTGATAGATATCTGCTGTATGTTGTTACCCCCGAAAATGAAGTCGCTTTGAGGCAGTGGGCAAGCTTAGTACGTTCCGATCCTTCAGTGCGTGCGAATTTATGCACAAAGGGATTTGCCGAAGTCCAATTCATTGTCCGGGACGCCAACATGAACCAGAAACTGGTGTCAAAATTCCAAACCAATGCTTGGGAAGCTTTTCGTTATATGCAACAGAGGGGAGGAGCAATACCGATCCAATGAGCGGGAGCGTAGTCGGCTTTCTCTAAGCAGATCCTCCTATCCAGAAAACAGAGGGAGCATTTTTGTGCAAGATTCGGGTATTTTGTGCAAAGGGGCTTTATTGTGCAAAGCCGGGGCACCCGGTCTTGGTGGTTCGGTCAGATGTGGGGCACCCGCCACCCATGGATTCATCACAAAGAGATCGCTGCGGGCGGCGTTTTTGAGTTCGTGCTGGGAGCCGAACCGAACAAACAATGGGTGTCGCGGACCGAGGATCCGCCGCCACGAAGAACACCGTTCAATCAGCCACGACGTTCCTAGCAGTCATCAGAAACACGGTGTCGTCGCAACGGGTAAGCATGATCCTCTCTCAGGCAGCCTGTCCGTAGAACGGCATGTACGGCTCTTGCGTGATCCATAGGTGATCTCAATGAGTTACCGCGTGGAACTCCTTTACTCCTTCCACTGCAGGTGTTTGCATCAATCAAACAATTCTGAGCGATCGTTTCTCAAATTCATTGGGACTTTGCTACCTGGAGAGTTGGTCTGTCGATTGCAGCATTTTGTGCGCACTGTCATCACAATTTCCTGGAGGTTTAGTATAGTGTTTCGTTTTCGGGTTCCCTCTCTTGTAGTGTGTACGCTTCTGGCTTCCGCAATATCAGCAACTGCAGTTGCCCAATCTACCTCGAAAGTCAGTCTTGTTCGCAACCGGATTGACGATACAAAGACCGTTACGTTCCGCGGCAATGTGCGTCCCGAGGCCACCGCCGGGAACGATCGCGGAGCCGTTGACGAAAGCATGCCGCTGAAAGAGATGCGCCTGCTTCTCGCCCGTTCCCCGGAGTCACAGGCTGCCTTCGACCAGTACCTTCAGGATCTCCAGAATCCGAAATCGGCCAATTTCCACAAGTGGCTCACCGCCGTCCAGATCGGCCAAAAGTTCGGCCCGGCCGACGAGGACATCGCTCGTCTCACCGAGTGGATGACCGGCAAGGGATTCACGGTTAGCGGTGTCAGTCCCGATGGGATGTTGATGACGTTCGATGGCACTGCGGGCCAGGTGCAGAAGGCCTTCCATGAGGCAATCCACAATCTTTCGGTTAACGGAACGCCTCACATCGCCAACATGAGCGATCCGGAGATCCCCGAAGCGCTCGCTCCCGTCGTCGCCGGTGTCCTTCCCGTCAATGACTTCAAACCGCATGCCATGTCGATCAAACGCGCGGCTGCCGTAAAGCCGAACGTCGCCGTCCCCAACGGGTTCAATGCCATCGGCGCAGCCGACCTCGCTGCCATCTACAACTTCAATCCTCTCTTCAAGGCTGGTATCACGGGTAAGGGGCAGACGATCTACGTCATGGAAGACTCAGACGTCTTCAGCGTGGACGACTTCACCTTGTTCCGCAAGGCTTTCGGCCTTACCCGCCCTTATCCTTTCGGCAACCTGACTCAGGTGCACCCCACCGGAGCGGTCGCCTGCACCGACCCTGGAATTAACGCTGACGATGGCGAATCAGAGATCGACGTCGAGTATTCGAGCGCGGCCGCACCCAACGCCTCGATCGTCCTTGCCTCCTGTTCCGATTCGAAGGCTGCCGGCGCTGGTAACTTCGGCGGCTTCATCGCCATGTTGAATCTGCTGAACAGCACCACCTCCCCAAGCATTATCAGCATCAGCTTCGGCGAGTCTGAGTCCGAAGTTGGCTCGGCAGGGAACCTGTTCATCAACAACCTCTATGCGCTAGGTGCTGCGGAAGGCGCTTCCATCTTCGTCTCCTCGGGAGATGAGGGCGCGGCCAGCTCGGATGCGGATCGGGTCAATGCCACGCACGGCATCGCCGTGAGCGGGTTTACCTCGACGCCCAATAACGTCTCGGTTGGCGGTACGGACTACGGTGACACCTTCCTCGGGCAGACCGCAACGTACTTCAGTGCGACCGACGGCGCAAACTTCCAGACCGCCAAGTCCTACGTTCCGGAGATTCCGTGGAATGACTCTTGCGCGAGCCAGCTGATCTACACCTTCAGCGGCTTTGCCAGCGCGGTCGGCCCGAACGGCTTCTGCAACAGCCCCACCGCAACGACCAACGACGCTTTCCTGAGCACAGCCTCGGGCAGCGGCGGTCCGAGCGGCTGCGCCACGGGCGCTCCTACGACGGCCGGTGTCGTCGGCGGAACATGCGCCGGTTACGCCAAACCCTCATGGCAAGCCGGTCTCCTTGGCAATCCCGCCGACGGTGTGCGTGATATTCCCGACGTCTCGCTCTTCGCCGCGAATGGCGTCTGGAACCACTTCTACGCCGTCTGCTTCTCCGATACGGACACGGCGCGCACAGAAGGCGACGCCGCCCCCTGCACCGCTGATCCCTCCACCTGGGCGGGCTTCGGTGGAACCTCCGTCTCGAGTCCCATCTGGGCCGGAATCCAGGCGCTCGTCAACCAGCGCACCGGCACGGTTCAGGGCAATCCGAACCCTGTCCTCTACTCGATTGCCAACGCGGAATATGGAGCAAGCGGAAACGCCGGCTGTAACTCCACCCTCGGCAATGGCGCCAACCCAAGCTGCGTCTTCTACGACGTCACACTGGGCGACATGGACGTCAACTGCACATCCCTCACATCGCGTGGCACCGTCGTCGGCACCTTCAACTGCTTCAACGGTGGCGGGGCCGAGGGAGTTCTCTCCATCAGCAACACTGTATTGGAGCCTGCTTACGGCACCAACGTGGGTTGGGATTTCGCAACCGGCATTGGAACCACCAACGCCACCAATCTGGTCAATAACCCAGCGTGGCCTACAGCGACCCCATGACAACGCAGCGCAAACAGTAGCGCGCTACGACTCACTTGCTTACAGACTGAATTACTTAAAAAGGACAAATTCTCATGCGTAGATTATTAACATTTCTGGCTCTTTTCCTAGCATCTGTCTTCGCCGTTCAATCGGCGAAGGCAGATGATGTTGATGTGTGCAGCAGCGTCGCGGGCAACCTCGTGATGAACTGCGGCTTCGAGACCGGCGACTTTACCGGCTGGTCTGGCACTCTCCTTAATGATCCCCTTGGTTTCGCGGACGTCGATAACTTCAACCCATTCAGCGGCGAAGACGAAGCCTCCTTCGGACCTTTCGGACCGGGTGACACCCTCCTCCAGTCTTTGAACACGGTGGCGGGTACTACCTACACCATCCAGTTCGCCCTCTTCAACAGTAGTGACCCTGATGCTAACAATGTTAACAACTTCAGTGCAGCCTTCGGCAGCACGACAGGCTTTTCCGAGACGAATGCTCCGGCAAGCTCCTACTACGCCGTCGAGACCTTCACAGCAGTGGCGACTGGAAGTACGACGGACCTGACCTTCACCTCGGAGAACCAGCTCGGATTTTTTGACCTGGACTCAGTCAGTGTCGTGGCCGACGCGAGCCCGGTACCGGAACCCAGCAGCTTGATGCTGCTTGGCACCGGTGTCATCGGTTTTGCCGAAGCTGTTCGCCGGCGTTTCAAGCAGTAATCCTGAGCACCGATTGCGGGTGGTTCTGGCACCACAAGCCCAGAACCACCCGTAATCGTTATTGTTCTGCTGCTTCACTTCCTCCAAAACATCGGTCTGGGTAAACTTGACCACTTCCAGCGTCACTGCTCAAGAGGGCTCCGAGGCGACCTTGTCGAGAGCGCAATTGTGCGAGCCATCCAGGTGGAGACAGTGGGTAAGGGGCTCTCCAACAGCGGGGCTCTCCTAGTCTCGCGCAGTAATAGCCGCTCGTTATCATCAATGAGTGGGTAAAGCCGGGTGGGGTTTGTTCCTACGGAGCGGTATAACAGAATCCTTTGGTGGGGGTGGAGTTTTTTCGGTTGGGTTTGGATGGGTGAGTGGCAAGAGTGAAAAGCAGGTCCTCCGCCTTCGGCGAAGGATGACAGGTAAAAACAAAAACAACAGCAAAAGCAAGAGCGAAATGCGGGGGTTCCTCCACTACGCCACTCACGATGAGACTGTGAGTGGCTTCGGTCGGAATGACGTAGTTTTTTTGGCAATGCATTTTGAAGAACGGCAGCAACGAAAGACGAAAAGCAAAAGCAAGACAAAGACAAATGCGGGGGTTCTTCGCTGCGCTCAGAATGACAAGCAATGGAGGCTGCGCTCAGAATGACAAGCAATAGAGGCTGCGCTCAGAATTTTTGTAGGTTGAGCAAAGGCAAATGGGCGAGAACTCTTAGTCGAGGGGGATGTGGTTGCTCCAGCGGCGTTGGGTGGCGGAGTAGGTGGTGGGGCTTAGGCCGGAGAAGGCGTGGAAGTCGTTGGTGAAGTGGGACTGGTCGTAGTAGCCGCAGGTGAGGGCTAGCTCGACCCAGTGGATGTCGGCGCCGCGGTGCATGAGCTGGACAGCTTGCTGGAAGCGCTGGATGCGGCAGTAGAGTTTGGGTGAGACGCCGATGTGGTCTTGGAAGAGCTCGGAGAGGCGGCGCGGGCTGATGCCCATGTCTCGGGTGAGTGCGGCGATGGTGGTGGAGCCGGGAGAGTGTTGGAGTTTGGTGAGGGCGTAGTCGATGGTGGGGGTGCGGTTCGCGGTTCGCGATTCGGTTAGGCGATAGCGTAAGGCGAAGTCGAGGAGATCGAATTTCTGTTTGGGGGTGGGGGCTTCGCGTAGGTCGTTGCGGAGGTTGAGGGAGGCGCGGCCCCAGAGGTCTTCGAGGCTGGTCTCGCGGTCAGTGAAGGTGTGGGTGTGGCCGGGGAAGAAGGCGATGGTGCCGCCGGGTTGGAAGATGATGCCGATGAGTTCGGAGAGGTCGATGGTGTCGATGAGCTGGTGGCGGGAGTAGAGGCCGAGGAAGATGGCGGCGGGTTGGGGTTGGAGCGGGTCGGTGGGGTGGTTGGCGTTGGTGAGGTAGTCGCGGGCGAGAGAGATGACGACCTGGGCTCGGCCGTTGGGGAGGACGCGCTCGTGGCGGTGGGTGGCGGCGGGGTCGCAGGAGTACCAGAAAGATTGAATGTAGGGGGTGAGGGCGGGATGAGGGGTGCGCTCGAGATAGAGCATGCATCGGCCTCCTGGTGGAAGCATCTGAGTATGAGTGTATGCGCGGGTGGGGGCGTTTTGAGGGGCGGGATTGTAGGAAAATAGAAGAGTAACGAATTGAGGACTTTGCGGATGGCGGATGACGAGCGGGTTGTAGGGATTGGGCGTGTTGTTGGAATAGACCTGGGTACGACGAATTCCCTGGTGGCGTTTATGGAGGGGGAGACGCCGGTGGTGATTCCGGGTGAGGATGGGGAGCGGCTGGTGCCGTCGGTGGTGGCTTGGACGGATGATGGGGTGGTGGTGGGGAATGCTGCGCGCGCGACGTTGATGTCGGATGCGGCGAGTGCGGTGTATTCGGCGAAGCGGCTGATGGGGAGGGATATTGACGATGTGCAAGGGGAGTTGAAGCTGTTTCCGTTCAAGCTGGCGGAGGGGTTGAAGCCGGGTGAGGTGTTGAAGGTGAGCGTGGGCGGGTTGCTGCTGACGCCGCCGGAGATCTCGGCTTATGTGCTGCTGCAGTTGAAGAAGAATGCGGAGAGGTTCTTTGGCGGGCCGGTGACGAAGGCGGTGATTACGGTTCCGGCGTATTTTAATGACGCGCAGAGGCAGGCGACGAAGGATGCGGGGCGGATTGCGGGGCTGGAGGTTTTGCGGCTGGTGAATGAGCCTACGGCGGCGGCGCTGGCTTATGGGTTGGATAAGAACAAGGATGGGTTGATTGCGGTTTATGACTTTGGCGGTGGGACGTTCGATGTTTCGATTTTGAAGCTGCATGAGGGGATTTTTGAGGTTGTGGCTACGGGTGGGGATACGCACCTGGGTGGGGACGATATCGACAACCTGCTGATTGCGATTGCGCTGGATGATATTGCGGGGGATTTGGGGGAGGATGTTCGGGGGAATGGCGAGGCGGTGCAGGCGGTTCGCAAGGCGGTGATTGAGGCTAAGATTTTGCTGTCTTCGGCTGAGTCGGCGACGCTGGATGTATTGCTGCCTTCGGGTAAGCGATATTTGCGGGAGATTTCGCGGAGGCAGTTTGAGGAGTTGACTGCTGGGGTGATTTCTCGGACGGTGGGGCCTTGCAGGCAGGCGTTGAAGGATGCGGGGTTGGTGGCTGCGCAGATCGACGAGGTTGTGCTGGTGGGCGGGTCGACGCGGATTCCTGCGGTGCGGGCGCTGGTGGATGATTTGTTTGAGCTGAAGGCTCGGGGGAAGAAGCCGCATACGGAGCTGAATCCGGATGAGGTGGTGGCGCTGGGAGCGGCGGTGCAGGCGCAGATTCTGGCGGGTGGCGCGGTTGCCGGGTCGGGGCTTGAGGATTTGTTGCTGCTGGATGTGACGCCGTTGTCGCTGGGGATTGAGGCGCTGGGTGGCGTGGTGGCGAAGATTATTCAGAGGAACTCGACGATACCGGCTAGCGCTACAGAACACTTTACGACTGGCGTGGATGGGCAGACGAATGTGGCGATCCATGTGGTGCAGGGTGAGCGGGAGATGGCGAAGGATTGCCGGTCGCTGGCGCGGTTCGATCTGAAGGGGATTCCGCCGATGGTGGCGGGGCTGCCGCGGATTGAGGTTAAGTTTCTGATTGATGCGAATGGGATTCTGCATGTGAGCGCGCGCGAGCAGAGAAGCGGAAAAGAGGCTGAGGTCGAGGTGAAGCCGACGTATGGGCTGACGGATGAGCAGGTGGAGACGATGATTCTGGATTCGTTCGATCATGCTGAGGAGGACATTCACGAGCGGCAAGTGATTGAGGCGAAGAATGAGGCGGAGACGATTCTGACTGCGGTGAAGAAGGGCAGGAGCAACGAGGCTTGGCAGATGCTGACGAGCAACGAGATCGACAAGATTGAACAGGCGGAGTCGTTTCTGGAGGCAGCGGCGCAGGGTGGTGACCATCGGCAGATTCGCGATGGGATCGAGCGGCTGGATAAGGCTACGCGGCGATTTGCGGAGCTGATGATGGATAATGCGGTTTCGGGTGCGATTGGGGGCAAGACGATGGAGGCCGCAGGTGAGAGCATAGGTAAGGGTCCTACGGCGCCGCATCCGTTTGCGAAGGCGCAGGTGATTCGTGAGACGGCGGAGACGGATGCCGAGGCGAAGAAGATTGAAGATTCGACGAAAGATGAGGCTACGGCCGGAGAGTCAACGGAAGATTGAATTATGAATGAAGCGAAGAGTGTTTTGAGTGCCGAAGAGTTGGCGGAGCCTGCGGGCGAAGGGATGGTTCGGGTGACGTTTTTGCCTGAAGGAAAGACGGTTGAGTTTGAGTTCGATACGCTGCCTTATGAAGGGCATGGCGAGCCGATGTCGTTTCTGGATGTGGCGGAGAACTACGATATCTTTCTCGACCATGCTTGCGGCGGAGTGTGTGCTTGTACGACTTGCCATATTCATGTGAAGGAAGGCGCGCCGGGGATCAGTGAGCCGGAGGACAAGGAACTGGACCGGATGGAGACGGCGGCGGATGTGCAGTTGAACTCGCGACTGGGGTGCCAGGCGGTAATTGAGAGGCCGGGGACTTATGTAGTGGAGATTCCGAAGTGGAACCGGAATTATGTGCAGGAAGGTAAGCCTGCGCATGGTCCGGGGAGCTAGAGGCGTTTGTCTGGCGGGAGTCCCCCGGACATTTTGGCATGACTCGTATTTCTGTTTTCGGCAACTCCCTTCAGTGCCTGGATCCTGCGCCGATTGAGTCGAGACGGGCGATCGTTTCCGGAGGAGTTGAAGAGCCTGTTCTGCGCGGTCATTCGTTCAGGCGGCCGATCCTCAGGGGCTCAGATGGTTCGCACGGGCGCTAAGATCGCGGCGCAGGAGAGAGACGCACCATGATTGGGAGGTTGGTCGAGGCATGGGTCGCTGCGATTCTGTAGTCTCTTGAGTGGGTGACTTGTTTGCTGCGATGATTTTAGTGACTCAGGAGAATGCGATGGCGCGTGAGATTGGTTGGACGGATTCGGAGGAGATTGGGATTTTGCTGCAGGAGAAGTATCCGGAGATTGAGCCTTATTCGGTTCGGTTTACGGATCTGCATAAGTATGTGACTGGGTTGCCGGGGTTTGTGGGTGATCCGGCGAAGTCGAATGAAGGGATTCTGGAGGCGATTCAGGCGGCTTGGAATGAAGAGTGGGAGGATGCGAAGTAACGGGTGCGATGGGGGCTGTCTACGGAAGATGTAGAGGGCGTCTCACCAGGTGAGGAGCAAGCTATGGGGCTTGGCACCATCGTGTTGCGGGTCGTCATCGTCCTGAATTTCATCCGTTTCGCTTTGTCTTTTCTGCCATGGTTTGAAGGTACCGAGAAGAGCGCTGGCTTTGCTGATCAATTGTTCAATCCGCGACATACTGACGGATGGAGGAGCGATTTTCTTTGGCTGATCTTTTCGACTCTATTGGTTTTCGTTGCCATGTTCGGATTTATTCCAAGGTTTAAGCGTGAATCGATAGCGCGCACAAATGTCTATCTGTGTCTGTTGTGGCTCGTGACATTTTTTATCTACATCTACAGGTGCTTAGTCACTGGGGTTCTTGATTTTGGATGATGATTCTCCGGTCGTGGCAGACCCCCTCAAGGAAGGGGAACAAGAAAGGAAGAGCAAATGCGGGGGTTCTTCGCTTCGCTCAGAATGACAAAAGGTCGTGGTGCTTCGCTCGAAAGGGCAAAGATAGTGCGTTTTGCTTAGAATGACAAAGGTCGTGGTGCTTCGCTCAG
>JBEKGF010000005.1:0-143684 GCA_050012935.1 Edaphobacter sp. | reverse complement strand
GACAGGGGCCGGTGCTATTTGTGCCGGTCCCTGTTGCTTTTATAAGGAGAAATGCGATGGGCTATTTGTTGCCGACGGAGTATATGCAGTTTGGGTTGTCGGCTGAGACTACGGATGACTGGGTGACGATGGCTTCCGCGATGATGGAGGCTTATTGCCGGCGGCCTAGTTTGCTGGTGACCCAGTATGTGGAGCGGATGCGACTGACGGCTGGTGCGCAGACGGTGCGTTTGAGCTATCGCCCGCTGGCTGCCGCTGTGGGCGCAGCATCGGCGCTGGTTGGGGTGCGGGTTCGCTATAGCAAGCCGCGGCGTGGGGAGTTGTCCGATGCGTTTCGCGAGGAGATTGCCTGGGCGTTCAGCGTGCCGGGGAGCTGGAGTGCACTGGATGTGACTGCGGTCGATGTGAATTGTACGACGGCGGAGTTGACGTTTCCCGTGAACTTTCTGGGACTCGATTACAACGAGGTTGAGGTGACGTACACGTCGGGGGTGGTGACGATTCCGGATGCAGTGAAGGTGGCTTGCGTGCAGATTGTGAAGAATGCACAGGCGACGCCGGGAATGAATGTGAAGTCGAGCAAGATGGACACGCTGCAGATGCAGTACTTCAGTGGCTCGCTGATCGACCCGCAGGTGCAGATGCTGCTGAAGCCCTATGTGGCAGAGAGGCTTGGGTGAGGCGATGAAGGATGCATCGATAATGGCGCTGCGGGCGGCGGATGTGTTGTTGTCGTGCGCGGGGGGACGGGCTGTGAAGTTGCGGATGCCGGCTCCAGCGAGCGCGGGGGACACGACAGAACAGTTGGGACTGGCCGTGCCGGAGTTTCAGGATATGGAGCTTGCGCCGGTAGTGTTTCGAAAGGCTCGGGCTACGACGGCTGCAGGCAAGGCGGCGATGTGGGAGTTGATGGTTTCGGCGACGGCGGTGAATGCGGTGGTGGGGTCGTTGGGATATTCGGCGGCTAGTGTGTTGTTTGCGACTGCGTTTGGAGTGCTGATCGATGGAGTGTTGATGGAGGTGGAGTCGGCTACGGAGTCGGAGGTGGGTGGGGCGCCCTATGTCTATCGGTTGGTGTTGCGGGCGCCGTTGGATTTGGCGGTTTAGGAAAGAAGACACACCCCAGGGCTAAAAACCCTTTTTCTATAGCTCCCGAGAGGCCCAAGGCTGAAGCCCTGGGTTACCTACAGGAAATGTTACTGGAAAGGTTACATATCGATGCAGAATGCTCGAGATACGTTTTATGTCACGTTGCGGGACAGGCTGGCGGCCGTAAATCCGGGGCGGACGATGGTGTTGCGCGGGGTGACGCGTCCTGGCGTACTGGTGGAGGAGAACGAGCTAGTTTCTGCTTTTCAGCCGGTGAATATGTTTTGCCTGCACTGGACAGGGGTTAGCGTGGACACGCAGGGCGCGCTTCCGCTTGTGGCCATGGTTTGCGAGATACAGTATGCGACCGATGGGGACTCAGGCAATGGCGGGATGGACAGGGGGCGGTTGCTGTCGGCGATGGATGGCGAACTGGTCGCGGCGGTGAGCGCGGCTCCGCAGAATGTGCCGAAGATGAATTATGTAGGAGCGGCTGGCGGGTCGGGATTGGCTCCGGTGACGATGGCGACGAATGTGTTCTGGGGCGATGCGAGTTTTGGGCCGGCGGTGGTGAATGGGAAGCGGCTGGAGCGCGTGGCGACCGTCGAGGTGTTCTCTTACCAGGAAGCAGGTGAGCTGTGAGTTCGACAACGACAGGAGTGAGTGTGGTGGGTGCGGTGGCTCCGGTGACGCGGCGGGTGCGGGCTTACTTTGCGCCGGTGAATCGGGCGACGGGGACGCCGACGGTTTTCGATGCGGCGCAGATGGGGGCGTTTGCGCTGGATGCGCCGCCCGCGCCCTGGGTGGATCTGGGATGGTGCACGAAGTTTGTGCGCATGAGCGAGACGAAGGTGGCGGCGTTGACTACGGGCGCTCCTGCTGTGGTGCAGAGTCAGGTGCGAAGCCAGGTGGAAGCGACGGTACAGCTCGAGTTTGAGAGCTGGGGAAAGTTGCAACTGGCGCTCGCTTCCGGATCGCAACAGATGAATCTGTTGCAGACTGCGAGTGCTGCGGCGGCAAATGGGAGCGGAGGGTTGGCCGCGACGGCGGTGCCTCTGGTTGCGGGATCAACGGCTACTTCGCTGAGTGTGGGGGCGACGGCGGCGGCGCAGTTCCAAGTGGGGGAGCTGGTCGCCGTCGATGAGGACTATGTGGCGCAGGTGGGATTTGTGGGGAGCGGGGTGAGCGCGGCTTATGTGAGCTCGCCGGCTTCGGTGGGGAACGACATTAATTATGTCCGGCGCGTGACACTGAATGTCGGACGGGTGATTGGGATTGCGGCTGGGGTGCTGCAGTTGGGCGGGGCTCTTTTGGCGGGAGCTCCGCCCTCGGGGATGCAGGTGAGTCCGTTGGTTGGATTTGTGGATCGCGAGGGTGGCGGTTTTTTTCAGGAGTGGTCGGGGTTGTTTGTGATGGATGGTGAGCAGGGAGACCGGGTGATCTACTACTATCCGCGACTGCAGGCGATGCAGGGGTCGGCGGAGACGGTAGAGGCGTTGGCTGGGCCGCTGGAGCGGGTGAAGCTTGCCGGAGCGTTTCGCGCGCTGCCGGTGAAGGATGCCAATGACGGCGAGACGGTGCTTTGCTTCCGGAGTTATCTGCCGGCGGCGATGCGGGCGGTTTAGGGACTAAACACCGATTTGTACGGATGACACCAATTGGAATGCGCGACGACCGCGGATTCTACGGATAAGTGCGGATTTTAAGGCGCTGCCGTTACAGAACGAGGGAACGGGAACGAGGAGACGAAGATGCATTGGAAACTGAGAGGATGGGCGCTGATCGGGGTTCTGTTGGTTGTGCTTCCCGCGACGATGACCATGATGAAGGTCGCTGCCGCGGCGCAGTCGACGCAAGGCAGCGCAATTGCAACCACGCAGGTTACAGATACGGTTTTTCTTGCCGATGGAACGCTTGCTTCTGGAACGGTGATCGTGACCTGGCAGGCGTTTACGACTGCGAGCGGTGAGTCTGTGCCAAGCGGGACGACGTCGGCGACGATTACCGCGGGGGCCTTGAGTCTGCAACTGGTTCCGAATGCGGGATCGACGCCGATGGGGACGTACTATACGGCCGTGTATCACCTGAATGACGGGAGCGTGAGCCGGGAGTTCTGGGTGGTGCCGGTGAGCCAGTTTCCGGTGTTGGTGAGTGCAATCAAGAGTACGGTGCTGCCTACTTCTGTGGCGATGCAGACGGTGAGCAAGAGCTATGTCGATACGGCGATTGCGGCGGCGGTGACCGGACATCCGCTGGATAGCTCATCGCCTTTTGTGCTGAAGGCCGGAGACACGATGACGGGCCCGTTGATTCTGCCCGGCGATCCGACGACTCCGAACGATGCGGCGGACAAGAACTATGTCGATGTGAGTATTGCTTCTGTGACAGGCGGAGTAGGACAGAAGGTTTCGCTGTTGCCTTCGGCGACCCAGACTGTGACGCAGCCGGTGGGAACGCTGCTGCAGGTCAACAACCTAAATGGAGACGAATACGCGAGCCAGTATGTGACTGGATTGGGCGGGAACGGAGTTGCGAATGCATTGACGAGCCCCGACTGTGCAAGTGGATGCGATGTGAAGGTTGAACGGAGTTATGCCTCGCCGGAGAGCTACAATCCATCGGCGTTCAACAGTGGCACCGGCGGTACGCATGTCGAGGACGACAGGAACGGGCAGCGAAGCGACTTCTATCTGAATCCGACGTCTGCGACTGTGGTTGGAAACGACGCGGGGCAGATTATCAATGTGGTCTCGACGCGAAACACAGCAGCTGAGTTTGCTGCGGGAGGATCGCAGGAGCCGAACTCTTCTGCTCTGACGATTCAACATGAAGGGGTGACGGGTGGCTCGAATCTTTTTCCGCAGACGATTGAGAATGTGCCGTACTTCAAGACCAACTACGACGCCATGAGCATCACGGGCACGTATAACACGATGGGACAGCACGCGCTGAATGCGCAGTCGATCCACTGTTACGGCGTGGGAGATTGCCTGCTGGGTTCGCAGTTCATCACGGCTTCGGGCGGCTTTCGGGATGAGGCGGATGAAGGGGCGCACCCTTATGATTTCAATATCGAGGAAGACTCGGCCGTGTTCCAGGGGACGTGTGCCTCGGGCTGCACGACGGGTTCGACGGTGGTGACGGTGGCGGTGAGTTCAGCGCCCGGGACGCAGGGCGAAGGGCGATACCTGATCGACAAGAACCCGGCGAAGACCATTACAAGTGGATTGTTGACTGGCGGGACGTTGATTGTGACCGGAACGCCAGGAGCGGCTGCGCTGTTCAGCGGAACAAACTTTCCGGTGAGCGTGTTTCTGTCGACGGCGCAGTCGATTCTGTCGCAGGCGAACAACATTGCTCCGGGAACGGTGACAGTGCCGATTGCTACCAGCGGCGTGCCTGCGGGATTTGCGACGAGCACCGCGGCTGTGCCGAATCAGAGCGGTGTTGCCTGCGTAACAGACCAGCCTCTCAGCCAGAATCCTTCTAACTATGAGATGGCGAACTACACCGTAGTGGATGGCACTCATCTGCAGATGACTTTGAACAAGGTGCATGGGTCGGGCGCGACGATTGCGTTTGGCGGATTGTGCGGGTATGGGCTGGAACAGACGGTTGATACGGTGGGACTGATCCGGCAGGTGTTTCCGGTGATCGGGTCCTACTCGTCGACTGGGTTGTACTATGCGGGTTCGGTCTCGGCGATTGTTGGCCTGGAGGGAAGCACCAGCTCGTTTGTGAATGTGACGCTGCAGGTTGCGGCGATCGCGCGAAGCAACAATGTGGTGACTGTGACGACGGCGGGATCTCTTCCGGTAGACGTGAATGGTCTAACGATGACCGTGTCGGGTGTTGCGGATTCAAGCTACAACGGAAGTTTTACGGTCACTTCGACCAGCATCAACACGCTGACGTATGCACAGACCGGAGCCAACAGCACAAGTACAGGCGGCACCGTGGCAAAGCTGACCGGAGGGTATGTGCTGTATCCGATGGCGGAGGTTCTGGGAGTCTTCGATGCCGCGACCAAGAGTATCGACGGGCAGTTGACCCTGGCACCGAATACTGTGCCGTGGGGTGCGAACGACTCGGTGGAAGAGCCGCATTACTACCAGGAGGCCATCTCGGCGGACACGATCTTTGTCGAGCAGACGACGCCAAGGTCTTCGAGTGGAGTGTTTGCGGGAGTCGCATACGAAGGGAATGTGGGGCCCGGGGTGACGGGGTGGTCGATCTCCAACACGGTGGGGGCGTCGAGCTACTTCAGCAACGGAGGCACACACACGGTACCAAACGTGGCGTATCAGGAGAACGGCATCTGGAAGCGGACGATGGATATGCAGGCCGGGGAACAGAGCGTGTTCTCGGTGCACTGCAACTCGCGTGGCTGCGGAAGGTGGAATTCGAACTACAACCTGTTTGAGCTGGATAGTAATGTCGGGGTCGACACGGTTGCATTTATACCCGGCACGAGTACGATGCAGATGATCCTTCGAGGTACTGGTTACACGTTCAGCCCACAGGCATTTACGGCAGGGACGATCAATGCACAGACGATCAATGCCACTACGCTGAATGGGGCGATAAGCGCGGCGCAGTTACCGGTGTTCGGCATCTCGGGAAGTGGACATGCCCCGGGTGCAGTGCCGGACCCGGGCGCTACTGCCGGTTCGACACGGTATCTGCGTGAGGATGGGACGTGGTCGGTTCCTGCAGGCGGAGGTTCGAGTGGGCTGGGCGTTGGGACTGGGTCGGGATCTGGGTTTGGGTTTTTGGGAAGCGCTCCCATTGCAGGGGCGACGGCAGATTACAACTTCCTGCAAGGCTCCGGCACGACCCTTACGGATATCAGCGGAAACGGAAACAACGCGACGCTCGGGTCCGGCGCTCAAGCACCGACGTGGACTCCGAATGGATTACAGTTCGTCAATCAGGAGAACGTTTCGCTTCCTGCCACACTGAACTCATCGAAGACGTTCTTTCTCGGCGTTTATCTTTCACCCATTACGGATGACAGCAATACGGCGGTGATCAACGGAAATGTAATCCCTGCGTTTGTCTCCTCGAGTCTCGACTTCGTGGGAACGAACCTTCTCTACTGGCAGTTCAACGGCAACGCCGGCATTGATTCTTATGCAAGTACCGGTATCTTCTCTCCATCGATCGGCGTGAACAACAGCCGGGTAACTTCCGTCCCCAATCTTATTTCGGGGTTTCATGTCCTCACCTATGTTCTGGGGGCAGGCAGCGGAAGTCTGGATCATATTTATATCGATGGCATGGAAGCCACCTATAGTCTGCAAGGGGCTTCGGGAGGATTCCAGACTAGCGGCAATCTGTTTCTTGGCTCTTCAGGTACGCCATCATTTGCGGGGTCCGGGCTGTTCGGTACGATATACCGCTTTGCAGCGATGGCAACGAACACTCTGACTTCATCGCAGATCCTTGCGATTTCGGGACAGATCCGCGCCGAGATTGCGAGCCGCGGAGTCGATGTAACTCCGAAGCCTGTAGTCCAGACGAAGCCGATGCTTTTCGCCATTGGGGACTCGATCACATGCGGGTTCAATGGGTCGGTATGCAATGGCGTGACTCCGTGGACTTCGTCCTTGAGCCTGACCAACCAGCCTGTGTACACCATTCAGAACGAGGGGATTCCCGGCATCACGCTGCGGGCGGTTCTGGGTTCGGAGCCTAATCGAGTTGCTCCGGCATGCTCGTCTAACGCCGGATCACCTGTTGCCGTGGTGCTTCTTGGAACCAACGACATCGCAACTTTGCACGACGGAGGAGCTAATACGGCGTCGACGATTACTTCGACGATGAGCACGCTTGGCTCTGAGGTTCAGGTTCTGAAGGGTGCGGGATGCAGAGTGTTTGTGGGAACGATGCTCTCTCGCACGGGCAACGATGAGTTTGGAACAAGTCTTGATGCGGATAAGGATACGTATGACTCGTTGATTCTGACGACAGCGAAGGGTGTGGGCGCCGATGGCGTGATCGACTTTGCCGCGAACCCAAGCCTGGGAGCGGATGGCGCGAACTCGAACAGCACTTTCTTTCAGGCCGACCATATTCATCCGACAGCAGCAGGGCAACTGTTGCTTGCGGCTGCCGCCAGCAACGAGCTGAACTACTACTTTGGGTTCAACCAGGCGAATCCGCATGTGGTGACGGCGGCCAGCTACACGATGCTGGCAGGAGACGGGTATATCACTTCGAATCCGGTTGCGAATCAGACGCTGACACTGCCTGACTGTACGGGACAGAGCGGAGCTGTGTATACGGTGACGAACCTTCAGTCGACGTTTAGCACAGGCGTTGTGGCGGGTAGTTCGTCGCAGTTGATCGAAGGACTCGCGGTTGGAACGGTGGTTCCGGTTCCGTCGAATAGCTCTGTGAGCTTCCGCGATGTTGCGAATCCGAAGAGCGTTTCGGGTTGTCACTGGGAGAGATAGCGCGTGGGTGAGGCCCTGTCCTGATGGGGCGGGGCTGCGCCTGCGGCTGAGAGGGTGCGAGGTCTTAGGTGGGTAGGTATAAGGCTGAGTGGGACGCGGATGAGTTGGTGAAGCTTGGCAAAAAACTGGAAGAGCAGCCGAAAGAATTAAAGAAGATCGCGAGAGACTGGCTGAGGGTTCGAGACCGAGCGGGTGTGGAACGGCCGCTGCAGGCCAATGCAGTGCAGGCGGCCTTCGAAGCCGCACGAGGGCGCCAGAATATTGTGCTGAAGGCGAGGCAGATGGGAGTTACGACCTGGGTTGCGGGACGTTTTTTTCTGAAGACGATTACGGCCCGCGGCGTGATGACCGTGCAGGTGGCGCAGACGCGGGAGGCAGCGGAGGGAATCTTCCGGATTGTGCAGAGATTCTGGGAGTGTCTGCCGAAGGACCTGCGTGAGGGTCCGCTGCGACGGAGCAGAGCGAATGCGGGGCAGATGTGCTTTCCGGCGCTGGATAGCGAGTTTCGCGTGGTAAGCGCAGCGGATGAAAATGCGGGGCGGGGATTGACGATGCAGTATCTGCACTGCAGCGAGGTGAGCCGCTGGCCGGGAGATGCTGCGGCTACGCTGGCTGGGCTGCGGGCGGCGTTGGCTCCCAAGGGGGAGATGGTGATCGAGTCGACGCCGAATGGAGCGTATGGGTGCTTTTATGAGGAGTGGGGACGGGCGGTGGAGCAGCGAGCCAGCGAGTCAACGGATGGGCTCGTGAGCGGGTTAGCTGGTCAGCATGACGGCGTGGTGCGGCATTTCTTTCCCTGGTGGATGGAAGAGGCTTATGCCGGTGATCCTGTTGACGAGGTGCGCGAGGATGAAGAGGAGCTGATGAGGGCCCACTGCCTGACGCCAGCGCAGATCGGGTTTCGACGCGGCCTGGAGGCGAGCTATAAGGGGCTTCGATCGCAGGAGTTCGCCGAGGATGCGGAGAGCTGCTTCAAAGCCACAGGTGAGTGTTGCTTTGAAGTAGAGGCTGTGGAGGCACGGCTGGCTTTAGTGAGAGAGCCGCTGGCGACGAGGCGCGGAGGAGCTTTGCATATCTGGTTTCCGCCGGTTGCCGGAAAAGAGTATGTGGTTGCGGTGGATACAGCAGGCGGCGGCGCGGATGGAGACTTCGCCGCGGCGCAGGTGATTGAGATGGAGTCGGGGTTGCAGTGCGCGGAGCTGCGACAGAAGCTGGGAACGCTGGAGCTGGCGAAGGTTTCGGCGGAATTAGCGAGAGAGTATGGCGGGGCTCTGGTTGCTGTGGAGCGGAATAACCACGGAGCGGGCGTGCTGGCTTATCTGGATAGCGTGGAGCAGTATGCGCGAGTGTACGAAAAGGGTGGAGTGCCGGGATGGTTGACTACGGCAGGGTCGAAGCCGGGAATGGTGAGCCGGATGGGAGCGTTGCTGGTGGAGTCGCCGGAGATGTTTTATAGCAGGCGGCTGCTGACGGAGTGCAGGACGTTCGTCACGTCCGCTGGAGGAAGGACCGGAGCGGCGAATGGAGCGCATGATGATTGCCTGATGGCGATGGCGATTGGTCAGGCGGTGAGGGCGGAGCTGGCCGGGAGAAGATAGTGGTCAGTTTGCCGGTTTCGGTCGTCGTCTGCCGGTTTTCTACTCGAGTTGTGCCTGACAACTGAGAACTGATGTGTGATGCCTTCAGCTTGTATGCTGATGGGGAGGTGTTTCGGGTTGGCGGTTCTGGCGGTGCAGGCGATCAGGAGGATGCGGGGCGGAGCGCAGAGTCAGCTGATGCTGGGGGCGGATGGAAAGCTTTGGGTGGTGAAGTTTCAGAACAATCCGCAGGATGTGCGGGTTCTGGCGAATGAGTTGATTGCAACCCGTCTGGCGGCGGCGGTGGGTCTGACTGTTCCGGTGAGCGACGTGGTCGAGGTGACGGAGTGGCTGGTGGCGAACACTTCCGATATGTTTGTGGAACTACCACGAGGACAAAGACAGAGGTACGTGGCTGGGTTGCAGTTTGGGTCGCAGTTTGTGGGTGGGCTGATGCCGGGACAGGTGGTGGACTATCTGCCGGAGCAGCAGTTGGATGAAGTGAGGAACCTGGCGGAGTTTGCCGGGATGCTGTGCATCGATAAGTGGGCGGGAAACTGCAACGGCCGGCAGGCGGTCTTTGAACGGAAGCCGAGGGAGAGGAAGTATCGAGCTACGTTTATCGATCAAGGGTTTTGTTTCAATGCGGGGGAGTGGACGTTTCCGGATTCGCCGCTGCGGGGCGTCTATCCGAGGAACCTGGTGTATGCGAGAGTTACGGGGTGGGAGAGCTTTGAGCCGTGGCTGAGCCGAGTGGAGGCGATGCAGGCGGGAACGCTGTGGGGGATCGCTGAGGCGGTTCCTCCGGAGTGGTATGGAGGAGATCTCGTTGTGATCGAGCGGCTTATGGAGCAGATGTTGAGGCGGCGCTCGCGGGTGCGGGATTTGATTGGAGAGTTTCGCGATTCGGACAGGATGCCATTCCCGATGTGGGCCAGGGGGAAGACGATTGTGGTGCCGAGACAGTTTGCCGAGGTGAGTGGAGTGGGAAAATTTGTAATGTAGTACAAGGTTATTTGTCGGTTCTCCGCTGTTAGTTGGATTGCATTTTGGAGGGGTTGCGTTGAGAGAACGGCTGCCGTGCGAGTTCTTCCTGATCCGGTATGTGCCGGATGTGGTGAAGGGCGAGTTTGCGAATATCGGGGTTCTGCTGCGTGAGGCGGGACGCGACGATAGCGCGGTGGTGCGTTTTACGCGGGACTGGAGCAGGGTCCGGTGCATGGATGCGGACGCGGATATCGGTCTGCTGGAGGCGCTGGAGGGGGAGATTGGCGCACGGCTGCGCATGGTGGGCTCGGACGTTCCGGGGATCAAGCCGGTGATGGAGATTTTGTCGGATACGCTGGCGAACTCGGTGCAGATGACCGAAGTCAAAGCCTGCCTGGCGGAGAGTCTGCCGGCTGAGATCGAACAGTTGATGAAGATGTATGTTGAGCCATTGAAGGTGAAGACGGAACGGAAGAAGACTGGACGCGCTGCGATTGCGGGAGCGATGCGGGCAGAGTTCGAGCGGGCAGGTGTGTGGGGTCTGATGCGGAAGAGGGTTGCGGCTTCGCTTTATACGCGGGCCGGCGATCCGATGAAGATCGATTGCGGGTATCGGGCTGGTTCCGAGAAGACGGCCGGCGTGATTCGCATGTTTCAGGCGGTGTCTCTGGAGGGGGACGTGGAGGCGGCGAAGGGGCTGGCTTATTCGGCTCCTCAGTTGATGGAGGGCGTGCAGCGGGTGGAGGGGGCCCGGCTGGAGTTGACTGCGATTGTGGAACCTCTGCGTGCTGTCTCGGATACTGAGGATGAAGCGATGGAGCGGTACCGGTTTGGCGTTGAGGCGATGGAATTGCAGGAGATTCGCGTCGTGACCTTGAGCGATCTGGCCAGGGTGGCGGAGACGGCGCGGGTGGAGTTGAGAGTTTGAGCAGAACAACTTTGAACTAAGCTGAGAGCGCAACGCTCAAGGTTGACAGGTGGTTTTGAGGCATGGCCCAGGAGGCTGTGCCTTTTCTTTTTGCAGCAAAGACGGAAAGAGAGAGGGAGCATGGGCGTTCGGACGATGGTGAAGGATGTTTGGGAACGTTTGGCGGGAGTTGAAGCAGCCGCCGGAGACGCGACGATGGGAGAGAGGAAGACGGCGATGCTGCCTTCGATCCTGAGTCCTTACAACCCGGCCGGCAGGGCAGGGCAACATACTTTGCCAAAGCCGACTGCGGCCAATCTGCGGAAGTTCGCTGAAACTCCGCTGGTGCGGCGCGCGATCAACGCGGTGAAGGACAAGATCGCGAGCATGGACTGGCAGGTGCGGGTGCGCCGCGGCTACTCGGATGGGATGGTCGAGGATGCTGAGGCGCGGATCAAGGTGTTGCGCCAATGCCTTGAAGAACCGAATGCATCGGACAGCTTTCGAGTGCTGTGGGAGCAGGTGCTCGAGGATCTCCTGGTCGGCGGATTCGGCGCCGTTGAGATGGAGTCGACGGGCGATGCTGCACGGCCGTTTCATCTTTGGGCGGTGGATGGGGCGACGATCCAGATCGATGCGAAGTGGAACGGAGATCCGGATAAGCCGCGGTATGCGCAAATCACAGGACGCTTTGGGCAGGATGCTTTGGTGCCTTTGCTCGATGACGAGTTGATGTATCTGCGGCTCAATCCACGCACGCATACACCATTTGGCCTGGGCCGGCTGGAGGTTGCGTTTGAGACGGTGAACCAATTTTTGAGCGCGAACCGGTATGCGGGACGGCTTGCCAGCAACTCCGTGGTGCAGTACGCGCTTTGGCTGAATGAGGCTACTCCGGAGCAGCACGACCGGCTGATTCGCTGGTGGCAGGATGAGATCGAGGGCACGGGACGCGTGCCTCTGCTGAGCTGCGAGCAGAAGCCGGAGGTGTTGCAGTTTGCCGGTGGTACGGATGCGGATCTGCGACTGCAATGGCAGGAGGCGCTGATCCGCCTGATTGCGAATGCGTTCGATCTGCCGCCAATGATGCTCGGTCTTGAGAGCGACGTGAACCAATCGACTGCAGGTGAGATGGCGGATGAGGCGTTCCAAAGCGCGGTGGTTCCCATCGCAAAGCTGCTGGCCGAGCACATTACGCGTGACCTGTTTGCGAAGAAACTTGGCTGGCGCGAGTTTGAGTTCTGCTTCAACGACCTCGAGAGCCGGGACGAGATGGAGGAGTTGCAGATACAGACAACGCTGCTGCAGGCCGGCGTGTTGACAGTGAATGAGGTTAGGGCCATGAGGGGTCTAGGACCCATCGAGACGGTGCAGATGTCAGACCCGATAGAGCAGGCGGTGACGCAGTGAAGGTGACGATCGACAATCTGGATGGCAATGGTGCACTGGATTACAGCGCCGCGTTGTGTGCGAATGGGCCGTTGAAGATTATTCGGTCGTTGAATGCTCCTTCGTTGTGCAGCGGTGTGCTCGATGTGAGCGATGCGGCGCTTGTGGCGCCCGCGCGGCGTGGACGAGTCATTGTGACGGCAGCGAACGGAACCGTCTTGTTCACCGGCTATCTCGCGACCGAACCCGAAGCTGTTTATGCAGGAGCTGGGTTGACCGGGCCGGTGTATCGATACGCGTTCAGCGCGGTCAGCGACGAGTGGTTGCTCGACAAACAGCCGGTTCCGCTTAGTGGAACAGGGTTGGCGCAGAGTGGCGGACAGTTGCTCAAGACGCTGACGAACCGCGTCGATGGTTCCTTGTTCAGCACGGCTGGCGTCATGAATGGATTATCCGCGGGGGTGTTCGAGCCGGAACAGACGGAGAGCTGGTCGGCGAATGCCGGCGTCGTCGCGAGCGCAACCTATGCAGCTTACCGTGTACTGGACGGCACGGTGGGCCTTCAACCCGCGGGGACGGTGACTCATACGCTCAGCGATGGCGACGGAACGCTGCAGGTGGCAGCCTTGAAGACGTCTTCCGTGAAGGAGTTGGCTAACGACGTCACGATAAGCGGCGCGATGGAGCCGACCGTGTATGTCACCGAGATGTTTGCAGGAGATGGGACGACGACGGTGTTTCAACTCTCGGCTGATCCTTTTCTCCCGAAGAAGATGGCCAATTCGGCGCAATTTTTGACGGACAGCTTCAACGAAAGCACGTTGGATACGCAGATCTGGCAGGTCACCGATCCTGGGTCGCATCTAGGATTGAGTGCTGCCGGGTTGACGATGACGGGCGGCAATGGGTTCGATGGACAGACGACCCTGACGGCTATCGACGCGGTCGAGTTGGGCGGAACACTGGTGATTGAGGCCGGAGATCTGCAACTCGGAGGAGCGAGCGCGGGCATAGTGTGCGGGCTCTACTCGGGCGCCACGCAGAGTGCGAACTGTTTCGCTGGCTATAACGTGCGGCAGAGCGGAGGCGCGACCGTGGTTGTGCCATTCGTGAATGGGGCCGAGGTTGGAACTGCTCTCACGCTGCTAACAGGACACACCTACACGCTTCGCATCCGGCTGCACTGTGTAGAGATGCAACGGGTCTTGCAAGCTTATTACGCGATGGTGGATGGCGCTGTGCAGGCCTTTGGCGGAGGAGTGGTTCCGGCGCCGATGAGCCTGGTGTTTGAGTTCCAGGACCTTGGCGCGGCTTCCAATACTCCGGCGACGGTGCTCTATGACGGAAGCGTCGCCAGTTCGCCGGCCAGTTGCAGCTTTGCCGCGGTGAATAGCGTTCAACTGTTTGGGTCGATGGGGTACTGCCGTATCACACAGACCGGGTCAGCCTGGGTGGTGAGCACATTGCCGAGCGGCGTAAAGATGACGCGTCTTATCGGCGTTGCGGGCGAAGGAGTTGACTGCAAGATATCTACTGCTGGAAAAGTTACATTCTTCGCGGGCCGAGTCCCTGTTGCCGGAGAATTTGTAACCGTAACATATCGTATTCAACAAAGAGCTGTCGCAAGATTGGCAGACACTGCCAGCGTAGCAGAAGAAGAAGCAGCCGGGGTTCCCGGGACCGCGCAGTGGTTGGGAAAGGTGTTAAAACCGGTGGCGCGGAGCTCAATGGACTGCGAGAGTGCGGCGCTGGCGGTGTTGAGCTTTTCGGCGAGCCGTGCGGCAGCGGTTGCGGGAACATACAAGGCAGTCAACCCTGCCGATGTTTGGCCCGGGGACGTACTGGCCACGACCAGCGGCGGCGAGACGATGAGCGTGATCGTCCGGCGCGTTGAGATCGTAAATGGAATGACCAGTCCGGAGACTTTGACGTACAGCATGGCGTTTGCCAATGACTGGGCTGAAGGGTTGGGTCTGACGTTGTCCGAGGCAATTGCGGCGGATGCGCTGCTTCCTCAAACGGCGTTGAGCTCGGCGCTGCCACCAGGGAGCAACGTGCTTGCGAACCTGCAGCAGTTGCAAGTGGTGAGCGCGACGGAGACCGCACTGCAGGTGGATGCTGGAACGGCTCCGCCTGCAGGCGGCGGGTTTGAGGTGAGGCGGCGAGATGGAGACTTCGGGCCTGGTGTTGACCAGGATCTGGTGCTACGTAGCCCCGTGCGGAGTTTTTCTATTCCGCGCGAAGGGCAGATCGAGCACTACTACGTTCGGATGTATGACGGATCGACACCGCCCGTGTATTCGCGGTCTTCGAGTGGGGTGTTTACAGACTTGCCGGTGAGCTGACGGCGGAGAAGGAGGAGAAGATGACAGAGTTTGAAGGGCAGGTGCTCGCGGATTTGAGCGTGCTGAAGAACCAGATGAATCAGTTGATAGGCATCGGGCAGCCGGGGCGCTTGACGCAGCTCGAGGAGCGGGTGGAACAGCACGAGCGAAGCGTGCAACGCGTGAAGGGGATGGTCGGGGCTCTGGGTGGGTTGCTGACCGTGTTTCACCTGGCGATTGATTATTTTCGGCGGTAAGAAGAGGCAACGGAGAGAAACGATATGAATTTTTTGAAGCTGTTCCTGCGGACGATTGCGCTGATCCCAGGTGTGGTTCAGGGCACCGAAGCCCTGTTTGGCGCGAAGACGGGCGAGCAGAAAAAGAAGGCCGCAGTGGAGATAGTCGGGGCCGCGATCAACATAGCGGATGCGGTGACGATGAAGCATATCGCCGATGCGGACAGATTTTCTGAGGGTCTGAGCATGCTGATCGACGGCGTCGTGACGTGCCTGAATGCGAGTCTGTGGGCGAAGCACTAGAGGTGTGGCAGGATGGTGTGGCGGGACGGCGCGGCGTCCATTGGGAAAACCGTATAATCGGGCAATGGACGCCGAGCCACAGAATAATATTCTGGTTGGAGTTGTGATGGGAAGCCGCAATGACTATGCGGTGATGCGTGGCGCCGCTGATGTGCTGGCGGAGTTTGGCGTTGCTCACGAGGTGCGAGTGGTCTCGGCGCACCGCACGCCTGATCTTTTGTTTGAGTATGCTGACACCGCTGTTGGCCGCGGCTTGCGAGTGATCATCGCGGGTGCGGGGGGCGCGGCGCATCTTCCGGGGATGATTGCGGCCAAGACTGTGGTGCCGGTTCTCGGCGTTCCGATACCGGCGACGGCACTCCAGGGCCTGGATTCTCTGCTGAGCATTGTGCAGATGCCGAAGGGCGTTCCTGTGGGGACGCTCGCGATTGGTGCATCGGGCGCGATGAACGCCGCGTTGCTGGCCATTGCGATGATCGCGACGACGGATGTTGCCTTACAGAAGAAGTTAGTTGCATGGCGTGCGGCGCGGCGCGACGAGGTGTTGGAGCAGGTGGTTGGGGAAGATGAGGTCGGCTCGTGAGCTCTGGTTCTTCGACCGCGAAGCCGATTCTTCCCGGCGCGACAATTGGAATCTTCGGCGGTGGCCAGCTAGGCCGCATGACGGCGATTGCAGCACGGAGTATGGGTTACCGTATCCTGGTGCTCGACCCCGATCCCGCTTGCCCAGCGCGGTTTGTGGTGGATGGATGCATCGAAGCTGGGTGGGATGATTCGCGGGAGGCGGCGAATCTTGCGCGCGGATGCGATGTGGTGACGCTCGAAATCGAGCAGATCTCGCCGGCGAGCATGGAGGCCGCGGCTAGCTATGCGTCGGTGCGACCGGGCGGAGCAATGCTTGCCGTGATTCAGGACAGGATCGAACAAAAGGATTGGTTGCGGAAGAACGGATTTCCCGTTGGGGAGTATCGCGCGGTGCGATCGCTGGATGAACTACGCGACGCCGCGGCCGCGTTGGGCGGCAAATGTTTTTGCAAGAGCGCGACGGGTGGTTACGATGGGCGGGGTCAAGGTAAGGTTGGGTTTGCTCCCGGTGTTTCAGTTGAAAGTGAGATACGAGGTGCATGGGAGGCTCTGGGCGAGCGGGCGGGAGTGGCTGAGAAGGCTGTCGATCTGGAGCGAGAGATCTCGGTATTGGTGGCGCGCTCTCCGAACGGCGAAGTGAAGGTCTATCCGCCGGCCTGGAATCACCACGAAGAGCAGATCCTAGCCTGGAGTGTAATTCCGGCTCCGATTCCGAACGAGATGGCGCAGGGGGCCAGGGAGATTGCGGCGGCGATTGCCGACACGTTTCAGCTTGAAGGAATACTGGCGGTTGAGATGTTCTGCACGAAGGATGGCGAGTTGCTTGTGAATGAACTGGCTCCGCGGCCGCATAACAGCTATCACGCAAGCGTTCGGGCCTGCGTTACCGGACAGTTCGAACAATTAGTGCGCGCAGTTTGCGATCTGCCGCTGGGCAATGTGGAGGTTGTGCAACCTGCAGCCATTGCGAACCTACTGGGAGATTTGTGGCTCAATCCAGATAGCTCTGCGCGTGAGCCTCGGTTCGATCGAGCGCTCGCAGTACCGGGGGTTCGGTTGCATCTGTACGAAAAGCACAAGCCGCGCAAGGGCCGGAAGATGGGGCACCTCTCTTCGGTTGGCGCGACACCGGATGAAGCGGTTGAGTTAGTGCAGCGCGCGAAAGCTCTGCTGTAGCCCGGATTCGTGCAATAGAAAAACGCGGCGGACTGAACTAAAACCCGCCGCGCTCTCGTCTTTGAGCAGGTAACTACCCGATATCTTCCGACCAGTTTTCGAGATAGGCCTTGAAGTCGGACATGAATTTGCCGGCGTCTGCACCATCGACGATGCGGTGATCGAAGCCGAGCGTGAAGCGTTGAATCGAGCGTATGGCAATGGAATCATTGCCGTCCTTGTCAGTCAGGACTTCTGCTTCCTTGTTCAGGCCGCCGATGCCGAGGATCGCGCTCTGCGGCTGATTGATGATCGGCGTTCCGAACTGTTCGCCGAAGATGCCGGAGTTGGTGAGCGTGAAAGTTCCGCCTGAGATCTCATCGGGCGCAAGCTTCTTGCCGCGGGCGCGGTCGGCTACGTCGACGATACCGCGCGCAATACCGAGGAAGTTCTTTTCCTCTGCCTGCTTGAGGACAGGAACAATGAGGCCCCAATCCAGCGCGACCGCGATGCCGATATTGATGTTCTTGTTGTAGCGAATCGCATCCCCTTCGATCGATCCATTGACGATGGGATGTTTGCGTAGCGCGACGATTGCCGCGCGGGTGATGAAAGGCATGTACGTGAGCTTGACGCCGTTGCGCTGCTCGTATTTCGATTTTTCCTTCTCACGCAACTTCACGATGCGCGTCATATCCACCTTGAAGACAGTGTGGACGTGCGGGCTCGTGCGCTTCGACTCGACCATGCGCTGCGCGATGATGGAGCGCATCTTCGACATCGGAACGAGTTCGCCCGGCTGTGGCTGAGGCGCTGACGGCGCGGCCGCAGGCTTTGCCGCAGCAGGTGCAGGTGCAGAAACAGGAGGTGCTGCAACCGGCTTCGGGCCCTGTTCGAGATGGCTGACAATGTCGGTCTTTGTAATGCGGCCAGAGGCTCCAGTACCGGCAACCTTCGCCAGATCCACGTTGTTGTCCTTCGCAATCTTGCGGACAAGCGGAGAGGAGCGGACGCGCTCGCCCTCGGATGCCGCAACCGCAGAAACGGTGGATGCGGCGGGTGCAGCGGCAATGGCCGCCGGTGCGGCTGTGGGAGCCTTGGGAGCTGCAGCTTTTCCAGCAGTGCCTCCAATGACAGCCACTACTGTATTGATCGTGACCGTCGCGCCCTCGCCGACTTTGATCTCAGAGAGTACACCGGCGACCGGAGACGGAATCTCGGCATCGACCTTGTCGGTTGAGATCTCAAAGATGGGCTCGTCGCGCTGAACCGTATCGCCAACTTTTTTGAGCCACTTGGTGATGGTGCCTTCGGTGATGGACTCGCCCATCTGTGGCATCAGTACGTCGGTACCGCCGCTGATCTCTCCGCTGGTGCTGATCGGTTCGCCGGGATTACCCTGGGTCGCGGCTGGTTCGTCGACTGCTGCTGGAGCCACTGTATCGGCGGCAGGCGTCGCTGCTGTCTCATTCTTTGCCGACGACGCGGACCCGGAGCCAGTACCGGTTGCGTCGATGACAGCCACAATCGTGTTGATCTGGACGGTCGTTCCTTCGCCGATCTTGATCTCCTTTAAGGTGCCGGCAGCCGGCGACGGGATCTCGGCATCGACCTTGTCGGTGGAGATCTCAAAGAGCGGCTCGTCGCGTTGAACCGTGTCGCCTGGCTTTTTGAGCCACTTGGTGATGGTGCCTTCGGTGATGGACTCGCCCATCTGCGGCATAACTACGTCGGTCGGCATGAACTTATTTCTCCCTCGGTTCGGATAGGGACAGCAAAAACCCAGCTCGTTCAGCCGGGTTCGCCGTGGACTATACCCTTGGATTATACGGCGGTTGTGCGATTGCTGGCCCGAGCGGTGCGGTAAGCGAACAGTCAGCCTGTCGAGACCTGATTAGCTGCGGAACTCTGGACCGAGGCGCCGAGAAGCTGATCCAGCGACTCACGCCACAGCATCTGGCGCTCGAAGACTCGCCCGAAGTTGCGCGCGGCGGCATGAAGCGCCAACTCCATCGTTGGTCGACGGCCTGAGTCCACTTCCAATTCAAGGCTCGTGACCTGGCGATCCGCAATCCCGCAAGGGATAATCCACTCGAAGTCGCGGAGGTCCGTCGTCACGTTCAGCGCGAAGCCGTGTGAGGTTACGCCCTGCGAGACATGAACGCCGATGGCAGCAATTTTTTTCTCTCGAATACTGCCGCCCGCCATAGTCCAGACACCCGTGAGTCTGCAGATGCGTTGCGTCATCACGCCGAAGTCGCCGCAGGTGCGGATCAGCGACTCTTCCAGCAGGCGGACATAATCGACAGGGCCGAGGTACGGGCCTTTTTTACCGGGAAGATCGCCGCGCAGATCGATGATGGGATATCCGATGAGTTGGCCAGGGCCGTGGTACGTGACGTCGCCACCGCGATTCACCTCGTGCAACTCAACTCCGCGCCGTGCGAGCTGCTTATCGCTGATAAGCACATTGGAACGATGCGCATTGCGGCCCAGTGTCAACACCGGCGGATGTTCCAGCAGGAGCAGCGTGTCGCCGATAAGGTTCTGCTTCCGCGCAGTGATAACCTTCTGCTGGATGGTCGAGGCTTCTGCATAGGGGACGCGGCCAAGATGGACGAGGTTAATATGCATAGGCATACTACTCGGGCTGATTCCACATCTGCGTTTTTTGATCGCGCTGGCGTTGCGCATAGGCAGCCTTCTCGGCGTCGCTCTGAGGAAAGTCGTGACCGACGGGCCAGATGGTAAAGTCCCGCAATGCAAGTCGAGCCGGTTTTCCGTGAAGCGAAAGAAGCGCATCTTCCAACTCCAGCAGCGCTCCCCGCGATAGGTCGAGTTGATGCTCCTGCGGTTGATACATCGTGCCGACGGGATAGTCGACAAAGGGTGTTCTTGTCTCTTCGATATGATTGCCCAGAATGTGAGCAACAGGCTTTCCCTGGGTGAAGCGAATCATCCGCTCCGTGCTTGCCTGAAAAGCATTGAGATCCTCCACATACAGCCGTCCGGGATAGAGGCTGTCTCCGGTAAAGAGGATGGCGGTGTTACGATCATAGATCGCTACACCAACGGCGTTGTGGCCGGGAATCGGAATGACGTCGAGAACGCGGCTGCCCAGATCGATCGTGCCAATGTCATCTGGCCACTTCTGGATACCGTAGATTTTCTTCGTCGCTTCCAGCTCAGCGGGCACGAAAGTGACCGGCATTGCCGCGTCGTTGATGGCCTGAACCTCCGCATCGCCGGCGATATGATCCGAGTGAGAGTGCGTGTGGACGACAACCAATGGGATGCTGGTGCGCCCTGTACGGGTCAGCCAATTTTTGACGATACGGTGGAGCTCCGGCGCAAGGTTGCCATGACGCGAACCGGTATCGAGGAGCATCGCCCTTTCCTTGCCGAAAAAGAGAAAGAGGAAGGGCTTCTCATAGTCCGTGCATCCGGACTGGCGCAGGAGGTATAGGTCTTCGTTGTACTCATGCACCTGCCACTCGGGTACTTCCATGCACTTCGGCCCTGCCGGCGCCCACTGGCGCGGAAGAACTCCGGCTTGTATTCCTTCCTGCCTGGATTGCGCCCGAGCAGTTGCACTGAGACCGCAGAGGCATAAAACTCCAAAGGACAGAATATTAAAAACTGCCAACCTGCGCATTGTTCCATTCCTTGTTGAAGCTGCTTAAAGAGAATGAACCCGGTCAACCCGGGCCCATTCGTTCATCGCAAGTTACACGTTGACAGCCATGCCTTCGACGCTCGAGAAACCATCCAGCAGCGCCTCGGCCACCGTCGGATGCGCATGGATCGTGAACATCATCTCCTCGATCGTCGCCTCAAGCTCAATCGCAGTGACTGCCTCGGCGATGATCTCAGTCGCATACGGCCCGATGATGTGCACGCCCAGAATTTCGCCGTGCTTCGCGTCTGCAACCACTTTGACGAAGCCGTCATGAGCATCGACAATCGTCGCCTTCGAGTTGCCGACAAACGGGAACTTGCCGATCTTCACCTGGAAGCCCTTCTCTTTAGCCTGTGCTTCGGTAAGTCCGACGCTGGCAATCTGAGGATCGCAGTAGGTGCAGCCGGGAATGCGTGTGCGGTTCACCGCCTTCGCATACTTGCCGGCAATGCGCGCCGCAACTACCAGCCCAGCCATGCTGCCGACGTGAGCCAACTGTGGCAGGCCAGCGACGATATCGCCGATCGCATAAATCCCAGGCTCAGTCGTCTCCATCCATTCATTGGTAAGGATAAAGCCGCGATCCGGAGTGATCTTCACCTTATCCAGACCGATGTCGTAGGTACGCGGCGCACGGCCTACGGCGACCAGCACCTTCTCCGCCTGCTTGGTCTCGTTTGTGCCGTCAGACTTCGTGAAGTGAACAAGCACGCCGTCTTTGTTCTTCTCAAACTTATCGACCTTCGCCGAAAGGTGCACATCGATCCCGCGCTTCTTGAAGAGACGCAGCAACTCCTTGCTGACATCCTCATCCTCAGCAGGCACCATGCGTGGCAGCGCTTCGAGAATGGTCACCTCCGCGCCAAAGCTCTTGAAGATCGAGGCAAACTCAACGCCCACCGCTCCCGAACCCACCACAACAAGCGACTTCGGAGCGTCGGCGATCTTCAGGATCTCATAGTTGGTCAGAATCGTGTCGTCCGACGTGTAACCGGGCAGCATGCGGGCATCGGAGCCGGTCGCAAGCACAACCTTCTTCGCCTTCACCGTGTCAGTCTTGCCGTCCGCCAACTTCACTTCAATGGTGTGGACGCCGTCCTTCGCTGGGCCAGTCAGCCGTCCGTAGCCCTTGATGGCATTGATCTTGTTCTTCTTCATCAGGAAGTCGAGGCCCTTGACGTGACGCGAGATTACATCGTCCTTGCGTGCAAGCACACCCTTCCAATTCAACTTCGGCGTTACTTCGTCGATGCCATACCGGTCGGCGTGCTTCAAGTGGTCCCACAACTCCGCCGAAAACAGTATCGCCTTGGTTGGAATGCAACCCCAAAGGAGGCAGGTTCCGCCCAGCCGATCGTTTGCATCAATCAAAGCGGCCTTCATGCCATATTGCGAGGCGCGGATCGCGCAGGTATATCCGGCGGGGCCGCCGCCGAGCACCACTACATCAAAAATCGTATCTGCCAAGGGAACGCTCCATGTGGGAAAAGCAACGCTTTCTATCTTATTCGATTCCGCAAGTACTTTTCGATTCCAGGCGGCAAGAGCCGCTTTTGTCCGACATCATCGCGTCATAACGAAGCGTGGAAGTCTGCCGGGAAGACCCTACTTCTTCACGGCCATCGCTTCCATCAATGCAACCACCATGCTGTTGGCTGGAGTGGCAATCCCATGCTTCCTTCCCAACCGCACGATCACGCCATTCCGCGCATCGATCTCCACCGGACGTCCCGCTTGCCGATCGGCCAGCATCGAGTTGATGGAATCAGCCGGAGCAGCGCGTTGAGCGTCCAGTATGACTTCGGCGATGTTGTCTTCAAGATGAGCCCCCTCAGCCCGCGCCACAGCGGCGCACTCGCGGATGATCTCGAGAGCGACCTCGCCCATTGCCTCTCCGCGCACGACTCCGGCAGGCTGCAGCACCAGAGCCGACAGTGCGCCCGCCGAGTTGAAACATAGCTTTCGCCAGACGACGCTCAGAAAATCCGGAACGACCGAGGCGTCCGCGGGCGATCCTGCAAACAACTCCACGAACTCGCTGCCTATGGCAATATCAGGCACCTTCAGGTGCATCACTCCGCGCTGCCGAACCCTCTCCGATGCCTGCCGCTCAGCCGGACAGTCCACCATCACCGGAAGAATCTTCTCCGTCGCCACATACGGCGCAAAACGCTCCCGATGCTCCACGCCATTCTGCAGCACCGCAATCGGCGCGCCTTTGGAGCAGAGCCGTTCCAGCCACTTCGCCGCGCCCATGACATCGTAGGCCTTCGTCGCCACCAGAACCCAATCCACTGCAGGCGCCTCGGCAGGCTCGTTCACAAAAACCGCGCGAACTTCTACCAACCCATCCGGTGTTTCGACCGCAAGCCCGGGCATCGGACGTCGCGTGCAAAGAAAAAGTTCATGCCCGCCGGCCTGCTGCAACAACGCAGCCGTCACGCCCCCGATCGCTCCAACTCCAACAATTGCAATCCGCGCCATCCGATAACCTGCGATCCTTAACCAAGCACCTTCGCCGCATCCTTCGCGAAATAAGTCACTATAAAATCCGCGCCCGCTCGCCGGATCGACAGCAGTGACTCCATCATCGCGCGCTCCGGTTCCAGCCATCCCCGCTGAAACGCCGCATGCAGCATCGAATATTCTCCCGAGACCTGGTACGCGCCGATCGGCAGATCGTACCGCTCCCGCGCCGCGCGAATCACATCGAGATACGGCATCGCCGGCTTCATCAGCAGCATATCCGCGCCCTCCGCAATGTCCTGATCGATCTCGCGCATCGCCTCGCGGAGGTTCGCGCCATCCATCTGATAGCTTCTCCGATCGCCAAACTGCGGTGCCGAGTCCGCCGCCTCGCGAAACGGCCCATAAAACGCCGACGCGAACTTCGACGCATAACTCATCACCGGAATCTGCTCATGGCCACCCTCGTCGAGAGCATCGCGAATCGCTTCCACGCGCCCGTCCATCATGTCGGAAGGAGCCACAACGTCCGCTCCCGCTTTCGCCAGCGAAGCCGCGGTCTTCGCAATCAGCGCCACGCTCGAATCATTTTCGATCTCATAATGATCGCCATCCCGCGCGACGACACCGCAGTGCCCATGCGACATGTACTCGCACAGACAAACATCCGCAATCATCACGAGAGAGCTGAGCGCGCGGTTCTTCTTCAACTCCCGCAACGCTGCCTGCACAACTCCATCCTCAGCCCATGCACCTGTCGCCTGCTCATCTTTTTCTGCAGGCAAACCAAACAACAGCAGGCCGCCGATGCCCAGCGAAGCGCACGCCACCGCCTCCTTCACAGCCTCATCGATCGACAGATTGTAGACTCCGGGCATGGAGCCGATCTCTCTACGAACCCCTTCGCCGGGGCAGATAAAGAGCGGATAAATCAACGCTCCAGGATGCAGATGTGTCTCGCGGACCAGCGACCGCATCGCCTCAGTCCGGCGCAAACGGCGCAAACGCGTAGCAGGAAAGTTCATCCAACTAGTTTACGGCCAGCTCTCAACTTCGGTCTGCAATCGAGTCATACTCAAGTCCCGAAGCCCCCGGCGCCAGCACCCACAGCGTGTAAATGCCAAGTGCCGTGCCAAAGGGAATCTTGAGCAGCGCGAGAATCGAGGCAATAATGGCCACAATTCTTCCCCATGGTCTTCGCTGCAACAGGCCGTACCCCGCGATCAGCGCAAGAGCAGCTGTAATTATCGTCGCAACAGCTACCAACGGCCACAGGCCTGAGATCCACATCGGCGGGAACGGGCCATGCCAGCGTCCACCGAATATCCAGCTATCATCGCTAAAGTTATGCGTCGTGAACGCCCGCAGGAAGATCATGCCGACCAACCCGCTCACGACGCGGTACACTCCCAGCACGCACCATAGAATGCCCAGCGTCTGCAGATTTCGCTGCACCCGCGGGATATACATCGGCATCGGCGGCTGGGGATAGCCACGATAAACGGGTTGCGCCACCGGTACCTGCGCCCCGCATCTCGGACAGAAATGAACATCTTCCCCAACTGAAGTCCCACATGCCTGACAGACCATCTCACACCTCCAAAACCTAAGGCGCCCGGCCCTGCGCATCCTCTTCTACGCACACTTCCGGTAAGCGGTTCCCTGCGAGGGTACGATAAAAGAAGTGAATACACCAGAGCTATTGCCGGTCATCCCGTTGCCGCTGCATGAATCAAGCGCTGCGGCCCTGGAATGGCCACGCCTCCGCGAACACATCGCCGGCCGCACCAGCTCGCCGCTCGGCCGCGCCTGGATTCTCGCGCTCGAACCCTCTGCCGACCTCGACTGGATCGGCCGCCAGCAACAACGCACCGCGGAGATCAGCATCATGCTTAGCCGTGGCGGAAGCTTCGAATTCCACGGCCTCTTCGACCCAACGGTTCTCCTCGACAAAGCCCGTATCGAAGGCGCCGCCCTTGAATCCATCGAGATCCGCGACCTCCTTGCAGTCGTCGAGCGCATCGCCGCGTGGCGTAATCTCCTCCACCCGCCGCCGAACGCCACCCGATACGAATGGCCGAGCATCGCAGAACTCTCCGCCCCACTCCTCGATCACGACTTCAATCCGCTCCTCCGTCTTCTGCGCGGAAAGATCGAACCCGACGGCAGCCTCAACGACGAGGCCTCGCCCGAACTGCGTCGCATCCGCCGCGCCATGGAGCGCCAACATCGCGCCATCGAAGAGAGTCTCCGCAAGTCCCTGCGTGGCCTCAGCGAAGGCGGCAACACTCAGGACGAGCTCATTACCATTCGCGGCGACCGCTTCGTCATCCCCGTCAAAGCCGAGTTCAAACGCAAGGTCCCGGGCGTCATCCACGGCTCGTCTTCTTCTGGCCAGACTGTCTTCGTCGAACCCCTCGAGACCATCGAGCAGAACAACGAACTCGTGCGCCTCCTCGACGAAGAACAGTCCGAGATCCATCGCATCCTCGTTGCGATGACCCACACCCTCGGCGAAAACGGTACCACGATCCACATCGGCACCTGTATTCTCGCCGAAGTCGAATCCCACTTCGCCCGCGCCCGCTTCGCCATCGCCCTGAACTGCGTCCGCCCCATCTTCACGCAGGAACTATCCCTCACCGCCGCGCGCCACCCTCTGCTCGAACTTCGCATGCGCGCTACAGCCGCCGCGAACAACGAAGAACCCAAAGCCCCTGTTCCACTAACCATCATCCTTCCACCCGACACTCGCCAGCTCATCATCAGCGGTCCCAACACCGGCGGCAAAACGGTCTCTCTCAAAACCCTCGGCCTGCTCTCGCTCATGGCGCAGTCCGGTATCCCCATCCCAGCCGCAGAAGCGAAGCTTCCACTCTTCACCAGCGTCTACGCCGACATCGGTGACGCGCAATCGATCGAGCGCAACCTCTCCAGCTTCTCCGCGCACGTCGTCAACCTCGATCGCATCTCGCGCGAAGCCACCGCCGGCTCTCTCGTGCTGCTCGACGAACTCGGCTCCGCTACCGATCCGGAAGAAGGCGCAGCTCTCGCGGTCGCCATCGCAACACACTTCCTCGCAATCAACTCGTGGTGCTGCATCACCACACACCTCACCTCGCTCAAGGTCTATGCCGCCAACCACGCGGGGGTCCTCAATTCCGCGGTAGGCTTCGACCAACAGACCCTCACCCCAACCTACGAACTGCGCCTCGGCGTCCCCGGTGCCTCCGCCGGCCTCAACATCGCCGAGCGGCTCGGCCTGCAAAAGGAGATCATCACCGCCGCACGCGCCCAAATGACAACGCAGACCGCGGATATCGGAGCCTTCCTCGACCAGCTCCACGATCAACTCACAGCTGCAACGATCGAGCGCGAAACTCTGCAACAGCGCGAACGCGAGCTCGCCCGCGAAAAGACTCGTCTCGATATCGAGGGCCGCGCCGAACAAAAAGCCCGCACCAAGGAGCTCGAAGCCAAGCTCAACTCCCTCATCGAAGACTTCGCCTACCAGCTTCGCGAAACCGTCAAAGCCATCGACGACAAGACCGTCGCCAAGAAAATCGCGCGCGACTCCGAGCAACGCATCGCCACTCTGCGCCGCGAGTTCGCCAGCCAGTTCAACTCCACCGTCCTCGCCCACACGACACGAGCAGACAGAAACGATCCCGCCGCTCAGCCCCACATCCCCAAAAGCATCAAGGTCGGCGACCTCGTCAAACTGAAATCCCTAGGCCGCCAGGCGCGTGTCGAGCGTGTGATCGACGCAAAGACCTACGAAGTCTCAATGGGCCCAATGAAGATGCGCGCCGCCATCGACGACATCGCAGAAGTAGAATCAGTCAAAGTCATAACGCCCCTCGAAGCCGCTCGCAAACGGGGAGGCATCACCGTAGCCACCACCAGCAACGACTCCGACTACCTCCCCTCAGAGATCAACGTCATCGGCCGCACCGCAGACGAGGCCCACGACGAGGTCGAGCGCTTCCTCGACCGTGCCTTCCTCGCCGGACTCCCGCGCATCCGCATCGTTCACGGCACCGGGATGGGCGTCCTCCGCCGCACCCTCCGCGAATACCTGCGCAATCACCCTCACGTAACCGCAGTTACGGAACCCCCGCACAACCAGGGAGGCCAGGGCGCCACCGAGGTCGAACTTCGCCAGTAAAGCAATTGCCGGTAATCTACCCGAATGAACCCACTCGTCGAACCCGCATGGCTAGCCGGCCATCTTCAAGATCCTGGCATCGTAATCCTCGACGCCACACTTCCTCCCGTCGGCGTCACACCTGCCGTCGACACCCGCACCCGCTACCTCGCCAAACACATCCCAGGCGCAATCTTCTTCGACATCAACGAGCACTCCGACCACAATACCCCGCTCCCTCACATGCTTCCCACTCCCGAAGTCTTCTCGCAAAGCATGTCCGCCCTCGGAATCACCAATACCGCAACCATCGTCGTCTATGAGCAGCAAGCCGTCTTCTCCGCTCCACGAGCCTGGTGGATGCTCCGCACCTTTGGCGTACCAAATGTTCTTATCCTGAACGGAGGACTCAACGCCTGGATCGCCGCAGGCCTGCCGGTCGAATCCGGCGAACTCCAACGGCCAGCGGCCAGCTTCCACGCGAAACTTGACCATGCCGCCGTCAGGGACTTCAGCCAGATTCAAAATCTCATCACCGAGCACGCCCAGATCCTCGACGCTCGCTCCGCCGGTCGCTTCGCTGGAACCGCGCCCGAACCGCGCCCCATTCCGTCCGGTCACATGCCTGGAGCAATCAACACTCCGTACACCGATCTTGTCGTAGAAGACCGTCTCAAATCTCCCGAGCAGCTCCGTTCTGTCTTTTTAGAAAAAAAGGTAAACCTGCACCAGCCAATCACCACGACCTGCGGATCTGGTGTCACGGCCGCTGTCGTATCCCTCGCACTCGAAATAGCGGGCGCAAAAGAAGTCACTCTCTACGACGGCTCCTGGTCCGAGTACGCGCAGCGCCACGAAGCTATCATTGAAAAGACTCGCTAATCACTCTTTGTGAGGACCCTCTAACCTTCCAATCGAATCAGCAGACGAAAGGAACGCAATGCCCTCTTCTCACACTCGCATAACTGTTATCGGTTGCGGCCATGTCGGAACCTCCTGTGCCTACGCCATCCTCCAGAATCGTCTTGCCCGCGAGATCGTCCTCCTCGGCGACACGGAACGCCACGTCCAGGGCGAGGCCCTCGACCTCCAGCAAGCCGTCCCTCTAGGCTCTCCCATTAAGATCTTCGCTGGAACATACAAAGACGCTGCCTCAAGCTCCATCGTCATCATTACCGTCGGCACACCCGGCAAATTCCAGGGTTCACGTCTCGACATGCTCGCCGGCAACGTCGTCATCGTGCGCTCCTGCATCACGAAACTTCTCGCCGAAGGCTTCGACGGCATTGTCATCATCGCCACGAATCCCGTTGACGTCCTAACCTACATCATCCAGAAAGAGTCCGGCCTTCCGCCCGGCAAAATCATCGGCTCGGGCACCCTTCTCGACACGGAACGCCTCCGGCACATCCTCGGCGAGCAACTCGACATCGACCCTCGCTCGGTCCACGCTGCCATCATCGGCGAACACGGAGACTCTTCTGTCGCAGTCTGGAGCACTGCCCAGGTCGCTGGCCTTCCGCTCACCCAATACCCCGGCGCGGACGAGCTCCCAACACACGAGGAACTCCTCATCGCTGTCCGCTACGCCGGTCCCGCAGTCGCACTCCTCAAAGGAAACACCTGCTTCGCCATCGCCTCCTGCGTTACGCGCATCTGCGAGGCCATCCTCCGCGACGAGCGCTCTGTCCTCGTCGTCTCCACCCTCATAACCGGCCAGTACGGCCTTCACGATGTCGCTCTCAGCACTCCATGCATCGTCGGCAGCGGAGGAATCGAATCCGTGATCGAACTTAATCTCAACAAGTCCGAACAGAAAGCGCTGGAAAACTCTGCCGCGATCCTTCAACACGCCTACACACAGCTTCAGTCAACCCAAACCGCACTCTAGTGCTCTCGCACAGCTTCTCGACAAATATTAAGCCTCATCGAAACACTCAGTTACGTCAAAAAAAAATCTTCTGGCATTCCGATGGAGCTGTGGCTCATCTCACCCTTCCCAAAAACCAGCGCGGCAGCTTTTTTGCTTGTCGTCCCGCTGCCAGTTACAGTTGATCCTGTAACTGAGAGACGGCATCCGTCCGCCGCGCCGAACCGCCTGCACACGGGCTGAGTTTGCAACTGGAGGATCGCTCTGAGAAGCTGCCTGCATCCAAGCCGGTCGCGAATCTGCTGCTATCTGCTGTTCGCCCTTCTCTTCTGCGTGGGCGCAGAATCGATTGCGTGGGCACAGACGAATCCAACACCATCCAGGCCGCATTCGAAAGCAGCCGCCAGGCAGCAACCTGCGACACCAGCTCCCGAACACAAACAGGCTGAACAGCCCGCACAGCAAACCCCGCCTCCGCCTCCACCCCCTCCGCCAACCGACCCTCTGGGACGCACCACTCCCTACGGTTGCGTTCTGGGATTCCTGCGAGCTGCGGAATCGAAGGACTACGAACGGGCTATCCAGTATCTCGATGGAAAGCACTCGCCCCAGGAAGCTGAAGCCCTCGCCATCCAGTTGAAATATCTGCTCGATCAGGGCCTGTCCACCAGTATTGACAAGCTCTCCCGCGAGCCGGCTGGAAACATCGAAGACAAGCTACGTTACACCCGGGAATTGGTCGGAACGGTGACCCTCCCCGAAGGCGATTTCAATATTTACCTCGACCTGATAAAGAGGACCAAAGACCTGTCGATCTGGCTCTTCTCGCAGGAGACTCTCCACCAGGTCCCAGAGGCTTACCAGGGTATTCATAAAACCGATTACGCAAAATTCTTCCCCGCCTGGGCATCGAAAATTGACATATTCTCCGTACCCTTGTGGCGATGGGGAATGATTCTCCTCTCTCTCCTGGTTATCTTTGTCCTTACCTCGCTTCTTAACCGGGTAATTCTTTGGCTCCTCAGGAAAGCTCTCTCCCACCGGTTGCCCGGCGACGTTGAGGGGTCCGTCCTTACTCTTAAAGCCCCAATCTTTTTCCTGACATTGGCAATCCTGTGGGCCGCAGCCGGAGGATACGCCATTACCGCGCTGAGCAGGCACTATTGGAGGTCATTCGCGGTCTTCCTCGTCTGGCTGGGTTCCGGATGGCTTTTGATAGCGATCAACAATATAGTCGCCAGCTTCGTCCGCCACAGATACCTTCTGCGGGGGCGTGTCGAGCGAGCTACCTTCATCGGTCTGATCGGACGGATCTCGAATATCCTCGTCGCGCTGGTTGTCCTTATCGGCCTGCTCACGCGCGCCGGCGTCAATGTCTCCGCTCTCCTTACCGGCCTCGGAATCGGTGGCGTAGCCATAGCGCTAGCCGCACAAAAAACCCTCGCTGACCTGTTCGGCGGCCTCTCCATCATCATGCGCGGCGCGGTGCGCGTCGGCGACTTTTGCCAGATCGACAAGGTCATTGGAACCGTCGAAGATATTGGGATCAGCTCTCTCAGTCTTCGTACCCTCGACCGCTCCCTCGTCTCCATCCCCAACTCAAAGGTCGCTGAGGTCAACCTCGAGAACTTTTCATTTCGCGATCAGTTCTGGCTCCATCAAATCTTCACCCTGCGGTTCGACACGCCGCAAGATGTCATAAAGATTGTGCTGGACAGAATCGGCGAAATCCTGAGATCACACTCGGAGATCGAAGAGAAGACCGCAAGGGTAAGGCTGATCAATCTGACTGCGGCTGGTCCACAGATCGAGATCTTCGCTTACTTCCGCAGGCCCGGTGCGGATATGAACGTTTTCCTTGATCAGCAGGAAGGCCTGTTGCTCAAGATAATCGCCGCGGTTGAAGCAGCTGGAACCAGCCTCGCTGCTCCCGTCGGTGTGCTGCGGATGGACGCAGAGAAGAGGCCCGATCCGCCGCCGCCGCCGCCAAAAGAAATCTAAGCCTCAAATGCGCATCGGCATCAGGATGTACCGGTACTTCACATCCTCGTTCGCATCCTCAGGCCGCATCTGCCCGGCGCTCTGCGCGTCCTTGAACTCCAGACGCACCTCTCCGGTGGTCCCGGTCGCCTTCAAAAAATCAATCAGGTACTGACTGTTGAACCCAACCACCAGAGGATCGTAGTTGTACGGTGTCTCGATCGTGTCCTCCGATTCGCCGGCGTCGGTCGAGGACGAAGAAAGCTTGAGTTCATTCTGCTCCAGCCGAATCTTGATCGCGCCACTCCGCTCATCCGCAAACTGCGCGACACGCTGAATCGAACCCATCAGGTCCTCGGATCGCACAATCACGAACTTGTTATTATCCCGCGGCAGCACGGCCTCATAGTTCGGAAACTGCCCCGTCAGCTTGCGGCTCGTCAACACACGTCCGCCGACCTTGAAGAACAGAGTCTGGTCATCATCGGCAAACTCCAGCGTCTCCGCCTCGGTCGAACCCAGCAGCGACGAAAGCTCGCTCAATGCCTTGCGCGGAATCAGCGTCTTCTTCTCGCCCGAAACGCCATTCAACGTCTCCCCCAGCTTCTCGATATGCGCCAGACGGTGGCCATCGGTCGCCACCATCGCCATACTCTCGGCCTTCAGCACCATCAGCGCGCCGTTCAGCGTATAGCGAGACTCCTCGCTCGAGATCGCGAAGATCGTCTTCGAAACCATGTTCCGCAGCGACGACACCGAGATCTTCACCGCTCCGCTCGCCGGAAACTCCGGCACCTGCGGAAAGTTCGCCCGCGCCATCCCCACCATCTTCGTATTGGACCGCCCCGCCCGGATCTGCACCCAGTGGTTGTCCATCAGTTTGATCGAGATATCGCCATCCGGCAGCAGCTTGATGTAGTCGTACAGCTTGCGCGCTGGAATCGTGCACGCTCCCGGCTTCTTCACCTTGGCCGCACAACTGGTCCTCAGACTCTGGTCAAGATCGGTCGCCGTAATCGTCAGCTTGTCGTCACTGGCCTCAAATAAAAAATTCGACAGAATTGGAATAGTTGTCTTCCGCTCGACCACGCTCTGTGCCGCGGTCAACTCCCGCAGCAACTCCGCGCGCGAAACGGTGATCTCGAGGTTGCCGGTGGGCGCTGCTGTTGCGGTCGTCTCGGACATCTGGGACTCCTGGGTCGCACTGGTCACGGTCGTTCTCTCCGGAAAAAACTATTCCTTGCTGCTGGCCAAACTGTACACCCAATCCATACCTCAGCGCACGTCGCACACAACAGCACCTGCTTGATTCTAGGGTCGAACACTCCTGTCGTGCGATAGAAATTTTGTGGAAAGCGTGGCCGATGTGTGTGTGGATGGCATCAGGTCTTTGTCTTGGGTACGAGGTAGCTACTGCTTCTAAAAAACAAGAGAAAAAAAGATAAATACTAGTAGCAGTAATCGTTGTCGCTTGAAAAGTGGATAAAACTCCCATCTCCTCTCTTTGCTCCACTTGAACCCCTGTCTCGTTTTAGAAAATCAGCCGCCCCCAGTCGAACACCTGGTAAATCTTTGCCCGATTCTTACCCGCGCGAGCCGCTTATCCCACTTCTTCACAGCCACACCTCCATTCCTTTGAGAAGACCGGGCAGTCATCGTGGGAATATTCGCCAAACAAAACAAAATGGTGCAGTTAACCCAACCACTTTTTTCACACTCCCATCTCACCCCAAAGGATAATCGGTCCTAAAGCAGAAAGGAGCCTCCATGAACATTGCCATCTTTGGCGCCAGCGGAGCCACCGGAACTCTCCTCACCGAACGCTGTCTCGCCGCTGGCTACACCGTCACGGCACTCCTTCGCAGACCTGAAAAATGCCGCCTGCGGGATAAGGTTCACGTCATCCGGGGCAGCGTCTTTGATCCATCTCCCGTACGCGAGACCATTGAAGGTGCCGATGTTGTCCTCTCTACCCTCGGCGCCCACTCGCCCTTGCGCAATGAGAATGTTCTTCCCCGCGCGGTTCCACGCATCGTCCAGGCCATGCAACAAACCAGCGTCCGGCGCCTCATCGTCCTCGGCTCAGCCGGTGCCTTGCCGAACTCACTGGACAAACAACCCGCATGGCGTCGCTGGTTCGTCCAGGAAATCTTCTACAAAACCTTCCTCAAATGGCCTGTAGCCGAACAAATCTCGCAATACGCCACACTCTCCGCGAGCAACCTTGACTGGACCATGGTCATGCCTCCAATGCTCACCAATGCTCCCGCTCAACACGCCTATCGCGTCGACGGGGAAGCCCTGCCCCGCAACGGCAGCCGCATCTCACGCGCAGACGTAGCCGGCTTCATGATGCAGCAGATCGACAATCCACAATGGATCCAAAAGGGTGTTTACATCTCCCTGTAAAGCGAACCGGCTCGTTTCCTTTCATCTCTCAACTCGCAGGGAGATGCTTATCGCCGCGCCCGGTAGACTTACTAAGATCTTCCCGAAGGAGCACGAATGAAGCAATCCAGTCGCCTCGCTGCCCTGGCCGTTTTCGCCCTCTCTGCTGCCGCGTTAGCGCAAACCGCCTCCACGCCAGCCCCTAAACCGCCTGTAACTTCTATCGCCAATCACCCCGGCTGGCCCGTCGCCAAGCCCGAAGACGTCAAATCCCCCGAGGCCATCGTCGCGGCAGTCTACGACGTCATCTCCGGAGGCAAAGGGCAACAACGTAACTGGGACCGCATGCGTTCTCTCTTCGTCCCCGATGCCCGCCTCATCCCCGCAATCGCAGGCAAAGACGGACACAACGATGTCCTCATGCTCTCGGTCGACGGCTACATCGAGCGCAGCGGCCGGCGCCTCACCGCGGACGGATTCTTCGAGCGCTCCATCCACAACGACATGCTGCAATTCGGCAACATCGTCCAGATCTGGAGCACCTACGAGTCACGCCACGATCCCGCTGACCCCAAACCCTTCGCCCGCGGCATCAACAGCTTCCAGCTCCTCAAAGACGGCGACCGCTACTGGGTCGTCAACATCTTCTGGGACTCGGAAACTCCCACCAAACCGATCCCGGCAAAGTACCTGCCCTAGCTGGAGATGCCCCCGATCAAGCCTTCCTCATGAGGACGCACCACTTCCGTGCCATGCAGTCCGCCGGAAACCTGTGAATTGGGAAAAAGAAAAGGGCTCATTCGCACGAGCCCCTCTCTCTTCGAAAAATTGCAGACGTCCTAACTCAACGTCTCCATCAACTTGTTGATCGTCCGGTTCAGATCCTTATCCGCCCGCCGCTGCTCGTCGATCTTCGCAATCGAGTGCATCACCGTCGTATGGTGCTTGCCCCCGAACTGCCGTCCAATCTCCGGCAGCGAAGCCTCCGTCAACTGCTTCGCCAGGTACATCGCAATCTGCCGAGGCACTACAATCTGCCGCGAATTGTTCTTCTGCTTCAGCTCTCCGACGCGCATCCCGAACTGCTCCGCCACCGAACGCTGAATCGTCTCAATCGTGATCTTCCGCACCTGCGTATCGATGAACTGCTTCAGGCACTGCTGCGTAACGGGGAGCGTAATCTCCACGCCATGCATGCTGCACCACGCGATCAGCCGCACCAGCGCCCCTTCGAGCTCACGCACATTCGTCCGCACATTGGAAGCGATGAACATCGCCACATCCGTCGGCAACGAAGTCTGTTCGCTCTCCGCCTTCTTCTGCAGAATCGCGACTTTCGTCTCAAGATCCGGTGGTTGAATATCCGCAATCAATCCCCACTCAAACCGTGACCGCAGCCGATCCTCAAAATCCGGAAGCTCTTTCGGAGGACGGTCGCTCGCAATCACGATCTGCTTCATGCTCTCGTGCAGCGTGTTGAACGTGTGGAAGAACTCCTCCTGCGTCCGCTCCTTGCCCGCGAGAAACTGAATGTCGTCGATCAGCAGCACATCGACGTTGCGAAACTTGTCGCGAAACCCGGTCATCTTGTCGTATCGCACCGAGTTGATCATCTCGTTGGTAAACTTTTCACCGCTTACGTAGCTGATCGAAGCATGCGGCTGTCTGCGCTTCACGTCATGGCCGATCGCATGCATCAGGTGCGTCTTGCCCATGCCCACGCCGCCGTACAGAAACAGTGGGTTGTAAGCCTTGGAAGGCCGTTCCGCAACAGCCTGCGCCGCCGCCATCGCGAACTGGTTCCCGCTCCCGATCACAAACGCATCGAACTGGTACCGCGGATTCAACTGCGACGCCGCGCTCCAGTCGAACCGAGCCTGCTCGGGTGCCGGACCCTGTGCCGCTCCCATCGAACTGCCCAGCCGCCCCTGCCGAGGCGCACTCTGGCTATGGCTCGGCACCGGCGCGAACCCGCCATCTTCGCGCACCTTGGGAGCGCGAGGGTCCTGCTCCGGAGTCGTGAACGTCACCGACTCCACATCGAGCCCAAGATTGTCGATTGCCTCCTGGATCAGGTCGGCGTAACGGTCTCCGATGTGCTGAAAATCCGCGGACGGAATCCGCACAAAAAGCTTCTTGCCCTCAAGATGGGAAAAACGCGTAGGCTTCAGCCACGTCTCATACGACTGACGGTTGATCTTCTTCTCAAGCGCCGCGAGGATGCGGACCCAGTAATTCAATACGGCGGTAGCCGTCGGAACGAATGACATTCTTTAGTTTCCTTGTCTCGTTTCCTGTTTCAACCAGACAGTGGCACTTCTTAAAAATAAGCAAAAAGCAAATAGGAGTCTAATCCTGCCGGGGATGAGCAAGAGGAAATCTCCCGTGTTGCAAGTAGTCTCTTCGTGGATGCTTGATCGTCGATCAGGCGGCGAAGAAGAATTGTTCAACCGAAGCAGAGTGCGGAACAGCTGGACGTGCAGAAAAACGTCTTACTAAACGGAGTCGATAGTAGCACGGAAAACGAAGCCTTTTTCAATGCGATTTTTCAAAAAAATTAAGTTGCACCATAAGCGGTGAAGAACAGAATCTCTTACCCTCTCTAGCGAAAAAAATCTTGCTCTCAGGAACATTTCTCTCTACACCTTCCCTCCATCTTGTGGTATCGGAAGTGTGACCGGTAAGCCATCGCAAATCCTGTTCCACTCATTGATGGAAGCGATCGCCGCCGTCAGAAACGCGAGCTCACTCTCCGCGAACTCTTGACCAGCCGCCTCATACGCCGCCTCGCTCACTCCAGCCGGTGTGACACCTGTCAATACCTCGGTCCATGCCAGCGCCGCCATCTCTCTTGCGCGAAAGACACCAGCGTCTCGCCATACCGCAACCAGATTCAGCAGAGGCACGAACTCCAGGCTGTGAAAATCGCGTCCCATCAGGTATACTCAGAGATTGCTGCTATAGCTAAAGTTTCGTGCAGGAGCCGTCTCCTGCCGCAGGAGTTTTTGTCATGCCGAAGCGTACTTTTCAACCTAACCGCCGCCACCGCTCCAAGACCCACGGCTTCCTGAGCCGCATGAAGACCAAGGCTGGGGCCGCAGTCCTGAGCCGCCGTCGCGCCAAGGGCCGTCACAAGATCGCCGTCAGCGCCGGCTACCGCGACTAATTCGTTCCGGTTCGTCTCAGGCTAAATCCAGACCAAATACCACGATGCCTTCGAATCCGAAATTCGAAGCCCGGCAGGCTCAGCAAGCTCCCATCTCGCTGGAACTCGCCTGCTCCGCTCTCAACGAGCTTTGGTCGCCGCGAGTCGTAGGTCAGGTCAACAATCAATTCATCAAAGTCGCAAAGATACAGGGCGAGTTTCCCTGGCACTCTCACGAGAACGAGGACGAAATGTTCCTCGTCCTCCGTGGCCTCCTCACCATCGGGCGCGCCGAACCTGATGGCGGCCCCGTCTCTCTGCAACCCGGTGAGTTCTTCGTCGTCCCACGCGGCCTTCGCCACAATACCTCGGCCGCCGAAGAGACCTGGATCGCTCTCATCGAGACAACTACAACCCTCCACACCGGCTCAGAGCAGACCTCAATGACGCGCTCGATCGCCGAACAACTCGGTGCCATTTCCTGAAAATCGAACTCAAAGTCCATCCCGCAAAAACTTTCACCGCACCCCATCGACATAAGTTTTTTGCTTTCTTCGATGTGCTCAAGAATGCGCATAAAATGCCATTTTTCTGGCCAAATCCGCGGACAACCCCGCCCTCCCAACCTCAGTCGAACCTTCTATCAGCACCGTTGCAAGCGCACGATGAAGCGCCTGCTGATATAGGGAGCAAATTGAAAATGACACAGCAGAACCAGCCGAATCCACAACAGGGGAACAAACCCGGCCAGCAGAATCCGATGCCGAACAAACCCGGCCAGTCATCCCAGCAGAGCGGCAGCGACCAGCACGATCAGTCTACGAACAAGAAGTGATCTAACAACATAAACAGACGTTCTAGACAAACCGAAGGCCCACGGGGAGGTGGGCCTTCCCAATGCATTTCGGTCATCCGACCTTCGCAACAGGTAAAATTACATCATGCGCGACTCGGACATCTATGCCATCGAGTCCAGCCGTATGACTGCCAACCTAGCCACTTTCCGTCTCCGCAAACACGCCGACTATCAGCGCGTCTACAAGTCCAGCCGCAAACAGTTCGCGAAGCAGATGACGTACTTCTTCCTCCTGCGTCCGCGGCTCGGTTTGGACGGCACGCCATTACGTGGCGCAGACGACGCCAGCCCGCGCATCGGACTCACCGTCGGCAAGGCCATGGGCAAGGCCGTCGACCGCAACCGGATCAAGCGCCGCATGCGCGAGGCCGTCCGTAAGAACCTCTCCTCGCTCAGTACTCCGGTCGATGTCGTCCTTCATCCGCGCCGAACCGTCATCGACCTTGAATTTTCCATCCTCGAGCACGAAGTGGCCAGCGTCTTCCGCCTCATCCAGAGAGCGGCAGAAAAGCAGTTGAACTCCGCTCCCAAATCCTCCCGCTCCTCCTGATCGATGCCAGACTCGCAACCCACCCTCGCGATTCGCGTTACCTACTGGCTCTACAAGTCCGTCCTGTCACCCATCCTCCATGCCTTCAGCCCCTCTCAGTGCCTCTATCTCCCGACGTGTTCGGAATATGCCTACGTCGCGCTCGTCCGTTTCGGTGTCCTCAAGGGCTCTTGGCTGGCCCTCCGCCGTCTAGCGCGGTGTCATCCATTCGCCCAAGGCGGCCTTGACCCGGTCCCGGCCCGAAACTCCGCCCCCGCCCCATCCGTCACCATTCCCACAGACCATTTACCATAGAGCTTGCGCCTCAAAACCGCGAGGCACCCGCCTGATATTCAGGAAAGAATAGGAAGTCCCTTTTGGCAGAGTTCAAAAACCCAAATCAACAAGGCGGCGGTGACAATCGGTCGCTGCTCGTCATGATGCTTGTTCTCGTCGCAGTCTTCTTTGGTCTGCAGTACTTCCGCACCAAATCGAACCCGCAGACAGCATCCCCCAACGCCACTCCCCCCACCCAGAGCGCGCCGTCCAGTTCGCAGCCCGTCTCCGCCTCTGTGCCACCGTTGCCAGGCGTGATGGCCTCAGCCGCGACCGGCCCAACTATCCAGGCCCCTGCTGAATCCACCACGGTCATCGAAAACGAGCTTTACCGCATCACCTTCACCAACCGCGGAGCGCAGGTCACCAGCTGGATACTCAAGCAGTTCAAGAACTCCGACGGCAAACCTCTGAACATCGTCCACACCCAGGCAGCCGACCAATTCGGCTATCCTCTCTCTCTCTACACCTACGAGCCCGCACTGACTACCGGCCTCAACAAGGCCCTTTACGTTCCATCGGCCACTGGCCAACTCGCAGCACCGGCGTCGCTCACCTTCAAATACTCCGACGGCAACACTCAGGTCACCAAGACCTTCTCCTTCGACGAAACCTACGTCCTCCACGCCGATGTTCAGGTCACGCGCAACGGCTCTCCTGTCCGCGCCCTCCTCAGTTGGCCCGGCGGCTTCGGCGATCAGGATAACGCCCAGTCCTACGGTGGCGCGCAGTTCGACAACTACCGCAACGGCAAAGACGAGCACGTCGCGCCCAAGAAGGTCGCCGGCGGCGACACGCTCAATGGTCCCTTCGACTGGGTTGGCGTCAGCGACCCATTCTTCGCTGCCATCTTCCTTGCCGCCAATCCCGACACTGCTACCGTCGCGACTCTCCACAACCAGCTTGACGTAGCAAAGACCATCCGCCGAACCGGTATCGGCAGCGGTTCACCCGCCAAAGGCTCCATCGAGGTGCCCATCCTCGGCGCTGCGCTAGGCGACGTGAGCGGTCACACCCAGACTCGCATCTACGTTGGCCCCAAGGCCATCAGCGTCCTCAGAGCCATCCGCGCCAGCGATTCCAAAGTCACCCTCGAGCCTCTGCTCGAGTTCGGTTTCTGGGGAGCCATCGGCAAATATCTCTTCCTCGCCCTCCAGTTCATCCACAACCATCTCGTAGCTGCCTGGTCCGGCTCCTGGGGATGGTCCATCATCATCCTGACTATCCTCATCAATCTCCTCATGCTGCCCTTCCGCATCAAGACCATGCAGAACGGCCTGAAGATGCAGCGCATTCAGCCGCAGATGAACGAGATCAAGGAGAAGTACAAGAAGTACAAAGCCACCGACCCCAAACGCAACGAGATGAACGCCGAGATCATGAAGCTCCAGAAGGACAACGGAGTCAATATGTTCGGCGGCTGCATCCCCACGCTCATCACCCTGCCGCTGCTCTACGCCTTCTTCACCATGCTGCCCCGCGTCGTCGAGCTTCGCCAGGCCCACTGGCTCTGGCTGCCCGACCTTCAGGCGCCCGACCCATGGCACATCCTGCCTATCCTCATGGTCGTCAGCATGTTTCTCGTCCAGTACTACACCCCTTCACCTGGCGTTGATCCCCAGCAGCAGAAGATGATGGCCTTCATGATGCCCGCCATCTCCGGCTACTTTACGTGGACTTACGGTTCAGGCCTCGCTCTTTATTGGGCCATCGGTAATATCATCAGCATCGCCCAGCAGGCCGTCATGAATCGCACCAGCATTGGCCGCGAGATGCGCGAGATCGCCGCCAAACGCGCCCGCCGTAAGGCCGGCACCGGCGTCACCATCAAGGGGAAACGCTAATGTCCAGCGCGGCAGAGTCTTATTCAAGCAAATCGTATATCCTACTGATATCTGAGATCCGAAGTTGACTTTGCTCCTGCATTGAAAAAAAGACAGCAATCGTTCCACCAACGATGATGACAAATGTTTTGAACGACCCGGCCCAGGCAACAAAAAAGATAGCAGACTTCCTGAAGACACTGAGTACCACAGGCGGTCTGAACTTTAAGTCCAACATCCTTGCCTGCAACGGCCAAGTGCAACCCGACTCCAGCGACCCCGGCGGTGGCACCCAGCCTGCCTCCTCGAATCCTCCTTCCTCCGCCGCACCCGATCCCAAAATCTCAGTCGAACTCACCGGACCTGATACCCCACTCCTTCTCGCCCGAAACGGAGAACTCCTTCACGCCATCGAGCACATAGCAGCCAAGATCCTGCGTCTCGAACCCGAAGAGCACGACCAGATCTACTTCGACGCTGAAGGCTTCAAGGCCACCCGCAACCGCGAACTTGACCTCATGGCTGAGATGGCCGTCGAAAAGGTGCACGCCACCGGACGTCCCTTCTCCTTCGCTCCTATGACCTCGCGCGAGCGCCGCATCCTTCACATGGCTCTGGCAAAGTCGGGCCTTCCCACAGCCTCCTCCGGCGAAGGCCCCGGCCGCTTTGTCGTCCTCTACCCCGAAGGCCTCGAACCCCCGCAGCCCAAGGCACCCTCTGCGGAAGATCGCACCCGCGCTATCCGAAACACCTTCCGCCGCCGCTAGAGCAAATTAGCCGGTATAGAGCACAAAAAACAAATGCGTCCTTCGCGGTCGCTTCTTCGTCCCGGCACATACGAGGCAAGCCGATAGATATAAATCGGACCTTACCCTAACCGTTTGGAACTCGCGGCAGAGCAATCTCGCCCACGGCACGTAATAACCCGAGACTGTGCCACCCACGCTCTGGCGCAGCCCATGTCGCTGCCAGTCGCCCCACAACCCCGCCATCCAGATACTTCCGCCACTCCTCCGACTCAGCCACCCGTTTGATCACCGCATTCCGTTCCTGCAGCAGAGCCTTCAGTTGTCTACGCGCCAGCATCCGTCCCACAGGCCCCCACGTAGCAGAAAACCTGACCTCATCCCGCATCCTCGTTCCGTCGTCCATCGTCGCAAAGTAGTGGTCATGCTCAAAGTGCCGAAAGGACCCGGCCACCATCACATCGCGAAAGTGGCAATACGGTCGCAGAACCTCGATCCGGCTGGTGTGCCGCCGTCGCCAGCCAAGGTGGCGCGCTTGAAACGTCACCGTCTCGCCCTCGCTGATCAATCCGCTCGTTACCCCGCCAATCGCCTTTTCCCCGCTGCTTCGCGTCGACGCAACGTGCAGGTCGATACTCAACGAAAGCAGAAAGCAGAGTTCTACCGGTGCGTCAATCCATGTCGCCAATCGAATCATTTCCATAATTCGTAACGGGCTCGTTCCCTGGCTGCCAGCGTGTCTATCCTACGCCAGTAGCAGAATCTTTCCGTTTACGCCCTTCTCCGCGGCGGCCTGGGCCTTGCCCGCCTCCGCAAGTGGAACCATTCGGTCTATCGGAATCTCCAGCCGCCCCGCAGCCACATCCTCAGCCATCGTGCGCAGCGTCCCAGCATCGGGCTTCGACATAATCGCCTCGATCTTAACCGTGGGATGCATCTTCGCATTTCCCGGAGGACCCACCACCGAAGCAAACACTCCGCCCTGCTTCACCTTACCTAACAGCATCTCGGCGGTCTCCCCAGCTACCGTGTTCGCGACCGCGTCAATAAATCCCAGCTTGTCCATCGCCGCCGAATCATCCATCGCCAGCACCTGATCCGCTCCTAGCGACGCAGCCTCTTTCATCTGGGATCGTCGAACCCCCGCAATGACCCTCGCGCCAGCCTTCTTCGCCGTCCGCACTGCCGAGCGTCCCACGCTGCCCACCGCCCCACTCACCAGCACCGTCTGCCCGGCTTGAATCTTCGTTCCCCGCGTGACCAACTGTTCGCCGGTCATCGTCACCAGCGGCAACGCCGCCGCTTTTACCAGATCCAACCCTTCAGGAACCAGTGCAACATCCTTCGCATCCACCACGGCCAGCTCGGCATAAGCCTTCCATCCCAGAGCCATCACCTTGTCTCCCGGCTTGAATCCGTTCACGCGATCGCCCACAGCCCGCACAATTCCTGCGATGTCTCTGCCCAGAATCGCCGGCAGCTCCAGCGGAAACCTGTCTTTGGCCGATCCGCTTCGCATCTTGAAATCGATCGGATTCACGCTGCTCGCCGCCACCCGCACCAGCACCTGGCCCTCGCCCGCGACCGGATCGGCGACCTCCTCATACACCAGCTTCTCCGGTCCGCCATACTCGTGCAGGACGACAGCCCTCATCGACACACCTCTGTCTCTTACCTAAGATGCGTCAATCGCCCGCCACGCCTTCTCGCTTTATCAGAAAAGCAAAAATTCCGCCGGGGCAGACAAATTACTCATTCGTCATGGCTTTTACAGCGAAACCTTCTCCTCCGGGAGGTACTTCTGCCACTCCTTGCGGTTCTCCGCCACCTTTCTCAGCAGAACCAGCCGCCGTCGCAGCCGTCGGGAAAGGTACGGAACCAGCACGAGCCGTCCTACCAGACGTCCCAACGGACCAAGTGGCATCGTGAAGCGGATCTTGTCGTTCACTACCGTACGGGCATCCATCTCATAGAAATAATGGTCATGCTGATATCGCTTGAACCGCCCCCGCGTCATGGTGTCCTGAAAAAAGTTCGGCTTTTCATACTGTGAGATCACGCTCTCATGCATCTGAGGCATTCCAAACTTCCACCCAGCCCACAGAAGCTTGTCATCCGCCTCGACCAGTCCTTTAGTCTTGCCTTCAATCGGCTTCATCCGATACGTCCGCCCGACAAACTCCACATTGGTTGAAAGCAAAAAGCATCGTTCGATCGGTGCCTTGATAAAAATACTGTCGCCAATCGTAAACATCGGGGAGCAACTCCTGCCAAAATTGTAATGGTCTTCCGACCGTCTCAATCAAACCGCGCGGAGGATTAATTCCATCCAACCCGCAGCGCAAAGCATAGTTGCACCCTGCTCGGTGCCGCACCGCAAACTCTTAAAACAGCAAGCTCTCAAAGCTGCGCAGCCCGTGTCTCCAGTAGCTCCTTGCACCGCGCCAGGAACGCCTCCAGCGCGACACTTCCTTCATCTCCCTTGCCGCGAGTCCTCACGCTCACTGCCTCGCCCGCTGCTTCCTTGTCTCCCATCACCAGCACAAACGGAACCTTCTGCAGTGTGAATTCGCGAATCTTCGCATTCATCTTTTCATTCCGCGCATCCAGCTCTACACGCAGCCCGGCAGCCTCCAACTTAGCCTTCACTGCGGTCGCATACTCCACATGCTTTTCCGAGATCGGCACCAAACCGACCTGCACCGGGGCCAGCCACAGCGGAAACGCCCCGGCATAGTGCTCGATCAGAACTCCAAAAAACCTCTCGACGCTCCCAAAAAGCGCACGATGCACCATCACCGGCTGATGCTTCTCGCCATCTTCCCCCGTATACTCCAGCTCAAACCGCGCCGGCAGGTTGAAGTCGAACTGCACCGTCGACAACTGCCACAGCCGCCCCAGCACATCCACCAGCTTGATATCGATCTTCGGCCCGTAGAACGCTCCCTCGCCGGGGATGCTCTTGAAGTTCACTCCTCGCTTCGTCAACACACCCTTCAGAACCGACTCAGCGCTCTCCCAGTCGGCTGCATTGCCCACAAACTCACCGGCCTTCTTCGAGTCGCGCAGTGAGAGCTCCACTCGGTATTCGCTGAACCCGAAGGTCTTCAACACAGCCTCCGCGAAATCGAGACAGGCTTCAATCTCGCCGACGATCTGCTCTGGCGTACAGAAGATATGCGCATCATCCTGCGTAAAGCCACGCACGCGCAGCAAACCATGCATCGTCCCCGACCGCTCATACCGGTACACATTCCCCAGCTCCGCATACCGCACCGGCAGATCGCGATAGCTCTTCGGAGAATTCTTATAGATCAGAATATGCCCTGGACAGTTCATCGGCTTCAGCCGATACTCCGCATCATCCAACTCCATCGGAGGATACATATTCTGCGAATAGAATCCCTCATGCCCCGAAATCTTCCACAGCTCGCGCCGCATGATATGCGGCGTATAAACCATTTCGTAACCGCGACGGATACATTCATCCCGCATCCAGTCTTCCATCGTCTTCCGGATCATCCCGCCCTTCGGATGCCAGAAGATCAATCCTGAACCAGCGACCTCCTGAATCGAAAACAGGTCGAGCTGCTTGCCCAGCACGCGATGATCGCGAGCCTTGATCTCCTCTAACCGTTTGAAGTGCGCATCCAGATCCTTCGCATTGAAAAATGCCGTCCCATAGATTCGCTGCAACTGCTGGTTCTTCTCATCCCCCAGCCAATACGCTCCAGCAACCGACGTCACCTTGAACGCCTTCACTCGCCCCGTCGAAGGAACGTGCGGCCCCCGGCAGAAATCCACAAACCCGCCATTGCGATAAAGCGAAATCTCCTCGCCGGCCTTGGTGAATTTCTCAATAAAGTAAACCTTCATGAAGTCGCCCTGGGCCCCATAGTCCTTCAAGCCCATCTCTCGCGATTCGTTCTCGCGAATAAATTTTTCGTCGCGCGCGACAACCTCGCCCATGCGCTTTTCGATCGCTGCCAGATCGTCTTCCGTGAACGGTGTCTCGCGGTACACGTCATAGAAGTACCCCGAATCCGTCGCCGGCCCATGCCCCAGCTTCGTCTCCGGAAACAGCTCCAGGATCGCCGTCGCCATCACATGCGCAGCCGAGTGCCGCACCACCTTCAACGCAGCCTCATCTGTCTCCTTCAGCAGCTCCAGCGCGACATCCTCATCCAGCGGAGCAGCAAGGTCCACCAGCCGTTCGCCCCCCGAAGATTCTGAAGCGCCATACATTGCAGCCTCCGTGCCCTCTTCCCCCATCGCACCCGCGCCTGCGGCAACCGCGGCCAGCGGACGAATCCGTGCCACCACCACCGCCGCCGCCAGTCGCGGTGAGATGCTCATCGCCACATCCTGCGCTGTCGTACCACGCGAAACCTCGCGCACGGAACCATCCGGAAGCTGAATCTTGATCGTTTGCTCGCTCATACCGTAACTACCAGCATATTTCCTTTAACCCCGCGGCACCAACTGCGATCCCACCTCTGTTGCATCCGCACTCCCATCCTGGACCATTTCCGCGCCGCCTGTGCGGTCGCATAATCGCTCAGTTCGTCTTCGCGCTGCATCTCATCGCACGCGAGATGAATTCAGGCCATCGGAAGGCAGGTAGCTAGGCACGTGTGCCAGGAATCGAAGCTCGCCGCAGCGGTCCGCTGCCCGGTCTGCGGACAAAGCTTCCTCATCTATTCAGAACAAGGCATGCGAATCGGAGAGGACGCCAGCCGCCGCATCATCCGCCACGCGCTCCGCACCCATCACACCGCGCGTTCTACCTCTCCCGGTGCTCATCCCGTTAGCCCCTTCAACATCCCAAGCTGGACCGGTGCCCGTCCGTTCTCAGCCTCAGCCACCCTGGGCTCCCTGCTCGACAATGCCGTCTAGCCCTGAGAGATTTATTACCGAATCGTAAATCTCGATATCGAGTGAATCCTACCGTTTCGATGGACATCAAACCTTACGTCCGCCTCAATGCGGCCCATAGGAGAGACAATGTCCACACTTTTAAAAATCGATGTAAGCCCGCGAGGGGAACATTCCATCTCGCGCAAGCTAGGCAATCACTTTGCAACGGAGTGGCAGTCCAACCACATCGGTGGAAAGATTATCACCCGCGACCTCGCCACCACCCAGATCCCTTACGTGGATCTCCCTTGGATCGCTGGAGCCTTTAGCTCTCCCGACACCCATACCGCCGAGCACAAAGCCGCCCTCAAGATCTCCGACGAATTTATCGCCGAGCTGCTCGCCGCCGACGAAGTCGTCATCTCCACCCCGATGTACAACTTCAACGTCCCCGCCGTGCTCAAGGCCTGGATCGACCACATCGTCCGCCTTAACAGGACTTTCTCCTTCGGTCCTGAGGGACTCAAAGGCCTCGCCGCAGGCAAAAAGGTTACGATCATCATCGCCAGCGGCAGCGAGTACACCGCAGGTTCGCCTATGGAGTCCTACAACACCCAGGGACCCTACTTCCGCGTCATCTTCGGCTTCATCGGCATCACCGATATCACCATGATTCACGCCGGTGGCACCAACAAGGTCGCCCAGGGTCAGATCGAAACCCCGGTCTTCCTCGAAAAGTTCATTCACGAGGTCGACCTCGCAGCCTCCAAATAAAGCAGCATCCTCAAACCGGCCGGCAGCCATGGAGCATCCGTGATCTGTCTGCCGGTTTTCTCAACTAGCTCTGGGTACAAAAAAGAAGGACCGCGCCATCCCGGCAGCGGTCCTGTGCTTTGTCGTGCAAGCACGGTAAATCCTATGCAATCTCTGGGATGCTCTTAACCGGCTGCTCAGCAGGCATGTGCTTCTTCAGCCATACGTTTGCCCTCCACCGTCCAACGAACGGCGCAGCCGCAATCATCCCAAACGAGATACCTAACGCGATATGCATTCAACCATCTCCTTTCTCCCTGGGTTTTGCAACTTCCCTCAGGGTTGAACCGGCAGTAAACGTGCAAAACATTGCATGTTGCTACAGTTGATTCCCTACTATCCCCCGTCCGAATCAGCCTCGATATCCCACCTTCGTGTTAGGCCACGACCTTTCGAGGGAGCAAAGCCATACCGGTCCCTAGCCGGTACCAGATAGACCACCCAAATACTCGACTTCGCCTAAAATAACCCCATGTCCTACACTGCTGCGGTGGATCATCTCTACGCCCTCGGCCATGAGCTCACTCCTCCGTCCCCCGGTACTCCCCGCAGAAAGTTCGACCTCGCCCACATGCGCATTCTCGCCGCAGCTCTCGGCGACCCCCAAACCACCTTCCCCTCTATTCTCATCGCCGGAACCAACGGCAAAGGCTCCACCGCCGCCACCCTCGCCAGCATCCTTGTCGCCGCAGGCTACCGCACCGGTCTCTACACCTCGCCGCACCTCTCGCGCGTCAACGAGCGCATCTGCATCGGCGGCCTCCCCATCCCCGACGACGACTTCGCCCGCCTCTACTTCCAGGTCGACGATACCGCCCAGCGCCTCGTCCGCGAAGGAGCATTACCCCATCCCCCCAGCTTCTTCGAAGTCCTCACCGCCCTCGCCTTCCTCTACTTTGCCGATAAGACATCCGAAAATCCCGTCGACATCGCCGTCCTCGAGGTCGGTATGGGAGGCCGCCTCGACGCCACCAACATCGTCGAGCCCCTCATCTCGATCATCACCGACATCGCCCTCGACCACCAGGACTACCTCGGCAACACCATCGCCGAGATCGCCCGCGAAAAAGCCGGCATCCTCCGCCCCAACGGCACTCTGATCATTCTTCCCCAGCATCCCGAAGCCAACCAGGCCATCGGCGAAGCAGCGACGGCCCTCGACGTCCGAGCCATCAGCGCTGCCGGCTTCATCCCGCATACGCCTGTCCGTCCCTCAGTGCCCGAGGACCACCTTGCAACAACGCAGTCCCTGCCCCGCAACCACTACGTTGTAACCCTCGCCGGAGAACACATCGAGATTGACTCCCCGCTCCCCGGCCAGCATCAGCAGCGCAATATCGCCTTGGCAATCGCGGCCGCAGTCGAATTACGCAACCAAACAAGTTACAAATCGACCCAAAATAACCCAATAAGTAACCAGAATTGTTACAAAATAACCAACTCAGCCATAGAAACAGGCATCCGCAACACCAGATGGCCCGGCCGTCTCGAACTCGTCTCCCACCCCGGAGGCCCCGATCTCCTTCTCGACGTAGCCCACAACCCCGCCGGCGCCTGGACCCTCCGCGCCGCCATCGCCCAGCTCCCCGCGACCCAGCCTCGCACTCTCCTCTTCAGTTGCCTCCGCGACAAGGACCTCAAGGAGATCTCCCAGATCCTCTTCCCCCTCTTCGATTCAACCGCAGGAGATCCCGAACGCAGCAAAGACCACATCCTCTTCGCCCCGATCCCGAACCCCCGCGCCGCAAGCCTCGAAGAACTTCTCGCCGCCGCCCGCGCCCTCGACATCCCCGCCCAAGCCGCCCCGGATCTCTCCGCCGCCCTGACCCAGGCCCGAGCCATCACCCCTCCCAACGGCCTCATCGTCGCTACTGGCTCCATCTACCTCGTAGGCGAAATCCGCCAGCTTGCGGAGCAGGAATGAACGACTCCCCCATAGCGGATAATCTGGTCCAACAGCCGGACCAAAACGCCTCCTCCTCCACCAAATCCAAGATAACTGCCGCAGACGTCCTCTCCGTCTCCGAACCAGACATACCAGTCACACACTCCAAAAACCCCCCATTCGCTCTCCGCTGGCTCTCGTACCTCCTCTTAGTTCCCCTCGTCGGACTAGCCACTGCCTTCTTCGGCTGCATCTCCCTCGTATGCGGCCTCTGGGACAAATCCGGCCGCCAGCAACACTTCATCGCCAGCCTCTGGGCCCGAGTCCTCCTCCTCATCAGCCTCTCTCCCGTCAAAATTATCGGCCGCGAGAAACTCCATGTCCACGAAACCGCCGTCTACGCCTCCAACCACCTCAGCTACATGGACACCCCTGTCCTCTTCGCCCACCTCCCCTTCCAGTTCCGCATCCTCGCCAAGCAATCCCTCTGGAAGACCCCCTTCATCGGCTGGTACCTCAACCGCTCCGGCCAGGTCCCCGTCGACACCAACAGCCCCCGCTCCCTCATCGCCAGCCTCAATCGCGGCGTCACCACCCTCAAACACGGACTACCCCTCGTCCTCTTCCCCGAGGGAGGCCGCACCGCGACCGGCCATCTCCAGACCATGATGTCCGGCTGCGCCTACATGGCCATCAAGGCTCAGGTCCCACTCATCCCCCTCACCCTCGTCGGCACCTACGAGCTGCTTCCCATCCACGTCTACGCCCTGAACCCACGCCCCCTCAAAATCATCGTCGGCGACCCCATCCCCACTGCTGGCCTAACCACCCGAGACGCCGACACCCTCACTCAGCGCCTCTACGCCTCCATCTCGGCTACCTACTCCCAACATTCACCGCAATAATCGCCTCATCCCGGCTCGCACAACGTAAAATCTCTCGGACGCCATCTTTCTCTTCGGAAACCTCCCGCATGCGCTGCAAAAACGCCGTCCGCTTTAGCCTCATCTCCACTCTCCTTCTCGCAACACTCCACGCGCAAAACCCACCCGCCGACTCCCCCGTAGGCCATTGGGTCGCCGAACACCCTTCGCAAGGCGGCGTAGGCTCCTGGTGGGACTTTCATCCCGACGGAACGCTCACCATGCACATCGGCGCCATGGTCACCTTATCCTTCACCCGCTCTGGGAACACCTTCACCTCGCCCTCCGGAGCCGACAGCGCTCCCATCACCGTAAGCTTCCGTGTCGATAACGACACTCTCCACATCACCGCGCCAAATACGCCGGAGCAGCTCTTCACCCGCATCGGCCCCTCACCTTCCTCCGCCGATCCTCTCCTCGGCAAATGGAAGCCCCTTCCGCCTGCGACTCCAAGCACTGATCCCAACATCGCCGCTCAGCAAAAGGCAATGGCCGACGCCATTCTGGTCTTTTCCACTGATAACACTGAGAGCGTACGCATCCCCTTCAGCAACTACGAAGGCGCATGGGATGCAGCCACCCACACCTATCACCTCAACAACCAACCCATCTGCACCTTCCAGCGCACCGGCGCGAAACTGATCCTCGGCCAGCCTCCCGACAGCCACAAGACCGAAACCTACATCGCCGACTCTGTCCTCTAGCTTCGAACTATCGTCCCATCCGCACTGATCCGTGCCGATCCGCGGTCGCCAGCAGTATCATTAACCAAATCATGAAGCCCCGCATCGCTATCCCCCAACCCACCAGCACCAACGCCGGCTACAATCACCGTTCCTGGCCCCAATACGCCTCCTGCATCGAGCGCAGCGGCGGCGAGCCAGTCGAAATCCCTCTCCATGCCACGCCAGTCGAGACCATCAATCTCATCAACACCTGCCACGCCGTTCTCCTTCCCGGCAGTCCCGCCGACGTCAACCCGCACAAGTACGGCCACGACCCCATCCCCGAGTGCGCCCCAGCCGACCCCGCCCGCGAAAACGTCGACGAACTCCTCCTCCAGGACGCCCACAACCTCTACAAGCCTCTCTTCGCTATCTGCTTTGGAGCCCAGATCCTCAATACCTGGCGCGGAGGCACGCTCGTACAAGACCTTAGCCCTCTTCTCGTCAATCACTCCGCAGGCGGCAAAGTCGCGATCGCCCACACGGCTGCAGTCGCCCCGGAATCCCTTCTCGGCACACTTCTCACCCCGGAAGAAGCCCCTCAACAGGAAGACTTCCTCCGCCTCCCCATCAACTCCAGCCATCACCAGGCCATCGGCATCCCCGGCGACGGCCTCCGCATCTCCGCCCGCTGCCCCCAGGACGCCGTCATCGAAGCCGTCGAAGGCGGTCAGGACCCCCACGATCCAAACGGCCACTTTGTCCTCGGCATCCAGTGGCACCCCGAGCGCAGTTACGACATCAGCCCCGCATCCCGCGCCCTCTTCGACCGCTTCATCGCCGAAGCCGCCGCATGGAAGCCTCGTCCCGTCCACACCTCGGTTGCCGCCTCATGATCAGCGGAGGGGCTGTCTCTCTTGGTGTCTCCCCCGTTCCTTCTTTTCTGTTGACGACTCCTTCGTCGACCGCCACCCAGGCGGACAAACGACATTGACAAGCGGTACCCAGGAGAACATGAGAACAAGGACGACAATCGCAATGATGTTGTGGATCGAATCTTCAGACATGATGTCCTCCTCTGCCTCAACAGAGGCCGAGCGGCATTTTTGCCGGCATTCCTATCTGTAAAGGCGTAATTCGGAAAGAAAAGTGCCACAGCGTTGAAGCCTCGCCTTTCCACGCTTCCCTCCCGACAAAAGGAACTTCCACTCGGCCGCCGTCATCTAACTCGGCATGAGCATGCAAAAGGTAAAGCTAGGCACTCAAGGCGCAGTCGTCTCCCGCATGGGACTCGGCTGCATGGGCATGAGCGACTTCTACGGCGAACGCAACGATGAAGAATCTGCCGCCACCCTCCTCCGAGCACTCGATCTCGGCATCAACTTCCTCGACACCTCCAACGCCTACGGTCTCGGCGACAACGAAGAACTCATCGGCAAGACCATCCAATCGCGCCGCGACGAAGTCTTTCTCGCCACAAAATTTGGCTACCTCCGCAGCAAAGACGACCCGGCCAACATGGGAGTCAGCGGCAAGCCCGAGCACGTCAAGCAAGCATGCGACGCCTCCCTCAAGCGCCTCGGCGTCGACCACATCGACCTCTACTACCAGCACCGCGTCGACCCCGATACTCCCATCGAAGACACCGTGGGAGCCATGGCCGGCCTCGTGAAAGCAGGCAAGGTCAAATACCTCGGCCTCTCCGAAGCCTCTGCCGCCACCATCCGTCGCGCCCACAAAATCCACCCCATCACCGCCCTCCAAACCGAATACTCGCTCTGGGAACGCCACGCCGAATCCGAGATCATCCCGACCATCCGCGAGCTCGGCATCGGCTTCGTCCCCTACAGCCCACTCGGCCGCGGCTTCCTGACCGGCGCTATCAAGCAGACCGGCAACCTCGACGCGAAGGACTTCCGCGCCACCCGCTACCCACGCTTCCAGTCAGAGAACTTCGACAAAAACCTGGCTCTCGTCGAAAGAGTCGAAGTAATAGCCCAACACATAGGCGCAACCGCAGGCCAACTCGCTCTCGCCTGGATTCTCGCCAAAGGCGAAGACATCATCCCCATCCCCGGCACCAAGCGCCGCAAGTACCTCGACGAAAACGCCCAGGCCGTCAACATCAAACTGACTCCAGCCGAAGTCGAAGAACTGGAAGCCGCCATCCCCGAATCGGAAATAGCTGGAGACCGCTACAACGCCGTCGCTCTCCAGGCCATCGACCGTTAGACAATCATCGAACGATCAAGAAACCGCAAAACTCGTCCGATTCAAAAACGAACGCTGAGGACACAAAGTAAACATCAAGGTGCGGATGATGACCCTCGCGGTCCTTGGCGCAACCTTCGCGTCCTTGGCGTTCGTTTTTTTAAACTCCTTCAGGAGCGAATCGCCGTTGCATCCTGACTTCGGCCTCCGAGCTCCTTTTGAGATACTGACACCTGCCATGCCGACCCTCACCGAATCCGAGATTGCCACCCTCCTCGCCCCCTACCTGGCAGTACCCCCACCGAAAAACATAATGCCCCGCCTCTCCACCTACCTTGACCTCCTCCTCAAGTGGAACGCCCGCACCAATCTCACCGCTATCCGCGACCCCGAAGAGATCGTCCGCCGCCACTTTGGAGAGAGCCTCTTCGCCGCCTCCCATCTGCTCCCCGGCACCCAAACCCTCCTCGACTTCGGCTCCGGAGCCGGCTTCCCCGGTCTGCCCATCGCCCTCCTCCGCTCCGAGATAGCCGTCACCCTCGCCGAATCCCAGAACAAAAAATCCACCTTCCTCCGCGAAGCCGTCCGCACCCTCCAACTCTCCACCAACATCTGGCCCAACCGGGTTGAAGCCATGCCCCCTGCCCGCCAGTTCCACGCCGTCGCCCTCCGCGCCGTGGACAACATGGAAGCCGCGCTCCCCGCCGCCAGGGCCCGGAGCATTCCCGGCGGCCAGCTTATCCTCCTCACCACAGCCGCGCAGGCGCCCACGAACGGACACTCCATCCCCCTTCCCAACTCCCAATCCGGGATTCTCTACATCGAGACAATCGTCGGATAACAGACGGGATAACAGACCGGCCCAGGCCAGTCAGCCGCTCTTATCGTTCCACAAATTCCCGTTTTGGAATAAATCCGCAAAATATTGCAAAAATCAGTTGAAGTCACGAGGAACCTTTGTTATAAACACCCTTGCCCCTGGAAATGCGGGGGAACTCCCCAAGAAGACAGTTCGCACAAAAGACACAGGATATCTCTGTGCCGCGACCAAGGGAGTTTAGAAACGTGAACGTGAACGTAGAAGACAAGGCCACCGCCCTACTCGACCCCGCTACCCCCAACAAAACATTACTCCAACAGGAGCCCGAGCTTCACTACACCTCGGAATCCTATCAGAAGATCCTCGACTACCACGTCTCCGAGATCCTTCTCACAACCATCATCTTCGGCATCATCCTGCTCGTCCGCATGCACCACTAGAGCCAGACCATGTCTTGAACCTCGGAGACCTCCCCACTCCGTGAACCCATCCTAAAAGTGTTCCACGTGGAACATCCTCTTTACCTTCACCAATAAAATCTCATCCGTGACTGCTCGACGAAAAGAAGTCCAGCAACAGCCCTCCCATCTCCAAAATCCAACACTTATCCAATCCCTTCATCTCGTACCCAGACAGTCTCCGTGACAAAGCTCAAGCCACCCGCAACCCTCTAGTTCCCACCCAAAACGTTCCACGTGGAACAAAAGATTTCCACACCGCACACTCCAAAACCCGCATAATTACGCCCAAAAAACACCCTTCCACAAGTTCTCCACAGCCCCCGCCACTTCTGCACAGCCCCCGCGCATTGCCTCCAAACCCGCCTCCCGATACCCTTCTACTTACGCCGATGATCGCCACTAATCCAGAGCCCAAATCAGCCGCCCCAACGCCATCCAAGGTCATCGCCGTCGTCAACCAGAAAGGCGGAGTCGGCAAAACCACCACCGCCATCAACCTCGCCGCCGCCCTCGCCCTCGAAGGCCTTCCCACCCTCCTCATCGACTGCGACCCCCAGGCCAACTCCACCGGAGGCCTCGGCTTCGCCCGCCCCCGCGAAGGAGAAGACGCACGCCTCAGCACCTACGACGTCCTCCTCGGCCATGCCTCCCTCGCCGAAGCCCTGCTCCCCACCGAAATCCCCAACCTTAAGCTCGTCCCCAGCAGCAAAAACCTCATTGGCGCCACCATCGAACTCATCGCCCTCGAAGGCCGCGAATTCAAGCTCCGCGAAGCCCTTGCTCCCATCCGCGGCGACTATCCCTTCATCCTCCTCGACTGCCCCCCAGCCCTCGACCTCCTCACTCTCAATGCTCTCGTCGCCTCCGACGGCCTCCTCGTCCCCATGCAGGCAGAATACTTCGCCCTCGAAGGCATCTCCGAACTCATGTCCACCCTCGACCGCGTCACCCAGGCCTTCAATCCCGCGCTCGCTCTCGAGGGCGTGCTCCTCACCATGTTCGACGACCGCACCAACCTCTCCCAGCAGGTCAACCAAAACCTCAAAGCCTTCTTCGACGACAAGCTCCTCCAGGCCACCATTCCCCGCAACATCCGTCTCGCCGAAGCCCCCAGCCACGGCAAGCCCGTAGCCCTCTACGATCCAAAATCCCGCGGAGCCGAAGCCTACCGCGAGCTAGCCCTCGAAATCCTCACCCGCAATAACATGGAAAGCCCCGAGGCGAAACGCCGCAAAGCAGCCGCCGCCGCAGCGGCCAGCTCCTTGAAGTCCTTCCAGGCTCCCGAAAAGAAAAAAGGCCGCTTCTGGCGAGCAGAGAAAGGATAAGCAATCTCACCTCCCCCAGCGGGAGGGCCCCACGCAAGCTTTTTTAGCAAGACCGGTACACAAGGCACGAAGCTGCCCGCCCACGCGCAGTGGGCCTGCCCGGCAGGACAAACTCTCTCAACGCAACCAACAGGAAAGCAAAGACATGCCACCAGCCACCGATTCCAAACGCCGAGCCTTGGGAAAGGGCCTCGAATCACTCCTCCCCTCACGTCCCGTGCCCGCCACGGTTCCTGCAATCACGGCAGCGGCCGATTCGGAGGGCAAGCCCCTGGAAATCCCCCTCGACCACATTGAACGCAACCCCTACCAGACCCGCACCCGTTTCGATGAGGCGCAGCTCGCCGAGCTGGCGCAGTCCATCGCTGCCTCAGGAGTCGTGCAACCCATCGTAGTCCGCCCGCTGAGCCACCCAGTCGGCCAGATAAAGTACCAGCTCATCACCGGCGAACGCCGCTGGCTGGCCAGCCGAAAAGCCAGCAAGCTCACCATCCCCGCCATCGTTCGCCAAGTGTCTGATGAGCAGACACTTGAGATGACCATCGTCGAAAACCTCCAGCGCGCCGATCTGAACCCCATGGAGCAAGCCAGGGCCTATCAACGGCTTAGCCAGGATTTCAAGCTCACTCAGGAACAGATGGCCCAGCGCACTGGCAAAGAGCGCGCCAGTGTAGCCAACTTCCTTCGTTTGTTGCGCTTACCTGAATCGATCCAGCACAAAGTCGAGTCCGGCGATCTCAGCTTCGGCCACGCCCGCACCCTCCTCTCCCTCGACACCCCGGAATCCATCACCGCGGCAGCCCAAAAGGTTCTCGCCCTCAACCTCTCCGTCCGTCAGACCGAAACCTACGTCCAGGGCCTCATCAACCCCGAAGCCAAACCCAAAAAAGATCCCAAACCCACTCAGCCCGAGGACCCCAACGTCCGCGAAGCCCAGGATCGTCTCCGCCGCCATCTCGGCCTCAAGGTCCAGATCGAAGACAAGCAGGGCAAAGGCCGCGTCATCATCGAGTACTCCGGCCTCGAAGACTTCGACGCCATCCTCACCGCCCTCGGCGGCGAATAATCTCTCGACAAGGCCCTCGCCAATCATCGACACTCACAGAGACAATCCTCAAAGCACGAACAGGAGACCCATGCGCAGCGCGAATCCTCTCAAATTTTATTTGTTACTAATACTGTTACAAATTTCAGTCTTCGCCGCCCCCGCGCAAACTCCAACCCGCATGCTCATCCGCACCGGCCATCTCCTCGACGTCAAAACCGGCTCCGAGCCCGCCGCGCAAACCATCATCGTCATCGGCGACCGCATCACAGCCATCGCGCCCACCGCCTCCACGCCAAGGCAATCGGGCGACATTGAAATCGACCTCGCGAAATACACGGTCATGCCCGGCCTTATCGACGTCCACACTCACCTCACCATGGCCACCAACTTCGATCCCTACTACGAGCTCTCCATGACCCCCGCCAAAGAGGCCATCATCGGAGTAGAAAACGCCAAGGTCACCCTCGAAGCCGGCTTCACCACCGTCCGCAAAACGTAGGCGCATCTGATTTCACCGACGTTGCTCTCCGCGACGAGATCAACGCCGGCCACATCCCCGGCCCGCACATGCAGGTCAGTGGTCCCGCGCTCGGCATCACCGGCGGCCACATGGACGAGAACCTTCTCCCCTACGAGTACCACGTCCACGGCGAAGGCGTAGCCGACGGCATCCCCGCCGTCCAGCACCAGGTCCGCGAAAACATCAAATACGGTGCAGACCTCATCAAAATCGCCTCCACCGGCGGCGTCCTCTCCAAGGGCGACGACCCGCAGGCCAGCCAGTACACCATGGAAGAGCTTCAAGCCATCGTCGCCGACGCGCACCGTCTCGGCCGCAAGGTCGCCTCCCACGCTCACGGAGCGCAAGGCATCCTCTGGGCCACCGAAGCCGGAGTCGACTCCATCGAACACGGCTCCTACATCAACGACGAGTGCATCGCTGCCATGAAGCAGCACGGCACCTACCTCGTCCCCACCGCCTACCTCGTCGATTGGATGCGCGAGAACGGCCATCTCCCCGTCATCTACCAGCAAAAGATGGCCGACGTCAGCGCAGCCATGAAGGCCAACCACAAACGCGCCATCGCTGCCGGCGTCAAAATCGCGCTGGGCACGGACGCCGCCGTCTATCCTCACGGCCTCAACGCCCACGAGCTCGACGTCTACGTCAACCAGTACGGCATGGCCCCTCTCGCCGCCATCCAGACCGGAACTCTCAACGCCGCAGACCTCATGGGCTGGACCGATCGCGTAGGAGCCATCGAACCCGGCAAGTGGGCCGACATCATCGCCATCGATGGCGACCCCCTCAAAGACGTCAAGATTCTCCAGCACGTCCCCTTCGTCATGAAGTCCGGCGTAGTCTACAAAGACGAAACCCACAAACAATAGGAGTCTCCCAGTTGTGATGCAGTCATTCTGAGTCTCCCAACTGTGATGTCGTCATTCTGAGCAGGTGATAAAGATTTTGTATCCTTCTGTTTTTATTGTGGATAATATGCCTGTTTTTAGCTGTGTAGGAACTGTGCAGGGAAACTGTGTAAATTTCAGCTAATTTGGCTACTATAGGTCCCTTGGGCACGAGGAGCCGGGGTGCGTCGCCCCTTCTTCCGAAGGTAAATCTGCGCCCACCTAATATGAATTGGACACAAATGCGCGAACAGTTCCACGCATCAGATGCCCCCGAACGCCTGGGATGAGCGCGAGTCACCGCATGATAAAGGACATTATCATGCGTGAATGGAAGGTCTCCATGAACTCGCAGAGTTCGCTGAGTGCTTTGGCGATAGGGCGCATCGGCTCGTGGAGGCCTATTATCGACACCTTCAGCACTCACTTACCTGTCAAGGTCCACGCCAGACGCATGAATTCCTCGGCCTCTTTCCCTTCACTTCCGAAGCATTGAGTCAGGAAGATTCGAGTGACCTTTCTCTCAGGGTCAACCCAGAAAAAGCAACCAGAAGCTCCTGCTGCACCAAAGCTCCCCACTGTTGCCGGATACGCACGGGGCACATTCGTCGCCGTATGCAAAAACCATGACAAGCCCATATCGAGTGAGGGGTCATTGGTAGGTACTTGTCGAGTGATCATCATGCGAATAGCCCGGGAAGACAAGAAACGTTTGCGCGAAGAGAGTCCATCGTTCAAGAACACTTGTGCAAGTCTTTCTAAGTCTCGTCCGGTTGTACATAGGCCAAACTCTGGCGCAGCATAAAGCTGTCCTTTGCGAGTGACATCGAGTGCATCTTTGTGCAGCCTTCCATTTTCGAGGATGTACATGAGCGGTATCCGCGACACCTTGTCTGCCGGTGGAAAGAAAAAGCTGTCTTGCATCCCGATTGCGGAGAAGACGCGCTCATGCATAAAACTCTGGAATGGCTGCTTGGAAACAACCTCAATGATTCTTCCCAGGATGGCAAATCCGGCACTGCTGTACTCCCACTTCTGGCCCGGCTCGAACTCCAAAGGGTGCGTAGCGTATAGATTTACAGCCCCTTTCAGGGGCAGCACAAAACTACGAGTTAACGATTCATTCAGTTGAGCATTGATGCCAGCCGTATCAGTAAGCAGGTCAAAGATTGTGGGCGGCCTTTTAGGAGAAATCAGTCCACCAGAAGAATTAGCCTTCACATTTCGGAACTCGGGAAGGTACCTCTCAATCGGATCATTCAGAGAAATCCTTCCGGAATCTACAAGAACCATCACACCGATTGCAGTGATCGGTTTGCTGATCGAGCGCACATCGAAGATCGCGTCTATTCGGATGGGTGTCTTGGCTGCCAAATCGGAATAGCCGACGGCATTTTCAAAGAGCAATCGCCCCCGCTGGAAAACGAATCCGACCGCACAGACAAGCTTGCCGTCGGCGACAAAACCTTGCATCGCCGAGCTTATTTTGGCACTGAAGGGGTCAGCCTGCGACCGCCCCAACGCTAAATGGCTGAGCACAGGAGCTGCAAGCATAAGCTTGAGAGCTTGCCGGCGATCGATCATTTGCGAATCCAGCTGATCTGGAGGACGCAGCGTTTCAATTGTATTCGCGGGTTTTCCGATGCGAGTAGCTCAACAAACATCCTCGACCAGAGTTGTCGAGAGGACACATATCCCATAGCTGGCATCCTGCAGCAGATTTCCACGAAGCTCGCACGCTGCCGATTCGCGGTACCGCTGTGTCTGTTTTCGACCTCCGAAACCCAGTCCTGTGTGCCATTGCCTTCTGTGGGCAGCAGACCAGCCTGCTGAAGGCGCTCTGCATCAAGGGTTGGCTCCATCGCGTAGCGATGGACTTGATGTCAACAACCAATTGAGGCTCCACATCTATACAGGTTTGTTCAGGACATGCGCCTTCCAAAGTCATCTTCAGGATATAGGAGAAGGCAGAGAGCGCACCAGGAAAAACGGCTATAAGGCCAGCAAGAGGAGAGGAGACTTTGGAAATACGGGAGGCGAGCGTCTTCAGCCAACACCTCCGCAAGTAAGGACAAAAGGTTCGCGGAGCAAAATCCAAAACTCAGACTGTTGCGAACAGGCTGATGCACTCGTTGCGCCGCGTTGTTCGCGCTTCTGGATTCCGAGTGGGGTGTCGGTAATTAGGAAGTAATGTTGGCTGCGCGAAAGGACCCCTCTTTGGGTTCAGTTCCCCAAAAGAGCGCGACATTCCCCGGAGGATGACAGTGTAGCCGAGGCGCGGCCCGCGTCAAGCCCGCACAAGCGCGCCGCCTTCGGCGGTCTTCGAGGCTTGACCCGTGCCTCTCCGCCTCGGCTTAGTTTTTTCAGCCATCCGGGGAATGTCACGCTGCAATGCCCGGTAGTCGATACCGCACCGGTTCAATACGCTGCATCTGAATAAGCTGTAGGCGGTGCTGGAGCAGTTGCTGGCAGTGCATGCGGCTGTGTCGAACGCAACAGTCTGTTCGACGCGTCCAATTCTAACCACCTTCAATCCTTCACCCATCCACTCGGCGGAACGACTCTGCGTGCGCCTCCTGTTCGCGGCCTACTGTCCGGCACGACCATAAAGCAGGACCGGGGAGTCAGTCCCCGGCCCTGCGTTTGCTTCGGTTTGAAGTACGCCCTACGACCGTTGCAATCTCCGCCGAAGGGTTCCAGCCGCACCCAGCAACCCGGTCCCAACCAGCATCAGGCTGCCAGGCTCGGGCACGGGCGATGGGGACACCGACATGCTCGATGTCCATGTCCCAGGATCGGTTGTTGTCGCCTCAAAGCTGGCATTCGCGCCAACGGTGCTGCCAGTATCTTGATTTTTCATGGATTGCTCGTTAGCAGGCTCGTTGCTCGTAACGATCTCATCTAGGCCAAGTCCGGCTGAGGTGAAGTCAATGCTCCAGAAGTCGATGTTTCCGCTCGCGTCAGTCTGAACACTGATGCTGCCGATGGCGCTGTTGCTGCTGCTGAACGTATCGACGCCATCGGAGAAGCTGAACGAGGTAAGTAGGCCATTGATAGGGGTAAGCGACGAGATATCCCCCAGCGCCGATGCGACCGTGAATGACCCGGTAATGGAGTCGCTCGTGGAGAAAGGCGTGCCAGCGGTGCCGGTCGGGTCGGAGGTAAGAGTCGTGAAGTCAGTTCCAGTGTAGGTGTAGGTAACCGGGTCTGCATGCGCGGCAGCGAGCGGCAAGATGCAGCTCACTGCGGCGATAAGAGCTGCGCGGGTTAGTTTCTTAGTCATGAATTCTATTTGCAACATGTTTCGTCTCCTGGGACCAATGGGTTGTTGAAGGCACATGCGTTGAGTGCGCCGCCCGAGATTTCTCGGCTCACCAAAACTCCAATCGAAGTTGCGCAGATATTGAGTAAGAGCCTACGCAACTTAAGTGCGCAGAATGCGGCTTTCATCACGCAGGTTTTTTGCAAGATCATTCATTAAAAAGAGGGGGGATAGTCTAAGAGAGAAGCAATTCTTCCGCCAAAGCGGAACAGGAGAAAAGCCCCGCATTTTTCTTTTTTCTTCTCCGTTCCCGCAATATCCTGCACCTTCTTGCAGGCATAAGCGGAAACTAATTGTCCAGGGTCAAAAAAAAGGCCCCTCATTGAGGGGCCAATCTGCTTGATCGCCAAGCTGTTGTGCAACCACTTGGCCTGGACACCGTTAAATCAAGCTAGTTCACGGTGAGAGTAACCGCGGTGGTCTCCATAGTCGATCCGGAAGCGCCGGTTACGGTCACGGTGTACATCCCTGCCGTGGTACCAGAGTTGCCAGAGCCGCCGCCGCTACTGCCTCCGCTGCCGCCACTACCTGCGCCGCTGCAACTCGCGAGCCCGCCGGTCAAAAATGCCAGCAGCATCAGCATGCCCAGCATGGCTCGCCAACCGCGCCGGCGCACCGGTATGCCGAACAGCAGCACGCAAGCCAGGGTGCCGCCACCAGCTGCGTACCAGGGAACGGGAACTCCGCCTGCCTTGGAATGGCCGGGAAGGCTAAGCGCTGCGCTGGTTGCCGCCGTGGTGGCGATCGTGAGCGTCGAGGTCTGCGCCGTTGCGCCGGAGATAGTCACTGATGGTGGAGAAAGGCTGCACGTCGCCGGATCGCTGCCAGCCATCGGGCTCACAGTGCAACTCAAGCTGACTGCTCCGCCGAATCCGTTCGACCCGGTTGTGCTGATCGTCGATGTATTGCCCGTCGTTGCTCCGGGACTGACCGTGATGTTTCCGCTGCTGCCGAGGGCGAAGCTGGGATTCACCACAACGGCGGTGACGGTTACGCCGACGTTGGCGGAGGTGCTGCCGGTGAAGTTTGTGTCGCCGGAGTAGGTAGCGGATATCGAATCAGAGCCGGCGGTGGTAAGGGCGCTAGTGGTAAGGGTGGCGACACTGGAGGAGACGGTCCCGGTGCCGAGGCTGACTGTTCCGTTATAGAAAGTAACGGTTCCGGTCGGCGTTGCAGTGCTGCCCGCGGCTGGGGTGATGGTGGCAGTGAACTCGATGCTGCTGCCGGAGGTGATCGTCGAGGCGGAGGCGGTAAGGCCGGTCGTAGTGGACGCCTGGTTGGTGACGACGGGCGCGGAACCGTAGAGGTTGAGCAGGATTGTTGGGCCGGCGAGAATGTCGGGCTTACCGTCCTTGTTGAGATCGACGGCTATTGCAGGGCTACCTGCTGCAATGTTGAGGAGGTCTTTGGGAACGACGTAGCCGGTCTGGGGGACTGAGATGAAGGTGCCGTCGCCGTTGCCGTAGAAGACTCCGCTGTAGTCGGTACTGTCGATCAGGGCAAGATCGGGGTTGCCATCGGCGTTGAAGTCGGCCGCGGCAAGGCTAGCGCTGCGGATGGCGTCACCGCCGGTAAGGTTGAGGGCAGTTGGTGTGGCAAAGGTGCCGTCTCCGTTGCCGAGCGCAACGACGAGCTCAGCCTGACTGGCGGAGGTTTCTGCAAGAAAAGCGAGATCGAGCTTACCGTCTTTGTTGAGGTCGGCGACCACGGGAATGCCGTATTCGTCGGCGGCGGGAATGGTGTTTGGCGTTTTGAAGGTGCCGTCGCCATTGCCAATGTAGATTTGCACTGCAGTCTGAAGCTGGAAATTTGTGATCACGGTCCCGGGAGCGTTGACGATCAGGTCCGGCTTGCCGTCGCCGTTAAGGTCAGCCGTGCTGAGGAGCGTCGGGACGAAGGAGGATGTGGGAGCGCTGTTTGAGCTGTATGTGGGGGTGAGGATGGCGGTGGTCGAGAAGGTGCCGTCGCCTTTTCCGGTGAGGATGGCGAAGCCCTGATTGTAGGGGACGGCGCCGGGGCCGCCGGCCTGGTCGTTGTAGGTGAAGATGAGGTCGGGATGACCGTCGTGGTTGAAGTCGGCGATTTGGACAGTGTTGGCGGTGACAGAGACGTCGAAGCCGGAGGCGGATGCAATCTGGGGGAAGTTGTACGGGACGGGGGTGGCGAAGGTGCCGTCGCCATTGCTGAGAGCCACGAAATAGATGGGAGCGGGATAGGTGATCGGCAGACCGCTTCCGGGATTGATTGCTGTGAGACCGTTATCGACGAAGACAAGGTCGGCTTTACCGTCGCCGTTAACATCAGCTACCGCATAGCTGGTGGGGCCAACGGTGTTGGCGTTGGTGATCATCACGGGCGACGTCAGGGCCGATGTGGTCGCGATGAAGCTGGCAGGCGCAACGATGGTAGCGCCTGGGGTAAAGGTGCCTTTACCATTTCCGAGCTGGACGGTGAACGTGGGGAGGGTCTGATTGAATTGGCCGGTAGCGTTGCTGATAAGGTCGGGGATGCCGTCGCCGTTTACATCGCCGAGGTTGGCTCCGTTGTAAGCACCGGTGGATTGGGGTGCGCCGACGAAGGTGCCGTCTCCGTTGCCCATCAGTGCGTAGGAGGACGTGGGGTTGGAGTCGTCGCCGCTGAAGAGGCCGCCGTTGCCGAGGCCTACGTAGATGTCAGCATTGCCGTCACCGTCGAGGTCAGTAATGGTGACGAAGCCGGTGTCGTTGATGGAGGCGTAGCGGCTGCCCTGGGTGAAGGTTCCGTCACCCTTTCCGATCCAGGTAGAGATGGTAGAGCCAGTGTTGAGGACGATGTCGAGTTTTCCATCGTTGTTGATGTCGCCGGCAGCGAGGTTGGGACCTTCGCTGTTGCCGCCAGTTGTATAGGGGAAGGCCGCGGCTGGAGCGGCAGTGAAGGTGCCATTGCCGTTACCGAGGAGCACGAGGCCATTGGAACAGATGATGTCCTTTTTGCCGTCGCCGTTCACGTCTGCAGTGATCAGGTTGACGATGGGCGTGGAGGCGGCATTTGTGCTGCCGGGCAGAGCGGGTGCGGCGAAGGTTTGCGCGCTCTGAAAGCTGCCGTCCCCGTTGCCGAAGAGTACGGAGATTTGCTGAGGTGTCGCGCCGCCGATATCAGATGAGACAGAGATGATGTCGAGTTTGCCGTCGCCGTTTACGTCGTCGATGACGGCGGCGACAGAGTTAGTGCCTCCGGTCGGGTAGCTGACTGGGTTCTGGAAGGTTCCGTCAGGGTTGCCGAGCATGACCGAGACAAAAGAGGTAGGAGCGACTGAGCCGTTGACGACGACGAGGTCACCGTTGCCGTCGCCGTTGAGATCTGCAGTCGCGATAGCGCTGGCGTAGGGGAGTGCGGTTACCGAGGTTTCTGTGAGCGTGCCGGCCGTTACATTGCCATTTAACAGAAAGACTCCACTGGAGCCCACTCCGGCGAATTCGAGGAAGCTTCCAGTCGTCTCTCCGACAAAGAGACCGGTGTTCGAGCTAATGCCGGTGTTTTTGCTGGCGCAGCCATTGGCAAAGACATTGGACGTTGTTTTCAGCGAGGCGAGCTGGTGCAGCGTCTGTTCGTAATGCTGCGTGACGGTCCCTGGGTCAGAATCGCTGGTAACAGTGATTAGCCCAAGCGAGCAGTCGGCCTCGCGTGCCATTACGAAGACAGCACCGGAAGGAACCTGTATGCCTGTGAAATTGCCCTGGAATGCGGCTATCCCGGTCTGCGACCCATCGGTTCCGGTCAAACGTGGACGGGCCAAGCCTCTTTGAGCGTTGGGGAGTGCATGCGCCCGAAATATATCGCCGACATGAACCATGACGTTTACGTATTGGAGACTAGGTTCCGGGTCGTTACAGCTGTCGTTGCCCATCAGTACCAATGACATACAGGCAAAGAGTGGGATGCCGACAATTCGCGACAGGCGTCGCGGCGTAGTTTTGGTGTAGTAGCCGCAGACGCGATGCTCTGCCCGAGCGAGAGACTTACCGATACGGCGGCAGAAAGGTTGGAGAGACAGGGCGTCACACCTGAGAACCAGACGCGGATAGAGGCCGGCATAGCGGCGGAGAAATCGTCTCGTCCCAGATCGATCTGAACTCATCTTGACGGGCATTTCATGTGCTTCAGGATTTCTCGCTCGATTCAATCGAGCGGCGCGTCTGTCCGGGAGGATGAGCCAAGCGGCGGTTTGGAGCATGCGGCGAAGCGGAAAGCGCGCATACTGACGGGGGACGAGAGCCAGCAAAACACGGAAGAAACCAGGCATGACCACACTCCGGACAGAGGGTATTGTCGTCAGGACAGATTCGGATGGAAACGCAAGCTGAGCCACACAGCTCTCCAGCCTGCCGATTCGCCTCGGACTATTTTTATCTCTAGTTACAAGGTGTGCTCGGATGAGAGAAAACATCACGCAGATTATTTCTTCTTTCTCAGAAAGGAAAGACCGCGGCTGTCATCACTCCGCAGGGTGTGCTCCGAAGGGCCACAAATCACGGGACTCCCTGCTCTGTCCTATAACCGGGGAATGCTATATTCATCGACAGAATGCGAATCTTTTCTCCGGAGATTGAACCCCATCGATCCGCCGAGGTTCGCAGCGAGTGGTCCTATGCGTCGAGGAGCTTCGTTTCCGCCTGGCATCGCACGATGGCTTCAGCCCGTCCGGGAGGGCCGAAGCGCCATCGCGCTGCTTTTTATCGCCGGTGTTGCTCTCGGCAGTGGGTTAGCACAGGCGCGGACGGTTTCTTTTCAACTAAAGCCCAGGCTGCCCCAGACTCTGATCGTCACTCTCGAAAAGGGTCAGATGGTTCTCGTTCACCTGCACCTCCAGGGAGGGATCATCGGGGTAGCGGAAAAGGCTCCGGACGGAAGCAGCCGTCCCTTGTGGTTGATCGATTTGGGACGCGGAGCAGCGCTCACGTATGGAATGGGGGGATCGAATTCCGGAAACTACACGTTGGAGATTACTTCCTTCGAGCGCGAGAGGCTGGCGGAGGTCTCCGTAGAAATGGATGCGTCCGCGCCGGTGAGTCCATCCTCGACGGACCTGCGCGATGCGGAAGACTTGCTGGCCAACGCGGAACTGGTTCGCCGTCACTGGCCCGGTGCTCCTGCCAAGGTGGATGCAGCCCAGCTTTATGACCGCGCCCTTGCTCTGGCGGCAAAGCTCGACGATACGCCGTTGAAGCGCCTGATTCTGACCCAGAAAGCGCGATACCTGCTCTTCGGTCAGAACAACTTCACAGGCGCCGAAGCGCTGCTTGAACAGGCAGTCGCTTTGCCGCCGGCAGACGACGCGGCGCAACAGGCGCTCGCGTGGAAGACATTGAGCTCGGTAAGGTACGATCTCGGCGAATACCAGCCTGCGATCAAGGCAGGTCTATCCGCGCGCGACCTATACCGGCAGACAGGCGATCTCTACTGGCAAGGAATTGTGCTTGGCAACTTGTCCTCGGTATACGGGGAGCTTGGACAAAATGCCGATGCCCTCGCGGCAGCACAAGAGGCGCTCAAGGACGCCCAGGAAGAGCGCGACACGGCAGGAGTTGTCTATTGTCTGAGCGAGCTTGCCGGGCTTTATCAACAGCAGGGCGACCTTGAAAGCGCATTGCGCACCTTTTATCAGGGGCTTGCCTGGGTTTCCGAGATCGGCTACGCCCCGCTTGTAGAGGCCGAGATACAGAAAGACCTCGGCGATTTCTACACGCAAATCGGCGATTGGGAGCAAGCGAGCCATGCGCTCCAACGTTGCATCGAACTTGAGAAAGGAAAGAACGATCCGGTCTCTCTGGAGGCCCGCGGTTTGTTGGCCACGGCGATGCAGCACCAGGGAAAGCTGAGTGAGGCAGTTGCCGAAGATACGGCGGCGATCGAGATTGCGCGCAGCCTGACGCTGAAACAGGACGAAGCCGGCCTATTGCTGAAGCGAGCTTCCGTCCAGTTGGCGTTGCGCCATCCATCTCCGGCTCAGGTAGACATCAAGGCAGCAGGGTCACTCGCGACGGATCTGGCGTCGCTGCCGCTGCAGGTTGAAACGGAAGTCGCGTTGGGAGACGCGCTGCTGCCGGCCAATCCAGAAGAATCGGCAGCCGCGTATCGCAATGCATTGCAACTGGCCGAAAGCACTGGGGAACGCGAAGAGCAATCGCTCGCTCTGGCGGGATTGGCGAGGGCGTTCGAGAACGAAGGGAAATTGGAAGACGCCGCTGCTTCGATAGAGGCGGCCCTTAAGATTGTTGAAACATCGCGCGGAAGTTTGGCGAGCCGCGAATTGCAAGCGACCTATTTTTCGCTGCACAGAAGTTGGTATGAGCTCGCCGTTGACATCTGCATGCAACTGAACCGCGAATATCCGGCAAAGGGATACGCGTTGGCGGCGTTTACCTATACGGAGCGCGCACGCGCCAGGTCGCTGTTGGATACGCTGGATTCAACTGGATACAACACCACGATTTCCGTCTCAGAAAGCCTGCGAGAGGCGTACGCACTCAATCAGCGAGAAGTGACCGCGCAACAGGCGTTGCTTGTCCACAGCACCGAACCTGCCGGTAAAGCTGTTGTGACAAAGTTGCAACAGCTTTATCGGGAACAAGAGAATCTGGAATCGCAGATGCCGTCTGACGGAAGGCTGAGGTCTCTTCTCGGCGATCAGGCGGCGGATGTGGCGCAGATTCAGCAGCAGTTGCTGGAGAAGGACTCCGTCCTGCTTTCCTACTGGGTTGGCGAAAGACATAGCTACCGCTGGTCGATTACGCCAGGGGGCGTCTCGGTCGAAGCGCTGCCACCGCGTGATCAGTTGGAGCGAACCATGCTCCCGCTGGAACACATGCTGCAACGCCGACGCCCTGTGCCCAAGTCGGGCGAAGACATCAGCGGTTACGCTTTGCAGGAAAGGGCCTTTGAAACTCAGGTGCAGACTGGCCTCAGCCGCGCCGGATCAATGCTCCTTTCTCACCTTCCCAGGGACGCGCATACCGTTTTTATAGTCGGCGACGGATGCCTTATGCCATTGCCGTTTGCGGCCCTGCGCGTTTCTGACGGCGCAGGGACCTCCTATGCGCTTCGCAAATACAACTTCTTTCAGGAGCCATCGGCTTCCGTGGCCGTGTATCTGAAGCAACACTCGGCCAAAGAGCAGGCGCTGCACATCACCGTCTTTGCCGATCCGGTATTTTCGCTTTCCGATCCACGCCTTGCCGCTCATGCGCAGCCACACTCAGCCAGCAGCCATCTCCTATTCGCCAACATGCAACGGTTGACGGGCTCGACGGAAGAGGCTCGATACATCTCGCGAGATGCCCCCAGCGGAGCCGTTACTCTAAAGACTGGATTCAATGCCGCTCCAAGCCAGGTCAGTGATCTTTCTGTAAAAGATGCGGTCATTCTGCATTTCGCCACGCACACAGTAACGGTGTCCGGGCACCCGGAAATTACTGGCATAGCCCTCTCGATGTGGAATCCCGAAGGCAAAGAACAGGATGGCGTCTTCTGGCTCAAAGATATTTATGCTTTGCATTTGTCCTCGGCTTTGGTGGTCCTGAGTGGATGCGGGACAGACACGCAGGACACCGATGGGGGAGAAGGACTCAATAACCTCGCCTACGCCTTCTTTTTTGCTGGCGCTCACTCCGTAGTTGGGAGCCTCTGGACCGTCGATGACAGCGCGGCGAGCGGGCTGATGGGGAGCTTCTATCGTGAGTTGCTATTGAAACATGAGCGTGCCGATGAGGCATTGAAGGAAGCCCAGTTGAAGATGCTGGCCAATCCGCAAACGGAATCTCCCACGGCATGGGCTTCTTTTGTTCTGGAGGGATGGCCTGCGACGTTTCCCATCGAGCAAAATAGCGCTGAAGGAGCATTGTCCTCAGCTTCTCTCTCGATGAAGGGAAAGTAGGGCGATGCACAGAGAGGCGTTCGATAAGATACTCGATTTGCTGGGCCCCAATGAAGAGGCGGCTGGAATCGAATATCGGAAGTTGCACAAGAGACTCTCGCGCTTCTTTGAGTGGAACGGTGTTGAAGATCCAGCGGCGTTGGCGGATGAAGCGATCGACAGGCTCGGCAGGCGAGCGGTAATGGAAGATGTCACGGAAAAAGTACGCAACCCCTCCGCCTTCGCGCTGGGTGTCGCGCGCCTCCTGTTGCAGGAGGAGGTCAGACGGCAGCAGAAGAAAACTGAAGCAATTTGGCACTGGGAAACACTGAGGACGGCTTCCACCTCTGAAGAGGAGGCGATGGATGAGGCCCTGGAACACTGTCTGAAAAAGCTGGCGCAGGAACGTCGCCGGTTGCTCATGGAGTATTACACCTATGGTCCTAACGAGAAGGCAAGGAAGCATCAAAGACTCACGGACGAACTGGGGATTACCGTAAACTCATTGCGAAATCGGGTGTTGCGAGCGCGTCAGGACCTGGAGGCCTGTATGCGCAGCTTTCTTAAGAAAGAGAAACCGTGATGTTTTCGCAAAAGTTTGCACATCACAATAGAAGAGGAAGGAATTGAGCCGCATTGATCTCTGAAGACCATCTTCGTCTAAGCCTGCTGCGATATTTCGCAGCAGACCTGACTGCGGATGAACGCGCCTTATTCGAGGAGCGCCTGCTAACGGATCAGGATTTTTCCGATGCAGTCGCAGTGCATGAACAGGACCTCATCGACGCTTATGCTCTGGGGTCGCTGACTGCCGAAGAAGCACGCTCCATCCAGACGTGGATTGAGGCATCTCCGCGCAGGATGCAGAGAGTCAGCATGGCGCGAGCCTTCTTGATAAGGCGGCCTCAGAAGATTCGTAGAAAGCAGTACGTCACCATCATGCTGGCAGCAGTAGCCTGCATTCTGGCTGCTGTTGGGATCACGCTAAGTTTGACGAGTAAGTCGATGCGACAGAACTCAAAAAGTGTTTCCTCTGGAACGATTGCGGCTGTGCAGAGTAGTATGCCTGATACGTCGCCAGGGAATGCTGCGAAGCCAGAGGTAATTCTGCTCGTCGCCGAGCGAATTCGCGGTCAGCAGCAGAGTACAACCCACCAACTCCATCGTGGCGTTCCCGTGCAGCTGCAAATCATACTGGCCGGTGAGACGGAGCGCTCGGGATACTTGTTGAGGCTACACTCTCTTGGCGAAGATAAGCATGTGTTGCCGGAGTACAAAGACCTGAACGCGGAATCGGTAGGTGGGCAGCTCTATATCAAAGTCGATTTCTTGCCCGGCTCTCTCCCCCCAGGGACCTATCGTGCGTTCGTGAGCAAGGGTGGAGATACACTTGTCTCAGATTTTGCCGTGCGTTGGTAAACGTGCCAAAACTGACAGTGCGATGTCAAATGCTTTCTGGATGGACAGCTGTGACCCCGTCGAAACGGCTGAAATGCTTTCCGTTGAGCGTAAGAATGTGAGTCACCCCATGAACGATCATGGCGGCGGCGACAAGGCGGGCATCATGCACCTGTAGCCGAACATCTCCTTGGCCCAGTCGACCAGAGTGCCGGTGTCGCCGCCGTCGGCGAAGATTTTGACGATGCCCTGGAACCGGCAGAACAGCCGGATCAGCACGGCGCGCGCCCCGACCCGGTCTTGGATGCCGGCCGAGTGGACGACGACGGCCAGCAGATTTCCGTCAGTGTCTACCGCGATGTGGCGCTTGCGGCCCTTGATCTTCTTGCCCGCGTCGTAGCCCCGCCGCCCCCTTTTAGGGCCGTCTTGACGGTCTGCGAGTCGATGATCGCTACGCTGGGAGTGGCATTCCGGCCCTTTGCCGTGCGGCCCTGCTCGCGCAGCGTCTTGCCGATCCGCTCCCACAGGCCGCTGTCCCGCCAGGACCGGAACTGCTCATGCACTGTCTTCCGGGGAGGGAAGTTGGCCGGCAGTTGTCGCCACTGGTAGCCCAATTCACCACATACAACATCGCATCGGTGACACGCCGCAACTCATATTTCCGCGGACGACCACCGCCATGACGACCGCCTGGACGCTCCAACAACAGAGGCTCAAGCTTCGCCCACTGAACATCCGTCAAATCGCTCGAGTACATAGCCTCAAGCTAAAAAATACCGCCTCAAAAGCATAGGACAGACCAGATACCACCCGCAGTTTTTGGACAGATTCTTAGAAGCGGGTGGCGGCATTCCAAAATTCAGCGATGTTCTGAGATGGGTAAAGTAGAGGACGGTTTCAGCGGAGATCGGTTTTGTAAGCGCGGAGCGAACCAATACGTGCTCCGGATTTATCGCGCAAGGCAGCGCGCAGCAGGATGTTGCTGTCTATGAGGCAGGAATGCAACGCCATCAGTCATGGTCCTGATAAATCCACTCACGCGAGAAGGTCTCGCCGGGCATGGGAGGAATCTTGTCGGAGAACTGAGCTAGAGAATCAAGCCATGCAGTAATCTTTTCCCCGGTTTTCGGCGGGCAACCCGCAGGGAGCGGTCCGGAGATGGCCTTTTCGATTACCGTTCCCGCATACTCCGCCACGTCGATTCCCTGTGCCTGCGCCGCAGCAGCTAACCAAGCCTCGGTTTCAGGTCGTAATTGCACTTGGATCATCGCACCACTCCTCGCTACCAAAATCTATCATCGTCTCGTTCGATGGCCTGCTTTCAGCGTACATAGCGGCATACCAGGTGTAAACGGATGTTCCTGCGCTGACCTTGTGGTGCCCTTTCCCCTGAGTTAGCACATTGCCAGGCTCCAGCCCCACCTTAGCAAATTTAAGGAAATGACGGTGTTATATATTTGGATGAAAATAGGCAGTTTATAAACAACTCAAATGCGACCTTTAGATTAGCCGCCCCAAGATTCGACAGCTTTCCACTCGCAAGGTTCTGCGTCAAATTCAACCCCACTTTACCCCCGCACTAAGAAATCCGTTTCGCTCCAAGTCACTATTTTTGGCTGCCAGCCGCTCCACGTGACGTCTTTTCGTTGTAATGTTTTGACGCTTCATAACCCAAAGGTCGCTTGTTCAGCAAAGAATTTTCCAATCAGGCGACTAATCCCGCATGGGCAGCTACAACATGCCATGCCTTATCAGGAGAGAGCGCCCAAACACGAGTGAAACGAAAATCGCCGTTCGCTGGGTTGTCATCATACGTACCTGACAATTGCATGCGAACTGAAACAATTGCTACATCACCTGTGAGTCGAATATGCTGCTCGGAAGGTTTCAGCTCTTTCACCTTAAGCATGCCTGATCGGTAGGCCGCGAGATCATTTTCCTTACCCAGCAATTGCCCGAGATGATTTGTGAAGATCAGCTCGGAAGCTAATAACTCGTCTAAAGCACTTACATCCGAACTGAGCATTGCGGTTCTGAGTCGCTCTTCTGCGTCCACAATTTGAGTTTCCACTGTTCGGTTCATGACACCTCCTTTTGTAAATAGGCTAACCCATACGCCCCGCGTTGTTTGTGTCTGTTTGTTTTTCCTACCTGCCCCGGAATAGTGGAACGATGTTTGCCCAACCGTTAGGTCCGTGTGTCAAGACTGCCGAAGGCACCGCGTAGCGGCTGCGGCCTTGACACACGGCCAGGTTGGGCTACGCTCCCATCATCCGGGGCAGGTCGGGTTAGAGGCTGTGCCCCATGCCTAAGCCGTGTTCTATGACGGGCGCGATATCAGGCTGCGGCGGCTTGATGGATTGCTCCGGCTTCATCGTCGGCACATGGGCGCTCTCGTGAGAAACATCATGCCCTAACGCTTCCGGCAGCTTCTCGCGGTCGTTGGTATAAAGCTGCGCGTCCTCGGCTCCGCGCGATACGGCGACATAAGCCATGCGGCTGTTGAGCAGGTCTCTCGCGGCCAGTTCGGTATCGACGTGAATCAATACGCGCTCTGCGGTCTGCCCCTGGCTGGAATGGCTCGTCACCGCATAGCCGTGATCGAGATGGGGATGCTCGCGCGGATCGAGCTGCACGTCGCGGCCACCGTCCATCTTCAAGCGCATTCGCCCGTCCTGGCCTATGTCCTCGACCGTTCCTAATTCGCGGTTGGCAATCTTTAAGTCATTGGCTGGCGCGGTGAACTGTATCCGGTCGCCCACGGCGAAGCTGCGCGGTTCTTCCCGATACACAGACACGCCCTGCTGCCTGCGAGGATCATAGGTTAGCTCTGAGCCATCGGCCCGCACCACCGTCAACAGATTTTTCTCGGCGTCAACGCTCTTGACCCGCGTGTATTCGCCGCGCTCCATGCCGGTCTCTTTCGACGCGCGCGCATAGCGCACTACATCGTTAAACTCGTACCGTGCGGCCCATGTCCGCTCCGGGCCGGTGAGGTCCTGGCGGGGCACAAGCGCCTCGATGCGATGTTCTTCGTTACTGACTAAGCCACGCTCTTGCATCTCGGCACGAATCGCCAAGTTGATCTCCACGCGGGAACGGTTGTCGGGCGAGACGACCAGCGTTCCCTCCGGCGACTTCGCGTATTCCTTTGCTATCGCGGCGATGCGTTCCTCGCGGCCTGAAATCTCATGGACGCGGCCCTGCCGCTCCAAACCCTGCACGGCTTCGCGTACCTCGCCACGCGCAAGCTGCTCGACCACCTGTTTCAGTTCCGGGTCTTTCTGTCGGATGATCTCTTCGAGCTTGACCGTCTTCATGCCCGCATCCTGGAGCTGCGCGAAGGGACGCCCGGCCTCGACCGCCTCATGCTGCCGCCGATCGCCAACCAGCAACAGGCGGTCATGGGGATGCAAGCGATGCACAAACTCGTGCATCTGTCTGGTGGACGTGAGCGAGGATTCATCGAGCATATACAGGCGGCGCTCTCCAGTATCCGGCTTTGCACCAAGGGCAAGATGCTTTTGCAGCGTGGATGTTTCCATGCCTGCATCGGCCAGCTTTTGCGCCGCGCGGGACGTGGGCGCAAAGCCTTCCACTTTGTACCCTTGTGCCTCCGCGCCTTCACGGATGACGGCCAGCGTCGTTGTCTTCCCCGCGCCAGCGACTCCATCCAGACCCACCATCTTTTCGCGGGAAAGAAACACTTGTTCAACGACCTGGCGCTGCGAGCCATTCAGCTCCGGGTGACGGCCCTCCGTCGCACTCCGAATATGCGCATCAACCATCATCGGGTCACTCATCCCACGCTGGTTGCCTTCCTGCATCCGTGCAATAATCTCGCGTTCCATGCGCAGCATCGCGGCAGTGGTGTACTGCTGCCCTCTGCTGCCATGATCGACCGTGCGAAACTCGCCCCGCGCGGCCCGCTGCGCGAACTCCTGCTGGACGTGGGCATACGTCGTCTCACCCATGCCGCGATTGAGCGCCGCTTCCAGAAGGTCGCGCCGGTCCAGCACAGCGGAACGCTCAAAGAGATGATCACGGGCATAAGTGACAGCGTGCTGCGCGCTTCGGTCGGGTTCGTAAACATGGCGCTGGCTATGCTCCCGCGCTTCGGCCACAACCCGGTCGGCCTGGTGTCCATGCTGCGCGGCCAGCTCGCGGTGCCGCGCTAATACCTCTATCGGCGATAGCAATTCCTTGCTGTCCCGCGTCCGGTGTGCGGCCACCTGCGCGGCCCCCGCTCCATCAATCCCCATCTCGCGGAGATGGTCTTTGATCTGCTCCCTGCGCGGGCTGCTGGCCTCCAGATACTCTTTCGTATACCCCTTGATCTCTGGCTGTCCATGCTTGCCGCGCTCCAGCTCGTAGCCCAAACCCTGCAACCGCATCGCCAGCTCGGAACGGTAAATGCTGGTAGCGACGCGCTGCGACGCGAATAGCTCCTGCGGCTGCAAGGGCCGCGTTTGTCCGTTGTCGCGTTTGGTGACGTTGAAGATCACAGCATGGGTGTGGAGTTGCGGCGCGGCGTAACCGTCCACTGGCCGCGCGGTATCGTGCTCAAAGGTAGCCGCAACGAATTTGCCTGTCGTCTCCGGCGCGTGGACGTTGCCGATCCGCGCCTGGGTGTACCGCTCCAGCTCTCCCAGAGCAACACGTACGCTCTCCCGATGCGCCTCTCGCACGCGCTCATCGCCGCCAACAAGTGCGGTAAGAGAGACTGACTTCGGCGCGGAGAACGTGGCATCCCAACCGGCGCGATGCTCTACGCTCGTCACTTCCTTGCCGAATTTTCCTTCGTAGGTTTTAGAAACCTGATGGCGAACGAGCTGCGCTTCCGTGTGCGGATGCTGGCCTTCGGTCAGACGCGCAAAGTGCTCATTGCCAACCGCACCTTCCAAGCCCCACTGTTCGGCCAGCTTGCCTTGCCACTCGCTATGTCCCTGTTGGTCGCGGCTCCAATAGTTCTGCCGCTCCGAGGCAAACTCCCGCTCATGGTACGTCCGCGCCTGGCTTGCCGAGAGCGGTTTGGAGATGGTCAGCATGTGCGCTCTGCTCCTTTCGACGCCTCACTCAATCCCTTTGGATTCATCCCACACGAACCCGTTGCTCTTCGCAGCGGGTCTTTGAGGAGGCGGCAGTGCGGTCTGTGCATCTGCGGGTAACGTGGCCTGCTGCATCGTTGCCGGTTTCACTAAGGGACGAACCTCAATCAAAGGCTTCGGGGCAGACGCTCGTAGTGCTCGTTGCGCCCGGACACTCTTCCTGAAGCCAGCTCCCGAGCTAAGCACTTTCTGCCCCAGCTCTCGCCATAGCGGAACCGGCCTTCCCCACAGATACCGCTCCCGGCGAGCACTCCGCCACGACAGGATCAGAAACCAGAGAAGCAATGCAGCGCCGAGCATGACGGCAGGCTCTACAAAGTAGTGCCACACAGGCTCTCCATAGAAACATTCCTCCCGGAGCAGCGCCGCCAGCTTCGCTGAATTCACCTCTGTCGGCAAGCCTCGATCGATGCCTGTCCAGCCCTCCGCCTCCGCCTTCCGGTTCATCCAGAAGGGCAGGATGTCCCCTTTCCAGAGCAGTTCCCGAGCCGGAATCGGAAGCAGGTCGGCTTCGGTAGCCAGGGCATATTGCAGATTCGGTTTGCTCTTCTTCGATCCGTCTTCGGGTTTGAACTTCCATATCCATTGAATCTCGCTCGTTGCTGCCGGGTCTGTCTCATGCCAGGAACTAGCCAGATATGCGCCGAGGTAGTACCGCTGAAGCGGTGTCAGGGTGTAGAGCAATGGACGCAGAAACACCCCAAAGCCAGCGGCCAGCAGAAACATTCCGGCCACGAGGACAAAGAGAAGATTCTTCATCGCTCACCGCCTCCCGGTCCCTCCTGGGACAGAAACTCTGCAAGCAGTTTGCGGGCGTCGGCTAGCTTCCGCGCGTTGGCCTGGTCACGGATTTTGACCACGGAATCGGGCAGCAGATGCTTGCCTTCCGCGTTCGCCTGGGCCGTCGCGTGAAAGAGATTCAGGAGCATATATCGCAGCGCCGAGACCTCGGCCAACATCAACTCTGTAGGGTCTGCCGGACGCTCCCGTGCGGCTTTCAAAGCCAGCTCGCGCAGCCATTCGGCCAAGGTTTTTCCCGCGCCTTCGGCGGCGGTTTCTACCTCCGCCAGCTCCTCCGGCGTAACCCTGGTTGCGATGGTTTTGGCACGGAGAACCGGACGCGCTTCGCCGCTCGGTGAGGCCGGAGACGGCAACGGAACCGGGATGCGGGGAGTGCTCATAAGGGAAGCCCGCCTTAAATCCAGCTTGCACCCCGCAAATTTTCCCGTCAAGTGCCGAACACTGGAAGCCATTGCCCATCAGTACGTTTACACGCCGCGCACTGTGGGGCGTCTGCGTGTTTACTGGCGTAAACATGTTGCCGCCGTGCCGAAGCTGCCTATCGTCAAAATGTTGATTCAAAGTGCGTTAACGTTGGCTAACAGAACCAAAGGATCGGTTAACTAGCAGCATCCCATTTGGGGGTGACGTGTCGCTCCTCCAGCCGATGCCGTAGGCAGCGTGGTTTTTGGGGATGCTTGCCTGGCACGACTCCCCGTTATGCAAAGCCCATTTGGGACTCGTCAGAACGGCAAAGCTCGCCAGCGGCTACCCCGATGAGACCGCGCACGGCCCCGTCAAGCTCAAGTGATTGACAGCCGAAGAAGGCTATTGCCTATCGGTTGATTGAAATGAGTTTTGCGATAGAAAACGTCCGACTCTTCTATCCTGCTCAGTGCGCCTCCCACAGTCGGGAACAGATTCAGATAAAAGCGAAGCCCGCAAAGGCCAAATGAACCCATCACAAGGTGTGCTTCGTGCGCCTTTGCGACGTAGTTGAAGTGGTCGTCCAAGCTAAAAGTTTCCCCTTGTCTGAACGCCGTATAGATGCCGCGCCCAACAGCGAATTCTTCAAGGCCAAAGGCGACCCTCACCAGTTCGGCGGGAACCGTTCCCGGCTCGTGCGTACCGGGACCGATGATTAGGTTTCTACCGAAGCTGAAATTGAGCAGCGTCTTGAGACACCATCGCTCCAGTTTGCGACTGTCAACCGCGAGTTGCTTGGATGCCCAATTTATGTATGGCATCTTTTCGCGATTCATCTTTGTCCGCGCAAAATCCCGGATGGCATCAAATGCGCGACCCGCTTCGGAATCCAACTCGCTCAATGCGGAGTTGTGATCCTTGCAAAGTATCTTTGCCGTCAGTGTTTCGATGCGGACTTCTTTGGGTTCGTTAAGACACCAATCGAGCCCCTTCACGAATATCGATTGATCCGGGAAGACGCATTTGGAAACGAGATGCTCGCGGCTGATCCCGCCTCCGCACCCACCTAGCGGTTCTGCCCAACATCCGCCGCTGTTGCCTGCTCTCGCCGTCGATTTATGTTGCATTCGCTCTCGCCTTCTACTGTGCAGCCCCCGGATAGCAGCGGCATAGCCGAAGCCCGGCCTTGACCCGGACCTTAGCCTACTCTCGAAGAAACAAAAGAGCGGCGTATCCTCATAGCAATAACCGGAGCGGACTATGACGCGAAGAATCACCGGGATGGTTCAATACGGCAAATCGTTAGCGATTCTTACGGAATCGAGCATCGTTGTTACGCACGACAACGACAAAGAGCCAAACGAATGGCCGAAAGAAGTGTTCTCCGATGTCGGCACCAACGATGAATTTGTACGACAATTTGGAACATCAAGCTTTTATCAGCTAGGAAGCGGGCCAAATAGGCCGATACCTGACAATGAGGTAGCGGGATGAGATCTCCTCGCCTGTATCGGTAAAACTCCAGCCATGCTTCGCCAGCTTTGATTTCCATTGGCGATGGATTCTGTCGAACGGGTAGAACAGGTTCGTTGGCTCGTGCCACCGCCGAACATGGTCGGGGATATATCCATAAGGGAGGTGAGCTAGAACCATGAATCCGTCATAGTCCACATGAAGATCTCGCATTTCAGGGCTCAAATGTTTCTTGTACTCGGACCACCACTCCGGGACGACCTGAAGCTTCAACTCGAAGCCCGTCCAGCCATAGAGGAAAATGAACCGTGGCATCCAGAACATCGTTGTTTTAGGGTTGACCAATTCCGTCGAGAACTTGAGAATACCGGGAATCGTATCCCCAAACCGAATTGCAGAACGATACTCATCGTCGGTACGGGTATTTCTACCAGTAAGTTTCAGTTCGTTTGCTGTCCGAGTGACGTACTCACGATTATGGACAAATAGTGCTGCACTAATGGCTGTGAAGTTGTACAGCTCATGGGCAGGTTCTTCACCATCAGTCGGTTCTATGCACTTCTCCATCCCCAGGTCTTCCCGAAGAGCTTCGAGGTTGACGAATATTTGCACACCGTAAGGCTTGAACATTGCGACTTTGTAGGTTTGATAGACCCACAGGGCGACAATGGTAAAGCAGACTCCGAGCAAGAGTGACGCTTGAAATGAGAATCCGCCGAAGTAATGAAAGACGACTATTACGGCTGCGGCTGCGAGTGCAAGCGCGAAGGCTTCAAGCAGTTGTCTCGCCAATCTCATAATCCCCCTGCTACCGGATGTAGATGTTGAAGAACTCTCCGAATTCTAAAACGTCTGCCAGTCAAGAGTTGCATACGTTCCTTGGTAGTGCCAAACGTCAGACATTTCATCATGTTGGCAGTATTTCAGTCCGGCGCGTTCCAATATCTCACGTTGCCGATTCTCTCGGTCTGTCATCCTCTTGAGAAGCGATCCATGACCCTTGAGAGGCTCTTGCAGACTGCGGAATAGTTCCCAGGGGAGCTTGATGAGGGTAAGGGTAGGTCCTTCATCGTCCGGCAGTATCCCCCGCCATTTCCCACGTTGGTTTTCAGATTTGATTAGAACCAGTTCGTATTCGTCTTTGCCGCGCAATTCGATGCGGTCATACCAAAAGAAGTCTGAGCCGATCTTTAGGGCACGATCTCCGAAGGGCTTGAGGCCGATGGAAAGTTCTGCGAATTCCGAAAAACGACTGGACTCATTCAAAAAAAACAACCTTTGTTCCAGCCAAGTGAATGTGATGTTGTAGCAACTGCACCGCCCGACGCAATCCCAAAGCGCCCCGCCGTTTTGCTTTACCTCATCCTCGCTGTAGATGCCCGCGTCAACTAGCGCTTGTCCGAGGTTAGTCAGGCTAATTGTGAATTGAATCCGCTGAAATTCTGGCTTCTTCTCAACGCGTTGGTAAAATTCTGCGCCTGATTGCCAGATGCCGTAGACCAGCAAACCGACGAAGACTTGCCGCCATGTGAAGCCAGCACCATACCTGGCGACGACTAGCGCCAATATGCAAAGGCCGGTTCCGTAGAGCCGGAACCATCTCTCACCGCAGACTGCGTCTAGCCCGTTCTGAAACGCTTCTACTGCTCTCTTCATCATCTTTCACGCCACGTCACGATTTCGCATAGGTCTGGCCCTGTCCGCATAGCATTGCTCAATTTCCGCCTGACAGCATCTGCGTCAAAACCGGCAGTAGGAAGCCAAAGACAGTGATGTGATTGGACGCAGTCGCCATGAACGACTGATAAGCCGCTAAGAAGCCGCCTGTCCCTTGGGTGCTTTCAAGATCGTCTATCCGCGTAAGAATGTCGGCTCGCGCAGCTTCATCGGCTATGGACTTTGCCTGTTCGCGCAGATCGACAAAAATGCGATCTTTTGACATGGAGACGGTGTTAGTGGAACTGTCTATGCTATCCACGTTCAGCCGCGCGTTGGGACCGTGGAAATGGATATTCTCTGCCAATTTCCCGGTTCTAGGTGTGGGGACGCCGATGGGCGGCGGGATCAATTCGAGTATGCTGCCCGGCTCCCTACGTTCTCCAAATTTCGTTTGCACCGTGTGCATGTATTGGGACATGAAGGTTCTTTCTTCATCAACTTGGATAACAACGCCGTCGATACCAGGCAATCTCACTCGGACAGGCGTTCCCACAGCGAAACGCTTGGGAGGCTTAATTTTCTGAGGCCTGAGCGTTTTCATGCCTCTACTATAAACCGCTGCCGTCTCGCAATGGGTCTCGCATGACACCATAATTTCAGAGATCATTATCCATGATTGCGATGTCGCTTCTGTCCGCTTTGATGCGTGGGCCATACATTGAGCCTGCGTGGCTGAACGTATGGCTTACAGCTGCGTATGTCCTCGTCAGTTTGGGAACGCTGCTTGCGATTTTCCGTCAGAATCGTTCAATTCAAAAAACAGAACGTGCTGTCCTGGTTCCGGTGTGGGACAACTTTGTACATCTCTCGCATGAACCGCCGACCACTGACGGAACACAGAGGATGCACCATACGTTCAATGTCGATTTCCGAAACTGCGGCAAGACGCCTGCGTTTATTCGAGGAGTCACTGCGGAAATCATGCTGATACCCTCTATTGCGTCGCTGCCCCGCCGACCGCGCTATGGTGCATTTGTGGAGTTTGCGGGCGACCCTGTTGTGCCGAACGCTACTACCGATTACCCCTTTTCGTCTCCGATTAAAGATTCGCGTAGTTTTGAGGAAATCGAATCCGAACATCGGAAGGGGAGTGGGGTTCTTTTTGTTAGAGGCCGGGTGATTTATGACGACATCTTCGGAAAAAGGCACGAAACGCGCTATGGGCTTCGATACCGTGCGGCCCCGACATTCAGCCACGAATACGACTGTTTTGTTATAGACGGCCCGAAGGCATACAACAGATACAAGTGAAGAGCGGGGCTGCCCATTAGGGCGCAGCCCCCTCACGGGCAGGACGGCTGGAGAAAAGTTGGTAGGCAACGCCAGCCATTGTTTGTAATGGAATCCATTACAGCGTAATATTTGGGCATGGCTACTGCTACTGCAAGGAAATCGAAGGTCTACACGATCAGTCTGCCGCCGGAACTGGCGCAGAGGGCCGAGGCGTTGGCGCAGAGGGACAGCCGCACCATGAGCGAACTATTCCGCGAAGCCTTCCGCACCTACTCCGCGCAGCAGGCGCGGCGGACACTGGACGAATTGGGCGAGTACGCGGCAGGCCGCAACCCCAAGGGCTACACCGAGGCCGATGTGCCCCGGCTCATTAAAGAAGTGCGTGCCAAGAAGCCGCGCCACCGCAAGGTACGGTCTAACGGGTGATCGTCGTCGTAGACACAAACGTCTGGATTTCAGCGCTTCAGTTTGCAAAACATCGCGGCACGCCGACACTCGCGCTGGAAAAAGCGATGAGCGGCGATGTAATCGCCACCTGCGATGAGATTGATGCGGAGATTGTGCGCGTCCTGACGGAAAAGTTTTCATGGGAGCAGCGCCGAGCAACGTCCGCGCTGCAAACGATTCTGGCGCGCGGCATCCGTGTGAAGATTCGAGACACGGTAAAGGTCTGCCGTGATCCCAACGACGATATGTTTCTGGAGTGCGCCGCCCTTGCGAAAGCGGATTTGCTGGTTGCGGGCGACAAGGATTTGTTGACTCTCGGTGCGTACAAGGGAACGCGCATTGTCACTCCCTCGGAGTATCTGAGGGCTGGATAAAGGCGTCCGGCCACTGCTCAAAGATGAGCATGGCCGTAGACCGCTGGAGCGATATTCATCGCAACGGCTACGGGGATGCCGCTGACAGCGGCATCCCCGCCGTTTTCGCTCGTCTCGTTCTCTTCCTCAAACGTGTTGCCGAGAATCAAGTCCACGGCTCTCTGTGCGTTGGCGGCGGCATGAACGATGAGACGGTTATCCTCCTCCAATTTTTCAATCCAGTTCTGGATGTATGCGGTCGTGTTGCGGTCGGTGTGCTCGTTGGCGATGCCAGCGATAGCGCAAAGGAAAGCGGCTCCCATCTCGGCTACCAGTTCCTCTTTGCTGTAAAGCTCATCTCCGAAACGGTCGCCAAAGGTGCGATGCACGCGGCTCTCGTGGCCGGTGCTATGTACCAGTTCGTGAAACAGGGTGCTGTAATAGTGCGGTGCATCCACGAAGCGGGAACGCGCGGGCATGTGGACGGAATCGGTAGTGGGCCGGTAGTAAGCGCGGTACTCGGTAGGGCTATTGAGATAAAGCGCGGGGCGGTTCTCCCATCCGGTAACGATGTTTTCGCAAAGCTCGTCTTCGTCGATTTCCGGCGCAATGGCAGGCTGCAAGATTTCAGGAAGCGTGAGGCCGTCGCACTGCTCCACGTTGAAAACCGTGTAGTGGCAGAGAACGAAGGGAACGCGCTCATCCTTGCCGGTGGTGTCCTCGTCCTTCTTCGCGTATTCGGGAAGCTGCTTGTAAAAGATAATGGGCGTTCCGTGTTCGCCTTTGCGGACGCTGCCTTTGAGTGCCTGCGCCTGCTTGAACGTAAGCCAGAATGGGGAGCTGTATTCACTCGACCAAAGCAAGAGAACATTGATGCCACGGTAAGGCTTGCCGGTGTAGAAGTTGCATGGGAACGGCCCGCCTGCGTAGCGCGGTGACTTCCACGGCTTCTCCCACGGAATCACGCCTGCTTTGAGGCTGGCGATAATGCGCTCGGTAACGGTCTGGTAGATGCTGGGCCTGGTGGCTGCATTGCGATGGTTGCGATATGCCATGACGTTTCGCTCTCCTGTACTGCCCGCGTGGGGCGAGACTGTGAAGGAGGGCTTTTCGCCTTTGGCTCTCAACCAAATTTCTTTTGTTGAGTGCCCCCCTTCATGTCTTGCGCGGCGGGCAGAGGCGAGGCGGGTTCGGTCAATGCCGCGCGTTCTTCTGCGCGTTCATCGAAGCGCAGCGGAGAGCATTGACGGGTTCCGACCGGCTCTGCCATAAAAGCCGCATGAAGGGGGCACTTGATAAAAGAAGAAATTTCGGTCTACTTCCGCATTGCTTTTAGGGGCGGGCGTTGCGGGGCAGGATACAGGCCCCGCATGGATGGGAAGCGGAAAACGCCCGGCACTATGGGCGGTTGCAGCGCGGGAAGGGCACGGCACCCTTCCCGACAAAGCATGGATATGGATTGACAAGTGTTAGGCTACAGGCTACAGTGATTCAGGTGAGGATACGCAACTTCATCCATAAGGGTTTGAAGAAGCTCTACGCGGACGACGCTACCAAAGGCGTTCCTCCCGACACGGTGGACAAGCTCCGCAAGATGTTTGCCTTTCTGGACGACATGGACGACCCGGAAGAATTGCGGATGCTGCCCTCATGGAAGGCACATACGTTGACGGGCGACCGCAAGGGCACATGGAGCCTGAGCGTTACGGCCAATCGGCGCTTAACCTTTCGTATCGACACAGCCGAACGCGAGATTTGCGACGTGAATTTAGAGGACTACCACTAGGTCGAAGGAGAAGAGACTATGCCCATGAAGAACCCGCCCCATCCTGGGGATTTCATTCGGACAGAGATTATCGAGGCCGCAGGGCTGACGGTCACGGCGGCGGCGATAGCGTTGCGCGTCTCGCGGCCCACGTTGTCCAGTCTGCTCAACGGCAAGGCCGATTTATCGGGAGACATGGCGCTGCGTATCGAGAAAGCCTTTGGAGTAAAGATGGACACGTTGATGCGTATGCAGTCGTCTTACGACATTGCCCAAACGCGCAAGCGTGAGAATCAAATTCGTGTGCCGCGCATCTCCGTGTTGGCCGCTACACATTAGCGAAGTAACATGCCGGGAATCTCAACGGCGCGATTGAGGAAGGCTCACACAAAGCGCACTAAGAACAGCCGCCAGCGGCGGCTCGTGCGCGGAGATTTGCCGCTAAGAACGCCCCGGCGGGGCAGCGGCAAATCAGAGCAATTTTAGTGGATATTGAGATGATTGCCCTCCCTGCGCCAGCCTCCGCCACGGCTCCGGCTAAAAACGGCTTCGGGAGGCTCAGGGTCAGCGCGGCCTATGGCGCTGACCTCGTTTGCCTTTATCGTGCGTCTCCGCTGCTTTCGATGCCTTGGCTTTGGTATCGTCCGGCTGCGGCAGCTCCCATCCCGCCATCCCCTGCAACACGCGGTCGGCGTGCTTGATGGTGTTCACATGCCCGTAGTGTTCCTCGATCATGTGGACGGAGGTTCCCATCTGCTCGGCAAGGAAGTATACGTCCACGCCTTCCTGCAAGCGAAGGGTTGCATACGTGTGCCGGAAGCAATAGGTCGAGCGCGGAACGCCCTGCGTTCCTTCGCGCAGATTCGCTTCCTTCAAAAGATCGGCAATCAGACTGCTGTAAAGAGTCTTTGCGGGCTTGCCGGTGATATTGGCAAATACCCTATCGTCCTGTTCCGTGGCTTTGGAGATTGCACGGATGCGTTCTAAATAATCTCCGACACTCTTGGGCGCGACCAGTTGACGCGATTTGTCCTTGCCCTGCACGAACAGGACAACAATCTCGCGGCCCTCGCGGTCTTTTGCGGGCATGATGTCGCGCCAACGGAGATTTTTCATCTCCACTGGCCTCATGCCCGTGTTGCAAGCAATCAGAATCATGTTGTAGGTGACAGTGCGATACCAGATGCTCGAAGGCTTGTCGGCTTCACCAATCCACTTGCGACCTACGGTGTGGAGCTTGCGATATTCCTCCAGCGTGAACTCGTCGCGCCGCATCGTCTTGAGCTTGGGGCGCTCGTCGAAACGCTGGCTTGCGGGAACGTAGCGTTTCTTCACCGCATAGTTCATAATCGCCCCGAAGATCGACATCTCGAAGCGGATGGTTGAATCACTGATGAAAGGAACCACCCGTTCTTCGGAAGGTTTGACTTCAATCGGTTTCAACACTCGGATGCCCAAAGTCTGCTGAACTTTGGTGCGGCGCTCCGCTTCATGGTCCGCAAAGGTCTGAGCTGCTGCGGCTGTGATTTCCCGAACGCCATTGCGCCGGTGGCGTCCCGCGCCGTTCTCCCGCCGCCATGCCGGATAGCCGCCCCAACGCTCGTCACCGATAAGGTGTACCTGTGTGGAACCGGCGTACCTATCTAACGTGCCTTCAATGACAGCACGCAGTTTCTTGGGTCGCGCGGCGCTGATCTCGCCGCGCTTCGCCCGCGCCTCCTGCGTCAGCAGATACTCGTGCGCCACGTCGCGGAAGGGGCGGTTGAATACAGGAACGTCATGCTTGATGCGGAATCGAACGTCCGCGTCTTGATCGAAGGCGCGTTCCCGCGCCGCTTCTTTATCCGATGTTTTAAGCGAAACCGTCTTGTAGCGGTCGGCCTTCGGCATCTTCATGCGGCAGTACCACATCCGATGGTCCACGTCGCCGCGCCGGAAGAGAATCAGGCCGGGTTTCAACTCCTCTTTCTCGGTAACGAAGGACATATTGCCTCCTGCTGTTGATACCGTTCCGTGCAGTTTCCGTGTAGATTTTCCGTGCAAGCCATTGATTCTTCGTGGCTGTGCATACTTTGTATGGAACATTATAGAAAATTATGTGCTTTATTTCTAGTTATTTATGATATATTCCTCATCCTGAGCGAAGCGAAGAATCCCTGTATTTGTTTTTGCTTCGGCTGTTGCTTGTTTTCCGCCTTCCGACCGCCGTTACGCGGTTCTTGTCGCAGCCTCATTCACCGAAACAACCGGAAAGTCCCATCCACGAAATGAAAGCCACACCCTTCGAATTCCGTCTCCGCTTCGTCATCCACGTCATCCTCTACGTCTTCGGCTTCACCGTACCGTGGAACAAGTGGCTTCCTCTGGACCCCAGGGGCCCCAACGCGCATGTCTGGGGCACACTCGCCGCAAAACTCTCCGCGCTCAACCCGGGCACATTCAACATCCTCACCGCCTTCAACAACCTTCTCATCGTCGGAATCCTCTTCGCCCTTGCCGCGGCCATCCTCCGCACCTGGGCAGCAGCTTATCTTGGCTCGTCCATCGTGCAAGACCCGTGCATGCACGGCGAAGGAGTCGTCGCCGCCGGCCCCTACCGTCATCTCCGCAACCCGCTTTACCTCGGCATCCTCCTCCACACCTTCGCGCTGGCGCTCCTCATGCCTCCCAGCGGAGCCATCTTCTGCATCCTCGCCATCGGCTTTTTCCAACTCCGTCTCATCGGCGCAGAACAATCCTTCCTCACAGCAAAGTTAGGCGAACCCTACCTCGCCTACTGCGCCAAGGTCCCGAGCCTTATCCCATCCATCAAGCCGCGCGTCCCGCCATCCACCCAACACCCACGCTGGCCCACAGCCATCCTCGGCGAGATCTACATGTGGGGAGTCGTTCTCTCCTTCGCCATCCTCGGCTGGCGCTACAACGCGACCCTCATCACCAAAGGAGTCCTCATCTCCCTCGGCATCTCCCTCATCGCCCGAGCCTTCATCCCCACGCCAAAGCCGCAATAGAAGCTTCTCACCACAGATCCAAACATTCAGAACTAAATCCGCTCTCGATTGCCCGTAAAAATCCGTGTCATCCGTGCAAATCCGTGTTAAGCCTTCCCGTCCCACCCGCAAATCCCAACAGCAAAAAAAACAAACCCGCCGCACCCGGTAAAAATCAGGGGCACAACGGGTCTGTCGTCATTCTCCACTCTAACGCCTCAACAAACTTCGCCGAGGCGCTCTGTTCGGGAGGGCTGTTACGGCACAAACTACTTCTTTGGCGGAGCGATCGTGTCCTTCGCAACCTTGGCCACGCGGAACTTCACCACGGTCTTGGCCTTGATCTTGATGGTCTCGCCGGTCTGCGGATTGCGACCCAGCCGCGCCTTGCGCTCAGCCTTCACCAGCTTGCCGATTCCAGGAATGGTGAACTCGCCATTCTTCTTGGTCTCTTTCACTGCGGTCTCAGCCAGCAGTTCCAGGCCCGCTGCTGCCTGCTTGTTGGTGATCTCGAGCTTCTCCGCCATGTGGCGTACCAGCGCTGTCTTTGTCATTCCTTTTGCCATGTGTCTTGCTCCTTCTGCTTTCAATGAATGTAGTTTTAGGATCCGCTCACCTTACCTGCATCAACCTCGGAGAGAAACGCACCTGTTTCACTATGCGAAATCATCAATGTTCATGCGGGTGCAGAGAACTGTACCGCAATTCACCTTCATCCTTTCCGAGAACTTTGTCAATCACAAAACTTCGGTTTCCACAGGTTTTTTCCGGTTTTTTTAGGTTTTGTCCCTTTGCGGATACATTTCCCACAAAAAATCACAGCAAAATGATGAAATCTTTATATCTTCATCCCTTGGTCTCGTGCCATTTTGTCGCGGGCCGCAAGCACGTTTAACACTCTTCAACACGACCGCGGGAATCCACATCCGTTATGCTACGCTCAGCGTCCATCCGTCACGCAGCTATATCCACAGCACTGGCGCGCAACCACCGCACGACGGCCCTTCTCACACTCACAGATCAAAGGAGAAAAATCATGCCCACCATCACCACCAAAGACGGCACCTCCATCTACTACAAAGACTGGGGCACTGGACAGCCCATCACCTTCTCCCACGGCTGGCCTCTCACCGCCGACGCATGGGACGCCCAGATGCTCTTCTTCGGCCAACAGGGCTACCGAGTCGTCGCGCACGACCGCCGCGGCAACGGCCGCTCCGGCCAACCCTGGGACGGCAACGACATGGATCACTACGCCGACGATCTCGCCGAACTCATGAACTTCCTCGACCTCAAGAACACCATCATGGTTGGCCACTCCACCGGCGGTGGCGAAGTCGCGCGTTACATCGGGCGCCACGGTGCCGGGCGAGTTGCCAAGGCAGTCCTGATCAGTGCCGTCACGCCGTTCATGCTCAAGACCGAAAAGAACCCCCTCGGTCTCCCCATGTCTGCGTTCGACGGCATCCGCGCAGGTTTGGCGGCCAACCGCTCGCAGTTCTATCAGGACCTCACGCTGCCCTTCTTCGGATACAACCGCCCCGGCGCGAAGATCTCCAAAGGCACCCAGGACAATTTCTGGCTCGAGGGCATGCTCGGCTCGCATAAGAGCCAGTACGACACCGTCAAGGCCTTCTCAGAAACCGACCTCACCGAAGACCTCAAGAAGATCGACATCCCCGTCCTGATCCTCCACGGCGAAGATGACCAGATCGTCCCCATCGACGCCTCTGCCCGCGCATCCGCCAAGATTATCAAGAATGCCAAACTCAAAACCTACCCTGGCTACCCTCACGGCATGCCCATCATCCACGCCGACGACATCAACGCCGACATCCTCGCCTTCATCAAATCCTGACGCAGTTACAAATTCGGGTGCCCATGGCCCGCTTCAAGGACATGGGCGCCCCAACGGAGGATCCCGATGAAATCCCTCTTTCGCTTCATCCTGCTTGCTTCAACCATCTTCGTCAGTCCACTCCTGGCTCAGCCAGTTCAGCCAGGAAACCTCTCTGCCTAAGGCGGCACAGCAATAGATGTTATCGACAGTCTGATACTGCACACTTCAAACACCCATGCATCGATTCCCGATCTCACGACATCAATTCCAGGTAGCTCTAACATAAAAAGAGGGAGTTCCCCAGATGCAGATCGGCATCGACAGTTTCGCGGCGCTAGTCCCTGACCCCATCACCGGTCACACAGTATCAGCACAAGAACGCATCGCCCATCTCCTCGAAGAGATCGAACTAGCCGACAAAGTAGGACTGGACGTCTTCGGCCTCGGCGAACACCATCGCAGTGAGTATCTCGACTCCGCCCCCGCCGTCATCCTCGCCGCCGCCGCCGCTCGCACCACAACCATCCGTCTCTCCTCCGCCGTAACAGTCCTAAGCGCAGCCGACCCCGTCCGCGTCTTCCAGGAGTTCGCCACGCTCGACCTCCTCTCCAACGGCCGGGCAGAAATCGTCGCAGGCCGCGGCTCCTTCATCGAATCCTTCCCTCTCTTCGGCCTCAAGCTTCAGGACTACGACGACCTTTTCGCCGAAAAACTCGATCTCCTCCTCACCCTCCGCGAATCCACCAACGTCACATGGTCCGGCAAGCATCGCCCCGCCCTCACAGGACAAGGCGTCTACCCCCGCCCACTGCAAAACCCACTCCCCGTCTGGCTAGGAGTAGGCGGCACACCCGAATCCTTCGCTCGCGCAGGCATGCTCGGCCTCCCGCTCATGGTCGCTATCATCGGCGGCGAGCCTCATCGCTTCCGCCCACTCATTGACCTCTACCGCGAAGCCGGCCACCGCGCAGGCCACAAACCCGAGGCACTCAAAGTAGGCATCCACGCCTTAGGCTACGTCGCCGACACCGATCAGCAGGCCTCCGACGACTTCTTCCCCGGATACGCCGAAGCCTTCACAAAAATCGGCAAAGAACGCGGCTGGCCCCCGGTCACCCGCAATCAGTTCGAAGCTCTCCGTCGCCCAACTGGAGCCCTCATCGTCAGCGACCCCGACACCGTAGCCGAAAAAGTCCTGCGCTTCAACGAATCCCTCGGCGGCATCTCACGTCTAAGCTTCCAAATGAGTGTCGCTGCCCTACGCCACGACAACCTCATGCACGCCATCGAACTACTAGGCACACGCGTAGCCCCCATCATCCGCAACGCGTTGCCGCCCTCACAGTCCAAAATTCACGCCTCATAGCTGTTCAAAACAACGGCCGCTTCGGCTTCCCTACCAGCGGCTCATTCAACATGGCAATCACCGGAGCCGCCACTTTAAACCGCTCCACCACATCCTTCACCAGCGAAGCCTTCAAAGCACGCTCTCCTGACAAACTAGCCGACAAGCCCCACTGCCGGTTCTTCAACAGATCAATCGCTGGATGATCCTCCGCAAACCCCTTCGGCGCACGCAACAGTGGCTGCCCATCAAACTCCGTCATCAGCGCCCTTAGCTTCTTCCCCTTCATCAGCCTCTGATACTCCGCATAATGCTCCGCCAGATACCGCCGAATCGCCAGCAACTGCTCTCGCTCCGGCATATACACGCCAGCCGCAACAAAAATCTCCTCCGGGCTCAAATGAAAATAAAACCCACCACCCGAAGTCTTCTCCAACCCATCCCTCACCCACCAAGCCGAAACGTGCGTCTTATAAGGCTGTTTATTCGGACTGAACCGGATATCCCGATAGATCCGCATCATGATCTTCTGAGCAGGCCTCACATGCCTCGGCGCAAACTCCGCCATCGCCTCATTCACCTCACCGATCAGCGCGAGCATCGGCTCCTTCAGCTCTTTCTCATACACGCCCCTGCGCGCAGCGAACCACTCGCGGTCATTATTCCGCTTCAACCCACGCAGAAACTTCAACGCCTCATTAGAAAAATACGTCCCCATTCTTCAATCGTAATTCGTCGGATAGCCGAAAGACATTTGAAAATTGACTGAAAGATAAGAAGGCCGGGGCCTTTCTATCGTCTAGGCTTTATGATGTGGGAGAGTTGGGACAAGGCGCTCAAAACGATCCATTCCAAAGCTGTAGTTCGCGACGGCTCATCTAAAGGGAACAACAATTTTGAAAGTGGAAGGTATCAATACGCTCAATTCTTCAAGGGAGAGGCTACGTAACACGAACGCTGGCCTCGAAGTACTCTGGCGGGTTGTTCTTAACAGGTTGGTACAGCAGAATACGGTGAACTGGGAATGATCCGCGGTCTTGTTGATTTTGCTCTGAATAACCGCTGGATGGTTCTTGGTCTTGCCATCCTGCTCTTTGGTTGGGGAATCATCTCATTCCAAAACCTGCCCGTGGAAGCTTATCCCGACGTTGCCAACAACTACGTCCAGATCATCACACAATGGCCGGGACGCGCAGCCGAAGAGGTCGAGCAGCAGGTTACGATTCCGCTCGAAATTCAAATGGCCGGCATTCCGCACATGACCCATCTGCGGTCGACGTCCCTCGCTGGTCTATCCAGTCTCACGCTTATCTTTGACGACGATTCGGTCAACGACTGGAACCGCGAAAAAGTGCTGGAGCGTCTCGCGCAGGTCACCCTCCCTCCTGGCCTGCAGCCGCAGATGGGCACTGACTGGAGTCCCGTCGGTCAGATCTACTGGTACACGCTGCGCAGCACCAATCCCCTCTACGACACCATGGACCTCAAGTCGCTCCAGGACTGGACACTCGAGAAGCAGTTCAAATCCGTACCTGGCGTGGTCGACGTCTCGAGCTTTGGCGGAATTACTCGCGAGTACCAGGTCCGCCTCGATCCAGACAAACTAGTCTCCTACGGACTCAGTATTGCTCAGGTCGAGCAGCAGCTCGCCAACAACAACACCAACGCCGGCGGCAGCTTCATCGAACAGGGCCAGCAGCAAGTCAACGTCCGCGAGGTCGGCCTCTATCGCAACGTAGACGACATCGCCAACACCGTCCTCAAAACCCAGACCGGCACTCCTCTCAAGGTCAAAGACATTGCCACCATCGTCCAGGGCTCTAAGATCCGCCTCGGACAAATCGGCAAAACCTGCCGCTCCGGCGCTACCCCCGTCGGCGAATCCGATCCCACCGCACGTCCTGACCCCTGCGTCCAGCAGGTCGGCAAACAGGGCGAACCCATCATTGAGAAGGAAGACGGCAAACTCATCGACAACGGCGATGTCGTCGAAGGCATCGTCCTGCTGCAAAAGGGCGACGATACTCAGTTCGCCCTCGACGGCATCCACAAAAAAGTAGAGGAGCTCAACAACCGGGTCCTTCCCCCGGGCGTAAAGATCGTCCCCTTTCTCGACCGCAGCGATCTTCTCCACTACACAACGCACACGGTGCTCCACAATCTCACCGAAGGCATCGTCCTCGTCGTCATCATTCTCTTCCTCTTTCTCGGAAACGTTCGCGGCGCGCTCATCGTCTCGCTCACCATTCCGTTTTCTCTGCTCTTTGCCTCCATCTGCCTCGACCTTCGCCACATTCCCGCCAACCTTCTTTCACTCGGTGCCCTGGACTTCGGCATGGTGGTCGACGGAGCCGTCGTGATGGTCGAAAACATCGTTCGCCATCTCAGCCATCAACGTTCGAGCTCCTCCACGCCCGCCGAGCAGATCCGCGAGGCAGCCCACGAGGTGCAGCGCCCCGTCTTCTACGCGATCGGCATCATCATCACCGCCTATCTGCCCATCTTCACCCTGCAGGCCGTCGAAGGCCGCCTCTTTCGTCCCATGGCTTGGACCGTCGCCTTTGCTCTACTCGGCGCACTCATCTTCTCCATCATCATCGCGCCAGTCCTCTCAAGCCTGCTCTTTCCCCGCGGCGCATCCGAGTGGCGCAATCCAGTCATGGAATGGCTCACCGAACGATATCGCCACGCCGTGCGCTGGGCCATCGAACATCGTTGGGTCACCATCGGCGGAGCAGTCTGTGCGCTCCTCCTCGCCGTATTCCTCGGCACCAGCGGAATCATCGGCTCCGAATTCCTTCCCCATCTCGACGAAGGCGCAATCTGGGTACGCGGCACTCTCGCTCCCAGCACCGGCCCCACAGAAAGCCTGCGCATAATGGACCAGGCTCGCATCCTTCTCAACTCCTTCCCCGAGGTCACCAAAGTCGTCAGCCAAACCGGTCGCCCCGACGACGGCACCGATACCACCGGCTTCTTCAACACCGAATACTTCGTCGACCTCAAACCAAAGGCAGAGTGGCGCGCTACGTTTAAGCAAAATAAGGAAGAGCTGATCGGGGCCATGGACCGAGAGCTCGAAAAAATTCCCGGCGTCATCTGGAACTTCTCTCAACCAATCTCCGACAACGTCGAAGAGGCCGTCAGCGGCGTCAAGGGAGAATTAGCCGTCAAAATCTACGGCGACGATCTCAGAACGCTCGAAGAAAAAGGCAACCAGATCGTCTCCGTCATGAGCGGGATCAAAGGCGTTCAGGATCTCGGTCTCTTCCGCGTCATCGGACAGCCCAACCTCAACTACACCGTCGACCGGCTCGCTGCCGCCCGATTTGGAATCAACGTCGCCGACGTCCAGGACGCCATCCAAACTGCCGTCGGCGGCAATGCCGTCACGCAAGTCCTCCAGGGCGAGGCCCGTTACGACGTAGTCCTCCGCTACCTCCCGCAGTACCGCAACACCGAAGAAGCCATCAACAACATCCGTCTCCTCTCACCCTCCGGCGAGCGCGTCTCCCTCGCGCAACTCACCATCGTCAAGACCGAAGACGGAGCCGAGGAGGTCTACCGCGAAGGCGGTCAACGCTATGTCGCCATCAAATACAGCGTCCGCAACCGCGACCTCGGCAGCACAGTCGAAGAGGCCATCAGGAAGGTCGAAGCCCAGGTCAAGCTACCGCCCGGCTACAAGATCGATTGGGCCGGTGAGTACGAAAGCCAGAAACGTTCCTCGCGACGGCTCATGTTAGTCCTGCCCGTCACCATCCTCATCATCTTCGTCATTCTCTATTCCATGTTCCACTCCGGCAAATGGGCTGGCCTCATTCTCATCAACGTCTCCATGGCTCCGGTCGGCGGTCTCATCGCCCTTTTGTTGACGCACACAAACTTCAGCGTCTCCTCCGGCGTAGGCTTCCTTGCGCTCTTCGGCGTCTCCGTGCAAACCGGAGTCATCATGCTCGAGTACATCAACCAGATGCGCGTGCGCGGCCACTCCATCGAAGAGTCTGCGATTGAAGGCGCAGTCCTCCGCCTTCGCCCCATCATGATGACCATGCTCGTCGCCACGCTCGGCCTCTTACCCGCGGCCACCTCGCACGGCATCGGCTCAGACTCGCAGCGCCCCTTCGCCATCGTCATCGTTGGCGGACTGCTGGGCGCCCTTCTCATCAGCGTCTTCCTTCTACCCACTCTCTACGTCTGGATCGCCGGCCCCAAAGACGTCCTGCCCACACCCGAAACGGAGTTCGAAAACTGAGAGCGCGTGACTAACATCCCTGCGCACTGGTTGAGCAGCTCGCCAATCTGCCCTTCTCTGAAGAGCGCACAGCCGCCGAGATTGGGCGCCATTTCAAAGGTGGAAATACTGTGCCCACGCTTCCATATCTGAGAGACTTCATGCATGGAACCAGTGAGAAAGCCGTCGCGATCTCTGCTGTACGTTGTTTCTCTGCTGCTATCTTTCGGTTGCGTTTACGCGCAGGAGACGATCGTCGCGATCCGTCACGCCGAAAAACCCCCGACGAGCCTTGGGCAGCTTACCTGCAAGGGCCTCAACCGTGCGCTGGCGCTCCCTAAGGTTCTCATTCCGCGCTATGGGAAACCGGACCGAATCTATGCCCCCGACCCCGGTACGAGGATCGGCCAACTTGGCAATTTGAGCTATTCCTATGTGCGCCCGCTCATGACGATTGAGCCGATAGCTATTCAGCTGGAGATGCCGGTCAATGCACTCATTGGCTTCAAGAATGTCGGCCAGCTGAGAAAAGAGTTGCTTGCTCCGGAAAATGCGAATTCGGTAGTTTATCTGGCGTGGGAGCACGTGTATCTGAATCAATTTGCGAAGCGGCTGCTCACGGCTTTTGGGAAGGATCCATCGCTCGTTCCTGATTGGCCAAATGACGAGTATGACCGGATCTACGTCTTCCGGATCAAGGACGTAGGCAAAAAGAAGGAGTTGACCTTTACCGTCGAACAGCAGGGGCTCACCGATTCGCTGAGCGACAAGTGCCCTTCCTCGTGATCTTCATCCCTCGATGAGTGACGGCGGTAAACGGAAGAGCGACTATACTGGCTTGGCTCTATCAACATTGGCTTCCGGTATTTCCTTAGACCGCCAAACCTATGTAACCTTGTGCGGAGATTGATCGATAGTATTGAAGATCGACTCTGAGGGAGATTAAAGGATGTGTATTTCGAACGTTCGACGCTTCGTCACCTGCGTCGCTCTGGTAATGAGCCTTGCACAAGCTGCATCCGCAGCTGAAATCCTGATCTCCGATGCGAAATCACAACCGGAAAGTCTGACCGTGGCGCCCGGCGGCGTACTGATCGTCGGCAGCGCCAGCTCCCCATTTGTCTACAAGGTGCGTGCCGGTTCCACTACCGCGGAGAAATTTATCGACGCCACTGCCGAAGGCCCCGGAACGTTTTTCTTCGGTATGCTCGCGGATGCATCGAGCAACACGTTGTGGACATGTCAGTTGACTCCGGTTCCTGACACCGCTCCGGTGAAACGGCATACCGCCCTGCGAGGCTTCGACCTCTTCACCGGCGCGCCGAAGATCCGCTGGAACCTCCCCGGCGACAACAGTACATGCAACGACTTCGCGATCGGACCGGACAAGGCTCTTTACATCACTGACACTGCAAACGGCAAAATCTACAAGCTGCCTGCTGGCGCCTCCACCGCGGAACTATTCCTGGAGCACCAGACGCTCATGGGCGTCGACGGCATCACCTTTCTGGATGGCACGCTCTACGTCAACAACGTGGTCTTCAACAAGCTCTACCGCATCCCGGTCGACGCCGCGGGCAAGCCGCAACGGCCTGTCGATATCTGGATGGACCAGCCGGTAAAGGGCCCTGACGGCATGCGCGCGGCAAATGGCAAGCTCTACGTCGCCGAAAATGGCAGCGGAAAAATCTCCGCCCTCACCATCAATGGAGACAAAGCAAGCGTCACTGTAGTCAAGGAAGGACTCAAAACACCAACCGGAGTCGAACCTGCCGGCGACACCCTCTGGATCGCCGAGCGCGGTGCCGGTCAGGCCGTGTCAGTTCCCATGCCGAAATAGTTCCCTGGGGCCTTCGTTGGCGAGAGCCCTGGCGCGAGTAGGTAAGAACTAGCGAAGCTATGGCGCTCCCTGCTACTGGGTAACGGTCGCCCTGGAGGTAAATAGCGCAGCGGACCGTACCTGTGCCTGCGTCTTCGCAATCGCCGATCTCATGACTAACGCCGCTCGGGCCGGGACGCAGACGCACATGGAGTTCAGGGACTTGGATGAGGCTCCAGCGCGCCTGGGCTGGGAACCGATGGCTACGAGGACGAGCAAAGCGACTGTGAAAAGAGCGAAACGGCTCATGGGATTCATGGGATGACCCCCTGCAGGAATGATACGGCGTCTAGGTCATGGGAGTTCCTCAAAACTTCAGTAAAAGAAAAGAGGCTGGCGGCACACCTTTGAGACACTCCACAAAACTGGGTGCCGCATATCCCGATTCTGAGATATGGGCAATCGCGAAGCGATCCGCTCCAGCCCATCTCCATCGCGGAGGTGTCGCTCGCACGCTGCAGCAAAAAAATAAATCTCAAAAAAGAGGAAAAAATTAGCGCCTCAAAAACGTGCACATAAAAACCACGTTACGACCACAAAAAATGCACTTACCACCAGCGAAAAACCACACAAAAACCACTGTGGAAATCGCAAACCCCCTGTAAAAACGCACATTTCGACACCAAAACCAGCCCAAAAAAATATTGGCAAATTACCATCAAAAAGTGCCGGAACATAACGACACGATCGTAGCCATCTCCACCCCGCCCGGCCGTGGCGGCATAGCCATCGTTCGCCTCTCCGGCCCCGCCGCCCGCTCCATCGCCGAACCCCTCCTCAAACTCCGCCATCCTCTCGCACCCGCCCAGGCCCGCTTCGCTGAAATCCTTGACAATACAGGAGAAACACTAGACGAAGCCGTAGTCACCTTCTTCGAAAAACCCCACTCCTACACCTCAGAAGACATCGTAGAAATCGCAGCACACGGCTCACCCGTCCTCCTCGACCACCTTCTCCGCCAATGCCTGGCCGCCGGAGCACGCCTGGCAGAACCCGGCGAGTTCACCCAAAGAGCATTCATTTCAGGCCGTTTAGACCTGACCCAGGCCGAAGCCGTCCACAACCTCATCGAAGCCACCACCCTCCACCAGGTCCGCGTCGCCGCGCAGCAACTAGGCGGCTCCTTATCACGTCAAATCTCCCCAATAAAACAGCAACTTACAACCCTCATCGCCACCCTCGAAGCCGGCATCGACTTCGCCGAAGACGACATAGACACCCTCCCCGCCGCCGAAATCATCACGCAAATCCAATCCATTCAAACCCCGCTCGCCACCCTCGAACAAACCTTCGCCTATGGCCGTATCCTCAACACTGGCTTAACCTTAGCCATCATAGGCCGCCCCAACGTCGGCAAGTCCTCCCTCTTCAATCGCCTCATTGAACGAGACCGCGCCATCGTCACCGCCACTCCCGGCACCACCCGCGACCTCGTCACCGAGCGCGTCTCCCTCGAGGGTATCCCCGTAGAACTCATTGATACCGCAGGTCTTCGCGACACTACCGACGAAGTGGAATCGATCGGCATAGCAAAATCCCGCGAAGCCATGGCCGAAGCAGACGTAGTCCTCCTGGTCCTCGACGCCACCGAACCCATTCACGACGAAAACAAAGCAACCCTCGCCGCCCTCTCAGGCCGCCCGTTCCTCATTGTTATCAATAAGAAAGACTTAGCCCCCACCCCAACAACGTACCCCCGCCCAACCCTCGAAACCTCCGCCCTGACAGGAGCCGGCATTGCCGAACTACGCCAGGCGATCCTCTCCCTCCTCACCAAAGAAACTCCCCCTGCAGAGACGGCAATCCTCACCAACCTCCGCCAGCAGCAGGCTGTTTCTAAAGCACTTACCGCCCTAACCCAGGCCCGGAAAGCCGCCGAAACAGCCATCCCCCACGAGATGATTCTCCTCGATCTCTACGAATCGCTACAATCCCTCGACACCCTGACGGGCACCACAACAGCCGACGACATCTTGAACCTCATCTTCAGCAAATTCTGCATAGGCAAGTAGGCCCTGTTCCAAGCCCCTGAAACTACCGCATAAGTATAGTGTTTTCAACTATATGGTGTCCACTATCCTCCCTGATCTGGCGGTCTGGCGAAGTGAAAAGCCAGCAGGGTGACATCGTCCTCCGGTTCCCGGCCGGCAGCAAGCCCGGACCATTGCGCTAACTCATCCAAAAGCCCGTCGACAAATTGTTCAACCGGCAAGTCCTGATTCTTCTGGAGAAACAGCTTGGCGCGATCCAACCCGAATTGCTCCTCGGATGGGCTGGTCATTTCCAGGAGTCCGTCAGTGTAAAGCACACCCCAATCTCCCGGTTTAAATGGGATCTCGACCGCGGTGTATGTTGCCTCCGGGAAGGTACCAAGGAACAAACCGTTCTCGACGAAGTCGCGGGCCTTCCCTGCTGCGTAGTCCATGAGGATGAGCGGGGGGTGTCCCGCACCCGCATAGAGGATGCTTTGCTTCTCCGTGTCGACAACGACATAGGCGGCCGTGACGAAGTGACCTTGGAATTTTCCACATAGAGCTCGATTCAGCCCAGCCAATACGCGAGTAGGCTCCAACGCATACGGAGTTTGGCCATCCAGGGCAATCTTGAGCATGGAAGATATGAGCGCGGCGGGCATGCCGTGGCCCGATACATCTGCCATTAGAATTCCGACGCGGCTCTCATCGATGCGGATGAAGTCGTAGAAGTCGCCCGCCACCGACGTCATAGGAATATAACGGGCGGCAATGTCCAGACCCTTGATTGCCGGAACCTCCCGCGGCAATATGGACAATTGAATCTGTCGGGCCGTGTCCATTTCACCCCTGATCGTCTGCAATTGGCTCGCTAGCTGTTCACGTATACCGCGGAGCACAAGGTGTGTGCGTACTCTGGCTTGAACGACCGCTGGTGAGAACGGCTTATGGATGTAATCGACCGCGCCCACTTCGAAACCCTTCGTTTCATCATCAATTTCGGTTTGGCCTGTCAGGAAGATCACGGGAATATCCCGCGTATGGTCCGCCGATTTGAGACGGGAGCAGACTTCGTACCCGTTCATTTCAGGCATCATGACATCGAGGAGAATCAGGTCTGGGGCCGGGGATTGGTTGGCGAGTTCCAAAGCTTTGGCGCCGTTCGTCGCAATGCGGGTCTTGTAGATGTCTTTGAGAATCGAGTTCACAATTTGGATGTTTGCGGGTTCATCGTCGACAAGTAATACGGTTTTCGCTTCAGTGTTCATCCTTTAACCTCTTCGCGATTTAAGCTGTGCTCTTTAGCGATTTCGTCCAGCTTCGCCAGTGCCCCTGTGAAGTCGAAATCGTTAATGTCTGCGCCGAGTGCGTCCAATCGCGCCTTTTCGACTTGGCCCGCGAGAGCGCTTTGCAAAGTGCGAAACGCCTCCTCTGAATTACCGTCGCTGGCCTGGAGCAGGCTCCGCAGTCGTGCGATCTCATGTGAAGCCGCAATGGGATCGAAGCTATTTCTCGATTCGACTTGGAGCAAGAGTGTCTCCAGGGGCAACGCCTGCTCAATGGCATCGATTTGGGTGCGCAAGACTGAGGTGAAATCGTGGAGCACTGTTTCGACCGCCGAATCGCTCTCGCGAATAGACTTCTCTAACTTCTCAGCGGCGAACTGCACCGGTTTGATACCGATGTTGCCGGCGACTCCCTTTACTGTGTGCGCGATTCGCTCAGCCGTGTTGCGGTCATCAATTCGCAGAGCATCTGTGATCTGCAGGCCCGCGTCACTATGTTTGGCCGCGAACTTCATAAGTAGGTCCCGGTAAAGACGGCTGTTTCCCCCTACTCGCTTGAGGCCATCCTTGATGTCGACACCGTCAATTTCGGGAAGCCCGGGGAGATCCTGTGAGGAGGCAGCCTCAACTCTCCTAGTTGGGGGTCCCGAGGATAGAGCGCGAGGCTTTATCCACTTCATCACCGTTGCAAACATCGCATCAGGATCGATGGGCTTGCTCACATGGTCGTTCATACCCGCTTGCCGACACATCTCGCGGTCTGCGTCCATCGCGTTGGCGGTCATTGCGATGATTGGTAGGTCGCGGAAGCGCGGGTTAGATCTGATTGCCTTTGTCGCAGTGACCCCATCCATTACCGGCATTTGCATATCCATCAGCACGAGGTCGTAATCATGCTTGTCCACCATCCGGACCGCAACCTCGCCATTTTCTGCTACATCGATAGACATGCGGGCAGGCTCGAGCAGCCCCATCGCGACCTCCTGATTGAGTTCGTTGTCCTCTACGAGCAACACTCGTGCGCCGCGTAGTTGCTCGAGGTTGAGAGTTGGACCGACCTCGACTTGGCGCACCGGCTGCTGGTCGCCACCCAGGACCTGGACGGCTGAGTCGAAGAGCATCGAAGGCGTTATGGGTTTGATGAGAATATTGTCGAACGCTGCGTCCTCAGCCTGCTTCAAGACCTCTTCGCGGCCATAGGCTGTCACCATCACAAGGTGCGGTCGGACTGCTAACCCCGGTAGTGCACGAATCCGTTTGCCGGTCTCGATGCCGTCGAGGCCAGGCATCTGCCAATCGACAAAGACGATGTCATAGGGTTCTTTGCGGTCAGCGGCTTGCTGAACCATCTCGATTCCCTCCAGGCCGGACGCCGCTTCATGCACCTGGAATGTCATGCTGGTCAGCATGGTCGACTCAATTTCACGAGCCTGCGCATTGTCGTCGATAATCAGAACGCGTCGACCCCGAAGCTCGGACGGGGCGAGACGCGTAACTGCGGCGTCGCCCTTTGCGAGATAAGCGGTAAACCAGAATGTGCTTCCTTTTCCCACCTCACTGGTAACTCCAACATCGCCACCCATTAGCTGCGCCAGTTTTTTGGAAATGGCAAGCCCCAGGCCCGTACCTCCGTGTTGGCGTGTGGTCGAGGCATCTGCCTGTTCGAACGCCTGGAAAAGACGGCCCATCTGCTCTTCGGTCAAGCCGATGCCAGTGTCGCTGACCGAAAAATAAACCAGTTGGCCTTTTTCGTCTTCTTCCTTGACACGACCCTTGATAACGATCTCGCCGCGCTCTGTGAATTTGACGGCATTATTGCAGTAGTTGATAAGGATTTGCCCGAGGCGAAGCGGGTCGCCTTTCGGGTGAGTGGAAACTCGGTGATCGATGTCGAAGATCAGCTCCAGACCTTTAGCCGAGGCCTTCTCGGAGATCAGAGTTCCGACGTTCTCCAGCACCTTCTCAATATCGAAGTCGATGTTCTCGATGGATAATTTGCCCGCCTCGATCTTTGAAAAATCCAATATATCGTTGATGATGCCCAACAGGAGCTGGCCAGACTGTTGGATCTTTCGGATATAACCGCTCTGATGGGGATTGAGTTCGGTCTTCAGAGCCAGATGCGCCATGCCTATGATGGCATTCATCGGTGTCCGAATCTCGTGGCTCATATTGGCAAGGAAATCCGATTTGATTCTTGTGGCCTCTTCTGCAACTTCCTTAGCGCGCCGCAGCTCCGCCTCCGACGCCTCCAGAGCTCGGTTGCCGGCCTCGAGTTCCTCTTTGCGGGCAATGATCAGGCGTTCGGAGGCAGCGAGCTTTTCAGCCTGGGCTTGGGTCTGTTCAAGAAGCTTTCTGGTCCGGATGTTGGCGGACAATATCTCCGAGTTCATGGCCAGGGCAGGCAGCAGTGCATCCAGGAATGCCTGCTGACGCTCTGATATCGGTGAAGCCGGCGCCATTTCCAACACTCCCACCGCCACTCCTTGATTGACCACCGGCATGAACAAGAGAGTATGGGGCGTTAGAGTTCCCATCCCGGTCGAAACAAGGACATGGTCACCTTCGTTTGCAGGAACTACCAGGGTCCGGCGTTCGACTGCAGCCTGCCCAACGAGTCCTTCGCCGATAGCAAATTCTGGAGCGCGGTCTCGTACGTCGAGCGCAAAGCCGCCGACGCGAATAAAGCGAGTGCGACTCTCGTTGGAGACATAAAGAGCTCCATAGAGAAGCGGGATCGACTTCGAGAGGCGCGAAAACAAGCATCTCCCAACCGCTTCAAAATTTTCGGAATATTGCAGCTGCTCGGTGATGCCTGAAACTTCAGCCTTCACCCAGTGTTGCATTTCGCGCTCTTGAGCATTCGCCTGAAGGGTACTTAATGCTCGGCTGATTGCACCAATTTCATTCGTTTGGGTCAGATAGGGGATGGTTTGATCCAGCTGCCCATCGGCAACTGCCTGCACGCTGCTGCGTACATCGAGCAACTCGGAGATCACTTGAGTTTGAACGATATAAACAGTGAAGGTTAGAGTGGCAGCGAGGCCAAGTAAGACGACCAGGCATGTGATCAGAATGGCGCGGTGAGTTTTTCTCGTAAGATCGTCAGATTGCTGGTCGAGGGACGCTCGTATCTCATTAACCAGATTGATGTCTGCCTGCCGTGCCTGCTGCAATTCGGTGCCCGCAACGCCACGCATCAGGCTGAGGGCCTCTTCGGTGTTGTTCGCCATCGCTGCGGTACGAACCGGACGTGCATCGGAGAACGCTTTATCGAAAAGAGCCGCAGCCGCTTTGATCTCCTTGGCGTGATTGGGGCTCTGGATCAGGGCGTCCCCGATTTGCCTCTGAAAATCGGCGTAGATCAGATCTAGCTCTGCATCGATCCGGACCTTTTTATCAGGGGATGGCTCGGTGATCTCCTCGTAGAGGAAGAGGCCGATTCGGTTCGCATGGGCTCGGGCTACAGAGAGACTCTGCAGCGTTTTCACGTCATTGTCGATCAACCGGCTGTACGCGGTGTCGATCCCCTTACTTGAGAACGAAGAGTACGCCGTCGCGAGGATCACCAGCAGCGCCAGCGGGAGTCCGGCGAGCAGCAGCTTCCGCCGTATGTTCATATTCGTTAAAAGAGAGATCATCTTTTCTCCGATCAAACTCGGAGTCAACCCAAGTGGAACGAACTACGACAAGCGTATTTCGCATAACAAAACCGCTGGGGACGCTTCCGATTACGCGAACTCAATTCAAGCCAATCGATTCTCCTGGAGCCATGTCCAGCGTATGCTTTTCGCGATTACGGATTCAAATACCTCAAGACTTGCTGACGGGATTCGCAGCGAAATACTGGTTGAGTCCGGCGGCGACCTCCTTCAGTCCATGATCGAGGTTCGAATCCAGCGCCGACACGACCGCTGGGATGTCCTTGCTCTGGACCGGTTCAGATTGGGAATAAAAATGCGTCCACAAGACTTTGCCCGACTTTCGATCATAGAGTTCAAACTCCATGGACACGAGTCCAGTGATATTCGTACCGTCGACTTCCTCAAACTCGTAGAGCCTGCCGCGAACCACGAATTGCCCGTCCGAACTGCTTCCAAGGCTGGTCACCGACTGATAATCGCCTGAAGCATTCAACACGCGTATCAATTTGCTCCTTACCAACTCGACCGGTGGCTCCACCCAACGACTGTACTGGTACGCTCCAATCTCGTTGGGGCCAACGCGATACACGATCGGCGTGTTCCGATATATGTCTGCCCCCATAATGTTTCCAACCAGCAAAGACAGGGGGCGCGCGCTTGTCGTCATTGTAGGCGCCAAGGGGAGCCCGACCGTGTAGTAGTGGATGGGCTTACTCTTGGCGCAGCCGTTAAGACTTAGGATGAGCGACGCTATCAAAGCGAGTCGGGCCATTCGATACATAAACTACCTCTTCCGTAGGCACTCGATATTGCTTCAAGGGCCTTACACTTGTTATCAACTCCTGCCTGCCAATACTCTCTTGCTGCTCTCCGCGGGAACTAGCCGCTCAGACACTCTCGGCGATCCCTGGTAAAACTTGCTTCACTTTTGGCCGGGTTTTCGGTCTTTCTCCGCGCTTCCACGAATAAGCAATGAAGGGTTGTCCTTCAATGAATCCGTCAGTTCTTTCATGTTTTCGGTTGTAGTGCGCAAATTCAAAATAATTTGGTCAATGTTGTCGGAGTTGCTTTCCGTAGTGTTCTTAAGCTGTTCCATGAGCGAAGAAGCGGTAAGCAGAGTCTGTTTCAGCTCGATAACGATTGTTCGGATGTCCTCGCGATTCTCTACTACTAGAGAGTCAACGTGGCCCAGGGTCGTGTTCGCCTCATCCATGGTCTTCTTGAGGTTGTCGAGCAAGGGGGTGAGCTTCGCGGTCGCCGTTTGGACATTATCTAAGCTGGCTGAAACCTTTGGCCTGTCTTCGGCAAGCATGGCGTTCAGGTTGCCCAGACTTCCGCCTATGTTCGCGCGGTTCCTGTCGTTCAAAAGGTCGTTGACGCGGGCAATCGTCACGTGCAGTTCGGTAAGACGCTGGTCCAGTGTCTGCATCGTCTGTTTGGCAATCGGGGTCAGACTGCCAATCATGTCGCCGAGGTCACCGATTCCAAGTGTCTCGGCCGATTTGAGTTCGCTGCCAGGCGGGGCGAGCTGCCCGTCCTTGGTCCCGGTCCCGATCTCCACGTAATTATCGGAAAGGGCTCCCAAAGCAGAGATCTTCGCCACGCTGTCGGTCTTTACAGGAATATTAGGACGCACGCGGAAGTCGACCTCGATGCGCGTCGAGTCATTGGGGTCTACGTGCACTCCGTCGACCTTGCCTGCTTCCATGCCACCATAGCGAACCATCGCGCCAGGCATCAGGCCCCCGGCGGACTTGAAGTAGGTGTGATGTGGGACGCCTCCGGAGGAAAAGGTGCCGGATACGGCCAGCAGGGTCCCGATCAGCAGGGCAGCCGCAACCAAAACAAAGATGCCGACCAATGCCTGTTCTCGCGTATTGTTCATAGCTTCCTCATCTTCAATGGCTCCAGGCTCTCAGGTTCTCTTTTTGTGGTCCTCGGTGAGCATCTGCAGGTAATCGAGTTCCTGGACCACCTCAGGCTCCGGCCTCCGGTCCAGGAACTGGCGAACGCGCGGATGATCGCTCGCTCGGAACTCTTCTTTAGTGCCTAAGGCAATGATGTTCCCGCGGTCGACATAGACCATGCGGTCCGCGATTAGAAAAGCGCTGGCCAATTCATGCGTCACCACCACCATCGTGATGGCATAAGCCTTCTTGAGCTCCAGAATCAGTTCGTCGAGTCCCGCAGCGATGATGGGGTCCAGTCCAGCTGATGGCTCGTCGAAAAACAGTATCTCGGGATCCATGGCCAGTGCGCGTGCCACAGCGGCCCGCTTTTTCATGCCTCCACTAAGCTCCGAAGGCATGTAATCCTCAAAATTGCCCAGACCGACTTGTCCCAGCTTGATCCTTACCATCACCCTGATCGTGGATTCTTCGAGATCAGTATGCTCCTGCAAAGGAAGTGCGACGTTTTCGCCCACAGTCAACGATCCAAACAGCGCCGAGCCCTGGAATGACATACCCATCTTCTTGCGAATCGAGTCCATCTCGCGATCGGAAATCTTTGCAGTGTTGGCGCCTTGAATCCAAACTTCGCCGGAGGTCGGCTTTTCCAAACCAACCAGTGTTCTCAACAGAGTGCTCTTGCCTGAACCTGACCCGCCCAGGATCACCATGGTCTCCCCTCGACGCACGTCGAACGTGATGCCGTGAAGAATCTCGCGCTCGCCGTAGCTTACGCGGAGGTTGACCACTGAAATTGCTACATCATCAGAAGGTTCAGGCATCCCCGCAACCTCCCTCCGCCGCCGCGATAGTAACCGGCTCAGCGCCAATCAATACCTGAGATTTCACGATCTGCAGATGCCTTAACACCATGGATGTGCTCCTGCTCAAGAAGGATTGATAACGTAGAACAAGCTCGTAAATACCAGGTCCACCAAAATAACGAGGGCAATCGAAGTAACTACCGCTGCAGTTGTCGAGCGTCCCACCTCCTCGGCGCCGGCCCCTGTCGAAAAACCCTCCTTACATCCGACTGCCGTGATGACCAGACCGAAAAGGACACTCTTGATAAGTCCGGTGTAGATGTCGCGCGTAAAAATCGCGTCGCGCGTGGTCTGGAAATAAGAGACGATTGTAAAATTCGCTGCCGCGACTCCGAAGACACAGCCTCCCACCACACCCATGAAATCGGCCCAGATAGCAAGAGCCGGCATCATGAACAGCATAGCCAAAAACTTTGGCGCGACCAGAAATGCAACCGGATCAAAAGCCATCGTCTTCAGAGCATCCACCTCTTCGGTCACCTTCTTGGTACCGATCTCCGCTGCGAAGGCGGACCCCGAACGGCCGATGACGACGATAGCGGTAAGCAACGGCCCAAGTTCGCGAAGAATCGAAACGGCCACGGCCCCGGCTACTAACTGCATGGCCCCTAACCTGCGCAGTTCATAGGCGCTTTGCAGAGCCATAATCAAGCCGACAAAAAACGTGATCAGCGACACAATCGGTATGGCTTCCACGCCGATAGCCATCGCTTGATGAAAAGCTCGCTGAGGCCGCAGCCGTCGACCCCGGAACGGGGCCACAAAAGTGAAATACGCAGATTGGCCCGCGAGGTTCGCCAAATCGCCGATGTAGGCCAGGCTGCTTATAGTCCTAAAGCCTACCCGGGCTGGTACCGCTGCGATTCTCTCTGAGGCTTTCAATGCGTGGACCCTCCCATCGAAGCCAGCATCTCAGCCGTGCGGCGACCGATGTCGGATGCGGCATCGAACTGTGGGCATTCACGCATGGAGCACCTGTTCCTCGGTTTGGACTATTTCAAAAACTCCGGTCAGCCGCGTCAGTTGCAACACCTGCAAAACGGCTCCCCCAAGCCCAAACAAAACAAGCCGCTTCTTGGAATCCTGTGCTGCCTTCAGCACCTCAACCAACGAGGCAATCCCGGAGCTATCGATGTAGCTCACACCGCTCAGGTTGACTGCCAAATGGTTTGTCGTCTTCAACGTATCTAGCAGCGTCTTTCGCAGAACTGGTGAACTGCCGAGGTCTATCTGACCCACGAGATCGACGATCGTAATGGTTCCTGCTGACCGTGTTGTAGCCTCCATCGTTCTTTGCATATTCATCCTCGATTACGGCTACAAACCCTTGTGTGATCTACCCTTCACCATACACTTCGGGAGCCGGTTACCTATCGGCTGTGCTTACCTGCGTACCGGGAAGGTTCTTGACCAACCTGAGTTGGTTCTTCCCCGAGCTTTGTTCATAGGTCATCTCGTCCATGATTGCCCTCATCAAATGCGTTCCTCTCCCGCTCAACGAGACGTCATTCAAAGGCTCCCCGCATATCCTGGCCAGATCCGGCGGTTCGCCTTGGTCGAGGAGTCTAAATACAATTCGATCGGCATTCACCTGAAAATCCAATTCGATCTCCTGGTCATAACGATTCTTGTAAGCATGTCGTATGACATTCGCCAGGGCCTCGTCAATAGCCAAAGTGACTCCTTGGCATGCCTCCTCAGACAAACCACAAATCGCACTTACCTCGCTTACCGCATTACGGGCAATCGACAAGAAACGGGGGTCGCTTGGCACAACGAGCTTCAAATGAAAGTCCATTTGCGTTGCTAATCGCCCTCCCATCGAGAACATTGAGTCCGGGACCCTATCCAATAGTCAAACTTTCCCGTTCACACGACTACTAGAAAAACTACTAGGCGAGCAGATAAAGACCTCTTGCTTGGTATCCTTGGCCAGCACTCCGTTCATTCGTTGGTAGAACCTGGATTCTACCGTGAATTCCCTCGCAGAATTCAAACAAAACATAAATCTTCGTCTTTGTTTTTCCCGGAAATTTCATTAAAGTTACGTCGTTCACCCAAAAGCGGGAAATATCAGATACCTGATTCTCCCTATTGCTCTGATTGGTTGCTTAACAGGCAAGTTGGCATTTCGTTTCTCTTTCTATAGCTTTTGCTATTTCTAGCAGTCGTTTGAATGCCCCTTTTGAACGAGTTTCGCTCTTCTCGTCCATAGAGTCTCACCTTAGGTCCAAAACATCCTGAAAGGATACCCAATGAGCTTCTCGAAGCGCGTGTGGTTGTGGTGTACCTGTCTCTTCCTCGTGTTTGGAGGCCCACTCCAAGGTCAGATACCCACTCCATCATCCGTATTGGGGCACACGCCCGGCGACGATTTCTACCTCGCCAACTATGAAGAGTCAGTCAAATATTTTCATGTTCTGGCAGCCAGCACCGACCGCATGAAGATGTTTACAGTCGGGAAGACCACTCAAGGCCGCGATATTGAAGTGGCCGTGATCTCGTCGCCGGAGAATCTCGCCAGGCTGGATGAATACAAGAAAATGGCGCGCCAGTTAGCGACAGCCGATGGCCTGAACGACGAGCAGGCCCGCAGGCTCGCGCACGACACAAAGGTGATCGTTCATATCGATGGAGGGCTGCACTCCTCGGAAGTCGCCGGTGGCCAGCACTCGATTGCTTTGGCCTACAAGCTCGTCTCCGCAAAAAACGACCCCGAGATCGATGCGATCTTGAACAACGTCATCCTGGTCTTGTGGCCAACCCTGAATCCGGATGGTCAGGACATGATCGTCTCGTGGTACCGGCAGAACGTCGGGACGAAGTATGAGGTTGCTCCCATGCCGTGGCTCTATCAGGAGTACGTCGGCCACGACAACAATCGCGACGGCTACATGATGAACATGAAAGAAGAGCAGGTGGTGACGAAGACGGAGATCGAGTACAGCCCCGTCATCTTCTACTGCCAGCACCAAACGGCTCCGTTCCCGGCACGCATCTGGATCCCGCCGTTCGCCGATCCAATCTCAAGCAACGTCAGTCCTTATGTGCGCAGTTGGCTGAACGTGATTGGGACCAACATGACGGCGTACCTCGATCAGCACAATATGCCAGGCGCTATCCACGAGTCACGATTCGACAACTGGTATGCGGGTTTTACTGATTGGGCCGGCGTCTTTCGCAACGAGATCTCCTTCTTTACTGAAACGGCCTTGTATCGCTATGCGACTCCCCGTTTCTACACCGTCGATGAGTTTCCTAGAGAATCTCAAGACCTTCGTGCGCTGACGATGTACACAACCCCATGGGAAGGTGGATGGTGGCGCCTCAAGGATGCCGTGGATTACATGGTGGGCGGGTCAATGTCGGTGCTCGATCTCGCGGCCAAAAATCATGAGACCTTGCTCTACAACCGCTATCAGGCTGCCCGGGACAATATCCATCGCACAGAGCCTCCGTTTGCCTATGTCATCAGCTCCCATCAGGCCGATGTGCCGGAGGCTGGACTGCTCGCGCAAAAGATAATCGACAACGGTCTGGACGTTTATCAGACCAAGCCCGGCTTCAAAGCAAATGGCATCGATTATCCCGCGGGCTCGTGGGTGATCCCGATGGATCAACCCTTTTCGCCGATGGCCAAAGAGTTGTTGGAGCGCCAGGTCTATCCACTCGCAGCGACAGGAGAGACGGCTGCAGGAGCGCATTTGCCGTACGACATCACCGGCTGGACTCTTCCGCTACAGATGGGAGTTGCAACCGACACCGTCACCGATCCTCTGGAGCAGTCGCAACGAACCGCAATGGCGAAGATTGACCACGTCAAGCTGCCCGAAGCCCAGGTCGTCGGCGAAGGCTCACTCTTCGTCGTCAGCCACAAACCAAACGCAGCATTTCAGTTGGTGAATGCAGCCCTGGCACAAGGCGGCAGTGTTTCTCTCGCATCGGACACTGTGAAAACAGCGGAAGGGAACGAGAAGGGAGCCTTTGTAATCAGCGGGCTCAGTCGTTCTGCCATCACCGATCTCGCCACGAAATTCTCTGTCGGTGCAGTCTCTCTTCCAGCGGCTCCTGCTCACGTCATCCCAATCAAGAAGGCAAAGATCGGCCTCTATCGTCCATGGAATGCCTCGATCGACGAGGGCTGGACCAGGTGGATTCTCGAGAACTACAACTACGACGCCAAGAGCATCTACAACGCGGATATCCGATCCGCCGGACTACGCAGCCGATACGACGTCATCATCCTCCCGGACATGAACAGCAGCCAGTTGATGACTGGCTTCCGCGTAGGATCGGTTCCAGGACAGTACGCGGGAGGCATTGAGCAGGATGGTCTGAACAATCTCCGCGAGTTCGTTCAGTTGGGAGGCACGCTGGTTGCCTTCAATCAATCAGCATCCAGCCTCATTCCCCTCTTGTCGCTACCGGTTCGGAATGTATTGCAGGGCCTTGGGAACGACAAGTTCTATTGCGCCGGATCGCTGCTCCGCATGGAGATGGAACATCCCGACATCCCGATCAACTTCGGTGTGCCCATGTCTCCCGTGGTGATGTTCGAACGAGGGCCGGCCTTCGAAACACTGCCCGGATTCAAGGGTGTCGTCCTTGCAAAGTACGCTAAGGAGACAGATCCGCTGGAAAGCGGAATGATTATCCACTCTGAGGTCCTGCACGACAAGATCTCTGCCCTGCAACTCTCCTACGGACGCGGGCGCATCCTGCTCTACGGCTTCAAACCGCAACAACGAGGACAGGCGCACGGAACATACCGGTATCTGTTCAACGCACTGTACCTCTACGACGATCCTCCTCTTCCGTCCGAGTCGCCATCTGCAGCGCCCGCGCCCGCGGCTACTGCTTCTGCAACACCGGGTCCTCAAGAACCAGCAGCGGCAAGAAGGAGATCCGGAGGAACTCAACCGTAACCAACAACTGTTGAGGGATTAATTCTTACGTTTCGAAACAATTCCAATCGTCGCTTCCTTTTTCACATTTTTCCGAACAGATTTAGGAGATCGAAATGAAGGGCAAACTCGGTGCAACAATTTTGCTTGCTGTAATCAGCACGTCTCTCGCAGCGCAGCAGCATTTCCCCACGAACGAAGATCTGCGCAAGATGCGCACCATTTCGAGCCCCCAGCTCTCGCCCGATCTCAAACACGTCGTAGTGACAGTGCAGGACAGCACTGCAGACGGCGGCAGAACGCACCTCTGGCTGCTAAGTACTGACGGTAGCCCCTATCGCCAACTCACCTTCAATCAGGGTGAATCTTCGTCCGAGAGAAATCCGGAGTATCTCCCCGACGGTAGCGGAATCCTGTTTCTTTCCATGCGCGACGGCAAATCCAAGCTCTACCGTCTCCCGCTCGATGGTGGCGAATCGTCTGCGGTCTCCATCGAGAGAGTTCCCGCTCCTAACGAGCCTGCAAGTCCTGTCGGCGTCATGTCTTACTCCATCTCCCCCGATGGACATACCCTCGCCGTAGTAGCCGGCGATCCGGATCCTGCATCCCGTGCTCGCGATCGCAAGGACAAAAAGGATGTCGTCTGGGTCGAACATGATGAAACCCTCCGCCGCCTTTATCTGCTGGACACAAAAACCTGGAAGTCACGCGAAGTCCCCACGCTGACCGATCCGGACTCCGTCGCGTGGTCCGAGCAGTCGGACAAACTCGTCGTGCTCACTCACGCACGCCTTCGCGATCTGGGCCCAAGCACCGTCGGCTGGATCGTCTCCGCGCAAGACCCCTCCGACCAGAAGAAAATCGCCGGACTCCCGGAATCCACGCACCGCGTCGCATTCACCCATCAGGGCAACAGCCTCGTGCTCTTTGCAAAATGTGAGAAGGATTCGCCTGAGGGTTGCTCCGACATCTTCACCTTCGATCTCGCCAGCTCCAAACTCCATAACCTCACCGTCAATTTGAAAGACAGCACACTGGCCGCCGATCAATTGGCAGTCTCGGAAGACGACCACAGCGTCCTGGTCAGCATCACCCATGGCATGAAGCGCACCGTCGCCCTGATCGATCTCAACGATGGTCACGCCAGGCTGCTCGACTTCGGCATGCCCACAATCTCAGCATTACGCCAGCAAGGCAAAGCAAAGGCATACGTCTACCTCGGTAGCTCCAGCACATCAGAGGCAGCCGTATATATGACCACCTCGCTCGATCAACCGGGCAAGCGGCTCGAACAGCCCGAGACAGTGCCCTCTTCCTGGTTGGCAGCTCCGTCGAAGCCCGTTATCTGGAAGCGTGCAGGCTTCACAATTGAAGGTCTTCTCTATCTGCCGCCCCAGGCTTCATCCGGAAAGGTTCCGATGGTGGTCAATGTCCATGGCGGCCCCAGAGGCCAGTTCACCGATTCCTATTCGCCTCTTACCAATCTCCTCGTGGGCAAGGGCTGGGCTGTCTTGGTCACGAACCCCCGCGGAAGCACTGGATACGGTGTCGAATTTGAAGCGGCCAACAAAGATGACATGGGTAACGGAGACTACCTCGACATCATGACCGGCATCGATGAAGTCCTGCGCACATCGCCCATCGATCCCGATCGTATGGCGTTGATCGGCTATAGCTATGGCGGCGAGATGGCCGGCTTCGTGGAAGGAAAGACCACGCGCTTCAAAGCCATCGTCAGTGGCGCTCCTGTCATCGATCAGTTCAGCGAGTACGGCACCGAATCCGGCTCCTACGGAGACCGCTGGTATACGGGACAACCGTGGCGGCACTTCGAGAGCGCATGGCGGCAAAGCCCGCTGGCTTATGCCGAACACGCGAAGACTCCCTTCATGCTGCTTCAGGGCGAGAGCGACACAACAGATCCCGAAGGCCAGTCCAAAGAGATGTATCGCGCGTTGCGACAGGAAGGCGTTCCGGTACAGCTCCTTCTCTTTCCACGGGAAGATCACGGCGCTCTCGGAGGAAACTTCGCTGGCCGTCCGAGCACAGAGCCATGGGCCGGTGTGCTTGCACGAGAACACATGATCAACTTTATCTCCGACGCGTTCGCTGGCAAGGTGGAACCAAACAAGCCTTAGATCGCCAACGGCCAGTAGTTCCCCTATTTAGCAACAACATCAATCATGTTGTCATCGGGGATTCTATCGATGAGCTTGTTGTACGGATCGATGCCGGCGCGTGTCGGCATCTGATCCACGACAATCTCGAAGGTCTGGCTTGCCTGGCTTATCCTTTCCTTCTTCAGGTACAGCGGCTTCTCTTCGTCCTTCTTCCCGACGAAGACCCCAATGTCAATGTAGTCGTTCAAAGGCATCGGCGACTCCGCGCCATTACCGTCGGCTTTCAGTTTGCGGGCCTGCACGGTAAGCGTAACCTTGTACTTCTTATCCGGCGTCTGCGTCACCGTCGCGCTTACCGTTTTGTTGTCGTACAGAACAATCGATTCAAACGCATCCGTAATGTAGTACTGAAGCTCCGGAGGAGTCTGGGCGCGCAGCGCATCCACAAACTGCCGCGTATCCGGATAAGGCCCGCTCTGCGAATCGTTCGCATTCGCATACCGATACTGCATCAGGAAGTTATGCAGAGCCAGATTGAGCTTGTCCTCGCCGATGTAGTCCGCGAGCGTATACATTACGTGTCCGCCCTTTTGGTACCAGACATAAGGCTCATTCTGCACCAGCACCACAGGCCGCTCCTTGCGAATCTCCCCTGCCCGCCCACGAAGATAGCCATCGAGCTCATGCTTCAGAAACCGATGCATCTGGTCGCTGCCATACTTCTGCTGCATCACCATCAACGCAGAATACTCGGCCAGTGTCTCGGACAGCATGTTCGATCCCTCGACCCGCGCTCCAACCAATTGGTGCGCCCACCACTGGTGGCCGAGCTCGTGCGCAGTTACAAAGTACGTGAAGTCGATATCGGTCGGTTTCTCCAAACGGCCAATAAATCCGATCCCCTCAGAAAAGGGAACAGTATTCGGGAAGGACTGTGCAAAAGTGCGATACCGGGGAAATTCCAGAATCCGGTACTGACGGAACTGAAACGGGCTGAAGTTCTTCTCGTAGTAAGCTAGGCCCGCCTTCGAAGCCGCAATCATGTCGTCGACGTCATAGTTGTGTTCAGGAATGTGATAGACCTCAATCGCAATCGGACTGTTCGCACCCTGATACATCTCGCGTTTCACGTCGTAGCGCGCCGAGATATATGCGTAAAAATCGAGCGTCTTAACGTCACCCATATCGTAGGTAAAGTAGTGGCGGCCATTCTCATGCCAGTCGCGAGTCAGATAGCCGGGTGAAATAACAATCTGCGGTTTACCCTCCGAGTCAGAGTCCGAGGTACTCACTGTCGTACGGTAGCTGATCCAATCGGAGTGCGGCGAAAAAAGATTCGTCACCGTCCCCACAGGATCCCCGCGATGCGGAAGCAACTCCTGATCCGGCAGCTTCTCCTCCTTGCGCCGTCTCGGATCGTCCAGTTCGATGGTCGGGTAATAGCCGATTGTGGGGAAGTAATCGGCATCGAAGAACGTACCCGAGTAAGCCAGTTCGGGTCGTTCACTTCCATCTCGGAAGCCATGACTGGTGTACCCGACGTTGAAGGTCATATTGACCTTGTCACTCGGAGCAAGCGGCGTCTCGAACTGATAGATCGTATACAGATCGCGCGGACTCGAAGAGATCATATGAAACGGCCGGTCAAAATGGACATTCGACAGCGACTGTCTCTGATTCGTGATGTGTACCTGGCCGATTGGCTCCGTGGTCTTATTCTGCAGTACGAAGTGCCCCGTCCCATCGAACGAACGCCGTTCCGGGTAGATGTTGATATTGGAGTCGACCGCGATAATCTTAGGCTGCGGCACGTTCTCATACTTCTTGAACTGGCGCTCATAGTCCGCCTGGATATGCCGCCTGGCTTTCGCGGTCAGATACTCATTCAGAACATGAGCGTTGTAGTAGTACCAGCACCCGCTGCCGACTGCGATCAAAAGCAGTACCGTCATAGCGGGAATAAGCCGCGGAGCACGCTGCCGCGCAAGCTTCATGCGTGCAGCCCAACCATCCTCTGAGCCGCGCCGAGCCAGCGCGATCGAGATCACGGCGAGCACCGCCATAATCGCGAGCCAGTACGTAATCGACCAGAACATAGCCGGCACAAAGTGGCCATACCCGTTCATATCCGAGTACGTATAGGGTGGAGTGTTCCCAATCAGGTAAAGCGTATTCTCCAACCCGAAGTTGAATAGGATCGGCGTAATGACGAACGTGCCGATGACGATTCCATGGCCAATGAACTTGTTGGAAACCACTGTTTGGACGAACAGCGCAAACAGTGCGAACGTCAGTATCTGCGGAAAAGTGATGAGATAAAGCTCTTTGAAATATTGGAAAAGTTCGTAGTGGTAGTAGCCTGCAAGGGTCTGCATCAAAATCCCGCAAAGCGCGGTTGCGGTCAGCAGAACAAGCTCCACGAAACATAGCGCGAACAATTTAGAGAACCAATCCGTCGTCTCGCTTATCGGCAGAGCATCATGTATGCCTGAGAATTGCGTATCGCGCTCGCGCCAGATCAACTCAGCAGCGTACAGCGTGGCCACAATATAGAAGAAGAGCTCGGCAGCTCCCTCCACGGATTGCAGCATCAGGTAAGTCACCGGCCATACGTTCCTGTCCGCGAGCTTGCCCGCGAAGTGGCCATTGTTGATGGCTAGTCCAATCATCAACAGAAGAAGACCCCAGAACGGAACCTCGTGAAGGATATTCGAGATACGTATCCGCGTCAGAGAAACTAGCTGAGCAAGTGTCGTTCCCGGCCCAAAGATCTGATGAATCGAAGGGAGTCTGGCAGCGACTAGGCTGCGGCGCGGGGTAGCTTCGGCAATGTCTTGTTCACGCGCTCGTGCCGCTAGTTTGCCACTCGTGCGCGCAGTCAACGCCTCGACTGACATGGGAAATAGCTTCCATACGGTCACAAGGGCGAGCAAACCAACCGATCCCCACAGCAAACGGTTGTAGAGAAAAACCCCAGCGGATGCATGGATCGACCACGAAAAAAGTTGCGAGTTCCGTTCTACCACCGTCCAATAGCGAGCGATCGCGTCACTGTAGAGAAAGCCGATCGGATCGAGAATGCCTGACCAGAAATGTTCAAGCGAGCGAGTCGAGGCGAACGCATTTACGCCGATGATGTAGATCATGAAGATCGCTGCGCCCTGCAAATACACAATGAAAATCTTGCGGGAGAGCGCAGCGACAAGAAAAAACAGTGACCCCAGGAAAAAGATCTGGAACACCACGATCGAAAAGAACGGCTGCAGATACCACGAAAGATGGTTCGGGCCAATGCGCGAGTGATCCGCCCACGGAGCGAAGGTGCCGAAGAACTCGCCCACCAGCAGCCCGGAGAACGCGAAGACCGTAGCCACAAAAGAACCGGCCCAACGCCCGCCCAGGTACGCAAACTTCGAGATCGGCTTGGTAAAGAGGATCTGGATCGTGTCGCGCTGAAAGTCACGCAAAATCGCAGTGCCAAAAATTGCGGCGATGACAATCAGACCGAAGAAGCTGATCCCGATATCGTTATAAATATTGGCGTATGGCCCATTCAGCAGAATCTTGCCGTTCGTATTGCCAATCGGCCCAAAGCTCTCACTGGCAACGGAAAGAAAACTGAATGCAGTCCAGATTAGAAAATAGATATAAGTCGAGATGCTCTTGAACCGGAACTTCAGATCAAACTTGAAGAACTCCCAGAACATGGCCATGTCGTCGTCTCCTGTGCTGGTTTAGTTCTTCGCCTGGTTCGCAAGATTAATAAAATAGACATCCTCAAGCCCGGATTCGACCGGTCTGAAGCCATCGCCCGGGCTCGAATCGGCATACACTCGAACCTCGTGCAGGCCGCCGATAAGGTGAGTGGAGATCACCTTGAAGCTGCCTTCCAGCGCGCGAAGTTCATCATCCGTAGCGACGACCTTCGACCAAATCTTGCCGCGCAGCGAGTCCAGCGCCTCATTCGGCGAGCCTTCGAGCAGAAGTTCGCCGTTCGAGATAATCGCCATCCGTGGGCACAGCTCCCGCACATCATCAACAATGTGAGTCGAGAGGATCACAGTTACGTTTGACCCGATCGAGCTGAGTAAGTTCAGAAACCGGTTGCGCTCAGCCGGATCCAGCCCAGCGGTCGGCTCATCGACGATGATGAGTTTTGGATTGGCGAGCAGCGCTTGCGCAATGCCAAAACGCTGTTTCATACCGCCTGAATAGGTACTGAGCGACTTCTTGCGTACATCCCACAAGTTTGTCTGTTGCAGCAGTGCTTCCACCATCTGCGTCCGCTCGGTCTTGTTGGTAATGCCTTTCAGCACGGCGAGATGCTGAAGCATATCCAGCGCCGAAAGCCTCGGGTAGACGCCAAACTCCTGCGGCAGATATCCCAAAACCTTGCGCACCTCGTCCTTCTGGGTGAGCACGTTCAGATCATCAAGCTGAACCGTCCCCGAGTCCGGATCCTGCAGCGTTGCCACCGTGCGCATCAACGTGCTCTTGCCTGCTCCGTTCGGGCCGAGCAGCCCATACATCTGATTGCCAATCGTCAACGTCAGATCTTTCAGCGCTCTAACACCGTTGGGATAGGTCTTGGACAGACCTGTAATTTTGAGGGCCAAGGCAGTTCCTCCAGTTGATCCGTGGGGGCATCATTGTCGTAGCGAAAAATTTACCACATCGAACCGGAGCTTCAGAAGACTCGTGAACGCAATATGGACAGAGATTCTCCGCTTTATGGCGGTAGGCGAGAAGCGCAGCCACCAAAAGCATCAGTTCGAATCGTATCCCCGAAGCGTCTCTAATCCACCCTTGTCAACGGACTGGCATCGTCCACGGCCGGATCGCGCAGCACTCGCTGGTCAGAGGCCGGGCGCTTCTCCACGGAACCTTTAAGCTCTCCCCAGCAAACCTGGTTGCGGCCGGCGGATTTGGCTTGGTACAGCGCCTTATCGGCGGCATCCACGAGGTCTTCCTGGCAGTTGGACTCACTCGGCCAGCATGTCGCCACTCCACAACTCACAGTAGACAGCCGGGGATGGCTTCCCCTCTCCGGCAGCGCAGGAGAACCCGCGACCTCCACAAGTTTGCGGATTCGTTCAGCAACGATCAGCGCGCCCTCCTGGTTTGCCCCAGGAAGCAAAACGACAAACTCCTCCCCGCCGAACCGCGCCGCAAAGTCGTCCTTGCATCGCAGGCTCTGCGATAGCAGCGACGCCACGCGAACCAGCACGCGATCGCCGTAAAGATGTCCCCGCGTATCATTCGTGATCTTGAAGTGATCGATGTCAATCAAAATAGCGGAAAGACATCTTCCCGAATCGGCTGCCTCTCTCCACAGCTTCGCGAACTGCTGCGCATAGGAATGCCGGTTTGCAAGCCCAGTCAGCTTGTCCATATAAGAGATCTTCTGCAGCTCTACATTGAGAAACGACAGCTCGTTGCTTTGTATCTCGCTGCGCAACCTCATCAGGTATCCCAGGCGCTCGTCGCGTCCTGAGCTGTAGTTGGCTACAACAGTCATCGAGATAGCGCACGCCGCCAACGTGATCCCAAGCAGCTTCTCCGGTGCGTTCAGAAAGTGATCCTGGTGCACAAACACAAGATCGCTCAGCAGCAAAATAGCGGACGCAGTTACTGCATATATAAATTGCAACCGCATCACAACGTTGACGAAGATCACCGTTGCGATCAGCCCAACCTGTGCATAAGCAGATGAGGTCGCGTCGATCCTGCTTTCGAGATAAAGGTGTGTGATCCCTATCAGGCAGCTCGCCAGCGCGATACTGGTTTCGCGGTAAATCTTTTTCGGAGTCCAGCGTATGCTGATATTAATCAGCAGAGCGATCGGTGTAACCACGCACAGGCGTAGCTGCAGCGCAAACCACGAACCGCCGCCGCGGAGAAGGTAATCCGCGATCACATAAATATTGTAGAAACCGATCGCGAGCAGGCCTTCAATCCAGAGCCGCTCCGAGCGCTGAACCAACGTCGACTGCTCAAAGCCGTTTTCAAGAGGTTCCGGCAGCGCCAGCCGCTGGAAGCCTCTTCGCGAAAGCCGCTCTATCTGCGCAATCGCGAGTTCGTGGATTGAAGTGTCAGGCACCCTAAATTTCGATCCCTCTTCCAATATTCTTCCTCTATCCTCTGTCGGCTGCTGGCCGTCTTTCATCAGTGCAATCACGGGCGAAGACGGTTACGAAGGAACTCCCCGAACCCAATGGTCTTCATCGGGCTAAATATCTTGCGAAAAAAATGCTTCGCGGTAGAATTCCCGAGATTACCCAATAAGAAAATTACCCAACAACAAAATTGTCGATCAGCCGCGTACTCCCCACCCACGCCGCAATCGCAACTAGCGTTCCCTCCTCTGTGGTCTCCATCGGCAGCAGCGTGCTCGCATCGACGACTGCCAGATAATCCAGCCTCACCCTCGCTGCTCCATCGAGCACCTGCCTCGCTTCCTCAATCAGCACCGCACTCCGCCGTTCTCCCGCCGCGATCCTCGCTTCCACCTGCCGCAATACCCGATGCAACACAAGCGCATCCCCTCGCTCCGTCGCACTCAGATATTTATTCCTGCTGCTCAGCGCAAGCCCATCCACATCGCGCACAATCGCGCAAACCACCAGCTCCACATCGAAGTTCAGATCCTTCACCATGCGCTGCAGCACCGCCACCTGGGCGGCATCCTTCTGCCCAAAATAAGCCCGACACCTGCCTACCACATGAAACAGCTTCGTCACCACCGTCGTGACACCCGTAAAATGCCCTGGCCGCGAAGCTCCATCCAAACGGTCACCCACCCCGGCCACCGTCACTGTAGTCACCGCGCCCGCCGGATACATCTCCCCAGCTTCCGGCGCGAACAAAACCACAACACCCTCTGACTCCAGCCGCCTGCAGTCTTCCTCAAACGTCCGGGGATACCGCGTAAAATCCTCTCCCGGCCCAAACTGTAGCGGATTCACAAAAATCGAAGCCACCACCACCCCGCACTCCATCCGGGCACGCCGCGCCAGCGACAAATGCCCCTCATGCAGAGCGCCCATCGTTGGCACAAATCCCACAACATAGCCGTCGTCCCGCAATTCGCGGCACACTGCCTGCATCTCAACTACGCTCGTTACAATTCGCATCCACCGTCACTTCGTCTTGCCGGTCTACTTCGAAACCTCGGCCGAAGCTCCCATCAGCCCTCGCATCTCCTGCGAAAGGTGGTAGCTCTCTGCATCCGAAGGAAACGTCCTTGCTTCCACATCCTGTTTGTACTCGCCCAACGCTGCGCGCATCACGCCGGCCACATCCGCGTACCTTCGCACAAACTTCGCCGGAGTCGAAAACGTCATCGTCATCATGTCGTGCAGCACTAGAATCTGTCCATCGCAATCCGGTCCCGCACCGATCCCGATCGTCGGAATCTGCATCTCCTCGGTGATGATCCTCGCCAGCTCGCGCGGCACACCCTCCAGCACCATCGCAAAACATCCAGCCTCTTCCAAAGCAAACGCATCCGTCCGCAGCTCGTCGATCGCTTCCATCGTCTTGCCCTGCACCTTGTATCCACCCATGCGATGCACGCTCTGCGGAGTCAAGCCCAGATGACCCATCACAGGAATCTCCGCGTCGACTATCCGCCGCACCAGCTCCTTGCGCTCCCGGCCGCCCTCCAGCTTCACCGCTTCGGCACCGGCCTCTTTCACAAACCGCACTGCGTTCGCAACCCCCTCGCGGTCATCCTGCTGATAGCTCCCAAACGGCATATCCGCTACCATCAGCGCCCGTCGCACCGCCCGCCGAACGCCACGCGTATACACCAGCATCTCGTCCATCGTCACGGCCAGGGTATTTTCGTAACCTTGCATCACCATGGCCAGCGAGTCGCCGACCAGCACAACATCCAGCCCAGCTTCATCCACCAGCCGGGCGCTCGCATAGTCGTATGCCGTCACAGCCGTAATCGGCCGCCGCAGCGTCTTCTTTTCCAATAAGGAGGGAACAGTAACTTTCGTGGGGAGCTCGGTGACACGCCCTGCGCGCACACCCGCTCGTTCCGTAGAGAACGTAGTCAAACTCATTGCAATCTCCAGTGCAGTTCCACCGCGCGTCGCCCAACAAGGCACGACTTTGGCCGGATACCACCTGTCCCGGCAACCTCCCGGGCCGATTAAAAGCCTACGCCCTCCCGCGCTCCCGTAGCAAATACCCTCAGCTAAGGCCTAACCACCGGCAACTCAATAAAACTGGCCTGCCCCGCCGTGTGATAAATCCGCTGCTCCGCCTTCTTATAATCCCCAGGTTTCGCCCAGAAGATATTCGGCACAAACGTCTGCGGATTCCGGTCATACAGCGGAAACCAGCTCGACTGTACCTGCACCATAATCCTGTGCCCCGGCAGGAACACATGGTTCGCCGGAGGCAGATTGAACCGGTAAAGCAACGGCTCGCCAGCCGCAATCGGCTTTGCAGTCTCCAAGCTCTCGCGATACCGCCCGCGAAAGATATCCGCCGAAACCATCCACTGATACCCACCCATCTTTGGCTGGCCCGCAACCTCGTCGGGATACACGTCGATCACCTTCACAACCCAGTCCGAATCCGTCCCGCTCGTCGAAGCAATCAAATTCGCCACAGGCTGCCCGCTGATCTTCACCGGAGCAGTCAGCACATCCGACGTAAACACCAGCACATCCGTCCTGCCCGAAGCCTCTCTCTGATCGTCCGCCAGCCAGTTTGGCCACGTCAGCCCATTGTCATAACCGATCGGCTGAATCGGCCGCGCACGAAACGGGACCGGCCTCGCAGGATCCGAAACATACGCATCAAACGCCGCATCCCCTTGCTTCGGGGCATTGAAGCTAAGCGTTCCTTCTGGATGCAGATAAAGCGGCGCCGAAGCCGAAGTGCATCCACTCTCACAAGCCACCGGCCACGAAGGCAGCTTCCGCCAGACATTCGTCCCGCTCTCATAGGCCGTCACCGGAGCAATCGCGGGAGCCGAAGCATCATCCTTCAGATACTTCGCCAGAAACGGCGCAAGAACATTCTCCCGAAAATAAAGTGACGTATCGCTGTTGAACCGGATCGCCCCCAGCGTGCTTCCATCCTCAATCCCCTGCCCATGATGCCAGGGCCCCATCACCAGAAAAACCTTGCCGTCCTTATCCTTCGGCTTGATCGCCTTGTACACCGCCATCGCGCCGTAGATATCCTCCGCATCCCACAGGCTGTGTACCAGCAGCGTCGGCACAGAGATCGGCTCGGCTGCCAGCAGCTTATCCACTGCCTGCTCCTGCCACCACGAGTCATAGCTCGGATGCGCAATCACCTGACGCCAAAACCCGGTCTGCTCCAGTCCGCGCCGCTTGCCCAGCTCTCCCGCAGAACCTGCATCCATAAACATGTCGTAGTCATCGAAGTTGCTCGTCCACCACTTCACGCTGTTGTCCCGCGTCCCATCCTGCTCATAGATGTACTGCATATTCTGCGCACGGAACGCGCCATTGTGGAACCAGTCGTCTCCGCGCCATCCATCCACCATTGGATTCATCGGCACCGCGACCTTCAGAGCCGGATGCGGATGCACCAGCCCCATCAGCGTGGTAAACCCGTCATACGAGATCCCGATGATCCCCACCTTGCCATTGCTCTCCGGAGTGTTCTTCACCAGCCAGTCGATCGTGTCGTAAGTATCCGTCGCATGATCGACTGCCGTCGGATTCAACGGCCCGCGCAGGGGACGGTTCATCACATAATCCCCCTCGGAACCATACTTGCCGCGCACATCTTGAATCACCCGGATATATCCGCCATCCACAACCACATCCGTAGCATTGTCATACCCAAACAAACTCGATCCCAAATGCGAACTCTGCGTATTCGCCGTCAACACGGAAGCGCTGTAAGGTGTTCGCGTAAGCAGAATAGGCGCATTCTTCGCGCCCTTCGGCAGCAGAATGACAGTGTGCAGCTTGACCCCGTCCCGCATCGGGATCATCACCTCGCGGCGTTCGTAGTCGAATCCATAGTTCGTCGGCACCATCGCCGTCGGCGACTCGCTCGGCAGCGTGGCAGCAGTCTGGGAGTACGAGCAAGGCATCATGCAAAGAATGGCGGCGGCGAGCAGACTTCGGCGAAGCAGAGACACGGGCATATCTTTCCCTTTCATGGTTGAAGGTAATCATAATGCGGTACCGGGCAGAAATCATTGACGCGCATCAGTTTCTCGGCTTGCCCCAGACCTCGTCGAGAAACAGATAGCGCTCGCGTTGGCTATCGGGCTTTGCCTCGGAAGCCGCATCGAGATGCATCACCTGCCATTGATCCGCGGCGTTGTAAGTCGGCCAATGGGGAAGGTTCGCGCCATTGGGATCGCCGGTACGCGCAAAATTCGTCCAGTAAGCTCCCATCAACTCAGACAGCTTACGGTCCTCCGGACGCCACAATGCTCCGGGCCGCGAGTCGAGCGTGCCGAAGACATATTCAATATCGTCAGAATGAAAAGCTCCAAGAACAGCCGAGTGATTCGTGTCGCCCGGAGAACCAAGATCGAGCCGGTAACGAAAGACCGGAGCCTTGCCAGTAGCCACGTGGGCCTCCATCCATCGCCAGGTCGAGTAAGCAATAAAGTGATCGCTCGCAAAATCGCCTGCCGAAATCATCGCCTCATCATCGGTAGTCGCCGGATAGGCAGCAAGAAACCTCTGCGCCCTCTCGCCAAAATCAGTCTGCGCGGTTGAGGTAAAGCTGCCGGCAGTGGGTTTAATCTTAGCCAGAAGCACCTCCCCGCGAGCTTCATCGGCGTTCCATCCGGCAAGAAGCGGAACATGCGCCTGATTGCCGGCGGCATAGATGTTAGCGACTGAATCGGGCATGAAATACCCATCCACATCTGGGCCGAACCGTGGAGGTGGTGGAGTAGTCTTCGCGGTCGCTGCGCGAACGATCTCGTCTGCCGAAAGCTTTCGCAGATCCGCAAGCGTCGACGTCCCGAACGCACTCTGCGCAAACGCTACATCTTGCCGTTCGGCCGACTCCCGGGATGGCGGCCCGATCCCGGAGCCATAGAGTGCTCCGCCGCTCTCCCCAATGGCCTTCGCAAAAAGCCCGCGGGCAAGCGGTGAAGCCATCTGCGCGCTGACCGAGGTGGAACCCGCAGACTCGCCAAAGATCGTCACATTATTCGGATCGCCCCCAAAGGCCGCAATATTCTGCTGAACCCACGCAAGAGCAGCCACCTGGTCAAGCAGCCCGTAGTCTCCGGACGCATGGTGAGGAGACTCCGCAGTCAGCTCCGGGTGAGCGAAGAACCCAAAGACTCCGAGCCGGTAGTTCATCGAAACCACGACCACATCGCGGCGAGCAAGAAACTGCCCATCCTGGCGATTCTCAGACGTCCCACCACTCACAAAGCCACCGCCAAAGATCCAAACCATAACCGGAAGCGAGCCCGCTTTGGCCTTCACCGGAGTCCACACGTTCAGAGTCAAACAATCTTCGGCAGGCCCCGGATCATGGAACACCATATCTGGGTAGCCGCCAGACTGAATGCAGTGAGCCCCGAAATCCTTCGCAGGGCGAACGCCCTTCCACGCCGTCGCCGGCTGCGGAGGCTGCCACCGCAGATCGCCAACTGGCGGCGCTGCAAACGGAATCCCTTTAAACGCGCGAACCTGCTGCCCGTTCGTCAACGAGCCTTCCACCGCACCCTTGTCGGTCTTCACGCGCAACCCGTCGGCCGCATGGGCATAAATTGTAAGAAAAGAAAACGCCAGAATTGAAGTAGCGACGGCTGGAAGTGAAGATCGAGGCATGAGTTCTCCGCGCACAAACTTATCACGTAGACGAACCCTGTTGCAGCCTGGCTAAGCGCGCCCTCGAGCGGAACTCGGCGGCGGCGGATAATTCGGCTTCAGCTTCGTCGCGGCCTTAGGCTTCGGCTCCAGTTCGATAGGCCGGTGCGCCGCCACCATCTCAGCGATCGCATACTTCAGCGCATCTACGCCTTCGCCGGTCACCGCGGAGATCTTATAGAACGGGAGCTTTCGCCGCTTCGCCATCGCAGCCAGCTTCTTCAACTTCTCCGGATTGGCCACATCCACCTTCGCCGCAACAAGAATCGTCGGCTTCTTCGCAAGTGCCGCATCGAAGCTCTTCAGCTCCTCGGTAATCACCTTATAGTCATGCACCGGGTCGGGCCGGTCGCTCGAGTCGGAGACATCCACAAGATGAACCACAACGCTGGTCCGCTCAATATGTTTCAGAAACTGAATCCCCAGCCCATGTCCAAGATGCGCGCCCTCAATCAGACCAGGCAGATCGGCCACAGTGTAAGACTCGGTATGCGGATACTCCCCAATCTGCACCACTCCCAGGTTCGGTTCAAGTGTCGTAAAGGCATAATTGGCGATCTTGGGCTTGGCAGCCGAAAGACGCGAGATCAGCGTCGACTTCCCAACATTGGGATACCCCACCAAACCCGCATCCGCCAAAAGCCGAAGCTCCAGCCGGTAAGCGCGTTCCTCGCCGGGCCTGCCAAGCTCATGCTCACGCGGAGCCTGGTGTGTACTCGTAGCGAAATGCTGGTTCCCCCGTCCGCCCCGTCCGCCCTTTGCAATCACGATCGTCTCATCCACATGCGCAAAATCGTGGATCAGCTCCCCGGTCTCGTCGTCGTAAAGCAGCGTGCCCACTGGGACCTTCAGCGTGGTATGTTCCCCGGCAGATCCCGAGCAGTTCGACCCCAATCCATGCCCCCCGCGCTCAGCCTTATGCTCGGGGTTGAACCGGAAGTGGACCAAAGTATTGTGGCTCAATGACGAAGACATGACCACGTCGCCGCCATGGCCACCGTCGCCCCCCGAAGGACCGCCCCGTGGAACGAACTTCTCCCGGCGGAACGCCATGCAGCCGTTGCCGCCGTCCCCTGCCTTGATGCGGATTCGCGCTTCATCAATAAACATTATTCAGCTTCCAGTCTACTAGAGGGGCGGAGTACACTGCTGGAGCAAAGACCCAATGCACGGCGCTGACCTCTTTTCCCCCAGGCGGCTGCGACCGGTGGAATAGTCTTCTTTCACAATTGCACTGTTTGGCGAATCGCTGAATTGCATAGGATATGGCTTGCCGGAGTCAGCTTAAGGAATCACTATTTTTTTGATTCTCGGCCCCCTGAGAAGCGTAACCGTCTGTTAAATCGCGGTATGCCATCTTAAACGTCAAGAAAAAACCAACGATGACCGGATGCCAGACGCGGATCGAACGTATGCGTCTGTGGGCGGCGCTAATGCTTTTAAGGAGACCATGATGACTAACGCAAAACTGATGATGAAGATGATGTGCGTCGCTGCGCTCTGCCTGATCGGCATGCCCGCGCTCGCGCAGTCGACAACACAAGGCGCAATTGGCGGAACGGTGTTCGATACCACGGAGGCTTTGGTACCGAAGGCGGCCATAACCATCCGCAACGACGGCACGAATGCAGAGGTCCATTTGGTTGCGGATGACAGCGGCTATTTCAAAGCGCCCCTGCTTGAGCCTGGAACCTATACCGTGACTATCGCGGCCACAGGGTTCAAAGACTACCGCGCGAACGATGTCATCGTGCAAGTCGGCCAAATCACGACCCTGACCCCGCATCTCGCGACCGGTTCTGCCAGCCAGGTGGTCGAGGTCACAGCCGAGGCGCCCATCCTTAACTTCGAGTCGCCGGATTTTTCGTCTAACCTGAATAAGAAGACTCTTGACGATCTTCCGATCAACAATCGCCGTTGGTCGAGCCTTGCGATGACGACTCCGGGAGTCGTATCGGACTCGAACGGCTTCGGTCTTGTGAGCATTCGCGGCATCAGCCCAATTCTGAATAGCGTCCTGATTGATGGCGCGGACGACAATCAGGCGTACTTCTCTGAAGAGCGCGGACGTACCCGCGAAGCTTATTCGACCTCGGCCAGCGCGGTGCGTGAGTTCGCAGTGAACACGGGCGTTTATTCGGCAGAGTATGGACGCGCGGCAGGCGGTGTCATTAACTCTGTCACCAGCAGCGGAACCAACGCCATCCATGGCGTGGCCTACTTTTATGACCGCGAAAGCAACTGGAGTGCGTATAACGCTTTCAGCAAGATCACCACGGCCGTCCCGAATGGCAGCGGCGGTTTCACCTTCCCGCAAACGCCCCTCAAGCCAGAAGATGTCCGCAAGATCTATGGTTTTACGGTTGGCGGCCCCCTAATTAAGGACAAGCTGTTCTGGATTTATACCTACGACCAGCATTCGCGTATCTTCCCGGGAACAGGGGTTCCAAGCTCACCCAGCAGCTTTTACTCTCTGCCCGATTTGACTCTGCCGACCGGTGCCACAATCGCCGCCAACGGCTTTGTGTCCGGGGGTGGTGCAAACTCGATGGATAGCCAGGCCGGTGTTCTGGCCATTCGGCAGGGCCAGCCTGCCACGGCGGCTGGCTACGCCAATGGCGCCAAACTGTACCAGGCCGGTATCACCGGACTCCTGACAGATATCGGATCTGTGCCACGTTCCGGCTACCAGGAGATCAACACACCCAAGCTCGACTGGCAGATTAGCCCAAAGGAACACGTGAGTTTTCTCTATCACCGCCTGCGTTGGGACTCTCCTGGCGGCGTTCAGACCTCAGCCACAGCCGACTATGGACTCGATACCTGGGGCAATGATTTCGTCAAATTGGACTACGGCGTCGCCAAGTTGACCAGCCTGGTCACCCCCAGAATCAGTAACGAACTGCTCTACCAGTATGGGCGTGAGCTCAACGACGAGACTCAGCAGCCCTTGAGTGCTTATACCCTCGCGAACCTGGTCGGAACCGGCGGCAACGTTCCGGAGGTCGGGCTCGATACAACTGTATTCGCCAACATTGGCTCTCCGTACTACTCCTATCGGCTCGCGTATCCCGATGAACGTAAGTGGCAGGTCGGCGACGTGCTTCATTACACCCGGGGCAACCATAACTTCTCGTTTGGTGGAGATGTGGTCCATAACTGGGACCTGCTCAATAATCTTTTCGAAGCCAACGGCTTCATCAGCTACAGCTATATCGGCAACTACATTAACGATCTGGCTAACAAGGGCAAGGCCAATTCGACCTGCGGCTCGCAGACTGGCCAGGCGCCAACGTCTGCAACGACGACAGGCTGGTCCGGCACGCTCCCGTGCTACTCGTCGATTACCCAGGGGTTCGGCGCAAGCCCGATCTTCAATATCAGCACGCTCGACTATGGTCTCTTCGGACAGGACAATTGGAAGATCACACCAAGGCTCACCCTTGAGCTCGGCCTGCGGTATGACTATGAGTTCCTACCCTCGCCCGCATCCAACCTTACTGGAAATGCCGGCTCGTTTGTCCCATTTCCGGGAGTTACAAACCATCCGAGCGACAAGGACAACCTCGGTGCCCGGATCGGCTTTGCTGAAGATCTCTTCGGCAATGGGAAAACTGTCCTTCGCGGAGGCTACGGCATCTTCTACGGCCGTATCACCAACGGTGTATTGCTCAACGTGCTGCTCAATACTGGCAGCCCGAATGGCCAGTACACCTCGCTGTTCAAGCCTACGACCGCTGGAGCACCGGTATTCCCCAACATCGTCCAGGGGACTTCCGGTACTGTGGCGGCACCCGGCGTGTACTTCCTTGGGCCGCACCTGCAAAACCCGCAGGTGCATGAGTTTGATCTGGTCGTTCAGCAGGAGGTTGGGAAGGGAACTGTCTTTTCGATGAGCTATCTGGGATCGCTTGGCCGCGAGTTGCCGAACTTCCTGGACCTGAACCTTGATCCGACTACTGTGGTTCCGGTGACGATCACCGTCGCCGACACCAGCGGCAAGGGGCCATTACCTAACGGAGCGCAGTACGTCGTCCCGACTTACACCAAATATGGCAACAAGGGTCTGTTTGGGTCGGTTGCGACCAACTTCCAGAACATCACGGAGGTGGTCAGCAACGTGAATTCGAGCTACCACGCGCTTGTAGCCGAGATCCAGAACCGCTCCATTCACAATCTGCAGTTCGACTTCAACTACACCTGGTCGCACGCTCTGGACTTTGCCCAGAATGCGACGACAACTAACTCTGCGAACAGTTGGTATGATCCTTACTCCAACCCGCAGGCGAACTACGGTAACTCGAACTATAACGTGCCCAATCGGTTCGTTGCGTACGCGCTCTATACCTTCCCGGTGGTCCACTCGACAGCGTGGTACACCTATGCGGCCAACGGTTGGAGCATCGACACCTCCTTCCAGGCCCAGAGCGGCTTGCCCTATACCACCTCCGTCAGCGGCTTCAACTCAAATGACGCGATTCTAGGTGACTGGAATGGAGCCGGTGGAATCGCTGCCATCCCGGGGATTGGCCTCAACACGAACAAGCAGCCCCGCAAGATCGTGGATGACATGCGCCTTCAGAAGCAGTTCACTTTCACGGAGAGGTACAACCTGCAATTGCTGGCCAACGTATTCAACATCGCCAACCACCAGAACTTTGACGGCGTTGGGAGCACGGCCTACAAGTTGAGCAGCGGTGCCGCGGGTAATCTGGGTATAGCGACCTTCCAGCCCGCGACCTTCGCTGTTCCAACCAGCAGCAATAACAGCGGCTTCCTCTATACCCCGCGTCAAATAGAAATTGGCGCACGGTTTAACTTCTGATTTGGGCTGTACGTATTCAGGGCGGTGGCTTCGGCCGCCGCCCTTTTGTCATTAACACCCAGCCTTGCATTCTTAATTCGCCCGTACCGACTTATCTCTTATCATCTTCCGTGTAGTCCCAATGTCACCATGCTGCGAGCTACGTCCGACAGTCGGGCGCGAATCTGTTCTTCCATCTTCCCGTGGTTGCCGTGTAGAGGAGTTCAAATTTTCGGGGAGAGTGCATGTCGTTCGGTTTGAGGCGCGCGAACCTTGGCGCGGCCGTAAGAAAGATTGTCCGGGCCTGCTTGTTGTGGTGCTGTGCCGCTGCGACCATAGCGCCGCTCGTCTCCGCGCAGACTGCCGTCGATGGCGCGATCAGCGGCTTCGTCGTCGACGCAGGCGGAGCCGCCGTCGTCGGCGCAGTTGTTCAAGTCCAGAACGTCACCGGCGGAACATCGACCCGCGCCGTGACCGGGAACAGGGGAGAGTTTTCCGCCACTCATCTCACCGCCGGTGAATACAAAGTAACGGCGGAGTACGCGCAATTCGCACGTTTCACCCTGCAGCCCGTCATCGTCGAAGTCGGTGGCGTCACCTCCGTCGAAGCCCATCTGCAAGTGGGTCCCGTATCGACCTCGATTACCGTCAAAGCCGAACCCGACTCCATCGCCGTGAGCGTGGATGACCTCTCGTCAGCCGCGGTCGGCGGAGTCATCACTCCCGACGAGATCGAGCGTCTGCCCGTGAACGGCCGCCGGTGGCAGACCTTCGCGCTCCTCATGCCAGGAGTCAACGCCGATCCCGAAGGCGACGGCCTCCTGAGCTTTCGCGGCCTTGCCTCCACCCAAAACAGCAGCCGAATCGACGGCGGCGACGACGACCAAAGCTTCGGCTCAGTCCCTCGCGGCACAGGCATCGAGAGCGGCGCAGAAGCCGAGGATGCTGCCGAGACAGGAGCTCCCCCCCGCGTCAACGTAGGCAGCGCCTCAGGCGGAGGCGGCTTTGGTCGCCACTCAGGAATGGCCTACACCTTCTCGCAGGAGGCCGTCCGCGAGTTCCGTGTCAGCAGTCAGAACTACTCCGCGCTCTACGGCCACGCAGCCGGCGGAATCATCACCACTGTCTCCAGAAGCGGAACCAACGACCTGCATGGCACCGGCTTCTACCTAATCCGTACCAGCGCACTCGCGGCAGCCAATCCTTTCTCAGTCGCAACCACGTACGTTGACGGCGTCGTCGCCACCACAACGGTGAAACCCAACGACCTCCGCCAGCAGTTTGGCGGCAGCATCGGCGCCTCCGCAATTCGCGACAAGCTCTTCTACTTCTACGCCTACGACCAGCAAGCCCGTGACTTCCCGGCCATCTCAACCCCCGAAGATCCCAACTTTTTCTCCCTCACCCCAACCCAGGAAGCATTGCTGGCCAATCGCGGCGTATCGTCGGCAAAAATAAATGCGGCCTTGAACTATCTGGACAGTCTCACAGGAACAATCCCTCGCCGTCAGGACCAAACCATCAACTTCGGCAAGCTCGACTGGCAGGCTGCGGCTCATCATCGCCTCAGCCTCCAATACAACCGCGCACGCTCCAGCGCCCCTGCCGGAGTACGCTCGTCGCCTGTGGTCGACGTTGGCCGCGCAAGCTTAGGCAGCAGCTACGCCAAAATCGATGCCCTGCTCGGACGCTGGACATGGCTCGCAACACCGCGTTGGAGCAACGACCTCCGCATCCAGTACGGCCGCGACCTCCAGTACGAGCAGACTCCGCCTCCACTCCCGCAGGAGCCGGCCATCGGCCCCAACGGCTCCGCCCCGGAGATCGCCATCGGCCCCGACGGATTCACCTTCGGCACCTCGCTCTCGCTGGGCCGCAAGGCCTTCCCCGACGAGAACAAAATCCAGTTCGTCGACCTCGTTACCTGGACCCATGGCCGCAATCAACTCCAGCTCGGCGCCGACCTCAGCCTCGTCCACGACAACATCAACGCCCTCACCAATACCCAGGGCGCCTTTCACTACAACAGCAATACCACCTCCGGCCACGCCGGCGGCCTCGTCGACTGGATCACCGACTACACCTTTAACGTCAACGCCAATCCCAACGGTGGCTGCCCCTCCATCGTCTCTCCCATCCACGACTTCTGCTTTCGCTCCTTCACCCAGAGCTTCGGCCAGCAGTCATCCTCCTTCGACACGCAGGAATGGGCTGGCTTCGTGCAGGACGACTGGCGCATCAAGCCCGGACTTACCGTCAACGCCGGCCTCCGCTACGAATACGAGCTCTTGCCTCTGCCGCAGCAACCAAACCCGGCGCTCGACGCGGCATTCGGCGCAACTGGCGCAACCAGCATCTTCCCTGAAGACCGAAACAACTTCGGCCCGCGTATCGGCGTCGCATGGGAGCCATTCGGCTCACGCCGCGGCCTCGTCCGCATCGGCTACGGTCTCTTCTACGGACGCCTCCCCGGCGCAACCATCCACAGCGCCCTCGTGGACACAGCAACGGCAACCTCCGCAACGCATGTCCTCATCACACCCACCACAGTTACAAATTGCCCCCAGGTCTCCAACCAGGGATTCGGCTACGCATGTACCTATCTCGCAACGCCGCCTTCCGAAGTCACCACAACCACCTCGGCGATGCTCTTCGATCGCAGATTTCGCCTGCCCATGGTGCAGCAGGGCAGCCTCACCCTTGAACGCGAAGTAGGGGCAGGCATCATCGCCAGCGCAACGTATCTGATGAACCTCGATCGCCAGCTCTCCAACTCGGTCGACATCAACATCGCGCCTGCCACCGCCACCAAAACCTTCCAGCTTCAGGGCGGAACCGGCGCAATCGGCGTGCAGGACGGGGAAACCTTTGTCGTCCCCTTCTACTCGCAGCGCGTGAACACAAGCTTTGGCCCGGTAACCGACATCGTTTCAAACGCCGACGCAACCTACAATGCGTTGGTCCTCGAAGCGCGCCGCCGTCTGCATCGAGCCCTCGAGTTTCGCACAAGCTGGACCTGGTCGAAGGCAATCGACTACGGTCAGGGCGGAGCCACCCCACGCATCAACGCCCAGTTCGATCCCTTCAACGTACTCTACGATAAAGGCCTCTCTGCTCTCAACTTTTCGCACAAAATCCAGGCCAGCGCAGTCTGGGAGCCCTCGCTTGCCAGCGAACAACGATGGCTTCGAATCGCCGCCAACGGCTGGACCGTCGCGCCGCTGTTCACAGAATCCAGCGGTCGCCCCTACAGCCTCGACATCTTCGGCGGCACACGCCTCACCGGCGGCCACGAGAGCATCAACGGCGCGGGCGGAGCAGTCTATCTTCCAACAGTAGGCCGCAACACCCTCCGCCTCCCCGACACCGCGCGCATCGATCTCCGCGTAAGCCGAGCGCTACGAGTTGCGGAAAAAATCCGCATGCGCGGCAGCATCGAAGTCTTCAACCTGACCAACCGCGTCAACTACTCCGCCATCATGCAGCAGGCCTTCCTCGTCGGCACAGAAACCAACGGAGTCACCCCACTCATCTTTCAGAACGCAGCAACAGTAGCAGCCGAAGGCCTGAACGTCCGCCCCTTCGGCACCTTCACCGCCGCATCTACGGGCCAATCCCCCGAGCGCCAAATTCAACTGGGCCTCCGAGTCGAGTTCTAGCGTTCAATGCTGTGAGATCGAGAGGGTATTGCCGTCCGGGTCTCGAAACCACGCAACCTTGGCTCCTCCCGGAGCAGTCCATACTCCATCGGCGCTCTGCTCAACGTGGGGGTAACGCGCGAACTCCACGCCTTTGCCTGTCATCCCGGCGACGCTCTGGTGAATGTCGTCGACCTGCCAGCCGAGCAGTGTGAACGGGAACGGAGTAAAGTCTTCAACCCGGACGATGCGGACCATGGTTCCCTTGGCATCCATGACGATCGCGAACGAATCGTCGCTGACAAAACGCAGACCGAGCGCTTCATAAAATCGACGCGCGCGCGCTGCATCCTTGGTGGGGATAAATGCGATAAGCGGGCTATTGGTTAGCATAATGACCTCGATAGGGTGACCAATATAGCTGAACCTCCGGCGACGCGCAGGCGCTGCTACTTACGCCGCAGAAACTCCAGCTCTTCCAGCACCGCCTCCGTCAAAGCAATTCGCTGATCGGAGTACGAGTGATCCGTCGTCAGATGAACCGTAGTGATATCCTTCCCGCCGGCCTTCCGCAGCGCCTCCACAAACGCATCGTTCGACGGAGCCAGCCCATCATCCGAAGTAATCACAAGCACACTCCGGCTCACCAGCTTCGGAGCAAGATTGGGAACATTCCACGCCGCCGCATTCGCAAAAACCTCTTTCGCCAGGCTCTCCGGCGTGCAACCAGCCAGCGGAGCCATTCCCTCCGCAGCCAGGTGAGCCGCCAGACCATCCACCGCCATCTTCTCTTGCCCCGGCTTCACCGACTGCACCTTATCCACTCCCATATCCGCGGCGGAGATCAGCCCAACCGCCTTGATCGCCGGATTCTGTGCCCCCACATACCGCGCCATGAATCCGCCCATGCTGTGTCCAATCAAAACGATATAGCCAGGGTCGGCCCGCAGCTTCTTCGCATGACCAGCGTCACCTACATAATCAATCGCCGCCTGCGTATCTTCGATCGAGTGCGTAAACGAGAAATCCCCTGGCGATCCCCATGACCCACGATAGTCAAAATAAACAACATCCCATCCATCCCGCCGAATCGCCTGCGCGAGATCTAGATTCTTCTCATTCCCCGGAAACCCATGCAGCAAAATCACGACCGGATGCGGCCCCGCGCCCTCTGCAATATAAGCCAGCGCATTCAGCATCGCCCCATGACTCGGAATCTGAAACGTCTCTATCGCAGCCGGATAAGCCTTATTCGGCGCGGGATCAGTGGTGATCGCAGCAGGAAGCTGCTGAGCATGCAGACCAAACGAGGCGCACAAGAGCGCAAGAGCGACGACGAAGCGAGGAAGGTGCATGCGCTGATTGTATTGGCGAAGCGTCACTTGTAAAGCCACGATTCATGAAGAAAACTCTCCCGAAAGCCTAAAATAGAGAGGTGAGCTTCACTGAACAGTTCGACGTAGTCGTCGTAGGCGCAGGCCACGCCGGCTGCGAGGCCGCCATGGCATCCGCGCGCATGGGCCTCCGCACCGCCATCTTCACGCTTAACCTCGATCTCATCGCCCAGATGAGCTGCAACCCAGCCATCGGCGGCATCGCCAAAGGTCACCTCGTTCGCGAAGTAGACGCTCTCGGCGGAGTCATGGGCGAAGTCGCCGACGCCACCGGAATCCAGTTCCGCCTCCTCAACACCTCACGCGGCCCGGCAGTCTGGTCTCCCCGCGCGCAATGCGACAAGGCCCTCTACCGCGTCAAAATGCGCGAGGCCCTTGAGGCCCAGCCCAATCTCTACATCAAGCAAGCCGAAGTCATCGACCTCCTCGTCGAGTGCTCCGCAGAGCAAACTCGCACTGTCCGCGGACTCAAGCTCCGCGACGGCCGCACCATCCACGCCGCGGCCACCATCGTCACCACCGGAACCTTCCTCAACGGCCTCATCCACTGCGGCGAGCAGCAATACACCGCAGGCCGCAGCGGCGAACCCGCCAGCGTGCTCCTCGGCGAAGCCCTCAAGCGCCTTGGCCTCCGCGAGTGCCGCCTCAAAACCGGCACGCCCCCACGCCTCGACGGACGCACCATCGACTGGTGCCAGTTCCAGGAGCAACCCGGCGACGAAGACCCAACCCCCTTCAGCTTCCGCACCCGCGAGATCCCCCTCCGGCAGATCAACTGCCACATCGCCCACACCACGCCGGAGACCCTTCGCCTCATCCGCGAAAACGTTCATCGTTCGCCCATGTACACCGGACAGATCGAAGCCATCGGTCCCCGATACTGCCCTTCCATCGAAGACAAGATCGTCCGCTTCCCCGACAAAACTCGCCACCAGTTCTTCCTCGAGCCAGAAGGCCTCAACACTCACGAGGTCTACATCAACGGCATGAGCACCTCGCTCCCCATGGAGATTCAGGCCGCAATGGTGCACTCCATCCCCGGCCTCGAACACGCAGAGATGCTACGCCCCGGCTACGCCATCGAGTACGACGCCATCGACCCCACCGAACTCGACCGCACCCTCCGCGTCAAATCCTTCACCGGCCTCTACCTCGCCGGCCAGATCAATGGCACCAGCGGCTACGAAGAGGCCGCTTGCCAGGGCCTCATGGCCGGCATCAACGCCGCCCTCGCCGTCCGCAACGAAGCCCCCTTCACCCTTGACCGCACCGAGGCCTACACCGGCATCCTCATCGACGACCTCATCAGCAAGGGCACCAACGAGCCTTACCGCATGTTCACCTCGCGCGCAGAGTTCCGTCTCCACCTCCGCATCGACAACGCCGACCGCCGCCTCACCCCGCACGGCCGCCGCCTTGGCCTCATCGACGACGCAGCCTGGTCAGCCTACGAAGCCAAGCAAACCCGCGCCGAAGCCTTCGAAAAACTCCTCACCACAGCACGAGTACGCACCGAAGAACTCCCGCCAGAACTCCTCACCCAACTCGACGGCGACGCAGCCGCGCTCAACGGCCAAACCTTCGCCCAACTCCTCAAGCGCCCCGAAGTCTCCATTGAAGCTCTAGCCCCGATCTTGAAAGACCGCATCGCCAATGCCAACCTGGCGCTCCAACCATGGACAATGGCAATCGGCGCTACCGAAAACAAAAAACTCCCGGCTTGGGTTCGCAACGAGATGAAAACCGTCGAAACCGAGATCAAGTACTCCGGCTACCTCGATCAGCAGCGCCGCTCCATCGAAAAGATGCGCAAAGCCGAGCAGCGCAACATCCCCAACTGGTTTGATTACACCACCGTCAGCGGCCTCTCCACTGAGATGAAGCAAACCCTGACCCGAGTCCGTCCCAGCACACTAGGCCAGGCTAGCCGAATCGCCGGAGTCACGCCCGCCGCCGTCAGCCTGATCCACGTCTACATCGAAATCCAGGGCCGCGAGCGAGTCGCCTGACGCCACTCTCGTAATACCGACAAAGATGTAACTATTGGCAATCTACCCACGTCGAAAGAGAAGCATTGGAGAAACACAATGAACACTGGCGTAAAAACGATCTTGCTCGGACTGGCTGCACTGGCAGTAGCTGCAATACTGATAACAAGCGGCAGGAGGATGTTCATGGGAACAGTGATGGGAGCAGAGGCTACGCGCAAGGAACCGATCCCCGCGCCGGCAATGGACGAGCCGAACGCCGGCGCAAAGCACGAAACCGCAGTCTTCGCCGGCGGCTGTTTCTGGGGCGTCCAGACCACCTTCCAGCGCATTAAGGGCGTCACCGCCACAACCGCAGGCTACTCCGGAGGCTCCGCCTCAACCGCCACCTACGAGCAGGTCTCCTCCGAAAGAACCGGCCACGCCGAATCCGTCAAGGTCGTCTTCGATCCCGCCCGAATCACCTACGGCACGCTCCTCCGCGTCTTCTTCTCGGTAGTCCACGATCCTACCCAGCTTAACCGCCAGGGTCCGGACGTCGGCGCCTCTTACCGTTCTGTCATCTTCTACACCAGCCCCGAACAGCAGAAGATCGCCGAGGCCTACATCGCGCAACTCGATGCCGCGCACGTCTTCCCCAAAAAGATCGTCACTGAGGTCGTGCCTCTGAAGGCCTTCTACGATGCCGAAGACTACCATCAGGACTACGCCGAAAAGAACCCCAACAATCCCTACATCCAGGTCTGCGACGTCCCCAAAGTAGCCGCCCTCAAAGAGCAGTTCCCGGAGCTCTTCCAGGATTACAAATCCAAATAGCTTGTGAGTTTGTTTTGCTTATGGGTACCGAAGGGTTTTCAAAGCTCGAAGAAACACATTCCCTTTGAAAGGGAGCGGCTAGCAGCGCCGCAAACATCCGTCCACAAAGAAGGGCCTTTAGCCTCTAGGGCAGGCCGCCTACTGCGTAACCTCGCCCTCAGGCTCATCCGTCGGGTTATCGATCTCCGCCTGAAAACCCTCCAGCAGCCGCTGCAGAAACGCATTCGTATCGACGCCTTCATTCTGCAGCTCATGCGCATGAGCGACATGCCGTGCCAGGTCAGCCAGCACGATTCCCCAGGCAAACGGATCCTCCCACGCCCCGCTCCGTATGCTTACATGTTGCCCTTGCTCAGCAATCCACACCCGAAGCACCTCAAACGACGCCTTATCGCGCTGAGCTGCCGGCGGAACACTCAAATTCTTCTCTGCACCCATAGTTTCCCTCTGTTAACAGCATATATAAAACCTTCGCACGCCAAGAAAATGCCAAGTAAACTCAATAGGTGGACTCGTTTTCCACACGATCAACAGTGACTACTTTGATTCCTCAACCGGGCATCCGATAGGCTTCGAGTTCTTCTAATGGCAGCTACTTATCCATACCTTGTCGGCGGCAACGACGAAAGGCCCGCCTCCGTCCACGCCGAGTCAACTATTCTCGGCGGAATGCTTGTCGATCCCGTTGCCATCGTCGATGCAACCATGCTTCTCAAGGCCGACGATTTTGCACTCGACTCGCATCGCAGAATCTACACGGCCATGCTCCATCTCGCCGAGACAGGTCACGCCGTCGACATCGTCACGGTCACCGAGGAACTCAAAAGGAAAAAGGAACTCGACTCCATAGGCGGCATCGCCTACCTCGCCTCTCTCAGCGAAGGCCTGCCCCGCAAGCTCAGCATCGAAAGCTACGTCCGCATCGTCAAGGACAAGAGCCTCATGCGGCAGCTCATGACCGTCTGCGACCTCGGCCTCAATGAAGCCGGCGATCAGAGCCAGGTCGCGCTCGATGTCCTCAACAAAGTGGGCGCTCTACTCAACGAAATCTCCGACGACGCCATCACCGGCGGATTCTCCGACATCTCCACCATCGTAAAAGACTCCTTCGGCTCCATCGACGCCCTCTACGAGCAGGGCCGCGAAGTCACCGGCCTCGCCACCCATTACATCGACTTCGACCGCATGACCAGCGGCCTCCAGGACTCCGAGCTCATCATCATCGCCGCCCGTCCCTCGATGGGCAAGACCGCCTGGGCCATCAACATCGCCGAAAACGCCGCCGTCCGCGGAGGCAAGGTCGTCGCCGTCTTCTCTCTTGAAATGTCCAAGTCCAGCCTCCTGCGCCGCATGTTGGCCTCACAGGCATTAGTCAATTCCAAAGCCATCCAGACCGGCATGCTTATGCGCGACGACCGCGCCAAACTCATCAACGGCCTCGAAAAACTCATGGAGTCTAAAATCTTCATCGACGACACCCCCGGCATCACCCTCGCCGAGATGCGAGCCAAAGCCCGCCGTCTCAAACAGCAGCAGAACGGCCAGCTCGACCTCATCGTCATCGACTATCTGCAGCTCATGACCGGCTCGGTGTCCAACACGAAAGGCTTCGAAAACCGCACCCAGGAAGTCTCCGCCATCTCCCGCGGCCTTAAAGCCCTCGCCAAAGAGATGAAGGTCCCCGTAGTCGCCCTCTCCCAGCTCTCTCGAGCCAGCGAGCAGCGCGGCGGCGACAAAAAACCTCTCCTCAGCGACCTCCGCGAATCAGGCTCCATTGAGCAGGACGCCGACGTCGTCTGCTTCATCCACCGCGAAGAGTACTACGACCGCGAAAACGAAGACCTCAAAGGCAAAGCCGAGATCATCATCGCCAAGCAGCGCAACGGCCCCACCGGCAGCGTCCACCTCGCCTACCTGGCCGACTACACCCGCTTCGAAAACCTCCAGCCCGGGGATCCCGGCGGCTACTAGGCAGTAGCCACATCTAGCTCTACGCTAAGCACTTGATGTTTTCAAAAACCTCAAAACCCTACTGACACCACGTTGTCAGGAGCCTGTCAGTATCCTCCTTCTTGTACACAGGAGGGACAACATGGAAAAGCAGCTAGCATCTGCAGCAGCATGGTTCGAGATTCCCTGTGCCGATCTCGACCGCGCCCAGCGCTTCTACGAGACCATCCTCGGATGCCGCATGAAAAAGGACGGCTTCGGCGACGCCAATGAGCTCATGTGTATCTTCCCCGCAGCCCGCGGAGCCGTGGCCGGAGCCCTCGTCAAACGCCCATTCCAGCAGCCTGGCAACACCGGCACCATGGTCTATCTCAACTGCGACGGCGAGCTCCACGGCACCATCGCCCGCGTCCCCGGAGCCGGCGGCAAGATCCTCATCAAGCCCACACCCGTCCCCGGAGGCTTCGGCGTCTATGCCTGCCTCCAGGACTCCGAGGGCAACCACGTCGGCCTCCATACTGCCATCTGATGCCGGCAACACGCCAAATCCGTCAGCAATCGAGGCGGCCATCTGGATGGCGATCTAGGATAGGTTCATGCGACGCGCCGACCGGCTCTTCCGAATCGTTCGTATCCTCCGCGGCGGCCGCCTGCAGACCGCAAAGATGCTCGCCGAAAAGCTCGAAGTCTCCGAGCGCACCATCTACCGCGACGTCAGCGATCTCCAGACCTCCGGTATGCCCATCGAAGGCGAAGCTGGCGTCGGATACACCCTCCGTCGCGACCTCGACCTCCCGCCTCTCATGTTCACCCGCGACGAACTCACCGCACTAGTCCTCGGCGCACGTCTCGTCCGAGCCTGGGGCGGAGCCGCAACCGCCATCGCCGCCGACCAGGCCCTCCAGCGCATCGAAGCCGTCCTCCCGCCCGATCTCCGCGAACGCCTCGACTCGATCCTCATGTACGCCCCGGGCGTTCGCATGCCGCAGCACCTGCGCGAGCGCCTCGACCATCTCCACGACGCCTGCATCGACCGCCGCGTTCTCTCCTTCGCCTACACCCGCGAAGACGGCCAGACCAGCCAGCGCGACGTACGCCCCCTCGCCCTCTACTTCTGGAGCGGCGTCTGGACCCTCGCCGCGTGGTGCGAACTCCGCAAAGACTTCCGAACCTTCCGCATCGACCGCATGGAAGAAGTCAAAGTCCTCTCTCGCGAGTTCACTCAGAAAAAAGGTCAACGCCTCGAAGACTACCTGCGTCAGATGCGCGCACAGAGACCATCCGACCTGCAGGGAACGCTGGAACGCGCCGAGACTATCTCTTGAACAGCGGATCCACGCTCTTCCCCGCACTCGAAGGCATCATTAGAGCATGTCCCCGAGCATGCCCCGCAAGATTCGGTGGCCACAGCGGATCAGCCGCCGCCACCGCGCTCAGAGAAACATCCGGAATCGTCGTCTTAATCGAAGAATTCATCGTATCGATAAACGCATTCGCCACCACCGCATATCCCGTGTTGGTCGGATGAATTCCATCCAACGCAAAGAACCCTCCCAGAAACGCCGTCGTCCCCGTATAACCATTGATCGTCAGCCCTGACTCGGTCACCTGCTTGAACAGCGCATTGATATCCACCAGCGTTGCCCCCGCTCCTTGAGCCGCCTGCGCAATCACCTGGTTGAACGCCGTCACCTGCGCCTGCACCGTCACCACCTCCGCCGCCGAAAGCACGCCCGAATCCGTAATCGGCCCCTTCTGTGTCCCTGCCAGAATCAGCGGAATCTCCGCCGTCCCCGTAGGATTCACATAATCCCCAGGCACAATCCCCAGAATCCCGCTCAACACGGAAGTCGGCAATCCGGTCTCCTGCGAAACCTCTCCCAGCACCAGAGCCGCAGGCGTCAGATAAGGCACCTGCGTCACATCCGGAATATTCCCAATCACCAGATGCGCCGGAGTCATCGTCTGCAACTGCGTCATCAGCGCCTGATACTGCGTCGTAAACGTAGCCACCGGAGTCATGCTGCTCGGCATCCCCGTCTCATCGGCAATCAACGCATCGTTATTCCCAATCCACAAAAAGATCGTCGTAGGCTGAGCCTGAATCGCCTGCCCCAACTGACTCAGTGCCTGCCCATACCCCAACCCAGGAAAACCCAACACCAGCTGATTCAACTGCTGCTGTCCCGCCGCCGGATTCACCAGCGGAACTGTATTCATCACATCGTTCAGCAGCGCTCCCGGCACGGCCAGATCCGTCACCTGCGTCGCAAAATTATCCCGCCCCGTGGTGGTTGCGCACACATTCGGAGTTCCCGACGGTGGGCACACAGTCGTAATCACCAGCGGATTTACCGACACCAGTTGCAACACATTCGGCGCACCCGGATAAGCAATCAGCGGCTGCACAATATTGAACTTCCCCTGCTTCGCCACCAGCGGAGCCCACCCATTCACCTGCAGCGTATCCAGCAGCGACCCGCTCTGAAACCCCGCCGTCAGCGAATCCCCAAGAAACACCGTGTTAGAAAAATTCCCCACGTTCGCCTTCTGCGCTGCCTGGATCGGTGCCAGCGGGTTCGAGCTCCCGCTCGAGCAACCCACCACCGAAACCCCCGCAAGCCCGGAACCCAGCGCCAAAGCTCCGGACAACACCGAGACTGAACGACGATTCATTTTCATGGCGACAGCTTTGTATCACATCCACACCACTACAGGGAATCGGGGGGGTGCCGCAGCGGCTATCTCCCAACCCGCAACGGCAACGTTAAGATAAAACCGTGAAGACCTGGGTGGAGATCTCCGAACATCGCCTCAAAGCCAACTACAACCTCCTGGCCGAAGCCGCCGGCGACAGCACCGCTGTCCTCGCCGTCATCAAAGCCAACGCCTACGGCCACGGAGCCGCTCTCTGCGCTCCGGTCCTCGCCCGCGCAGGAGCCGGGTGGCTAGGCGTCACCGACCCAGCCGAAGGCGCAACCGTCCGCGACTCCCTCAAAACCGCAGGCATCCGTCTCGACGCCCAACCCCAGATCATGGTCATGTCCGGAATCCTCCCTCAAGAGGCTCCAGCCGTCGTCCACCACAACCTGGTCCCCATCGTCTGGCAGCAGCACCAGCTCGAATCCCTCGCTGCAGCCGTCCGCCAGCACGGCGGCCACGCAACCCCTTACCCCGTTCACCTCGAGATCGACACGGGAATGGCACGTCAGGGCATCGCCCCCGGCCAACCTCTCCACACCCTCCTGCACTGGCTGGCCCGCCAGCCCGCTCTTCGCCTCGAAGGCATCCTCACCCACTTCTCCTCCGCTGAAGTCGCGAACTCGCCCCAGACCGCAACCCAGCGAAAGCGCTTCGAAGAATCCCTCGCCGCTGTCGCCGCCGCCGGCCTCAAACCCGACTGGATCCACGTCGGCAGCTCCTCCACGCTCGACAACCAATGCTTCGGCGAACACGACAACCTGACCTGGCTCCGCTCCCTGGCTGCGGCCATGCGCGCAAGACCGATGGTCCGCCCCGGCATCGCTCTCTACGGCTACTGCCTGCCCATCGAGCAGGAAAGCCGCGCAGCCGAAACCGCAAACCCCAGCCTCCAACCCAAACTCCAACCCGTCATGACCTGGAAGACCCGCATTCTCACCCTCCGCGACATCCAACCCGGAGAAACCATCGGCTACAACGCCACCTTCACCGCCACGCATCCCACGCGCCTCGCCCTGCTCCCCATCGGATACGCCGATGGCCTACGCCGCGAGCTCTCCTCGACAAACTCGCAACCAGGCGGATGGGTGATGATCGACAACCACCGCGCCCCAATCCTCGGCCGCATCTCCATGAACCTCGCCACCGTCGACGTCACCCACATCCCCGCCGCAACCACGGGCGGCGAAGCCATCATCCTCGGCGACGGCATCACCGCCGACGATCACGCCCGCCTCGCCCACACCATCTCCTACGAGATCGTATGCGGCGTGCGCGCAACCCCTCATCTCGTCAGCTAACACACAGGCAAACCTAAGAGTATTTATGTCGCATTGGTAAACGGAACGGCGTTTCTCAGGGTTTACTTCGTTTCCTGTCACGAGCGTGGTGTCGATGGACCTAGGACTGTTTGGCAGCGGCATAAGATCCTGGTGGTTCACGGAACGGTTCTATCGCAATGCGCTCATAACGTATTTCGAGGACTGTCAGGCGTTCTTTGCCGCCCGGCGCTTCAAGAACTACGCTGTCCCCCTCAGCCGAACTCAGTAACGCGCGCCCCAGAGGGGACACCCAACTGATATGGTTGCGGTCGAGATCAACCTCGTCGGCACCTACAATGCTCACCTCTCGCTCCACTCCTGCGGCATTGGCATAGAGCACCGTCGCACCGAAGAATGCCTTCGTCGCCCGCAGGCCCGACCTTGGAGCTTCAGGATCCACCACTTCTGCGGCTTCGATTCGCTTTGAAAGAAAACGAATCCTCCCATCGATCTGCCGCAGCCGCCGCTTGGCATACTGATAGTCTGCGTTTTCACTGCGATCGCCATTGCTGGCAGCCCACGCCGCCACCTCCGCCACAGCCGGGCGATCCTTGGTGAGCAAAAACCGGTGCTCTTCTTTCAGGCGCTCAAGTCCGCCGGGCGTAATGTAGTTTTTGACATGCACCGTCGGTCCGTCATCTTGTGGTCTTCTGGTAAAGCCTTTTCGCATTTCGTTGTTCTCCCAGCGCAAAATACAGCGGCCCCCCCAAGGAGAGCAGATGACTGCCACTGTAAGACATCCTAAATAGGATCCCCATTCATGGGGCGGCTTCATCGCGGCATGAGTGAGATGGCAAAGATTCCGAGAACCGCGTTTCTCGTTACTAATCCAGACCGTCTGCCCTAACTGAGGGAAGTAGCCATCGAAAGAACAATGTTGCTGTGAACGCCCCGGCCAACTGGGCGACGACAAATCCGGCTGCATCGGCT
>JBEKGF010000004.1:0-144670 GCA_050012935.1 Edaphobacter sp. | reverse complement strand
AGTGGTCGAAGACGGCGGCGGCGTTGCCGAAGATAAAGTCAACGCCGCCCTCGATGTAGGAGTCGACGTAGTACTGGCGGCCGTAGTCTGCGAAGAGGGTGTCCTGGTGGCCTAGGAAGCGGCAGTGCTTGAAGATGCTGCGGTCGGAGCGGTTGGCTACGGCGACCGCCTGGCCGGTGTTTCCCGCGGCGTTCTCGAAGGTGATGTTGTCGGCTTCGAAGCCGGCGCCGTTGATCTCGACGGTCTCGGTGAAGAAGGTGCCTCCGGCGGTCTTGGCGTTGAGGGAGTTGGTAATGATGACGTCCTGGGGCGATTTTCCTGTGCCGATGAGGGTGATGTTGGGGTGGTTCTGCGTGACGATGACGCGCTCGTTGTACGTGCCAGGGGCGATTTCGATGTAGACGCGGCCGCCGGGGCCGGGCCAGGGGTGGTGGTCGAGGGCGTTCTGAATGGCGGGGAAGACGGTCTGGTCTTCGTTGCCTGGGTTGGCGTGCGGGGCGGAAGGATCGACGCGGATGTGGACGTCCTGAGCGTACGTGACGGTTGAGACGAGGATTGCAGTGAGCATCAGGCGGGTGAGCATGAGAGCTAGGTTAGAAGGAGAAGATGGCTCGGGCAAGTTTTGCACCGACGCGATTGGCGAGTGAGCAAGAGTGGGATTGGAGTGGTAAACTTGATCCTGTGCCGGGTCCTACGCGACGTGATCCCGCCAACCCCGCCAGGTCCGGAAGGAAGCAACGGTAACGGGTAATTATGGGCGCAGTAGGTCGCCCGGTGCACAATTTTCCTCCATCAAGTAGCGCTGGGATTCGCGCAATGGCGCAGTAGGTCGCCCGGTGCACAAATTTCCTCCTTCTATTTCCAACGTCCACTTAATATCTGGCGCGTGACATGCGTGCGCATCTCGGAGAGAATGATCTGCGACAGGTGAACATTGGTTCATTTGTAAAGGATCTCTGTTTTTATTGCTGTGCAACCAGGTGAGGTGAGAGTTTGAGTTTGACGTTGAAGCCGCGTACCCAAGTGCGCGCGAAGATCAGTTCGGTGGGAATCTATGTTCCGCCGCGGTTGTTGACCAATGCCGACCTTGAGAAGATGGTGGCGACCAACGATGAGTGGATCAGGGAGCGGACGGGGATTCGCGAGCGGCATATTGTGGACGACGGGATGGCGACGAGCGATCTGGCAGTAGAGGCGGCGAAGGCTTGTCTGGCGAAATGCGGGGTTGCGGGGAGCGAGCTCGAGGTGATTATCGTCGCCACGGTGACTCCGGATATGTTTTTTCCTGCGACGGCATGCCTGGTGCAGAACAGGCTGGGGGCGAAGGGAGCGTGGGGGTTCGATCTGTCAGCGGCGTGCTCGGGGTTTCCTTATGCGCTGCAGGTGGGGGCGAAGCTGATTGAGAGCGGGATGCACAAGAAGGTGATGGTGATTGGAGCGGATGTGATGAGCTCGATCATCGACTATACGGACAGGACAACGTGTGTGATCTTTGGGGATGGCGCGGGTGCGGTGCTGCTGGAGCCTTGCGCCGCGGGCGAGGTTGGGCTGATCGACTACCTGCATGAGATCGATGGGGCGGGTGCGCCGGCGTTGAATATGCCGGGAGGGGGAAGTCTGCATCCTCCGACGACGGAGACGGTGGAGAAGAAGATGCACTATGTGCATCAGGATGGTCAGGCGGTGTACAAGTTCGCGGTGCGGAAGATGGCCGAGGCTTCCGAGGCGATTCTGGTGCGGAACGGCGTGGAGGGCAAAGAGCTGGGGTGTTTTATTCCGCACCAGGCGAATAAGCGGATTATTCTTTCGACGGCGGAGCGGCTGGGGATGCCGGAGGAGTCGGTGGTTATCAATATCGACCGGTATGGGAATACGACGGCAGCGACGATTCCGCTGGCGATGCAGACGGCGCTTGACGAGGGCCGGCTGAAGAAGGGGGATCTGGTGCTGCTGGCCAGCGTCGGAGCCGGGTTTACCGTCGGGGCAACGTTGTTGCGCTGGGAGTTCTGAGCGACTTAGGCTCTGAAAAGAAAAAGTACAAGATAAACTCGTCCTTCTTTCTTTTCGCCCTTTCTTTTCACCGCACATTTTTTTGAGAACAAAAAGCGACTTCCGTTGCATAGTATCTATCAGATATATATCTTTGAACTACTATGCGAGAGATTGGCGCTACACCGAATGCTTTGCTTGGATTATTGAGCCTGGAACCGATGTCGGGTTACGACATTCGCCAGATGATCTCACGGTCGATCGGCTATTTCTGGAGCGAGAGCTACGGGCAGATATATCCGGGACTGAAGCTGCTGGCGGCTGAGGGGCTGGTAGTGAAGAAGACGGAGTGGCGGCAGGGAAGTCCCGACCGGCATGTGTATTCGTTGACTGCAGCGGGACGGAAGCAGCTGCGTCGCTGGCTGGCACTGCCCGCAGTGAAGGAGGTTCCACGTAACGAGCTGCTGTTGAAGCTGTTCTTTGGAGCGCACGCGCCGGTCGAGGTCAGCCGCGATCATGTTCGTGTCCATCTCGAACTGCAGCTTGAACAGTTGCGGGTGTTTGACTCCGTGGAGAAGACGTTGCGGAAAGAGGCGGCTACAGATCCTCAGTTTTCGTTCTGGATGATTACGTTGAGTCGAGGGCGGCATGAGAGCGAGGCGATGGTGCGGTGGTGCGGGGAGACATTGCGGGAGCTGAAGCGGCTGGAGCAAAAGAAGAAAGCAACGAAAAGAACAGGAGGAACGTGATGCATGCACATGATCCTTTGTGGGTGACGGTCTTTCTTACGATTCATATAGCGGCCGGGGTGACGGCGTTTGTGCTGGCTCCGGTGGCGCTGGCGACGGCGAAGGGCGGCAAGCAACATAAACGCTGGGGCAAGGTTTATCTGTGGTCGATGGGCGTGGTTGCGGCTACCGCAGTGCCGATGGCGTTCTTCTTTCCTGTGCGCTTTCTAGCGTTGGTGGCGGTGTTTAGTTTTTATTTTGCGTTTTCTGCGTACCGGGTGCTGCGGCTGAAGGAACTGGCTCGGGGTGGAAGCGCAGGTGCGATTGACTGGATCGCGGCCGTGATTACATTCACGACAAGCGGACTACTGGCGTGGCTGTCGTGGTTCCGGCCCGCGTCGATCGAGGTGTTGCCTGTAGTTGGGGCGATCTTTGGGTTCATCGGGATGAGCGGGGCCGCGGGGCAGTTGTTGTCGTTCGTGCAGAAGCCGAAGGAGAAGATGTTCTGGTGGTATACGCACCTGGGAAACATGATTGGCAGCTACATTGCGGCGTGGTCGGCGTTCAGCGTGGTGACGCTGACAAGGGTGATAGGCAACCACTGGTATGTGTGGCTGTGGCCGACGATGATCGGGGTTCCGGCGATTGCGGTGACGACGGCTTATTACAGGAGGAAGTTTGCGCCGCGGGGGAAGGCTGCGGTCTGAGTCAGGCGGGGGTTTTGGAGGTCTTCGCGAGTCCGCGTGGGTGGGCGCCGATTCCGCGCGAGGTTTTGTAGAGATTCCAGAAGGCTACGCCGCAGCTAATGGCGATGCCGGCCCAGAGGACGATGAGGAAAGGCGTGGCGTATTTGGCTGAGATGCTGTTCCATAGGCGCACGATGTGGCGGCCGTAGTGGATACCGAGCCATGCAGCTGCGGAGTGGCGGAGGGCGCGGCTGATGGTGAAGGTGGTCATGAACTTTCTGCGTGACATGTTGAGCGCGCCGGCAGCGAGAACGAAGGGGCTGAGCGGCATGGGCGGAGGAAGGATTGCCGGGAGCGCCACGGAGAGGATTGCGTGCTTTTCCATCCACTCGCAGACGCGTTTGAAGATGCGTGGCGGGACTCGTTTTTCCAGGAAGGCCATGCCGCCGCGCTGGCCGACCTGGTAGCTGAGGTATCCGCCGAGCGCGGAGCCTGCCGTGGCGAGCAGAACGAGGAGGATGGCGTTCTGATGCTGCGCGGACATGACGATGATCATGATGTCGGTGATTCCGGGAAGAGGAAGCGGCACGAAGGAGCTGTCGACGATGGAGACGAGGAAGACACCGAAGACTCCGAAGCCGAGGAGGAAGTGAAGGAATGGGCTGCGGGCGCGGCTCTGAACGGCTGCCCGAGGTACGGCTGCCGCTTGTTTCGCGAGAGTGAGGGCAGTCGCGAGGAATGCCATATCCATTAAGACGCGGCTGCGGGAGATGAAGTCGCAGAAGTCTGCGGATCGATGAGTTAAAGGAAGCGAAGGCTGGGAAGTGGTGGGAGAATGCCGGCTTCGGCAGCGTACTGGCGGAAGAGTTCGATGGTGCGGATGCAGTTGGGGTCGAGGGTGTAGTGGATGTTGCGGGTGAGGTAGTGGCGGATGGTGGTGGGAGGAATGTTGATGCGGGGGGTCCATTGGTGGACGAGGTCGTCGATGTGCTGAAGGCCGTGATCGCGCGAGGTCTGGAGGTCGTGGGTGAGCTGCTGGGGTGTGATGTGGCTTGAGGTTAGAGCTTCCGGGCGAACGGCCCAGACTGCAGCTACCCAGGGGAGGTTGGTGCGGATGCGCCACTCGTGGGCGAGGTCGAACCATTGACAGGGACCGATGGTTTTTTCGATTGCAGCGCGGGATTCGAGAGCCAGGAGTGCGGGATCGCCGATGAGGATGGCGGCGTCGGCGTGTTCGAGCATGGCGATAGGGTCGGCCTGCGCGGGGAGGAAGGCGGGATCGGTGTGGAGGAATTTGCGGAAGAGGATCTCGCTGTATGCGAGGGAGCTGCGGGAGGCGGTGTCGGCTGCTACGGTTTTGACGGTGCCTAGTGTGTGCGGGGATTTGACGATGAGCTGGATGGAGCGGACTTCTTCGAGCGAGGCGATGGCGCAGCCGGGGACGATGGCGAGCTCAGGTGTGAGGGAGGCGATGGGGATGAGGCCGAGGTCGGCGCGGGCGGCGAGGAGTTCATCGGCGCAGAGCGAGGGTTGGGTGTAATGCAGGGTGTAGTGCTGTGCGAGCGTCGCGGCGAGGGGCGGCTGCTCGAAGTCCCACATGAGTGGAGCGGGGTTGAGGAAGTTGATGGCTGCGATGCGGAGCATTCGGGATGGTGATGGAGGGGCCAAGGACTAGTTTATTGGATGTTGGGTGAGGATGCGCGATGCAGAGGGCGGTGGTGAGTTTTTATCAGGATGAGGAGGGGCATTGGGCGGCGCGGCTGGAGTGCGGGCATGGGCAGCATGTGCGGCATGATCCGCCGTGGATGGTGCGGGAGTGGGTGACGCGCGAAGAGGGCAGAGCCGCGCGGATTGGAAGCTTGATGGAGTGCAAACAATGCGAGGAAGAGGTGATTTGACAGGATTGCGAGCGCGGAGTGCTTCGTTCTTTACGCGATAAGTTCGACGCGGGGAGGGTGGCGGTTATTTTGCGTTTCCGTTTTCTTTCTTATCCTGCTGCGCGGCCAACTGGAGGACACGGATTGCTTCGCGCAGATGTTCGCGCGAGGTCTCGTCGCCGTCGCCTTGCAGGGTGCTTTGCAGCGCGGGGATCGCGTTGGTGGCGTGTAGGGAGCTGAGCGAGTCGGCTGCCGTGATGCGAACGGTGGGGTCAAGGTCGTTGAGAGCCTGGACTGCGATCTTCTGTGCGCCATCGGACTGGTTGCTATAGCTCACGGCGGCGGTTATGGCTAAGACGCGGACGGATGCATCCTGATCGTTGCGGGCGATCTCCCGGATTGCCGGGAAGCAGTCGGGAAGCTGCTTGTTGGAGATGTATCGTGCGGCGTCGAGACGTGCGGTGGAGGGTTGGTTGATGTCCCTGCAGATCACTTTGAGCTGCTCGATGGCGATGCTGGAGCCGAGCCAGGTGGCTGCCCCGGCGATGTTGACCTGGACCTGCGGATCACGCTCGTCCTGGAAGGCGGTGATCATGTATTTGAGGGCGGCGTGGTCGTCGGATGCGGCGAGCTGAGCGGCTGCGAGGCTTCGGATTTCTGCATCGGGATTTTTGAGGGCGGCGAGGAGAGCGGGTTCGGTCAGGGGGATGTTGCGGCGCGTGAGTCCAGCGGCGAAGGTCTCGACCGGCGGGGGTGGAGTTCCGGCCTGCCAGCTGGGCGCTAGCGGCGCGACCTGGGCTGTTGCGGCGATACTGCCTGTCAGCAGGAGTGCAGGAGCCATTCGTTGAAGGAGTCTTTGTACTGTCGATCTCGGGCTTGCTGTCGTCACAATCTTTCCTCGTCCTATCTGTAAGACGTTCCTTTATTTGATTCTGTTTTTGGCTCGTCGATCTATATCTTAGATGGATCGAGTGGTTTGCGACTGGACTGCTGCGTGATAGTCTCCAGCGGTGGTGTTGTTGGCAACGAGGATTTGGAGTAGAGGGCGATGAAGACGAGCAGCGACGCAGAGCAGGTTGCGCTGAAGAAGATGGATGCGGCGAAGATGGCATGGGTGGCGTTGACGCTGACGCCGGGGATGGGGCCGACACGGATTTGGAAGGCGATGGGGCGGCTGGGCGAAGCGGAACGGCTGTTTGAGGCTTCGCTGACGGAGCTTGAGGGGTTGGGGATGCCGGCTGCTGCGGCGCAGTTTGTGTTTGAAGGCAAGGCGCGAGCTGCGGCAGAAGATGAGATGAAGCGCACGGCGGAGGCTGGCGGGATTCTGATTACGCCGGAGGATGCGGTGTATCCAGAACGGCTACGCGAGATTTATGATCCGCCGGCGGTGCTTTGGGTTCGCGGCGATGCGACGCTGCTTTCGCGGCCGGGGATTGCGGTGGTGGGGACGCGGCAGCCGTCTCCGTATGGCACGGGGATGGCGGAGCTGTTGTCGCGGGACCTGGCGAACCGGCGGCTGGTGATTTTGAGTGGTATGGCTCGTGGTGTGGATACGGCTGCGCACAAGGGTGCGGTTGAGGCTGGAGGGAAGACCGTGGCGGTGTGGGGGACGGGGATCGACGTGATCTATCCAAAGGAGAACAAGAAGCTGGCGGAGCAGATTGTGGCGACGGGCGGGGCGATTGTGAGCGAGTATCCGCTGGGGACGTTTCCGGCGCCGCAGAATTTTCCGATCCGGAACCGGATTTTGAGTGGGATGAGCGTGGGTGTGCTGGTGATCGAGGCGGCGGAGTACAGCGGGACGCGAATTACGGCTCGGTGTGCGATGGAGCAGAACCGGGATGTTTATGCGGTTCCGGGGAACGTGACGAACAAGAACGCCTGGGGGCCTAACACGCTGATAAAGCAGGGCGCTAAGCTGACCGCGACGTGGGAGGATGTGTGGGAGGATCTGCCGTCGCAGATCCGGCTGGTGCTGGAGGATGAGCTGATGGCGGCGGGGGGGGAGGGTGAATCGAAGGCTGCAGGGACTGCATCTCTATTTAATGACAAGCCGCTGCCAGAGCATGAGCGGATCGTTTTCGATCGGCTGCGGCATGATGAATCGACACAATTGGATGAGCTGATCGAGCAGTTGGAGGCAGAGTTGGGGTCGGCGGAGATCTTTACCGCGCTGTTCGAACTGGAGCTTGCGGGGCGGGTGCGGCAGCTTCCTGGAAAAAATTATGTGCGGGCCTTTTGAAGCAAAGCGGCGGGGTGTCGTTCGGGTGAAGGTGGTTCGAGCGAAAAGTTGAGTAAGTGGATGCATTCGTTTGATTTGCCGATTATTTTGCTGGGTGAATTTTTCTGGCGGATTTTCGGTATTGTGATGACTTTCGAGAATCGATTTCGTCTGTTGAAAAATTACGGCGAGATGACGCGTTTGCGAAAAGCGTGTTAGGTTCGCAAGGGAACAAGGAAGCATTGGAACGTTTCGCTTCGGCGATCCGTTCTGGGTATGAAGGGAAAGAATGGCAAAGTCACTTGTGATCGTGGAGTCGCCGGCGAAGGCGAAGACGATCGGAAAATATCTCGGCGGCGATTACGTGGTGGAGGCCTCGATCGGGCACATCATGGATCTGCCGAAGAACGACATCGGCGTGGAGCTGAAGAAGCGGACGTTTGAGCCGACGCTGATCGTGTCACCGGGGAAGGAGAAGGTTGTCGAGCGGCTAAAGAAGCTGGCGTCGAAGGCGGACATGGTCTACCTTGCGCCGGACCCTGATCGCGAAGGGGAGGCGATTGCCGCGCATCTTTCGATGCAGTTGCTGCCGATGGTGAAGGACAAGTCGAAGGTTCGGCGGGTTACGTTCAACGAGATTACGAAGAAGGCGGTGCAGGCTGCATTTCTGCATGCTCGTGATGTGAATGAGAACCTGGTGGACGCGCAACAGACGCGGCGGGTGCTGGACCGGCTGGTCGGGTACCAGGTTTCTCCGCTGCTTTGGGACAAGGTTCGGCGCGGGTTATCGGCCGGGCGTGTGCAGACGGTGGCTCTGCGGTTGATTGTGGAGCGCGAGCAGGAGATCAATGCGTTCAATCCGGTGGAGTACTGGACGATTGACGCTGAGCTTGAACCGGGTGCGGACAAGCAGAGTTTTACCGCGCGTTTTGTTGGCGTGAATGGCGTGCCTTCGCGAGTTGCTAACGGTAAGGACGAAGAGGGCAAGGAGCTTTTCCTGTCGAACGCGCTGCCCGATAAAGAAGCGGTCGATGAGGTTGTCGGCGAGCTGGAGCGTGCGAAATGGAGCGTGCGCTCGGTTGAGAAGAAGGAGCGGAGAAACAATCCAAAGGCTCCGTACACGACCAGCAAGCTGCAGCAGGATGCTTCGGGGCGGTTGGGATTCAATGTTCGGCGCACGATGGGTGTGGCGCAGCGGCTGTACGAGGGCGTGGAGATTGGTTCCGAGGGGACCGTCGGCCTGATTACTTATATGCGTACCGATTCGACTCGTGTGAGTCCGGATGCGATTGCCGAAGCTCGCGAGTTTATCGGCAAACTGGGAACGCAATATCTTCCAGCTTCGCCGAATGACTATGCGGGTAAAAAGCAGGAGCAGGCTCAGGATGCCCATGAGGCGATTCGTCCGACGAATGTGGCGTACACGCCGGAGTCGATTCGGAAGTATCTCTCGGATGAGCAGTTCCGGTTGTACCGGTTGATCTGGCAGAGGTTTGTTTCGAGTCAGATGACGCCTGCGGTCTTCGACCAGACGACGGTGGATATTGTTGCGCGGGCCAAGCAGGCTTATGACTTCCGCGTGACAGGTAGTGTACTGAAGTTTGACGGGCACCTGAAGTTTGAGGAAGAGGACAAGCGGGCGCGGCAGGCTGCGAAAGACAAGGCTGCGAAGGAAGAAGCTGCGGCGAAGGCCGGCGATCAGGATGCGCAGGCAGATGGCGAGGAAGAGGCTGAGCGCAGGTTGCCTGAGTTGAGCGAGGGTGAGGCTTTGCGGCTGGAGAAGCTTGATCCGCAACAGAAGTTTACGCAGCCGCCGCCGCGTTTCAACGAAGCGAGCCTGGTGAAGACGCTGGAGGAGAAGGGGATTGGGCGGCCTTCGACGTACGCGTCCATCATTAATACAATCCAGGATCGCGACTATGTGAAGAAGATTCAGGCGAAGTTTGTGCCGACGGAGATTGGGACCGTCGTTACGAAGCTGCTGGTGAAGAACTTTCCGTACATCTTCGACACGGCGTATACGGCGACGCTTGAGGGCGAACTGGACGCGGTGGAGGAGGGACATGAGAAGTGGACCGATCTGCTGAGCGGGTTCTATGACCACTTTGAGAAGGAATTGGTCGTCGCTGAGAAGAAGATGGAAGACATCAAGCGGATGGAGGAGCCGACGAAAGAGGTCTGCGACAACTGCGGGGCGCCGCTGATTTTGAAGTGGGGCAAGTTCGGCAGTTTTTATTCGTGCAGCAACTTCTCGAAGTTGAAGCCGGTGACGGTGGCTGCGGGGCCGTGGAAGAAAGATCCCAAGGCGGCGCTGAAGAAGGTGACGAAGACGCTTCACTATCCGATTACCGTGAAGGCGATGACGGAGGATGTGGTCGAGTACTCGAAGGAGACCGACGATGTGAAGGAGCTGGCGGCGGCGATCGGTGAAGCGATGACGATGGGTAAGAAGGTGACGGCCGAGGCGTTCAGCTGCGACTTCACCAAGGAGAACTTTGCGGCGAAGCCTGATCTTAGCGCCCCGGGAGCCGATGAGGCTCCTGAAGAAGAGGCCTGCGATAACTGCGGGCGGACGATGGTGTTGCGGAATGGGCCGTGGGGGCCGTTTATGGCTTGCCCTGGGTATAACGAGGATCCGCCGTGCAAGACGATTCGCAAACTGAACCAGAAGGTGCAGCAGAAGCCGCCGGTTCAGCTGGAGGAGGCTTGTCCGAAGTGCGGCAAGCCGCTGCTGCTGCGCAATGGGCAGTATGGCGAGTTCATCAGCTGCAGCGGGTATCCGAAGTGCAAGTACATCAAGCAGGAACTGCTGGAGGTAAAGTGCCCGAAGGACGGTGGCGATATCGCTGTGCGGAAGACGAAACGCGGCGATGTGTTTTATGGCTGCGTGAACTATCCGAAGTGCGACTTTGCTTCGAACCTGAAGCTGATCGACAAGACTTGCCCGAAGTGCGATAGCGCGTATGTGCTTGAGGTGCACAACGACAAGGGAACCTACCTGGTTTGTCCGAACAACCGGGAGGCTCTACCGAAGAAGCGAAAGAAGAAGGGTGCGCCTGAGGAGGTTCCGGCGACTCCGCCTTGCACGTATGAGAAGAAGATCGCCGGCCCAGCTCCTGTGCCGGCGCTGGAGCGGCCCGATCCGGAGAAGACCCGGGCGGTTGTCGAGAGCGTAGCTTAACCGAGAGAGGAAGCAAGATGGCAATTGCGGCAGATGCTGAGCTGATTTTGAAGCTGTACGAACTTCGCCAGGAAGAGACGTTGCGTAAGGCCCGGAGGTTTATGGTCTTCGACTTCAACCCGAAGAACCTGGAGGAGCTGCGGGCGGTGTCGCGGGACAGCAAATCGGAGTTCAACCCCTGCTGGCGGCAGGCGATGAGCTTCTGGGAGATGGCGCATTCGTTTGTGTTGCGCGGCGCGATCGATCCCGATCTGTTTTTCGATTCGAGCCTGGAGGGGATTCTGATCTACGCGAAGTTCCACCACTGGCACGCTGAGACGGAGAATCAGAGTGGGAACCCGTTTATGGGGCAGACCGCTGCCCTGATTGCCAAATACCCGGTGGCCAAGACCCGGTATGAGGTGTTCCTGAAAAACTTTGGACTGGCAAACTAGGGAGCCGGCGAGAAGCTGACTGTCGCGAGGCGAGCCGTGGCCGGACGTTTCATTTTTGCATCATTTCTGTTACAAATGCATATATAGGCCCGAGGAACGCATATTCCACGGTGAGGCCGGTTGAAGTGTTGTGCCCGCCGTAAACCATTGAAAAGAATGCAGGTAGTTGACTATGGCGAAGGCAGTTTGGAATGGCCAGACGCTGGCCGAAAGCGAAAAGACGGAGATGGTTGAGGGAAATCTTTATTTCCCGGATGAGTCGGTGAAGCGGGAGTTTCTGAAGACAAGTTCAACAACCTCGAGTTGCCCATGGAAGGGGCAAGCACGGTACTACACGATCATCGTGGATGGGCAGGAAAACCCCGATGCAGCCTGGTATTACCCTGATCCCAAGCCGGCGGCGCGGAATGTGAAGCATCACATTGCCTTCTGGCGGGGCGTTGAGATTATCAAGTGATTGCAGCGAAATGATTCAAGGGAGCGGGAAAGCCCTGGGCTCTCCCGCTTTTCCGTCTGAGCAGGCTTGGTTTAGTAGGCCTGTGCGAGGTCGAGGGGCAGCCGGATCTGGAAGCAGGTGGCGCCGGGTTTGGACTCGACGGTGACAAATCCAGAGTGCTTGTTGATGATGCGCTGAACAGAGTCCAGACCGAGACCCAGGCCGCGCCCGGGAGCCTTGGTGGTGAAGAAGGGCTCGAAGATGCGGGAACGGATTGAAGGGTCGATGCCGGGGCCGTCGTCCCAGACCTCGACCAGCGCCATGGAGCCGTTGAGGCGGGTGATGAGCCGAAGGGTTCCCAAGTCGTTCATGCTTTCGAGCGCGTTCTCAATCAGAGCAGTCCAGACCTGGTTGAGTTCGCTGCCATAGGCGCTGATTGGCGGCAGTTCGGGGTCGAACTCCAGCTCAATCTTGACATTCTTGAGCCGTGAGTTGAACATGACGAGCGTATTTTCAAGCGATTGAGCGAGGTCGACCTCCTGAATGGGCGCCTGGTCCATGTAGGAATAGTCCTTGATGGCGCTGATGAGATCGAAGATCCGGACGGTTGAGTCGACGACGGTTTCTGCGAGGCGCTCGACGCGCAGGGAACGTGAGACCGTGGCGAGGGCAACAGGAAGAACCTCGGGGCGCGTGACGCCGGCGAGTTCGTCGAGTAGATCGATGGGCAGGTTGGTCTCCGAGAGCGCAGGAGCGATGGTCCAGGGCTCGGGAATGTTGTGCGCGTTGAGCCAGCGGACGATGGCTTCCTCGCGGTCTGTAACGGCGAGCGGACTTTGCGGCCCTGAACGAGTGTAAGCGGCCATGCGAGCGCGGGCGTTCTGGACCCACGTGCGGTAGCTGGCAATCTCCTCATCGGAGAGACAGAGGTTGCCGAGGCGGTATTTCTGTTCGCCGTACTCGCGCAGTTCGCCGAAGAGACTGGCGGCGCAACGCTGGGCTGCGGAGGCGGGATTGTTGAGCTCGTGGCTGAGGTTCGCGGCCAGCTTACCGAGGGCGTTGAGTTTTTCCGATTGTTGCTCGATACGGGTAACTTCGCGAACGCGATCGAGCAAAACGCCGACGCAGCGCTGGGCCATGGACGGGATGGCGGCAAGCATCTCGGGAAAGAGAGTGTCCGGGACGTCGAGGGACCACACTGGACCCACTGCGAAGCCCTCGCCACCGTAGTTCTTCATGCGCGAGAAGGGGAGCTTGCCGGTCATGGATCCGGCGCGTCCGATGAAGAGGGCAACGTTGCCTGCGTGGCGGCGTCGCACCTGGACCTCGCCGCGCAGGATAAAGTTCATGTTGTGAGCAGGATCGTTGTCGCGGAAGAGAATGGCGCGGTCGGGGCCTACGCGCTCTGTGCCGTGAGTCGCAAGCCACAAATATTCCTCTTCGGTGAGACCGTCGAGTTGGGCGACGTCGCGGAGCGCGGCGATGATCTCGGGGATAGGCGTCGGCTTGGCTGGCCGGCCTGCGATGACGGGCTGTTCCGTCAGAGTCGAGGTTTGTTCGGGAAGCAGGCTTTCGTAGCTGTTCAGAGTGGCCATTTCGGGGAGACTCCTTCTGCTGCTTGTGTCGAGTTGTTTCTTTTGTCTACGTCTCCAATGTTACAGAAGTTCCTGCGGTGCAGGTCTCGCCGTATGAACTGCGATGACGAGGGCTTGAAAGGGAAGAGACACAAGTTATTGGATGCCGTCTCTCTGTAGTTAGACTTGCGAAAATCTCTTTCGAGCGTCGAATTTTGTGGAATTTAGAGATGTTTCCCTATCGCGAACCATCGGATAGCTCATCGAAGTGCCGTTTTTTTTTGGGAAAAACGGCACTTCGATCATTGCCTTGGTGTACACCCTAGGGAAACAGCTTCTTAGGCCTTGTGAACCTGGCCGTCTTTGACGACCACGGGGTCGAGGAAGGGCATGGATTTGCGGAGTTCGGCGCCGACTTTTTCGATCTGGAGCTCGGATTCGGCCTTGCGGATGCGCGCGAACTCGTGGCGGCCAGTCTCGTTTTCGGCGATGAACTTTTTGGCGAAGCTGCCGTCCTGGATGTCGTTGAGAAGAGACTTCATCGCTTTTTTGACTTCGGGTGTGACGATGCGTGGTCCGGCCACGTAATCGCCCCACTCGGCTGTGTCGGAGATGGAGTGGCGCATGTAGGCGAGGCCGCCGCGGTACATCAGGTCGACGATGAGTTTGAGCTCGTGAAGGACTTCGAAGTAGGCGAGCTCGGGTTGATAGCCGGCTTCGACCAGAGTCTCGAAGCCTGCTTTGACCAGCGCGCTGGTGCCCCCGCAGAGGACGGCCTGCTCGCCGAATAGGTCGGTCTCGGTCTCTTCGGTGAAGGTGGTTTGGAGGACTCCGGCGCGTGTGCAGCCGATGCCTTTGGCGTAGCTGAGAGCTAGCGCGAGAGCGTGGCCACTGGCGTCCTGCTCGACTGCGACGAGGCCAGGGATGCCGCCGCCTTCGGTGAAGACTTCGCGCACGCGGTGGCCCGGGCCTTTGGGAGCTACGAGGGAGACGTCGACGGTCGCGGGTGGCGTGATGGTGCGGAAGCGGATGTTGAAGCCGTGGGCGAACATCAGGGTGACGTTGGGCTTCATGTTGGGAGCGATCTCGGCGTGGTAGACCTTCGCGGCGGTCTGGTCGGGGGTGAGGTTCATGATGACGTCGGCCCATTTGCTGACGTTCGCGACGGTGTCGACGACGAGGCCAGCCTTGCGGGCGCGGTCGGCGTTGGGCGAGTCGGGGCGCAGGCCCACGCGGACATCAACGCCCGAGTCCTTGAGGTTGAGCGCGTGAGCGTGGCCCTGCGAGCCGTAACCGATGATGGCGACTTTCTTTGCCTGGATAAGAGAGAGGTCTGCGTCTGCGTCGTGGTATGCCTTTGCCATGGTGTCTTCGTTTCCTTTGTTTTGATCTTTAAAGTTTACGCGTGTTCGCAGCGATGCCGAATCACTTCGAGAATGCTGGTTTGGAGATTTTGCATAACGGCGTCGGTCCAAAGACCGGCATAGCCGTTGAAGTCCGTAGAGAGTCGCTGGTGACTGATGAGGTGAAGCATCGTGTCGCCGTTAGTGAGGGATTCCACAGTGTATTCGCCGTCGAGCACGTCGAAGTAGCGGCCGCCAATCGTGACGTGATCGTCCAGAGTGGTTGAAGGGATGTGTGCCGTGTCTGCCCTGATCGTGAAGGCGAGACGGTGCTCTGGTTCCCACGCAGTGACGGTTTCAATGAAGAGCAGACCGCGCTCGAAGCTGGCGTGGCGGACGCCACCAACGCCTTCGTAAGAGAGCGTAGCTTCGATGGGGCGGGGAAAGCCTATGCGGTGCGTCCATGTTGTGCGCAATTCAGAGGGTGCGATGGCAGGAACACGCTCGATGTTCTGCCAAACGGTTTTGGGCGCGGCGTGGATGTGGATTTCACTTGCGACAGTGCGGGTCGAGGGCGGTGCAGTCAAGCGGGCTTCAAGCGGCGCAAGGAGGAGGGGGAGAATGGCGACACAGGTAAGAGTGAGGCTGGATGGTTTACGAAGACGGCCCCATAGGCCTCCGATGAGTCCTCCGATGCTGGCGCAGACGAGTGCTATTGGCGAGGCCATGAGGACGCAGATGCCGCCCTCGATCACGAAGAGCCACAAGGTGAACAGCATGACGAAGACGGAGATCCATGGCAGGAAGATCCACTTCCAAACGCTGATAGGCTCGATCGCTTCGGCGCGGCGAACTGCGAGAATGCCAATGACGATCGGGCCTCCGAAAAGAAAGGCAACGGTCATAACTGTGAATGTCTGGGAATTGGGATTGAGCCACTTAGGGTGGGTTCCAAGGCGCAAAAGGATACCGTAGATGGCTCCTAGGCCAATGCCTTCGAGCATCGTGCGCCTCTTAACCCAGGCGGTGCGGCTGTCTGGTTGGATGTTTATCGAACTGGACATCTCTTAAGTTTCGTCCTCCGCGAATTGGTTTGGCAGATCGTCTGTCTCCGGGCGGTCGGGGGAGATGGGTTGGTTGTGTTCGCTGGGGTCGGGGGTGCCGAGGGCTTTCATGACGCGGCTGGTGTGGTGGCCTCGGCGCATGGCCATGCGGCCGGTGCGGGAGACCTCGAGGATGGTGTAGCCGCTTTCGGTGATGACCTGGATGAGGCCTTCGATCTTGGAGGAGCTGCCGGTTAGTTCGAGCATGATGGACTCGGGGGCGAGATCGACGACGCGGGCTTTGAAGACGTTGGCGAGCTCGAAGATCTGCGAGCGGGAGTGCTGGCCCAGCGGATGCGAGGGGCCAGCGCCGACTTTGATGAGGCAGAGCTCGCGGATGACGGCGTCAGCACGGCCGACCTCGTCGACATCGACGGTGATCTCGAGTTTGTAGAGCGAGGCGCGGATGCGGTGTGCGGCGTGGTCGGGCGCCTCGCAGACTATGGTCATGCGGGAGACGTCTTCGCGCTCGGACTCGCCGACGGTGAGCGAGACGATGTTGATGTTGAGCCGGCGGAAGAGTGAGGCGACTCGCGTGAGGACGCCGGGTTTGTCCTGGACCAGGGCTACGAAGGTGTGGAGCATGAGTACCTACTGTGGCGGGGTTTGAGGTGTATGTGGATTCTCGTCGGAGTGGGGCATCGAAGTGGCTGGCCCATTCGGATAAGTTGGGATGTAGTTTTTGGGAATCTCGTAGAGAACGAGTTCGCCGGCGCGGGCTTTGTGCGTTGCGCCGCTGCAGAGGTTGCCGGTGGCGATGCCGGACTGTTGGATGGTAGCGATGGAGTAGTCGGTATAGAGCTCGGCGCGCGGGCGGCAGTCGGCGTACATGTTCGCGAGGATGCGGATGGTGGTGGCCTGTCCGATGTCGACGAGGATGATGCCGTTTTTGTCAGTCGCCATGGCGACGGAGCCGATCTGATCGGTGCGCAGAGCCACGTTGAGGCGCTCGTCGGGGATGGGTTGGTTGGTTTTGGCGTTGATGACTCGGATGCGGAGCTGGTGGGATGGTTGGGCGAGAGCGATCGTAGGCATCGTCGCGAGGAGAAGCAGCGTGGCGACTCGGGTAAGGAAGGCGGGCTTGTTTGAGACTGGGGCTGCGAAGATGTGGAGCATAAGACCTTTCTAAGCGAGTCAGCATTGATTGCAACAGAGTTAGATCTCGACTAATCGGGCACCTTACTTAGCCGCTCAAGTTCTTCAGCTTCCTGCTTCTGGTATTTTTCACTATCCGCCTTCTCTTTTGCCCGTGTGGCGACGGCGATTGGCTCATTTCGCTGCCACATCGCATTTGAGCGACTCCAAACGTCGTCAGGAATGACGCCAGAAGTATGAACTCCAGTAATTAGAAAGTCGCAGCCACCAACCGGGTAATATCCGGTCATACCTTCGCCCTCGAGACCAATGTGTTCGTCTGTGATGAAGCCCTCACCATTAACGTTGGTCATAATTATTTTGAAATTTTGACTTGGCGATGCTCTTACCATTTCTTCGAGGTCGCACTTTGTGGAACCATTCGCCGAAATATGTACGTGGGGGTTGTACAAGAAGTAGTGATACCCAGTGACTGGTGCGTTAAGTGGATCAACATCTAGATCGCTCTTTTGGGTTTCGAGCAACAGCCCCTGTTGGCCCGTTCCATTATGGCTGAAATCAGCTTGTTCAATCAGAAAAGAGGCAGACCCTTTCTCCGCAGGGGCGTAGGGAGCTGAGCTAAAGTCAGCTTCGACGGGCACTCGTGTTGCTACCGCAGCGGATTCCGCCAGGGGAGCTTTTCTCTTGCATCCGCTGGTGCCCACTAATCCGAATAGCGCTATGGTCGCAATACAAAAAATCTTCATCAATGATCTATCCTCGCTATCTTTTACTTAAGGAATCCAGAGCATCTGACATGTTTTTTAGATCCTCTTCGGTATCGCTAAAATACTCATCCTTAATCGGAAATTGCTCAATTCGACCAACTAACTTATTGAGGATGTTGCTTAACGAGATTCTCATTGTGTCGAGAGCTCCAACTATACTGTGCAACTTGGCTTGATCTTCGCTATCGACATCTTCGCTGAGGGTATTCGTGAGTCTTACGTGAAAGGCTTCCAACGAATTTTGAAATTCGTAGATATGTTTCGAGGCGGCTTGTTTCGTCGATATGAGCATTAGTCATCTCCAAGTGAATATAGAGGTATATACTTCGGCGAATTGCCTTATCCCGATTATCTGAACTGATTATCTATTCATCCTCCGCGGTTTCTAGAAGCGGGTCTTTTTGTGGACGGCGGACCATCTCGTGGAGGGCGGAGCCGGGGGCGATCATGGGGTAGACGCCGTCTTCTTTTTCGACCTGGAAGTTGATGAGGAAAGGTTTTCCGCTGGTGCGTGCTTTTGTGACTGCGGGGGTTACATTTTGGCGTTTGTTGACCGTTGCGCCGTCGATGCCGTGGGCTGCGGCTAGTTTGACGAAGTCGGGCGAGAGGATGGGCGAGGCGGCGTAGTTCTTGTCGTAGAAGGCCTCCTGCCACTGGCGGACCATGCCGAGGAAGCCGTTGTTGATGACGGCGATGTTGATGGCGAGTTTTTCCTGCACGATGGTCGAGAGTTCGGAGGCGGTCATCTGGAAGCCGCCGTCGCCGGCGATGACCCAGACGTCTTTCTCCGGGCAGGCGACCTTTGCGCCGATCGCGGCAGGCAGCGCGAAGCCCATGGTGCCGAGGCCGCCTGAAGTGATGAGCGAGCGCGGGGTGTCGTGCTTGTAGTACTGGGCCTCCCACATCTGGTGCTGGCCGACGTCGGTGACGATGATGGTCTGATCTAGTCTTCCGGCGGATTGAGCTTCGCGCCAGATGTCGTTGATGACGTGTGCGGCGTAGAGGTGGCCGTTGTCGGGGAGGTTGATGATGTCGCGGACGGCGGCGTCGCCCTTCATGGCGTTGATCTCGCGAAGCCACGGCGAAGGTTTGTTCTTTCCCGATGCCCTGGTGGCGGTCGAAGCAAAATGCGGGGGTTCTTCCCCCTCAACACGCTCAGGGTCAGAATGACAATCCTCATTATTTGGAGGCAGCAGTGGAAGGAGGAGTTCGAGGACTTCTTTGAGGTCGCCGATGAGGGCGACGTCGGCGCGGACGTTTTTGTTGATCTCGGAGGGGTCGATCTCGATGTGGATTTTTTTCGCGTTGGGGGCGTAGTGGGCGAGGTTGCCGGTGACGCGGTCGTCGAAGCGCATCCCGAAGGCGAGAAGGAGGTCGGCCTGCTGGATGGCATTGTTGACCCACGACTCGCCGTGCATGCCCATCATGCCGAGCGAGAGCGGGTGATGTGTGGGGACTCCGCCGAGACCGAGGAGCGTGCTGGCGACGGGGATCTGCTGGCGCTCGGCGAAGGCGAGGACCTGAGCTTCTGCGCCGGAGTGCGTGATGCCATGGCCGGCGAGGATGACGGGCTTCTTTGCGGCCTTGATGAGTTCGATGGCTTGTTTGATCGAAGAGGATTCCGCGCGCAGCATCGGGTGCGGGCGGTAGGGCTTGGGTGCGGCAGCTTCAAAGTTGAACGGCGCAGTGGCTTGTTGCGCGTCCTTCGTTATATCCACAAGAACCGGACCTGGACGCCCGGACTTTGCGATCTGGAGCGCCTCGCGGATGGCGGGAGCGATGTCTTCGGCGCGGGTGACGAGGTAGTTGTGCTTGGTGATGGGCAGGGTGATGCCGGTGATGTCGATCTCTTGAAACGCGTCGGAGCCGAGGACTTTGCTGCCGACCTGGCCGGTGATGGCGACGATGGGGATGCTATCGAGCATCGCCGTCGCGATTCCAGTCACGAGATTGGTGGCGCCGGGGCCGGAGGTTGCGATGCAGACGCCGACTTTGCCCGAGGCGCGGGCGTAGCCGTCGGCCATGTGTGCGGCGCCCTGTTCGTGGCGGACGAGGATGTGGTGGATAGGAAACTTGCGCAGGGCGTCGTAGGCTGGAAGGATGGCTCCGCCAGGGTAACCGAAGACTTTGTCCACGCCTTCGCCGGCTAGGGTGGCCCAGATGATTTCGGCTCCGGTGAGGATGGGGTGTGCGTTGGTGTTCGTCATAGTATCCTCTCAGTTTCTTTGAATAGCTTAGTTCGCATCATCTAAGTCATTTCTAACTTCGGTAAGTGCTCTAACCATTTCGTGGCTAACTGTTTCGTACATCAAGGCGTAAACACCAATTCCGAATAGGACTGCGAGCGCTAAAAAGAATCCTCGGACCGACTTCTGGCTGGTCTTTCCATTATCGGCAGTGCTGGCTTTATCAAAATTGAATAGCTTGTACCAGCGATATCCTGCCCAAATGGCCACAAACAAGAACAAATAGTTGAGCGACTGCGCGAGTAGCAGTCGAACAAATTTGTTTGTCATCGCAAGGATGGCAGCGATAAGGGGCAATGCAGAAATCGCCACTATTCCGGCTATCAAACCGAGATTACGTAACGCACTCTTACTTTCAGTCATAACGTATCGACTATCCGCTTTGCTTCGACTTCACCTTCGGTTCTAGCTTTCGCTTCGCTCTCACATCTGTTTCCCATATGGACGTTCTTCACGGGTTCAATTGCATTTCTCAAGTCGCGATAGATAGCAAAGTGAGTAGTCCATTCAGTGCTATTCCGAAGTGATAAGGGTTTGACCTCAATCAGAAATTCCCTATATCGAATCATGTTTTCTCACATCAGCTAGTGATGGCTCCTTCACTGGCGCTGCTTACGGAATTTGCGTACTTGGCGAAGACGCCACGTTTGAAGCGGGGTTCGGGGGCCTTCCATGCGGCTAGGCGTTTGGCGATCTCGGCTTCGGGGACGTTGAGGGTTAGTTTGCGGTTGGGGATGTCGAAGGTGATGGTGTCGCCTTCGCGGACGGCGGCGATGGGTCCTCCGAGCTGGGCTTCGGGGGCGACGTGGCCGGCCATTAACCCACGCGTTGCACCAGAGAAACGCCCGTCGGTGAGGAGGGCCACGGTTTCTGAGAGCGCGGGGATGCCTTTGATGGCGGCGGTGACGGCGAGCATCTCGCGCATGCCGGGGCCGCCGCGTGGGCCTTCGTACCGGATGACGAGGACGTCGTTGGGGTTGATCTTTCCGGCTTCGACCGCGGCGTGGCAGTCGTCCTCGGAGTCGAAGACGCGCGCGGGGCCGGTGTGGTGGATGCGCTCGTGGCCGGCGACCTTGATGACGGCACCTTCGGGTGCGAGGTTGCCGCGCATGATGACGAGGCCACCGGTGGGCTTGAGGGCTTTATCCCAGGTGCGGATGACGGGCTGGCCGGGAGTTTCGACGGCAAGCGCGGCCTCTTCGGCGAGGGTCTTGCCGGAGACGGTGATGCTGTCTCCTTTGAGCAGACCTTTTTCGAGGAGACGCTGGGCGAGGAGACGGCTGCCGCCTGCGTCCTGGTAGTCCTTGGCTGCGTATTTGCCGCCGGGAGAGAGGTCGCAGATGAACGGCGTGCGCTCGGAGATGCGATCGAAGTCTTCCATGGTGAGCGGAATGTCGAGCTCGCGCGCGATGGCGATGAGGTGGAGGACAGCGTTGGTGCTGCCGCCTGAGGCGGCGACGGCGGCGATGGCGTTGTCGATGGCCTGGCGGTTGATGATCTTGCGCGGAGTGAGGCCGGCGCGGGCCATATCCATGACGAGGCGGCCAGCCTGACGCGATGCTTCGTGTTTTTCCGGCGACATGGCGGGGACGCCGGTGAGTTGCATGGGCGAGATGCCGAGGAACTCGCCGGCCATTGCCATGGTGTTTGCGGTGAACTGCCCACCGCAGGCTCCGGGGCCGGGGCAGGCGGCGGCTTCGAGTGCTTCGAGTTCGGCGTCGTTGATCTTTCCGGCGGCGTGCGCGCCCATGCCTTCGAAGACTTGAAGGATAGTGATCTCTTTGGTGGTGCCGTCGGGCTGTTTGAGCGAGCCGGGGGCGATGCTACCGCCGTAGAGCATGAGGCCGGGGATATCGAGGCGCGCGAGGGCCATGATGGCGGCGGGCATGTTCTTGTCGCAGCCGGCGATGCAGACGAGGCCGTCGAAACTGTTTCCTCGCGTGACGAGTTCGATGGAGTCGGCGATGACCTCGCGGGAGATGAGTGACGCTTTCATGCCCTGCGTGCCCATGGTGATGCCGTCGTGGATCGTGATGGTGTTGAACTCCATCGGTGTGCCGCCGGCTTCGCGAACGCCCTGTTTGACCGCTTCGGCGACTTTGCGCAGGTGGAAGTTGCAGGGGCCGACCTCGGTCCAGGTGTTGGCGATGCCGATGATGGGCTTGTGCAGGTCTTCCTTGCTGAAGCCGACGCTGCGGAAGTAAGAGCGCGCGGCGGCGCGGGACGGGCCTTCGGTGAGCACCACGGAGTTTTTCTTTGCGGGATCGAGTTCGTTGCTCAAGAGCGATATTCCTTCCATTGGTCGCCGCGTGCGACAGGCAGATTGGGGATGATCCCGGACATTGCTTTTTGAAAACGAGGTTGATTGCCAAACCCTGGATACGGAGTGCAGTAAACCGGACAGGACAAGCCCGCCTCACGTATTGCGTCGAGGGCCATGGGCCGGATCGACATGAGCAAAACGACGATAGCCCTGGGGTTGTAGTCGCTCAGCCTGTCGACAAATGATGAGACCGCATCTCTGCAGAGGGAACGGCGGTGTTTGGCGTCAAGATGATTGACAGGTTGAAGCACGAGGTCGTCGAGGTAGAAGCCATTGTGTTTGAAGTCTTCCAGGAAGCGAGTTTGTCCGCGAAAAGCCTTTCGTATCTCGCGGAAGAGCCCGCTGTCCTGGTTGTAGAAGAATGTGCCGCCGTGCGGCGCCGATTCACCCACGAACAGGGTGGTGATGTGGCGGGGTCGGTAACTTCTGCGCACGCTCTCGAAGTTGCTCATGGGATCAGGTTGCCTCCGCGCTACGAGGTTTGAGCCAGAATTCAGCGTCGTGGTTCTTTTCGAAGGCGTCGAGTTCGGATTCGTGGCGCAGGGTAAGACCGATATCGTCGAGGCCGTTCAGCAGGCAGTATTTGCGGAAGGAGTCGATTTCGAATTTTGCGCTGAAGCCTTCGTTGTCGGTGACGGTTTGGGCTTCGAGGTTGATGGTGATCTTGTGGGCAGGATTTTTTTCTGAGCGCTGCATCAGAGTTTGCACGTCGGCTTCGGAAAGACGGACGAGGACCATGCCGTTCTTGCCGGCGTTGGAGAAGAAGATGTCGGCGAAGCTGGGAGCGATGATCGCGAGGAAACCGAAGTCGGTGAGTGCCCACGCGGCGTGCTCGCGGGAGCTTCCGCAGCCAAAGTTTTTTCCAGCGATGAGGATCTTTGCGTCCTTGTGATGGTGTTTGTTGAGGACGAAGTCGGGGTGAGGCTCGCCCGCGTTTGGGCCGTCCTGGATGCGGCGCCAGTCGTAGAAGAGGAAGTCGCCGTAGCCGGTACGCTCGATGCGCTTGAGGAACTGCTTGGGGATGATCTGGTCGGTGTCGACGTTGGGGCGGTCGAGAGGAGCGGCGTGGCTGTGAATGACGTTGATGGGATGCATTATTTTTCCTCGATGTGCGAAAGGCCCGGGGCTAAAGCCCTTTTGCTGCTGTTGCTGTTTCGTGGGGCTGAAGCCCCACGCTTAATCCGTACTACTTGTCGTTGAACTTCCAGTCGCGGATGTCGGTGAAGTGGCCTGTGATTGCGGCAGCGGCGGCCATCTGCGGGCTGACAAGGTGAGTGCGGCCACCGCGGCCCTGGCGGCCTTCGAAGTTGCGGTTGCTGGTGGAGGCGCAGCGCTCGCCGGGTTCGAGGATGTCGGGGTTCATGCCGAGACACATGCTGCAGCCGGGTTCGCGCCAGTCGAAGCCTGCTTCGGTGAAGACCTTGTCGAGGCCCTCTTTTTCGGCTTGCGCTTTAACGGCTTGCGAGCCAGGGACGACCATCGCTCGGACGGTGGTGGCGACGTGATAGCCGCGGACGACAGAGGCGGCTGAGCGAAGATCTTCGATGCGTCCATTGGTGCAGGAGCCCAGGAAGACACAGTCGACCTTGATCTCTTCGATGGGTTCGCCCGCGTGGAGGCCCATGTATTCCAGAGCGCGCTCGAAGGCCTTTCGGTCGGCTTCTGAGGCGGTGGGGTTAGCGAGGGGAACGGTCGATTTGACGCCGGTGACCATGCCGGGCGAGGTGCCCCAGCTTACGGTTGGTGTGATGTCGATAGCGGCGATGGTAAGTTCGCGGTCGAATTTTGCTCCTGTATCAGTTACAAGTTCCGACCAGTGTGTGACGGCCTCGTCCCATGCTGCTCCTTGCGGGGAGAAGCGGCGGTCTTTGAGATAAGCGAAGGTGGTGGCGTCTGGCGCGATCATGCCGGCGCGTGCTCCGGCCTCGATGCTCATGTTGCAGATGGTCATGCGGCCTTCCATCGAGAGGTTGCGGATGGCGGAGCCGGCGTACTCGACGACGTAGCCCGTGGCGCCAGCAGTGCCGATCTCGCCGATGATGTGCAGGACGATGTCTTTCGCGGTGACGCCGACCGGAAGCGTGCCTTCGATGTTGATGCGGAATGTTTTTGGCTTGCCCTGTGGGAGCGTTTGCGTCGCCATCACATGTTCGACCTCGCTGGTGCCGATGCCAAAGGCCAGTGCGCCAAAGGCTCCGTGCGTACTGGTGTGCGAGTCGCCGCAGACGATCGTCATGCCCGGTTTGGTGAGGCCGAGTTCCGGGCCGATGATGTGGACGATGCCCTGATTGGGCGATTGCACGTCGTAGAGTTCGACGCCGAAGTCGGCGCAGTTCTTGCGCAGGGCTTCGATTTGTTTTGAGGCGATCTGGTCGACGATGTGGAGGCGGTCTTCGACGCTGCTTGTCGGAACGTTGTGATCGACGGTCGCGACGGTGCGGTCGGGGCGGCGGAGTTTGCGCCCGGTCATGCGGAGGCCGTCGAAGGCCTGTGGACTGGTGACCTCGTGGATGAGATGCAGGTCGATGTAGAGGATCGCGGGTTCGCCCTCGGGTTCGGCTACGAGGTGCTGCTGCCAGACTTTTTCGAAGAGTGTTTTGGGAGATTTCACTGAGGGGTTTTTTTCTGAGGGTATGGTCATTGATTTGCCTTTTGCTCGGTTGGAGGGAGGGTAAAGGTGTTTGCGCCGATGCTGGCCGGTGGAATATCGTGAGGCGTACCGTCGGGATCGACGAGGATGGCGTTGCGAATCTGCTGGATCTCTTTGCTTCCCTGCGGTGGATGCGCGGTCCAGCGCGCGACGCTGTGGATCAGCGCTGCGGGAATGTGTTGTGGGTCGATGGGTTGGTTGGGGAAGACCCAGAGCGTGTACTCGGCGCCGGGTTGATCGGGGGTTTTGCTGTCTTTGATCCAGTCGATCGCGTTGAAGACAACTAGCGGATGCGGGCCGTTGAGGTCAACCCACAGCAGGCCGCGCTCGGGGCAGAAGCGGAAGACGCAGCCGGTGATGGTCAGGTAGCGGTTGTTATCGGCGAGGACCTTGTCGGGGACGGAGAGGAAGTCGAGCGCAGTCTCGGCGAGGGATTTATAGCCGGTCTTCGGGTTGCCCCAGAAGGTTTGCGGAGCAGTGAACTCTTGCGCAAGCAACGGACGGAAACGAGTGTCGAGGACGAGCTCATTTTCGCGGCCGTCGGCGGGCGGAGGGCTGTACTGCCAGAGCCACTCGACGTTTTCTTTCGGCTGCTTCTTGTCTTTTTTTATTGGAGGAGACGAGGTCTGAGGAGGAGGTGGCCCTGGCGTGGGCATCTGCGCGCGCATGGCTGCTTGCGTAAAGGCGAGGATGAGAAGCGCGGCGGCGAGTTGGAGAGGTCGAATCATTTGCTTGGCTATTTGCTTCTCTTTGCTTGTTGGTTGGCCGCGATGACCATCAGTATGTTTGCGAACGGAAAGAGAATGATGGCAACGATCGCGATGATGAGCAGCGGCGTTCCGGTCCAATACCTGTACATGAGGGCAGCCGCTATGCCGCAATTAATAAGGACGGCTTTGATCTGGAACCAGCGAGTCATACGGCATGCATGGCCTGGCGGCGGTCGATGGATTCGGTCAGGGCCTGATGAACGAGCTTGCCCATCTCCGGCGTGCTGACAGGGGTTTGGCCTGGCTGTTGGCCTCGTGCGATGTCGGCAGTGCGGTAGCCGGCGTTTAGAACCTTGTGGACGGCCTGCTCGACGGCTTTGGCGTCCTGCTCGAGATTGGCGGAGTGGCGAAGCACCATCGCGGCGGTGAGGATCGCGCCGAGCGGGTTGGCTTTTCCTGTTCCCGCGATGTCAGGCGCTGAGCCGTGGACCGGTTCGTAGAGGTTGACTGCTCCACCGATTGTGGCCGAGGGCAACATGCCGAGCGATCCGGTAATGACTCCAGCCTCGTCGGAGAGAATGTCGCCGAAGAGGTTCTCGGTGAGGACAACGTCGAAGTTGCGGGGGATGTTCATGATGTGCATCGCCATGGAGTCGACGAGCTGGTGTTCCAGCGTGACGTTTGGATAGTCCTTGGCGACTTCGGTGACGGTGGCGCGCCAGAGCTGCGAGACTTCGAGGACGTTGGCCTTGTCGACGGAGGTGACTTTGCCGCGGCGTTTGCTGGCGAGTTCGAAGGCGACATGGGCTACGCGGACAACTTCTGACTTCGTGTAGCGCATGGTGTTGATGGCTTCGTCGGTTTCCTTGTTCCACCAGCGTGGTGCGCCGAAGTAGAGGCCGCCGAGGAGTTCGCGAACGAAGAGGATGTCGGCGTCTTTGATCACTTCAGGGCGCAGGGGCGAACTCTCTGCGAGAGCGGCGTAGGCGATCGAGGGGCGGAGATTTGCGAAGCCTCCGAGCGCCTGGCGAATTTGCAGGAGACCGGCTTCGGGGCGCTTGTCGGGCGGCAGAGCGTTGAATTTGTTGTCACCGACTGCGCCGAGGAGGACTGCATCGCATTCGAGTGCTGCATCGAGCGTTGCGGTGGGGAGCGGCGAGCCGGTTTCGGTGATCGCGATGCCGCCGATGAGGCCTTCGACAAAGGTGAAGTCGTGGCCGCCGAGTTCGGCTACCGCGCGAAGGATATTCGTAGCCTGCTGGGTGACTTCAGGGCCGATGCCGTCGCCGGCGAGGACTGCAATTTTGAGACGCATGGTCAGTTAGATCTCCGTGACAAGATTAATTTCCTGGCTATATTGTTCGTGACGACACCTATGACGCAAGCCAAGATTGCGAGGACAGAATATGTTCGTGTAAGAAGTCCACCGGCAGGCCAAAGCCAAATGACTGCACGAACGATGAAAATAAGCAGGCAGAGCAGCAATCCATTCGTGCTCTCCATGAGTCTGCGAGGGCGTGAGGTGTTCATTGCTGGCTCCATCCAACGGTGAAAGTTATGCCACTGTGGCCGACCTGTCGGGCTGCAAAAGCCCGAGCAGGTCCTGGTCGTAGATGTTCTTCTTGCGGTCGGCGAGTTCGGTGAAGCGGTGGTAGACCTCGTCGAGCTGCGAGCGTGTGAGTTTGTGACCGAGTTCGGCGAGGCGTTGCTCGAGCATGCGGCGGCCGCTGTGTTTGCCCAGCACCATGTTGTTCGCTGGTACGCCGACGGATTCGGGCGTCATGATCTCGTAAGTGAGCGGGTTGGCCATCACGCCGTGCTGGTGGATGCCGGACTCGTGGGCGAAGGCGTTGGCGCCGACGATGGCTTTGTTCGGAGCGCAGCCGAAGCTGATGAACTCACCGAGGGTCTTGCTGGCCGGGTAGAGCTTCTCCGTCTTGATGTTGTTGGTGTAGGGCAGCTTGTCGCGGCGGACCATGAGAGCGGCGGCGATCTCTTCGAGGGCGGCGTTGCCGGCGCGCTCGCCGATGCCGGTAATGGTGCACTCGACCTGGCGGGCTCCGGCCTGAATGCCCGCGAGGGTGTTGGCGACGGCCATGCCGAGGTCATCGTGGCAGTGTGTCGAGAAGATGACGTTCTCGGCGCCGGGGACCTTCGTGAGCAGCATGCGGAAGGTTGCGGCGTACTCTTCAGGAGTGGTGTAGCCGACGGTGTCGGGGATGTTGATCGTGGTGGCTCCGGCCTGGACCGCGACGGTGACGATCTCGACGAGGAAGTCAGGGTCGGTCCGGGTGGCATCTTCGGCGGAGAACTCGACATCGTCGGTGAAGGTGCGGGCGAGACGCACGGATTCGGCGGCCTGGTCGAGGGCCTCGGCGCGGGTGATCTTGAGCTTGGCTTCGAGATGCAGGTCGGAGGAGGCGAGGAAGGTGTGGATTCGGGATTTGGCGGCGGGCTCAACTGCGCGAGCGGCGGCTTCGATGTCCTCGCGTTTGCAGCGGGCGAGCGAGGCGATGCGCGCGCCACGGACCTCGCGGGCAATATGGCGGATGGAGTCGGAGTCGCCCTGGCTGGCGATGGCGAATCCGGCCTCGATGACATCGACGCCGAGGTCGGCCAGTTCGTGGGCCATCCGCAGCTTCTCTTCGTTATGCATGGTGCAGCCGGGAGACTGCTCGCCGTCGCGGAGGGTGGTATCGAAGAAGACGATCTGGTTAGACGAGGACATAGGGTTTGTCGCTTTCGGTCTGGACGTTATCATAATGCATGCTTATGATGGGTCCAATGTTTATCAAAAATTCTAATTACGGCATTCGCGTTCGGTATCGAGCGCCGCGACGAGGTGAAGATTGGACTTAGTCCAGATGGAGACGTTTCTTGCGGTGGCGGAAGAGCGAAGTTTTTCACGGGCTGCGGCACGACTCCATCGTACTCAGCCAGCGGTCAGTCAGGCAATCGCCAAACTGGAAGGCGAGCTGGGCGAGGTGTTGTTTGAGCGGTCGTCGCGGGATGGAACCCTGACCGACGCAGGCGAGGTTCTGCGGGAGTATGCGGCTAAGTTGCTGAATCTTCGCAATGAGGCGTCCGGCGCGCTGACCGAGCTGCGGGAGCTTCACCGGGGGCGGCTGAACCTGGCGGCGAACGAATATACCTGCCTCTATCTGCTGCCGCTGCTGGACGAGTTCCGGCGGCAGAATCCGCGGATCAAGCTGGCGGTGCAGCGGACGCTGGCGAGCAGGATCTCGGACGAGGTGCTGATGCACTCGGTCGAGTTGGGGGTGCTTTCGTTCCGGCCTGACGATGCGCAGGTGAAGTCGACGGTGGTGTACCGGGACGAGCTGGCGTTTGTGGTGAATCCGCGGCATGCGCTGGCGGGGGCAGGGAAGGTGTCGATCCGGCAGCTTGGGGCGCAGAACTTCATTGCGCACAATATCCCGTCGCCACAGCGCCAGAAGGTGATTCAGGCGTTCAAGAGGCACAAGACTCCGCTGCAGATGGGGGTGGAGCTGCCGTCGCTCGAGGCGATCAAACGTTTTGTGCAGATGGGCAATGGGGTTGCGCTGGTGCCGGGACTGACGGTGCGGCCGGAGCTGGAGAGCGGCGCGCTGGTCCGGGTGCAGGTGCCGGAGCTGCAGATCGAGCGTAAGTTGCGGCTCGTGTACCGAAGGCAGGCGAGCCTGTCGCACGCGGCGCTGGCGTTCCTGAAGGTGGTCGAGGCGTATGCGGCGGCGCATGGCGATCCGTACTGTTTTCTGGCGGAACGGGGCACGTAACGTTTTGTGCAATTTTTTTTGAGGCGCGAAGTCCTTTGCGAAAAGAGTGCGTCTGTAGCAATAGACTTGACCACCGGAGAGACTCTCTCCGGATAGAACAATTGAGGAGAGTGAGAGATCCGATGAAGATGACGATGTTTCTGCGAGTAGCTGTTTTGGCGGTGGGTGCGACTGCGCTGGTCGCACTGCCGGCGATGGCACAGGAACCTTCTACCCCGCCGCAGCAGGGTCAGTATGGACATGGCGGACCCTGGATGGGAGGGCACCGGCTGGAGTTTCTAACCAAAAAGTTGAACCTGACACAGGACCAGGTGACCCAGATCAAGGCCATTGACGCTGACACGCGGAGCCAGATGAAGGCGCTGCACGAGAACACTTCAATTGCCGAAGCGGACAAGCGGACGCAGATGTCTGCAATCCACAAGGCGTCGCAGGATAAGTTTCTCGGCGTGTTGACGGCGGACCAGAAGACCCAGTACGCCGCGCTCGAGGCAGAGATGCGGGAGCACCATGGGAACCGTGGTGACGGGCCGCCGCCGACGCCGCAGCTATAAACAAGTGAGCAAGTGGAACATAATATTTTAGAAGGCCGGAGGGAGATATTCCTCCGGCCTTCGTGCGTGGTGCGCACTCCTGGGGCGCTGGTGCGGTTACAATGAAGGAACAGTGACTAAGGCGCTCTGTAACTCTTGCCATTGCGTTGCCTGCGGGACAGCGAAGGGGTTGCGGACGAATTTGAAGGGATCCAGCGAAGAATGAAGAAGACGATGTTGTTGTTGGGCGCGCTGATGGCATCTGCGGCGGCCGGTTATGCGCAGGAGAGCCGGCAGGACGTGAGCGTAAGCGGGACAGCCGCCTTTGCTCCCCAGATTACCGGAAACAGCGTGCAGAAGAATACAAGCATGACCCTTGGTCTTTTGGCCAGCTACCGGTACATGCTGACACCACGGAGCGCACTGGAAGTAAACTACGGGTACCAGCAAAATACGCAGTACTACCAGGTCTTCGGGAAGGCCAATGGTGGCATCCATACGCTGCAGCAGGAGTTCAGCGCGGCATACGTCTTCAACCTCAACTTCAAGCGCTTCAGCCCATTTCTTGAAGCCGGGCCCGGTGCGGTGATCTTCTCGCCCTTGAAGGACGCAGGAACGACGAACCTCGACGCGAAGCAGAATACGAACATCGGGGGTCTATTTGGAGGCGGTGTGGCGTACGAGTTAAGCCCGAGCTTCGATATCCGTGCGGAGTATCGTGGTTTTCTGGTAAAGACTCCGACCTACAGTCTTCCGGAAAACATCTTTAATACCAACCGGTATGAGGTTATCTCGACCCCGGCGATTGGCATTGCGTATCACTTCTAAAGAGAGAGCGGTTTAATCGGAAGAGCCCCGACGCTGATCGGGGCTTTCCTGTTTTTGCGAAGACTCCACTATCGAAAGCGGTAGGCGGCGCCGAAGGTGAGGATGCTCGGCGAGAGGCTGGAGTTCTGGAAGCCGAACCAGCTCTGATACTCCCAGTCGGCGCGGGCATAGAGCCATGGCTTCACTCTGTAGTCTGTGCCGATGCCGGCGGAGATCAGGTTGTAGGCCAGATTGGGCTGAAATCCATCCGGCAAGGGCGGGTAGTTGAAGACGCCGCGCCCATACATGACCTTGGCATAGGGGACGAATCTGCCGTATGTGCGGAAGTAACGCCCTCCGACCTCGTAGGTCTTCTCGTAGATGTTGTCCTTGCCCTCGACAAAATGAAACTCCCCCTCCACGCCGATGTGGGGGAGAAAGTCGAAGTTGAAGTAAGCCGCGCCGCCATTGAACCGGTAGTAGTAGTCCGAGTTGGCGATGGAGTAACCGCCACCGATCTTGAGATCTCCCAGGCGCGTACCTGCGGGAAGGGCCTGGGCGTGCAACATCGGTGCCAAGACGAACAGGCTAAGAGAAACGATAATCCGATTTAGCACGTCCATTCCCCTCAAAGCTGGTTCAAGTTGTTGCAAAAAATCCAGTTCATCGGGCCGATCGCGGCACCGCGCGAATCACCCGTCGATATAAGGCGCATCAGTGGAAGACATAGGCGGCGCCGACGGAGCCTGAAAGGGGACTAAGGCCATGAGGCGGAAATCCGGGCCACTTCTGGGCCTCGAAGTCGAAGGCTCGGATGTTGATGTGACGAGTTACGTGAACATCGATGCCGCCGCCTACGACGTAAGTGAAGTAAGTGCTGGTCTGGGGAACTGGGTTGACGCCAATCTGCAGCCCGAAGTGGCCGGGGCCGAAGAGCGCCTTCGCGTATCCTTCGAAGATCCTGCGACGGACGATGTAGCGGGGACCCACTAGATATAGGTTTTCGCTAACATCGCTTGGAGTGATGACGGAGTAATGGATCTCGCCTTCAAGCCCGAGATTGTGGGCGAAGTTGAAGTCAGTGTAGAAGATCATGCCCTGGATGTGACTCTGACCGAAGTCTGGGTTGGCGAGAAACCATCCCGCACCCGCCTGAATTGAGCCGATCCGCGAAGCGGTTGGCAACGCCTGACCCTGCAGCATGGTTGCCATCCCGAGGATGCAGGCGCAGGCGAAACCGCCGATCAAAGTATGCCGCTTCAACAGGAAGCCTCCTTGGGAAGAGAAACATGCGGCGTTTCTTGATTGTGAGGCAAACTGGCCTCAGGCAGTGGAAGAGCGTGGGCAGTCCTTTCTCTTGTTCATCGGCTGACCACGCTCCTAAGGTTTAGTTTTGCTGCGGCGTTGGGGCTGGGGGAGTTGCTGGCGCCGTCGTTCCGGCAGGTGCAGCTCCAGCAGGTGCGGCCGTATTGTCGGCGGGCGGAGTCGTCGCAGGATCCCCGGTGGGAGGAGCCGTCGCATCGGCCGGCGGTTTGTAGTAGCTGAGCTTCAGATAGACCGGCTCGACCTCGAAGGGCATCTTGTCGGCTGCGGTGAGAAGCGGTTCAAAGGCCGAGTGCATCACGAAGACCTGATCGGTCCAGGGATCGAAGCGCAGGAAGCTGGCCAATGGCATCGCGGCCTGCTGCTTCAGATCCTTCATGTCGAGCTTGGGCCCCTTAGCCGTGATGGCCGCCATCCAGAAGCTGGGATCGTCGTCGCTCTTGACCAGGCCGTCGCCGATCATCGGCTCGTTGAGCGCCTTCAGGTTCTTGACCCGCATCTGCAACTGCTGGAGATAGAGGCTGAAGTACTGCTGTCCGCTGTCCAGTTCCTTCGCGTTCAACAGCTCCAGCGCCTTCTTTGCCGCTGCCGCATTGTCGGCATCGGTGTGGTGCATGGGGATTCGGTTGAAGACCGAGGTTGATGGAAAGAGCAGGCGATCATTGAAGGCGTACTTGGTGTCGAGCCGGTGAGCCAGGATGATGTGAGCGATCTGGAAGGCCAGGATCGCGTTCAGGTTGCCCATCTGCTGCTGGCCGTCCTGCGTCACGACGGCTGTCGTGTCGAGCAGGCTCTTGGAGACGACGATCGTGTTGCCGATCGCGAGAGACTCCAGCGGCTGGGTCAGCAGCGTACGGCAGCGGATCGGCCTCGATAGCGTGATGTTGTTGTAGGCCAGAATGTTGTTGGCAAGCGCTTCCAGAGTCTTGTCGAACTCGCTGGGCGCATCGAGAAGGCCGGCCTGGAAGAGACGCTCGACGATGTTGTCCTCTGCCTGCTGTACCCATGCACGCTGGGCGCCGAGCGGGCTGACGTCCTGTGCGTCGTTGCTGACGTCGGTCGCGCCGACGACATCAAGCGAGGTGTTCTCGGACTCCGGCGGTGGAACCTTCAGCAAATAACCCCAGATATGGTTGATCGCTTTGAATTTGAGGGTACGGGAGACGCTCTTCGGATCGCTCTCTTCGACGTAGAACGAGGTGGGGAGCCAGAGATCGGGCTGAACGTTCGTGCGCCAACTGTCGAAGTGATAGAACTCCTTCTGGTCTTCCTGGGTGCCGGCGAAGTCGCCGTTGAAGCGGACGACGTTGCCGTTGCGAGCCTCGATCCAGACGCGACCGAAGAACCGGCCGAAGTCTTTCTTGCCAGGAACTGGCGTGACATCAAAGACCGCCGTAGGGGTGTTGCCAAGGAAGTCGTTCCGCACGTAGCCGAAGTTGTAGTGCTGGCGGTCGAAGTTGTTCGAGTCCATCAGAAGCATCTGAACGAAGCCAGCTTCGTGGAAGGTGAGGTGGAGGCTGCCGCCGAGACCTGCGACACTCGCGAGAGAGTGCTTGAAGAATCCGCTCTTGCCGTTCGAACCCGACGAGGTGTCCTTGTTGACCGCAAAGGAGTCGTCATTAATGATGCTCTTGAAGTCGACGCGGCTCAGGAAGTGCTGGTCGGACTCAGGAACCTGGCCCAACACGGGATCGGGCTTCATGTTCTGAATGTAAGTCTCGACGATCGGCGCACGATCCTTGATGGTCTTGACGATGACCTTCTCTCTCGCGATGGCCTTGTCGATGAGCGCGTTCTGAGCGGGCGTGGGCTTGCGTGAAGTCGAGAGATCGTCATCCTTCTTCTTCTTTCCTCCGTGCAGGAGGGCTGCTCCGGCTTGCGAGGGGAGAGTAGTTGCGACGAAGATTGCCAGGGCGAGACCGGCGATGGACTGTTTCCCGAGAGTCATGATTTGCGGCTCCTGCGGCTACCAAAAGGTCAGCCTTAATATGGACTAGATGCTAGTGCATGCTGCGACAGCGGGTAAAGATTATGTTGCTCAGCCTGCGAGTTGAAATGCGACATTGACGACACCTTCCCAGTCGACCGGATTACCCGAATCGTCTGTGGCGGGCTTGAAACGAGTGGCCTGAATGGCGCGGATTGCAGAGTCGCCCAGACCGTAACCGAGATCGCTGGTGACTCCCAATACCTGGACGGCACCACCGGATGAGACGCGAATTCTGACTGAAACGGTGCCCTCGATGTGAAGCTTGATGGCCTCCGCGGTGTACTCTGGCTTGGGTTTAAAGAGAACCTTAGGTCCGCTCTTGGCTGTCGCGGTCATTGGCCCCGAGGGCTTCGGCATCGGCGGCGGCGTGTTCTGTCCGAGCTGGACGCCGGCGACCTTCCCCGTCGAGTTCAACGGTCCTGTTCCTCCAGTAACTCCAAGCTTGACGCCTGCAATGGCCACCGGGCCACTGCCTTTCATGTTCTGACCGTTGGGCGAACCGGAACCAAGACTGACAACAGTTGCTCCCGCTCCATTGTTCGACTTCGGCATGCCGGAAGCTCCGGTGTTGCCGAGGTTGATCGCCGTCGGGGATGGCTTGTTCGAGACAGCGATGGGGTTCGTCGCGGAGCCGAGGGCGATCGCCTGCGGCTTTGGAGCGTTATTCGGAACGGTAGCAGGCATCGCCTGGGCAAGATTGACGACCTTAGGAGCCGGTGGAGGCTGAACCAGCTTCGGCGGCGCCGGCATAACGACCGGCATCGGCTGAGTCATCTTGACCTCCGGCGGCTTGGGCACGTCCGGCAGCTTCACGTCGGGGATCTTAATCTTCGGCGGCTCGACCTTGACGATCGGCGGCGGCAGAATTTTCGGCGGCTTGATCTTGATCGGCGGCGGCTCGTCCGGCTTCTTCATCGGAATCGGCTCATCGAGATGCGTGAGCTTGATATGGTTGTCGATCGACTTCTTCGCTGCCGCTCCGATGATGATGGCACACAGGGCGAGAAGAATGTTCAGCGCGACAGAGGTGAAGAGCGAACCTTTGCTTTGGCTGCCGTCGTTCAGGACGCCGAAGTGCGAGAACTGCATATTCTGCGGAGCGGGATCGTCAGTGCGAAGCGGCTTAGCCATTAGAAAATCCTTGAACGGCCTCTTATCGAGGCGGGAATAGTGAAACCGGGCTGACGCCTGCCAGAACCGGTGCAGAGAGAATCAACTCCGGAGAGCCTCGTAACATAGATCAAACCTGGAGCCTCACCAACAACTCGTATGAACCAGGGAGAGGTCGCGAAAGTTGCGCTAACTTGTCTAAACAGACGCAACGTGCGAAGGAAAAGGTTGTAGCGGGCACCGTGCTTTCGGGGAGTCACATTTCTTTCATGTGCCGATGCGCCACCAGTCACTTACTGCAAGTATATTGCCGTAATCGTAAGTGATTGACACTGGTACTTTTGTGGTATCCAAGTAAGAACGAAGAGGAGCGATTCAATGAAGATTCTTGTGACCGGCGGAGCAGGCTATATCGGGGGTACTCTGACCCGACTTTTGCTGTCTCAGGGCCATGCTGTGACCGTGTACGACAACCTTTGCCACAGCAGACGGTTAGCAGTTGCTGCGAACGCCGATTTTATCGAGGGCAACATCGCTGATCGCGCTCTGCTCGAGAAGACCCTCGACAGCCGCCGCTTCGATGGAGTGATGCACTTCGCCGCCTTGATCGAAGCCGGCGAGAGCATGAAGCATCCCGAGGTCTATTTCCGCAATAACACCGCGGCGACACTTTCTCTGCTCGAAGCGATGCTTGCCACAGGCCACGACCGGCTCGTCTTCAGCTCGACGGCAGCGTGCTACGGCGAGCCCGAGTCCACGCCGATTCTCGAAGACGCGCGGCTCAAACCGACCAATCCCTACGGCGAAAGCAAGCTACTGGTGGAACAGATGCTCCGCTGGATGAATCTGAGCCATGGCCTCAAGTACGCGAGTCTGCGCTACTTCAACGTTGCCGGTGCGATCCCGGGGTACGGTGAGGCGCATGAGCCCGAGTCGCATTTGATTCCTCTCATTCTCGACGTTGCGCTTGGACGCAGGGCGAGCATCAAGATCTTTGGCCGCGATTATCCCACTACTGACGGCACCTGCATCCGCGATTACATCCACGTGCGCGATCTGGCCGAGGCGCATCTGCTGGCGTTAGCGGCGTTGAGCGACTCGCGTAGCAGGCTGATCTACAACATTGGCAACGGCCAGGGGTTTACCGTGCTGGAGGTGATCGAATCCGTACGCCGCGTCACAGGCAAGCCGATCGCGGTGGAAGAATGTGCGCGCCGGCCGGGCGATCCCGCGGTTCTGGTCGCCAGTTCTGAGAAGATCAAGGCCGAACTTGGCTGGAAACCGCAGTTCGCCGAGCTGGATCAGATCATCGCCAGCGCGTGGGAGTGGCACCAGCAGCGATATACACAGGAAAAATAGAAGGAGATTTCGTGATTGAGAGCATGTTTCACCTACCGCTGCCCCTGTTGGAAAAGATTCTGCGGCCAGTGTTCGTCTATCTGTTCCTCGTGATTTTTCTGCGGCTGTTCGGCAAGCGGGAACTGGCGCAGTTGAATCCCTTCGACCTGGTCGTTCTGTTGAGTCTCTCCAACACCGTGCAGAACGCGATGATCGGCGACGATAATTCCGTATCCGGCGGCGTCATCGGGGCATTTTCGTTGCTGGCGGTCAACTGGCTGCTGACGCGGATTCTCTTCCGTGCGCCGAAGCTGAACACCATCTTTGAGCTATCCCCGACAGTGTTGATCCGGCATGGCGTCGTCGACTGGGCGGCGACAAAAAAGGAGGCATTGACCGAGCTCGAACTACGTTCCGTCCTTCATAAACAGGGGTTTGACCGGTACGAAGAGGTGGAAAAGTTAGTCCTCGAGCCCAACGGCAACTTCTACATGGAAGGAATAAAATCCATGAGCGACGATGCTCAGCGTGCTCAGCTGATGACGGCAATACAAAACTTGACCCGCGAGGTGCAGGACATGCGGGCAGAGCTGGCTAGCCGATAATGACCCTGAACGCTATTTCAGTTTGGCGAGAGCTTTTTCCACCACCGCGGATGCTTTGCGGTAGCGCTCGGGCAGGCTGGGGAGCCGAGAGTCGCGGATGGCAGCGCGGTACCCTCCCATGTAGATGGAGTACATCACGGCCAGGGCGCATCCCACGCCAAAACCGAAGCCGAAGAGGAAGCCGATAATCGCCGGCCAGTAGAAAGTCACGATAACTGGAGTCTACAGGCCACGAACATGTAAAGTTCAGTACAACAGATTCAGTTCAACCGGAGAGAACGATGCGCATCAGGCAGTGGATTGTTGTGTGTGGAGCGACGGCGGCAACGGCCGCGGGGTTAACGTCAAGGGCAATAGCGCAGGAGGTCCCCGCGCTGGTCGACAAGCAGCTTCCTGGCCTGGTGACGACCTACAAAGGCATTCACGCAGCGCCGGAGCTCTCGCACCACGAGGCGCAGACTGCTGCGCTGCTGGCCGAGGAGCTGCGCAAGGCTGGCTACACGGTCACCGAGCGAGTCGGCAAGTATCCCGATGGCTCCCAGGCTTATGGGGTCGTCGGGATCTTGAAGAACGGCGCAGGCCCAACGCTGCTCATCCGCACCGACCTTGACGCTCTTCCGGTCACCGAAGACACGCACTTGGCCTACGCGAGCAAAGTGCGGTCGAAAAACCCCGCCGGGCAGGACGTCGGCGTCATGCACGCCTGCGGACACGACATTCATATCACCACGATGATTGGTGTGGCACGCAACATGGCCGCGCTCAAGAGCCAGTGGCACGGCACGTTGATGCTGATTGGCCAGCCGAGCGAGGAGACCATCGACGGCGCGAAGGCGATGCTGGCCGACCACCTCTACGAGCGCTTCGGAAAGCCGGACCTCGCCATCGCGCTGCACGACGCGAACTTCGCTGCAGGCAAGGTTGCGGTCGTCTCAGGGCCGACTCTGGCAAGCTCGACCTCGATCGACGTGGTGATGCGCGGTATCGGAAGCCACGGCGCGGCGCCCGAGGCAGGCAAGGACCCGGTCGTCATGGCCGGCGAGTTTATCGTCGCGCTGCAGACCATAGTCAGCCGGTCGATCCCGCCGTCTCAACCCGCGGTAGTCACCGTCGGCGACATTCACGGCGGGACCAAGCGCAACATCATCCCCGACGAAGTGAAGATGGAGCTGACGACGCGCTGTTACAGCGAAGAGGTGCGTCAGATGATCATCGAAGGCGTAAAGCGGACTGCAAAGGGTGTCGCGATTGGGGCTGGCGTTCCTGCGGACCGGATGCCCGTGGTTACCGTGCTCGACGACGAGTCAACCCCTGCAACCATCAACGACGAAGCGCTCGCCGCGAAATTGCAGAAGATCTTCGTCGCAAAGCTGGGTGCGGAGAATGTAATCGACCGCAAGCCCATCATGGGCAGCGAGGACTTCGGTATCTTCAGCCTCGACCACAAGATTCCCGCAGTCATCTTCTGGCTCGGCGCCTATGACCCGGCAAAGGTAGCCGAGAGTGAGCGCACCGGCGTGGCGCTACCCTCGCCGCACTCGCCGCTCTTCGCACCGCTGCCCGAGCAAACCCTCCGCACCGGAGTTACAGCGATGACGGATGCGGCCGTGGCATTGCTGCAATGAGTTGGTGCCAGAGCAGTAACCTTGACCTTCTCAGTACCCGGAAGCTGCGCTCCTTTGGGATTGAGGAAGACGCGGAGCCGTGCGCTCGTGCTATTTTGCTGGCGAAGTCACCGCCGGTGTGGACGCGGTAAAGAGTTTCATCGCGTTTTGCACAGTGTATTTGAGTCCCCATGCGGTGGGAACAAGGACGATGATCCATGCAATAGCGATCATCAGCGGCGAAGACTTCTTGGCGGTATCGGGTTGAGCCATACGATCACTCCTGAGGTGCTGAAGAGGCGGAGGCAGGTTCACTCCGCCGGTTGAGGTTAGTGGGCGACGCCTTCGGAAACGATGATGTTCTTATCCTTCACCCAGTATTTTTCATTGACGGCGCGCACCATCAGGTTGGCGAGGAACCCAACCACCAGCAGCCCGCACATAATATGCAGGATCTGTGGATAGGCATCCTCCTTGTTCATATGGTTCTCGACATAGTGGTCGAGGATGCCGTTGACGATCAGCGGGCCGACAATGCCCGCCGCCGACCATGCTGTGAGCAGACGTCCGTGGATCGCCGAGACGTTGTAGCCACCGAACAGGTCCTTGAGATAGGCAGGAATCGTAGCGAACCCTCCGCCATACATCGACAGCAGAACCACGGCAATGCCGACGAAGAGTGGGACGGAGTTGAGCTTGTCCTGGCGCGTGAACGGAAGAATGAAGTAGAGAATGGGGCCGATCGTGAAGAAGCAGAAGTAGGTTGCTTTGCGTCCGATGAAGTCCGAGGTAGACGCCCAGAAGAAGCGTCCAGCCATATTGAAGATGCTCAGCAGGCCGACGAAGCCGACCGCAGCCGCTGCAGTGACATCCCCTTTGAAGAGGTCCTGAATCATTGGCGCGGCCTGCTCGAGAATGCCGATGCCAGCTGTCACGTTGACGAACAGCATCACCCACAGCAGCCAGAACTGCGGCGTCTTCCAGGCCTCATGTACGGCGACGTTGTGGGTAGAAATGAGCGCAGAGTGCTTGGTCGACGGCACCCATCCCGCGGGCTTCCAGCCGTCTGGTGGGACACGGATCGTAAAAACACCAAACATCATGAAGATAAAGTAGAGAAACCCCATCGTGATCATGGTGTAGGGAATCGAGGGCTGGCCAGCACTCTTGAAGTACGCCATGAGATTGCTCGCGAGCGGTCCACCGATCATCGCGCCCCCGCCGAAGCCCATGATGGCAAGGCCCGTTGCGAGGCCGGGACGGTCGGGAAACCATTTAATCAGCGTCGAGACCGGTGAGATGTAGCCGAGCCCAAGACCTATGCCTCCGACAACGCCATAGCCCAGATAGATCAGCCATAACTGATGGCTGCTTGCTCCAAACGACGCAATGATGAAGCCAAGCCCGAAGCAACAGGCTGCATAAAACATGGCGCGTCGTGGCCCGGCTCTCTCCAGCCACGCCCCGAACAGCGCGGCCGAAAGCCCGAGGAACGCGATGGCGATGGAGAAAATATAGCCGACCTCCTTCAGGTTCCAGTGGGAGCCATCTGCGCCCTGCAGCGCGAGAAGCGGGTTCTTGAAGACGGAGAAAGCATAGGCCTGGCCAATGGAAAGATGGATTGCGAGGGCAGCAGGTGGGACCAGCCAGCGGCTGTATCCGGCAGGTGCGATAGAGCGTTCACGATCGAGAAAAGCCAGAGCCATATTTTTTAGAACCTCGGGAGGTCGACAATTTCTTGAAACAACGCGGCAGGCGCTTGAAACAGAGGAAACCGCAACTCAAATAAGTAGATGCGCCGACTACAATACATGATTCTCCTTGGAAATGTGTCACCTAACTGTCGAGGAGGTGGTTGCCCGAGCGTGTTGTATAGGGTACCTTCGTTTTGCTGGGCCTGAATCCATTGGAGGTTGTGCGTGTCGACGGTTGAACAAAATGCGAATCTGGATTCGAGCCTGCGGGAGAACCGCGTCTTCCCTCCGCCGCCGGAGTTTGCCGCAAAGGCTCGTATCAAAAGCCTTGCCGAATACGAAGCGATGTACCGGCACAGCGTCGAGCAGCCGGAGGAGTTCTGGGCCGCGGCGGCGCAGGAACTCGACTGGTTCGCGCGCTGGACGAAGGTGATCGAAGGCGAGGCCGCCCACACAAGATGGTTCATTAACGGGAAGCTAAATCTATCGTATAACTGTGTTGACCGTCACGCGCTAGGAGCCCGCAGCCGCAAAGTCGCGCTGATCTGGGAGGGCGAGCCCGGCGAGGTCCGCAAACTGACCTACGGCGAGTTGCACGAGCAGGTGCAGCGCTTTGCCAATGTGTTGAAGGGGCTTGGAATCAAGCGAGGCGATCGCGTCGCCATCTACATGGGCATGTCTCCCGAACTTGCGATTGCAATGCTTGCCTGTGCGCGAATCGGCGCAATTCATTCGGTGATCTTCGGCGGCTTTGCGGCGCACGCAATCTCCGACCGCGTCAACGACTCGGCCTGCGTCGCGGTCATCACGCAGGACACAAGCTATCGCCGCGGTTCCGAGGTGCAACTGAAGGGAATCGTCGACGAGGCGCTCACGAAGTGTCCGACGGTGAACAATGTTATTGTCTTCCGGCGCTCAGGCTCGCCAATCAAGATGCAGCCGGGCCGCGATCTCTGGTGGCACGAGGCGATGGAGAAGGCGGAAGCCGCATGCGAGCCCGAGTGGATGGACGCGGAAGACCCGCTCTACCTCCTTTACACCTCCGGCACGACTGGCAAGCCGAAGGGCCTGCTCCATACCACCGGCGGCTACTCTGTCCAGACCTACCTGACCACGAAATACATCTTCGACATGCGTGACGACGACATCTACTGGTGCACCGCGGACATCGGTTGGGTCACCGGCCACAGCTACGTCGTCTACGGCCCCCTGCAGAATGGCGCGACAGTGATGATGTACGAGGGCGCACCCAACTGGCCCGAGAACGACCGTTTCTGGAAGATCATCGACGCCCACAAAGTCACAATCTTCTACACCGCGCCCACCGCGATTCGCGCCTTCACCAAGTGGGGCAACTCCTGGGTCGAGAAACACTCGCTGGCCTCGTTGCGCCTGCTGGGCACGGTCGGAGAGCCGATCAATCCTGAGTCGTGGATGTGGTATCACCGCGTCATCGGCAAAGAACGATGCCCCATCGTCGACACCTACTGGCAGACCGAGACAGGCGCGATCATGCTCTCGCCAATCCCGGGTGCAGTAGCGACAAAGCCGGGTTCTGCAACGAGGCCTTTCTTCGGAATTGTGCCTGAAGTAGTTACAAAGGAAGGAGAGCCTGTGCCGGACGGCAAAGGTGGTCTTCTGGTGGTGCGCAAACCGTGGCCTTCGATGGCGCGAACCATCTACGGCGACCAGGCTCGCTACGAGCAGACCTACTGGAGCGAGGTTCCCGGCAGCTACTTCACGGGAGACGGCGCGCGCCGCGATACCGATGGATATTACTGGCTGATGGGCCGCGTCGACGACGTCATCAACGTCAGCGGCCACCGCCTCGGCACCATGGAGGTAGAGTCCGCACTCGTCGCACACCCGAAAGTTGCAGAGGCTGCGGCAGTAGGCCGTCCCCACGAGATGAAAGGCCAGGCGATCGCCGTCTTCGTCACGCTCGAAGGCGGTCACGAACCAAGCGAAGAGCTGCGGCGCGAACTGCGCGAGTGGGTCGCCAAAGAGATTGGCGCTCTTGCGCGTCCCGACGACCTCACCTTCGCCCAGGCGCTGCCAAAAACTCGCAGTGGCAAGATCATGCGAAGGTTGTTACGCGAGCTTGCCTCCACAGGCGAAGTCAAAGGTGACACAACGACGCTCGAAGACTTCACCGTAATTGCCAGGCTGCGAGAAGGTGATGAATAACTTAAACTCCTTTGAGAGATTTGGTAGGGTAGGACCATGACGATTCAACTAAGTCCCCGGCTGGAAGCTCTGGTGCGAGAGGATGTCGAGCGTGGGCCGTATCGCAGCATCGACGAATTTGTCGAGCAGGCAGTTACAGAACTGCACGAACGGGAGCAATGGTTTTCTGCTCATCGGGAGGAGATTCGTTTGAAGATTGATGAAGGGTGGGCTGCGGCGGAGCGTGGCGAGTTGATGGATGAGGTTGAGGTGCGGCGGGAAATGCAGGAGATGAAAGCCGCATGGCGGGCAAAGAATCAGCCCGGCGCGTAATTATCGAATCTCATCGGAAGCGCTATTCGATATCGCGGAAATTTGGCATGCAGCTAGACGAAGAGTGTGGCGACCAACAAAGCCCTAGCGCAGATTCGTAATAGGCTTTGTCGGCAAGGTAAAGTGGAACGTCGTCCCGTGGCCTTCAATGCTGGTGGCCCAGATGCGTCCGCCATGTTGCGTGACGATGGTGCGGCAGATCGCCAGTCCCAGCCCCGTTCCGCCCGTAACACGCGAGTCCGAGGCATCCCCCTGCTGAAAGCGGTCGAAGATATGTTCGAGCTTGTCAGCGGGGATGCCCCGTCCCTGGTCGCGAACCTCGATAATGGCCTCGCTCTCGTCCAGATTGCGTGCCGTCAGATGAATCTCGCTGCCGGCGGGCGAGAACTTGATCGCGTTCGAGATGAGATTATTCAGCGTCTGCAGAATGCGGTCGCAGTCGGCCCACACGTTTACGCCATGCGCCGCGAAGAAGATACGAATATTCGGCCGCGGCGTGCGGGCCTGCTGTATGCCCGCGGCGCGCCGCAGCAGATCTTCGGCGCTGCACATCGTCAGATGCAGCTCAGCTTTCCCGCTCGAGATGCGCTCGAGATCGAGAATGTCATTAACCAGCCGGACCAGCCGGTCGGAGTTGCTGATCGCGATCTCCAGCATCTGCTGCGTCTTCTCCGGCCGATTCGCCAGTGCCCCGCCGGCAAGCAGACCCAGCGCTCCGCGCAGCGAAGTCAGCGGCGTTCGCAGCTCATGCGAAACCGTGGAGATAAACTCATCCTTCATTCGGTCGAGCGCGCGTCGTTCGGTCGTATCGGTAAACGCGACGACCACGCCCAGCGGCTTCAGCCCATCGGAATCCGAGGACTGCGAATCGATCTGCGGACGCGCAACATACTCCACCGGGAAGCTCGTTCCATCCTTGCGCCAGAAGACCTCGTTCGAGACGCGAACCGTATCGAAGTTTTTCAGACTCTTGCGAATCGGCGAGTCGATCGAATCATACGGAGTCCCGTCAGCGCGTGTGTGGTGGATCAGGTTATGCATCACCTGCCCAAGCATCTCCTCCGGTTTGTAGCCCAGCATCTGTATCGCGGCGGCGTTGACGAACGTCGCCTTCCCACCGAGATCGATGCCGTAGATGCCGTCGCCCACTGAAGCGAGAATCGAGTCCGACTGCCGTGTGAGCGTGCGCAGACGTCCCTCCGCGCGAACCTGCTCGCTGATGTCGACGCCGAATCCAAGCACGTACGGCGCGCGCCCAGGAATAACAATCAGCTTGTTCCTGTACGCAACAGCGCGAACATCGCCGGCGGCATGCATGAGATGGAGCATTCCCTGCGCCTCGCCGGTCTCGCCGATCTTTTGCAGATACGCAGGAAATGAATCTCGCTTCTCCGGCTCGATAAACTCCGCGAGATTGCGGCCAGTCATCTCCTCAACAGTGCGGCCGATCATCTCCGCGCCGTGCGTGTTGATGGTCAGCAGCTTGCCGCGAAGATCATGTGTGCAGACCATGCCAAGCGAGCCTTCGACCAACTGCCGGTACCGGGCCTCGCTCTCGCGCAGAGTCGACTCGGCCACGCGCTGCGTCGTCACGTCAATGCCGGTTGCGATGATGAAGGCCACCTGTCCCTGCGAATCGGTGAGCGCCGTGGCCGACCACGCAATGCGCCGCAGGGTGCCGTCGCGGTTCAGCCACTGGTTTTCAAAGTTGGCAGGAAACTGGCCCGAGCGAAGCCGCTCGAACGTCTCGATGGCCTCCGGAATATCCTGCCGCGGAATCAGCTTGTCCCACGCATAACGTCCCACCAGCGTAGCGAAGTCATAACCCGAAGCGATCTCGCAGGCGCGGTTGAAGCGAACGATGCGCCCTGCCGGATCGAAGACGGCAACCAGCGCGCCTACCGTATCGAGAACCGCGGAGACGAAGTTGCGTTCAACCGTCAGTGCAGACTCAACTCGCTGCCGTGACCGCGCCGCGCGGTCCATCTGCAGAATGCGTCCATTGAGTTCGAGCCGGTTGATCACCTGTCTGCTCAGGATGCCCAGCGCGGAGGACTGCGCCGGCGTCAACACGCGAGCATGTACGTCAAGCACAAGCAAAGCGCCGATGTTCACGCTGGCCGGAGTGGTCAGCGGAGCGCCTGCGTAAAAGCGATAGTTGCGGCCTTCGAGCAGAATGCCCTCAGGCGTATAGTCGGGGTCGTTGCGCGTGTCCTGAATTTCGTAAACGGTGTCGCCGAGAATAGTCGTCTCACACGGAAGGCTGCCGAGCGAAAGCTCGACCGAATCCATGCCAATACGGGAACGGATCCAAATCCGGTCCGAGCCGACAAACGAGACCGCGGCGACCGGCGTATCGCAGATCTGCGCCGCCAGCTGGGTCAGGTCGTCAAGCACAGGGTCAGGCGCAGAATGGAGCACCTCGTATTGATGGAGGGCTTCAATCCGCAGAGCTTCGTCTTTGACTAAAAGTGCATTCATTTCGACTAATCAATCGTAGGGATATGCAAATCTTTGCGCACTCCTACTTTTGTGTCAGCAATAAGTTACGGCTTTGGCAGAGCACAGCACTCGCCGGCAGCGGGAGGCTCATTTGCGCTTGCATCCAAGGCTACTTTCCACGATCCATCGGGCATCTTCTTCCATACCGTGAAGTAGCGGCCCGAGATCACAACGGGCTCGCCGTTCTTGTCTCTGGAGCGTCCTTCGTAGTGCCCCCACGTGAAACCCATGTCGTTGGAGGGCCCCATCTGCGCGCCCTGCGGCATCCAGGTGAGCTGATAAGTCTTTGGATCCCACTGTGCCGCAGCCGCTATGGCCGTGTGGCCGAGAACTGCTGGTTTCCCGTTGTTCAACGTCACGGCGTCGTCTGCAAACCAACTTGCGAAGGCCTTGCCTCCACCGGCTGCGACTGCCTGCGCAAAACGTCCCTCCAGCTCCATCAACTGCAGGACGCCGGGGCTCAAAGTCGGTTGCGCGAGAGGGTTGGTGATGATGCCGGAGGACTGTGCGAGAACGTCATAAGCGGGCGCTGCGGCCGGACTCTGGGCGACCAGAGTACTCGCAACAAAGACGCAGGAAAACAAGCAAAACATTACGTGACGTGCCATGTTGATTATGCTATCAGCGACTGAAATCGGGCCGCAGGGAGAGTAGTTTCGGCGGAAGACTGATATTCTTCGCACCTGATGCTTAAGACGAAATCGGAACGCTTTCTGTTGCTTTCGGCCATGGTTTTATTCCCCGCCGGTATCGCGTTAGGACTGGCCCAGCAACCGCTCTCTCATATCGGAATCGCTCTGCGTTGTGCTGCGATCGGGTTACTCTCAGTCTTCGCATGGCAACGTCGTTCGCTTACCGCGTGGATCTTTGTCGCGATGGTGGCAGGCGCGGAACTCGGCTTCGACGCTCCTGCAGTCGCGGTCAACCTGCGTGTCTTCAGCGACATATTCCTTCGCCTCATCAAGACCATCGTCGCACCATTGATCCTCGCGACACTCATCACCGGAATCGCAGGACACGGCGACCTCAAGAGTGTCGGCCGCATGGGCCTCAAAAGTCTCCTCTACTTCGAGGTCGCCACCACACTCGCACTCGTCATCGGCCTCATCGCCATCAATCTCAGCCATGCCGGGGTCGGGCTAACCCTACACGCCTCAGCGTCTTCAAGCGAACCTATCCCCGCATCCGCCCCCATTCGCTGGCAGGATTTTCTCCTCCACATTTTCCCTGAAAACATCGCCAAGTCAGTAGCAGAAGGGCAGATTCTTCAGGTCGCCGTCTTCGCTATCTTCTTCGGCATCGCGCTTGCCTGTCTGAGCGGCGAAAAACGCACCCCCATGCTGACTTTCTTCGGAAGCCTCAGCGAAGTCATGTTCAAGTTCACCAACCTTGTCATGTACTTCGCCCCGATCGGTGTGGGCGCAGCCATGGCCTTTACAGTCGGACAGATGGGACTTGGCGTCCTCATTAATCTCGGCAAACTACTGCTTACGTTGTATATCGCGCTTATCGCCTTCGCCTTGCTTGTCTTCGTTCCATCCGCTCTGATCTTTCGTGTCCCGCTGCGGCGGTTTCTCTCCGCCGTCGCCGAACCCTCGACCATCGCCTTCGCGACCTCCTCCAGCGAAGCCGCGCTCCCCAGCGCCATGGAGTCGATGGAGGCATTCGGAGTGCCTCGCCGCATCGTGGCCTTCGTCATTCCCTCCGGCTACAGCTTCAACTCCACCGGCTCAACCCTCTACCTTGCCGTGGCAAGCATCTTCGTCGCCCAGGCCGCGGGCATCTCTCTCTCGCTCGGCCAGCAGATCCTGATGATGCTGACGCTCATGGTCACCAGCAAAGGCGTCGCAGGCGTCCCACGATCCGTGCTGGTTCTGCTCTTTGCAACCGCTGCCACCTTTCGCCTGCCAACCGAACCGATCTTCGTCATCCTCGGCATCGATGCCGTTGCCGACATGGGGCGCACCGCGATCAACGTAGCGGGCAACTGCCTGGCCAGCGTCATCGTCGCGAAATGGGAGGGAGCCTTCGGCACCGAACCCGCATCGCCCGTGGTTCTCGAAGGAGTCGCGGAGTAACCCATAAAGAACGGCGATTATTAACACAACAACAAAGACGCACAAAACAAAAAACGAGCAGATGCCAGCGCACCTGCTCGTCCGTTTACTTATGCGGTCAACTACATCGCCGGCGGATGATGAGGATCGATGCGATCGGTATCGGACTTCTTGGCAGCGGGCTTTGACTTCACGGCTCCGTTCGGATTCACCGAGTCACGCAGCTCCTTTGACGGCTTGAAAAATGGAACGCGCTTGGCCGGAACGTCAACCTTGGCGCCGGTCTTCGGATTGCGGCCCGTGCGAGCATTGCGCTGCCGTGTCCGGAAGCTGCCAAAGCCGCGAATCTCAATCTTGTCCCCTGACTTCAGGGCTCCGATCACAGCGTCGAAGAGCGTATCGACGATCACCTCTCCGTCGCGACGGGTTAGGTCGCCAATCGCAGTGACTTGGTCTACAAGGTCGGCTTTAGTCATGGTATGAGTTCCTTTCGTGCTTGGGAGGGCTACCGGGGCCGCATCAAAGATCGGTTCTTGTTGATTATAGACAGGATGACTCCGAATAAGTAAGCGGAAGACGTCAAGGGGTGCCGGAAATCAACATTTGTTCCGTAGGATGCAAAAGCTGCCCAAAGGGTAGTGTCTGCAACAAAATGAGCCCCCTTTTTGGGAGCCCATCAGTGGTCCGCAAGTGGTCGACGAGACCAGAGGCACACCTAAACGCTGACCCACCGTGTCTTACTTCCAGATAAAGTAGAACCCCGGAGCCCGGTCCAGCAGTTGGCTCGGGTTGGGAAAGAGGTCCTCGCCGTCGTCAGCCAGCATCGACAGCAGTCCCACCTTCTTCTTTGCCGGACGAACCACACTTGGTTCCCCCGAGATTCCCACATCCTTTGCCGTCTCCATCAGCGCAACCCGGTAGCCGCCGACCTTGTCGATCAGTCCCAGCGGCAACGACTGCTGCCCTGTCCACACCTGCCCGGTCGCCAAGGGTTTGATCTTCTCGTCCGATGTATGCCGTCCTGTCGCGACATCGTGGATAAACTGCCCGTACATGTTATCCACCAGCGACTGAAAGTAAGCCTCTTCCTTTGGCGTCAAATCACGGCTCGGATCGCCTGCGTCCTTCAACTCGCCGGCGTGGATCACGACGTTCTTCAGCTTGGCCCAGCGCAGCAGATCGCCGTAGTTGGTCCACTCCATAATCACGCCGATCGAGCCCACCACCGACGCGTCGTTCGCATAGATCTTGTCGCATCCGCTGGCGATGTAGTATGCACCCGAAGCCCCGACCGACTCAATCGAAGCGATGACCTTCTTGTGCTTCTCCTGCCGCACGCGAAGCACCTCGTGATAGATCTCCTGCGAGGCTGCCGCGCCTCCTCCAGGCGAATTGATATGCAGCACAATCGCCTTCACCGACGGATCGTCCCCGAACTTCCGTAGTTGGCTGTTGACCGTCTCGGGCGAAAGAATAACTCCCGTCAGATCGATCACGGCGATACTGTCCGAGCTCAGGCCAAAGCCCGCGGAATCGCCCATCGAGCGCATCGTTCCCCAGACCAGCAGCGAGATCAGAAGAAAAACCGCAGCGAGCGATCCGCCGATGATGCCGATGTAGAACCACGCCGATCGCCTCCGCGGAGGAGGTGCACCATAGTCCTGAGAGTACGGAGGAGGCGGAGGATACGCGGCGGCCCGGGGGTAAGTCGGAATTGGCGGCGGTGGTGGCGGCGGTGGTGTTGCATAGTCTTCCGGCATGTTTCGGAGTGTAGCAGGGACGTGGTCTCGATCTGAAGACTTAGCTTCAAAGCTGAGCAGCAATCGTCAGATGGAAAAGACAACCAGTAACAGCACTTGCGGCGCCAGGAAAACCCGCTCCCAAGTGGAAAAAATGAAACGGAAAGGCCATTCCAATCGTCAAATTATTGCAGTATGATGAACGGCGACGCCCTCTGTGCAACCGCATAAAAGAGCAAGCCTTGAAAGTGTAGGGTCGTCGACCGGCTATGGCACATCCGCAACTAAGTATCGTAATTCCAGCGTACAACGAGAGCGCCCGCATCGAGCATGCGCTGGATCGCGTCCTCACCTGTATCGCTGAACAGGGCTGGGACGCTGAAGTTCTCGTCGTTGACGACGGCTCCAAAGACGATACCGCCGCAATTGTGCAGCGCTGGATGGTCGAACATCCCCGGCTCCACCTCGTGCAAAACCCCGGAAACAAGGGCAAAGGTTACTCCGTTCGCAACGGCCTTCTGCAGGCCGCCGGAGACATCGTCATGTTCACCGACGCCGACCTCTCCGCCCCCATGGAAGAGGCGCAGCGCCTCCTCGACGCCATCACGTCCGGCGCCGACGTAGCCATCGGCTCACGCTGGCTCGACCGCACCCGCCAGACCATCCATCAGCCGCTCTACCGTCAGTTCTTCGGCCGCTGCTTCAACTGGGTCACCCGCACCATCATGGGCCTGCCCTACAAAGACACCCAGTGCGGCTTCAAAGCCTTCAAACGCGACGCCGCGCAGATCATCTTCCGCCTCCAGACCATCGAGCGCTGGGGCTTCGATCCGGAGATCCTCTTCATCGCCCGCAAGCTCAAATATGTTGTCCGCGAAGTCCCAGTCACCTGGGGCCACGACGAGCGCAGCCGCATGAGCTACCTCAAAGACGGCATGAAGATGCTCGAAGACATGGCCCGCATCCGCGCCAACTCCATCGCCGGACGCTACGACGAAGCCATCGCCGCCATGAAGGACACCAGCACTATGGTCACCGAACCGGTCAAGCAAGTGGTTAAGGCCGGAGTTAAAGCCGGCGCCAAAGCCCGCTGACCCTGGCGCAAGTTGGCATCCCACAAACCTGAACTTTGCCAATCTATAGAGAGATCGTCGACCGCCGCGTCCACTTCCGCGGACGAAGGCATCGCCTCCGTTAAAACCAATGCACCCTCGGCGCCCATCGAAGACGAAACGGCGTAGCAACCGATAATGGCAAAATAGAGGAATGCGAAAGGCCGAGAGGTTCTCCCTTCTCCAGGCATTGTCCCTTCTCGCGCTCGTCGTCATGGGACGTTCGTTTGCCTGCGCTCAAGATCCTGCCCCAGCTCATTACGTTGGTTCCCAAACCTGCGAGCGCTGCCACGCCACGCTGTACGCCGGATGGAAGCAGACCCGCATGGCCAACGTCGTACGCGACCCAGCCGTCCATCCCGACGCAGTCCTCGGCGACTTCACCCACGCCGATCCGCTGCGCCCCTTCGATCTCAAGCAGGTTGCCTTCGTCTACGGCAGCCGCTGGAAGCAGCGCTACTTCACAAAGATCGGCGACGACTACTTCGTCCTGCCCGCGCAGTGGGACGTGCAGAAAAAAATCTGGCTGCCATACCACGTCGAGAAGGGAACGGACTGGTGGGTCCCGTTCTACGGCGAGAGCAACAAGGAGCGCCCAACCGGCCCGCTCTGCGACGGCTGCCACTCCGTCAACTACAACATCGACACCCGCCAGGTCACCGAGTGGAACGTCGGCTGCGAAAAATGTCACGGCCCCGGTAGCCTGCACGTCGCGCATCCCGCCAAGGAAAACATAGTCAACCCATACCGCCTCGACTTTGTCCGCGCCAACGACACCTGCATCCAGTGCCACAGCCAGGGCCAGCCTCTAGGCAATCCCATCCAGGGCAAATACTACGATTGGCCCGTCGGCTTCCAGGTGGGCCAGCGTCTCGTCGACTACTGGAAGCTCGAAGAGCTCAAGCCCGGCACAACCAACTTCTACCAGTTCGCCGATCTTACCGCGCACAAAAACCGCATGCAGGGCAACGACTATATCCAAAGCAACATGTACCACCGCGAGATTCGCTGCTTCGACTGCCACCAGGTTCACAGCAACGAAAACCCCGCCAGCCTCAACGCTCGCGGCAACCAGGTCTGCCTCGCCTGCCACACCGGCCAAAACCCCGCAGGCCTCAAGGGCTCCATCCCGGAACACACGCATCACGCCGCAAACAGCCCCGGAAGCCAGTGTATCGCCTGTCACATGCCGCGCATCGAGCAGACCATCAAGGACAACTTCGTCAGCGCCCACACCTTCCGCTTCATCTCGCCGATTCAAACCCAGCAGTCCGGCATCCCCAACCCATGCACCTCCTGCCACAAAGACAAATCGAACCAATGGGCCATCACCGAACTCAGGAAATGGCAAAACGTCTCTCCCTGGCGAGTGAGCAACTAACGATACCGCACTCGCGCACAACGCGTGTTGCGTGAAACAATACCCTTTGTGCGCCATCCAGGCGTTGCCAGAGGTATTGGATTTTGCTGCGTTCGTTCTTTATTGCTCTCTCTCAAAACAAAGACATGCGCTCCTTCTCCGAGCGCTCCTCCATCGGACGCAAGATGTCCAGCCGCTTCGTCGCCGGCATGTCTGTCGACGCTGTCCTCGCAGCCTGTCAGCGCGTCAATCAGGAAGGCATCGCCGCCACGCTCGACTCGCTCGGCGAATCCGTCACCACTGAGGCTGAAGCGCAAAAATCCGCCGGCATCTACCACCAGCTTCTGGACGCCATCGAAGCCCGCAAGCTCAACGCCAACGTCAGCGTCAAACTCTCGCAAGTCGGCATGGACTTCGATCAAGCCCTCGCCGAACGAATCGTAGGCGAGATGGTCGAGCACGCCGCCGCAGTCCACTCCTTCGTCCGCATCGACATGGAGGGCTCACCCTACACCGAAGCCACCATCGCCATGACCGAGCGCCTCTCCGCAAAGTTCCCCGGAGCCGTCGGCACCGTACTTCAGGCCTACCTCTTCCGCACCGACAGCGACACCGAGCGTCTCTTGGAGCAGGGAATTCGCATCCGTCTCTGCAAGGGAGCCTACAAAGAAGGCCCCGAAGTAGCCTTCCCCTCCAAAGCCGACGTCGATGCCAACTACGTCAAGCTGATGAAGCGCATGGTCACCTTCGCAAATCCGCCATCGAGCGCACAGCCCGGCAAGGGCGTCTTCTGCGGCATCGCCACCCACGACGAAGCCATCGTCGACAAGATGCGCCACTTCGTCGACAAGCACAAGATCGACAAGCACGCCTTCGAGTTCCAGATGCTCTACGGCGTCCGCCGCGACCTGCAGCGTCGCCTCGCGGCCGAAGGCTACGGCGTCCGCGTCTACATTCCCTTTGGCCCCGAGTGGTACCCCTACTTCATGCGCCGCCTCGCCGAGCGCCCCGCCAACGTTCTCTTCCTCGCCAAAAACTTCTTCAAAAACTGAACGATCCCTTCGACGTCTAACTATTAGACTTCAACTATGCCATCGCTTCGTCAGGACGCCTTCTACGGACTTCGTGCATTTTCGCGAACCCCTGCCTTCTCCTTCACGGTAGTCCTCATTCTCGCCGTCGGGATAGGCGCTGCGATTGCGGTCTTCACCGTCTTTAACGCGCTCGTCTTCCGTCCGCTCCCGCTGCCGCACCCCGAGCAGCTCGTCGAGCTCTCCGGAATCTACCGCAGCAACGCTACCATCCCCCTCTCCTATCCCATGTACGCCGAGCTTGAGCGCCAACAGCGCACCTTCTCCGGCATCTGTGCCTGGAGCGCCGGCGCCGGCTTCAACGTCGAAGCCAACGGCAGCCTCTCCGTCTCGCCCATTCACTCCGTCACCGGAAACTACTACTCCGTCCTCGGCGTCAGCCCGCTTCTAGGACGCCTCATCTCTCCCGCCGACACGCAAGGCACACAAATCTCTCAGGTCGCCGTCATCGGTTACGAGTTCTGGAAGCAACGCTTTGGCGGTGATCCCGCCATCATAGGCAAAGACATCCGCATCGATGGAAAACTCTTCACTATCATCGGTGTCACTCGCCAATGGTTCACCGGCATGATCGTCGGCGCACCGCCGGAGATCACCATCCCTGTCGGCGCCGCACAACTTAACGATCTCAACAATCGTTCTCTCCTCTTTCTCTTCGTCACCGGCAGGCTCAAGCCCGGTTCCAGCATCGAGCAGGTCTCCTCGCAAATCCAATCCTTCTGGCCGCGCCTGCTTGAAGACGCCGTTCCCACGCAAAGCGTCGGTCCGCGCCGGCAATCTTTCCTCGCCATGCGCTTTCGGCTCGACCCCGCATCCACCGGCATTAACCGCGAACTGCGCGCCCGCTTCCTCAAGCCGCTCAATCTCCTCTTCGGCATCGTCGCGCTCATCCTCCTCGTCGTCTGCGTCAATCTCGCCAGCCTTACTCTCGCCCGAGCCTCCGCGCGCCGTCACGACATCAACACCCGCATCGCACTTGGAGCGACGCCCTGGCAGGCAGTCCGCCAGTTCGTCGTCGAGACCGTCTCCCTCGCATCCATCGGAGCGGCCCTTGGTCTGCTGCTCGCATTCTGGGCGAGTCGCCTCCTCGTCACGCTCCTCGCCAAAGGAGCCGACGCTCCCGTCCTCCTCGATCTCAGGCCCGACTGGCGCATCCTCGTCTTCTCAGCTCTCATTGCCCTCTTTACAGGATTCTTCATCGGCCTCATCCCCGCATGGCAGCTCTCACGCCGTTCCCCCAATACCGCGCTGCGCACCGACGATCACCGTACCGTCGGCGCAGGCATAGGCATGCTCGGCAGAGCGCTCATCGTCTCGCAGATCGCCATCTCCCTCGTTCTTTTGCAGGCCGCAGGACTCTTCATCCGGACTCTGCAAACTCTCCGCACTCTCGACCCTGGCTTCGAACGCTCCAGTCTCCTCGAGGTCCGCCTCGCACCCATGCCTCAAAGTGATCCGAAACTAGACATGGCCAGCTACCGCAGGCAACTCATCGAGACAATGGCCAGTCTGCCATCCGTCCACGCCGCAGCCTTCTCGAACCTCGCCATCCCCGATACCGGCTGGAAAGAGACCGTCGCCGACACCACAGACACCAACCCCTCCGCCAACGCCACTGCGACCCTTGCAGCCATCTCACCCGGCTTCTTCAAGACCCTCGCCATTCCTCTCCTCTCCGGCCGCGACTTCACCTGGTCCGACGACAAACAACATCCCCCCGCCGTCATCATCGACGCCCTCGTCACCAGACAGCTCTTCCCCAATGTCAATCCCATTGGCAAACACCTTCGCTTCGGCGTCCAGCCCGATTTTCAAGACCTCGAAATCGTAGGCGTTGCGCAGAGCGCGCGAATCCTCGACATTCGCGACGGCAACCTCCCCGTCATCTACGTCCCCGCCATCCAGGCTCGCGACTTCGGCGTTGGCGGCAACCTCTTTCTCCGCGGCGCAACCTCCGCCGGTATCGCCAGCACCATCGACGAAGAGATACGTTCCTTCGGTCACGAGTTCTCCACCAGCGCCAACACCTTCGAAGAGAAGAACGAGCGCTCCCTCGTCTACGAGCAGATGTCCGCCACCCTCTCCACTCTCTTTGCCGCCATCGCTCTGCTTGTCGCCGGCTTCGGACTCTTCGGACTCATGTCCTACGCTGTCACTCTGCGCACACGCGAGATAGGAATTCGCATGGCACTCGGTTCACAGCGCCAGGGCATTCTTCGATTGATCCTGCGCGAAGCAGTTCTTCTTACTCTTGCAGGTATCCTCGTCGGACTTCCGTGCACCATCGCTGCCACTCGTCTCGTGGCTCACATGATCTTCGGTCTGTCTTCATCTGATCCCACGACCCTCGCAAGCGCCTCATTCATTCTCATGCTGGTCGGCATCCTTGCGGGTTACCTGCCCGCTCTCAGAGCCATGAAGCTGGACCCCATAGCCGCGCTGAGACACGATTGAGCATCAAAAACTTCTTCACGAGAACCGGTAGATTCTTGCCATAATTTTCCGTGAATTTTGCCCGGTCCAGTTGTCATCGCCGTGCATCCGATCTAGCATCGTCTTCACCGCGGCCTAAACTGACAAGCCGCGCTTTCGGAGCTGCGCAGCTCCACGAACTCGCACTCTCCACCCACAGGAATGAGGCGCGCTATGCAGAATCTTTCATCCAACGGATACAACCTGATCGACGAACGCACCGGCACCAGCGTCCCAGTCCTCAAACAGGCTATCCTCGAAAATCTCTTCTATGTCGTCGGCAAGTGGCCCGACGCCGCGACCGACATGGACCACTTCATGGCTCTCGCCTACTCGGTGCGCGACAGGATTCTCGCCCGCTGGCTCACGACCAAGGAAGACTACATCAAGTATGACGTGCGCAGCGTCTACTACCTCTCCGCCGAATTTCTCATGGGGCCTCACCTCGCGAACAACGTCCTCAACCTCGGGCTGCAGGAGAACGTCCAGAAGGCGACCGCAGAACTCGATCTCGACCTCGATAAACTCATCCGGCAGGAGAGCGAGCCCGGCCTCGGCAACGGTGGATTAGGCCGCCTCGCTGCTTGTTATCTCGACTCGCTCGCGACACTGGGAATCCCCGCCATGGGCTATGGCATTCGCTACGAGTTCGGAATGTTTCACCAGGAGATTCACGACGGCTGGCAGGTCGAACTGACCGACTACTGGCTCCGCTACGGCAATCCCTGGGAGATCCGCCGTCCCCAGGCCAGCGTCGAAGTAGGCTATGGCGGCCACACCCAGTCCTGGACCGATCAGTTTGGCATCTACAAGGTGCAGTGGATACCAGAAACGATCGTCAAGGGAGTTCCCTACGACACGCCGATCCTGGGATACCACTCCGGCATCGCAAACACTCTTCGCCTTTGGAGGTCCGAGGCAACCGAATCTTTCTACTTCGGAAAATTCAACAGCGGCGACTACACCGGTGCCGTCGGCGCAAAGGTCTTCGCCGAAAACATCTCCAAGGTGCTCTACCCCAACGACGAAGACATCCACGGCAAAGAGCTTCGTCTCCAGCAGCAATACTTCTTCACCTCATGCTCCCTGCAGGACATGATCCGCCGTCATCTCTACTACGGTCACTCCATCGAGATCTTCCATGAGCGGTGCACCATCCAGCTCAACGACACGCATCCCTCCATCGGCGTCGCCGAACTGATGCGTCTCTTGATGGACGTTCATGGCCTCGGCTGGGACAAGGCGTGGGAGATTACCTCGCGGACCTTCAACTACACCAACCACACCCTTCTCCCCGAAGCGCTCGAGCGTTGGCCCCTGCAGATGTTCACCTCGCTGCTCCCTCGTCACATGGAGATCATCTACGAGATCAACGCGCGTTTCCTCAGCATGCTGCGGACGTGCTTTCCCAACGATGAGGCACGAGTGGCCCGCATGTCCCTCATCGACGAGAGTGGCGAACGCTTCGTCCGCATGGCCTATCTCGCATGCGTTGGCAGCCGTCACATCAACGGAGTCGCCCAGCTACATACCGAGCTCTTGAAGAGTGATCTGCTCCACGACTTCTACCAGCTATGGCCGCACAAGTTCGTCAACGTCACCAACGGCGTCACTCCCCGTCGCTGGCTGGCCGTCAGCAATCCCGAGCAATCGGGTTTGATGACCAGCAAGATCGGCGATGGCTGGATCGGCGACCTCGACCAGCTCAGGAAATTGGAAAGCTACGCCGAAGACTCCGCCTTCCGTGCCGAGTGGCGAAACGTACAGTACGACGTCAAGGTAAGGCTCGCCAAACACATCGCCGACAAGACCGGAATCATCGTCGATCCTCACTCGATGTTCGACGCGCAGGTAAAGCGCATTCACGAGTACAAGCGGCAACATCTGAACGTGCTCTACATCCTCACCCAATATCACCGTCTGAAGAAAGATCCCACCCTCGAGATCACGCCCCGCACGTACCTCTTTGGCGGAAAGGCTGCGCCCGGCTACTTCATGGCCAAGCTGATCATCAAGCTCATCAACTCAGTCGCCGAGGTAATCAACAGCGACTCCGAAGTGAACCATCGGATGAAGGTGGTCTTCCTTCCCGACTACAACGTCACCCTCGGCCAGCTGGTCTACCCCGCCGCCGATCTCAGCGAACAGATCTCCACCGCCGGCAAAGAGGCCTCCGGCACCGGCAACATGAAGTTCGCGATGAACGGTGCTCTGACCATCGGCACTCTCGACGGCGCCAACATAGAGATTCGCGACGCCGTAGGACACGAGAACTTCTTCCTCTTCGGCCTCACCGCTGCTCAGGTCGCCGCGACCAAGGCCGCCGGCTATCGCCCTCATGCCATCTACGAGTCCAACCCGGCGCTGCGCGAGGTCATCGACAGCATCCTCTCAGGACACTTCTCACGCGGCGATCGCAATCTCTTCCTTCCACTTATCGACGGCCTGCTTAACAGCGACCCCTACCTGCTCTTCGCCGACTACCAATCCTACGTCGACTGCCAGGATCGCGTCAGCGCAAACTTCCTCGACCAGGAGAACTGGTCGAAGATGTCGATCTACAACACCGCACGCATGGGAAAATTCTCCTCCGACAGGTCCATTCGGAACTACTGCAGAGACATCTGGAACGTAACCCCATTCGAGGGCGAAGCGCCATCGCTCGAATCCACCCTTGTCAGGGAAGAAAGAAGGCTGGTTCAAAAATAAATTTTAAAAGTTGGCGTATTTTTCGACCCGCAAATAAGGCCGGCTAACAACCACGATTTGTACGCTTATCACCACGTAATTACCACGCAAAAACCATCTTTTTCCGGCCGTTTTTTCCAAGACCCCCCTTAAAAAGGCCCCAAAATCGACGAAAACCAGCCTCGCGACCACCAGAAATTTTTTCTGCAAAAAAACCAAAAATCATCGCAAAGCATTCTGCGTCGGAACCGGCTCCGCAAGTAGCTGCTCAACCAGCTCGGTTGTCCCTTTCACAAGCGCCTCATGCGCAGGCGGATTCGCCGGCCCCGCAAACCCCGCATGAATCTCCCGCACTCGCCCATCCCGCCCAAGAAAGAAGGAAGTAGGCCAGCAATTCAGATTCGCCGCCTGCGAAACCTTCTCCTGCAACTGCTCCGTCTCCCCCGCCAGCAAAACCGTGTAAGTCAAGCCATACCGTGAGATAAACGCCTTCAGCCGCTCAGGATTCTTGAGCTGATCCGCCTCCTCAAACGACAGATTCACAACCTCCAACCCACGCCCATGAAACTGTTTGTAAAGGCTCTCCAGAAACGGAGCCTCATCATGGCAGTTCGGGCACCACGACCCGCCAATCGCAACAATCACAACCTTTCCATCAAACTGCGGATCGGTGTTCGAAACCGTCTTACCGCTAAGATCCGGAAAACTAAAGGCAAACCGCGCAGACGGGTCCTTCATCGTAGTCTGCTCCGTCGGATCTGTAGGCCCAACAAGCTTCGCAGCCCGCGCCTGCGCAGGCCGCCGGGCCACAAGATTCTGCTGATCCTTCACATCCGCACGAAGCAGATTCGACACCAGCAAAGTCCCATCAGCCTGCGGAGTCAGTGAGTAAAGAGCAGGCCCAGCAGCGATGAAATGACTGACGCGATATTCGCTGCCCGTCCACGAACCATAGAGCGAGCCGGTGTCTCCATCAATCCGCTGAATCACAGCTTTAACAAAAAGCGATGTGTGCGATGTCGGCTCTACGCGCAACTGCCAGGCCGACTCCCCTTTCGCAGATTTAACCGCAATCTCCCAGTCTCCGTCGATATCCTGAGCAACTCGTCCGCTGGAATTTATTGCCGCCGGATGCGAACTGAGACTGACGGGATAGCGCGTAGACGCAGTGCCGAAGCTGCCGGTGAGAGTGCCGTCGGTAAGCGTGGCGTCCAGCGTTTTGGCGAAGTAGTTGAAGGTCAGCAGGAGATGGTCGTCCGTGAACACAGCGCTCGAAGCAGGACTGCTCTCCGGCCCGTTGAGCAGGGCAGCGTGAAGATTGCTGCCATTGCCAGTGATCTCAAGGCGGACCGGAACCTGCTGGCCATGGACGGTTGCGTTTCCCTCCCACGTCCCCGTAATGAAACCTTGTCGTGGCGTTTGCGCGAACGCAGATGCGGCAAGCAGGAGAAGGCTGGCGAAGAGCTTCATAAGATGGCTCGATTCTTTGGAATGTGTTGAAGAAATACTGCTGATTCGCGGATTTAACGCGCTTCTGCGTTGGCCAGCGGGGAGCGGCGACAACAACAGAAGGTGGGCTGCGCATGCATGAATACAGGGTAGGCCTGCCGGGAGCGCGCGGTCAAGCGATCTCGCTACTCGATGCGCCGATGGGGAGGGGTCCTGCGAAAGTTGTATAGGCACTTAGGCCAAATACATGCACACTACATCCACTAAGGGAGAAGAAGACCGTTCAGGAGATTTGCCGGATTGCCTAAACATTTTGCGATCATTTCGCCACACTTCTGACTGGCCTGATCGTATTCGTCCGATAAAATTTTCTGGCGCTGGGCAAAAGCAAACGGTGTTCTTCTCTCCTGGCCCCACCCCCTCCCCGCAACAAAAAATAGCCGCCTTCGGGCGGCTACCTCTCTTAATCAGGAAAAGACTTATTTTCCGTAGGCAGGACCTTCATTCTGGTGCCGCACCGGAATGTAAGGTTCAACTGCAAGCAGACCGGAGAGCGTATTGCGCTCCTGGTCGGAGAACTGACTGCGGAAACGGTCTTGGCTCATGAGGGCCTGACGCTGAGCCGGCGGCATCTCACGCAGGTCGCGGAAGGCGCGGGCTACAAGCCGCCGCCTATCCTCAGGGAGACCGCGATACTGATCGAGCGCGCCGCGAAGCTGCTGCCGCTCTGGCGGAGTGAGATGTTCTATCGCTTCGTTATGTTCCAGTACGCGACGGCGCTGCTCAGGCGGCATGTTGTTGAGCTGGGTAAGACGGTTCCGCATGGCCTGCTGGGTCTGCGGCGGAAGGTCGCGGAAGCCGGGCTCATTCTCGAGCGCACGTTGCTGATCTGCAAGGGGGAGGTTGCTATGGCGGTCCATCCATTGGGCCAAATGCTCTTGATTTTGCTTCGAGCCGACACCCTGCTTCGCCCCTGGCGCGGGCCGCGGTGCGTTCATCGCCGGATGCCCCGCCTGCCCTGCCCTGCGCATGAATGCAGGCTGGGCCGCAACCATCGCCGTTGCCGCCGACAGCAGCAGGGCAGCGAGAGCTGGTCGTAGGACGCGCCGCAGATGGAGTGAAGATGTCATGTGTTGGAACGAAAACCCGTACGTCTTTTGTAGCTTTACTACGGCAGCTTACTGCTTCCGGTTCTCCTTTGAGATAGTAGTTCGGTGATATTCCATATTTCAATGGAAATCGGCTTACTCAGCGGAGAGCAGTTTAATCATCGGCCGAGCCACCGTCCTGCAAGAGCTGGTCCATCGTTTGCAGCGCCTGATCGTTCTTGTCAAGGAGTTGCAGGTCCTGCACCGTGGCCGAGGCCTGCGGTGCAGGGTGAAACAGACCCGATACGCCGGCAAATGTTCCGCCCCCGATCACCAGCACTAGCGCCAGAGCGCCAGCCAGCGCGGGTCGGAACTGTCGCCCGGTATTGAACAGAACGCGGGACTTCAGCCGTTCGAACCATCCGGCCGGTGCCAGACTCTGTTCTTCGCGCAGACGCACCGTAAGTTTCTGGTCAAAGTAAGGGGAAGGCTCGGGCGCCTTCCAAGTGTCGAGCAGCGCAAATGTGGCTTCAAGCGACTTTAGCTCCTGCCTGCACGCGGCACAGGACTCGATATGGCTCCTCGCAGCGGCGTTCGAAGGCGCGCTCGGGTCCAGCAGCAGATCGAGAAAAACGGATTGGCAGTTTTTGCAGTTCATCGTGACCCTTTCCAGCTTCAATGCTTCAACGCGCCTCGCAAAAAAAGTTCGCGCGTGCCTTCCAGTCGGCCTAAATAAAAGCCTTCAGCTTTTCGCGCAGTGTCTGGTAGGCGCGAAACAGCAGAGATTTTGTTGCGGACTCGCTCAGTTTCAGCACATCGCCGATCTGTTTATAGTCCATGCCTTCGTACTTATGCATCAATACCGCCATACGCTGGCGCTCCGGGAGCCCCATTACATGTTCACGAATTGCGCTCAGGCGTTCCTGCCGGAGCAGCTTCGTCTCGGCGTCCGGGGTTGTATCTGCTACATCCGGCGTGGTGCCTGTCTCGGAGTCCGCCTCGTCCAGATAGACCGTCGAGGCCATGCGCTCGTGCCGGTTATCGCGGGCATAGTTTACCCCCAGATTGGTGGCGATCCGGTAAAGCCACGTACTGAACCGTGCTTCAGCGCGATAGGTCTCACGCGACCGGTAGACACGGAGAAACACCTCTTGAGCCAGCTCTTCCGCGACCGCCTGATTATGCACCATCCGGTACATGAAGTGGATGATCGGCTTCCGGTACTTCTGAATCAGGAAGTCGAATCCGGCCATATTGCCGGCGCGCAACTCCAGCATGATGGTGGCGTCGTCCATCTGCCCGAACTGGCCGGAGGTATGATGAGTCTCGGCCACCTGCAGGTTTTCGAGGAGCAGCGGGTTGATCGCCAGCGTCGCCATATCCTCCATAACCCCATCTTCGCCATCGGGTTGCGTTTTTCCGTCGATTTCCGGTGGAATCTCACCTTCTCCGGAGGAAGTAGGGTCTTGGAGGCCGGATTCCATGCCAGGACGAGCGGATTTTGGAGGAGGTGCGGACATCCTATTAGCCTGATTGTAATGATAACGAACCAAGGCACCAAGGGTATCAGCAACTTGAACTCCAGTTCTGCTGCTTACTTGCGCGTTTGATGGCGGCCGCTGGGAGATGCTATTCTTGACCTGTAGCCAAGAGAGTCGGAAGCCTTTCCGACCCGCCGCAAGTAACTCCGGGCGCATAACTCAGCGGTAGAGTGCCACCTTCACACGGTGGAAGTCGTAGGTTCGAATCCTGCTGTGCCCACCATCATTTTCAGCTACTTACAGACGTTGATAGCAACAAAGCCAACCTACAACTGAGCCCACAGCTACTGCACCATGGGTGTGCGCATTCCGAGCGCCGCAAGGAACTCTCCTTGGGCTGCCCGTGTTTCCTCGCCATCCTCTTGAGTGTAGAGATCCAGCGTGGTCTGGATTCTGCTGTGCCGGAGAAGACCCTGCACCGTCTTTGGCTCCGTCTTAGCCTTGTTGATAAGCCAGTTGCTGAGCGAGTGACGGAGGTTATGAAGGCCGAAGCGCTGGCCTTTCTCAATGGGTATCCCGATACCGATAGCCGCCGTCCTCAGATGGTCGGCGACAAAGATCGCGGGGGAGAGTGGAACCCGACCTTTTGCCCGCAGCGACGGAAACAGAAAGTCCGTCTCTTTGGCATAGGGCGTCTGGGAGCGCCAGTCGAGCAGATGGCAGGCCAAAGCGGAATGGAGCGGAACGTACCCGTCTGAACCCTCCGTTTTAGTATTGCCATCTTTGCCCGCCGCCCAGCGTTTTGAAATGCGAATCCTGCCCTCATCCCACTTGACGTCCGCCCAGCGCAGCGAGAGCAGCTCTGAAGAGCGAAGCGCGGTCGCGGCACAGGTGAGCACCAGAATGCGGTGAAGGATGTTAGGAAGCGCCCTTATGATGGCAAGCGTCTGCTGTGGGGTGAGAACGATTGCCCGGTAGTCGGTTTTGCTGCGTGTCTCGACCGGTTGTGCCGGGTTGCGGGTACAAAGCTCGTGCAGGAGCCCGACTTTGTAGATGCGGAGCATAACGCCCCGTATCTTGGAGACGGTCGTCCATGCCAGGCCTTGATCCGCATGCAGCGATTTCATCCACCGTTGAATGTCGAGTGATTTGATATCGTCTGCTATCCCATTGCCGAACCGGCCAATCAGATAATGGCGCACGATATATTCCAGTTGGGAGATGTGGACTCGGCCCAGCCCATCTGGCAAAACCAAAAACACTTGAATGATGCCGAGCATTTGGGCCAAGTCGTGAGAGTTCTCGGCATACAGTTGCACGATCATTCTAGGTTTTGGTTTTGCAATCGCACATGGCGGCAATAAAGCAACGATTCCGAGGCGGCCAGGATGGTCTCGGTCTCACCCTGCGGAGGCGTCACGCTCGAGTCTTTAGCTTTCCTTGAAGGAAATGAGCCTCCATCGATGAGCGATATCTGCATGAAAAAATATCCTTTCGAACTTGTACGTATTGCCCTGCACAAAGCCATCAACGTTCGAGTGTCACTTGCACGCTACGCGGACATTGTTTATTCCACTACGTGACACAACGGTGGTTGCCGCACTGGGACCAAGCACACTGACGCTACTGCACAGGACTCAAACTAAAGTAAGCCTTACTGAGCATCGCAGCCACCTTGCCCCTTTAGTTACTGTAGGAAGTTGTCAAGCAATTCAAAGCTCTCTAGTTTTGCGAAGGCTTCTCAACATGATCAATAACCAAAACATCAACTGCTGTCTTCTCTGCATTCAACTTTAGCCCAAGCTGTTCCTGAATAGCCGTAAACAACCCAGGTGGTCCGTCAGCGCCTTCGGTCGGGGGCGGAAACCTGCCGCCCACCTGTGTGAACTGCGATTCATCCGGAGTCCACCTCAACAGAAAATCGTACCTGCCCTGCAAGCCTGTCTGGTCAACGACTGGTCGATCTAAAATGCCCGACTGCAGCAAGTCAGCGAAGACCACCATCGTGAGATTTCGCCCCTTCATCCCGATACTTGGACGTCCAAGCAGGCTGGGCACAGTGTCTTTATCGGACATACTTTTGTCTAGCTTCGCTCCATTCTTCCCCACTGTGAGCACGTATGCCGATATCTCGCGCTTCTCCCGATGAAACTTCATCTGGAAGCGATCGGCCATAAGCTTTTGAAGCATGGTCTTCATCTGCGGAAGGCTCGGATTCCCAGGAATATCAGATAGCCCTTCGATGTCGAAGGGCTGGGAGTCCCACCAATTGGGCGCTCCTACGATCTGTTTATCGTGCACCCCGTAAGCGAACGTCATCAAGAAGCGCATGGTGACACCGGCGAAAACAGTTCGGTGGCCAATCGGGGTGCCGTCAATTGGGTGATCCGGATTGCTAGGCCTAATAGTGGCCACTTCGAAGCTGGGGTCTGCATCGGCCGACATCGGCTTGGCGTCTAACTGACTGGTTTGCGGCACTTCACTTCTAGCGCCTTGTCCCATGGAGCCCCATGTTGAGCTGTTCATCAGTAGTAGGAGCGTTAGGGTACTCAGCGTGAGTCTTTTCAAGAGGAGCCTCCCAAGTAATCACGTTAGATTATCTTCTAACAGCCTGATGATTCAAGGTAAACCTCGCGACGAGGTCGTGTCGTCAGAAAGCTCCAGCGGATATCCTCGTCTATCGGCAGAAGCCATGTGGCCGATCGCTCGACTAGAAGATGCGTCAGTACACAATCGCAGAGTAGAAGCAGGGCGCTGTCGAAGAACTGATTTCAGTGACCGGCTATACCCACGCGGATCAGTCCTTCCAAACCGAGGAGATTTACAGGGCATCGGCTTCTGCAGCGTAACCCGAAACGAACTGTTGCTATGAAACTTCTTACTCTCAATGCGGCGCACCATCGCTTCACTTGGAGATGGTCTCTTGAGCTATGCAGCGGCAGCGCAAAGCCGTTTGCTATTCGGTGCGACAGCCGATTCCTTTCGGGACACCGTGGCGATTTAGATGAGTTGCATTGCCGGGCGAGGGCATCCAGCGGGGCCGGCGGGACGGACCACGGTTCAGCCGTGTGTCTCCCCAATGCAATCCCGTCTCATGCTCGGTCACTGCTCCGGGGAATACTCCCATTGCGCCCTGCGGCACGGCGTCGTTCTGCTTTCCCGGTGCCCTCCATAACAAGTTTGAGAACAGCGGCAAAGAACGCCGCTCAAACTTCTTCCGGCCTGCGCCCAAGAAAGCACTCCTTGGCACTTGGGAGCATGGGCCCACTTCGCTTAGTAGTGACCCGAGCAAGTTCGGGAATTCAAACACGGAGACTCACCATGTATCTCAACAAAGTAATCCTCGCAGGCTTCCTCGGCAAAGACGCCACCGTCCACACCGGCAACAACGGCAACTTCACCATCCTCGAACTCGCCACCAAGTCGTCCTACAAGGACAAGGAATCGGGCAAGTACGTCTCCCGCACTGAGTGGCACACGTTGGTCGTCTTCGGCGGCCGCGGCGAGTACGCGGCTAAGCTCAAGAAGGGTGACCACATCCTGGCTGAAGGCGAGTTGCGTCACACGGAATACGAGAGCAAGAAGACCAACACCACGCAGCAGTCCGACAGCATCCGGGTGACGAACATCCAGAAGCTCGACCGCTCGCAAAAGACCTCTTCGGATGCGGAGGACGCCGAGGAGATCCCGGTGGAGGAAGAGGCCGCATAGGCTGCTTCCTTCATCAGCCAGAGAGCCCGGCGAAAGCCGGGCTTCTCTCGCGCTAAAAGCCTCAGTAACTCAGCCGTCTCCGAGGTACTTCCATGAACCAGGCAGCCACAAACTTTCTCACCCGCTGCTTCTCTCCGGGGGAGAGCTTGAATCGGCCCTTGCGGATCCTCAGCTTCTTGATGCGAAAATCCAATGTAGAAGCCGGCAGTCCAAGCATCGCAGCCGCCCCTGTTGGCCCGGATATCCGCCCGCGACTCTGAGCTAGAGCAGACTCGATCATGTCCCGTTCGTGCTGAGAATCCTCGTCACTGCCATCTTCGTGGTTCTGTTTCATGCGCTGCAAACACGGAATCGATGGCAGCCAAGAGTTATCGACACAAAATACATTATCCGGGCTCAATATCACCGATCTCTCGACGACGTTCTGCAGTTCGCGAATATTGCCAGGCCATTCGTAAGTTCGAAAGAAGTCCAAAGTTTGTTTATCAATGCTTCTGAATACCCTGCCCGCTTGCTTTGCATACCGACGGAGGAAATATTCGAGCAGCATTGCAATATCCTCCCGACGTTCTCGAAGCGACGGGACATGGATCGGAAACACACTTAATCGATAAAAGAGATCGGAACGAAATGTTCCATTCGCCTGTCCCGCGTTTAGATCACGATTCGTGGCGGCGATGATGCGAACGTCTACTTTGATCCGGTCTTTGCCTCCTACTCGCTCGAACTCCCTCTCCTGCAGGACTCTCAGGAGCGCGATTTGGGTGTCTAGCGGCAACTCTCCTACTTCATCCAGAAAGAGCGTGCCACCGTTCGCCAGTTCGAAACGGCCCACATGGCGTTGGGTTGCGCCCGTGAACGCTCCTTTTTCGTGGCCGAACAGTTCGGATGAAATCAGCGAAGGGGCAAACGCCGCGCAATTTACGCTGATGAACGCACGCTGTGCACGACGGGATCGCTTGTGGATGGCGCGGGCGATCAGTTCCTTCCCTGTGCCCGTTTCACCTGTGATGAGGACGGTCGCATCCATCGGCGCGACTTTTGCGACGCGGGCAAGCACCACGCCCAAAACACTGGACGCTCCCACAATTTCTTCAAACATGGAGACGCGATCCACTTCCTCGCGTAGTGCGACGTTCTCGTATTGGAGGCGCTCCTCAGCAAGCTTGCGGTCCTCGATATCTGTCCCAGTCGCATACCAGCGGACGAGGCGCCCCTGCTCGTCGTGGAAGGGGTTATAACGAAGGAGGTGCCAACGGTACTTGCCGTCTCTTCCGAGGACCCGCCGTTCGGTCTCAAACGGAACACCCTTAAGGAGTTCATTCTGCCGTACCTCTCTGAGTCGCTCCGTATCCTCAGGATGAAAGATGCGGTCGCGGGCACTTTCCGCCTGCATCTGCTCAAGCGACAGACCGGTATACTCGAGCGCCATCCGGTTTACATAGACCGTCTGGCCATCGGGGTTTAGGACGACGATCAGCTGCGGTATGGCGTCGGTGATGCGACGAAGCTCGCGTTCATCCTGCCGGATTGTTTCCTCTGCCTGTTTTGCCGCGGTGACATCCGTCACGGCACCTACGAACTCAGGAACCCCGGATGTGGTGGTCAATACTCGGGCCGAGACATGGACGTATTTGACTGCACCGTTCGGCATAAGGAGACGGTGTTCAATATCAAAGTCGGCTCCTGTCTCGGACGACCGGTCGAGGGTCTTCCGCACCAGGGACCTGTCCTCGGGATGGATCCAATGCAGGATCATCTCTATCGTAGGAGATACCGCCGGGTCGCGCTCAAAGATATTGAACATCTCCGCCGACCAGTAGATATCTTTGCGGAAGGCACTCCAGACGAAGCAGCCCGTGTGGCTCAGGCTCTGCGCTAAGGCCAGCAACGTCTCGCTGCGTTGCAGATCCGGAGAGAGGCCGGCATTCTCCAGCGATATCGAGGCTTGCAAAGCCAGCAACTCCGGCGCTGTAACTGAGTCAGACTCGGACGCGCATGACTCGGCGTCGGCGTGGTTCGCTACTCGTTCAACGTCTCGGATTTGCACCATCTACTCCTTTTCGAACTCTTGGCGCATGAAGTAGAACCCCACGGTTCTTGGGTGTTGCCTTTACGCCCCCACGAGGTGCGCCTGTGTCATCTCGCACGCGAGATCCTCGATTTGGTGGTTTCCAAAGAAATCGCAGCAATCGCGACCGCCGGATTTAAAGAGTTGTCTTCGGAATAGACCAACGCCCTTAGGATCTGAATTCATACGATCTCTCCTCACACTTCGCGCCTTGGAATTGCCATACGCTTCCAGGATTCCTGGGACAGATGCGTCAATACTGCAACGTTTCGTCCGTACTGCATGAAAACGCAGCTACGCCCTTGTCTTCCACACATCAAAAGTACCGGAGAGGGCAGGAAGTGATTTGGATGAAAATGATATTTCGAACACTACAGTGCGATTTCAAGAAGGGTAATGCTGCGGCATGTAGTGCAAGACTAGAGCACTGGTGGTAAGTTCGGGGGATTGTCACCACCAGGTTCTTGAATTCTGGTTTTCGTTTGAACTCTGTGGGAGTAGCACCTACCTGCTTACGAAATACTCGTGTCAAGTGAGACTGGCTAGAGAATCCGCACCGGGCCGCCACATCAATCAAAGATATTTTCTTTGCTTCCAGGAGCATGCTCTTCGCTCGCTCTATGCGGCGCTCCGTAAGATATTGATGAGGGGTCTTGCCGGTTGCTGCCCGGAACATTCTCAGGAAGTGCGCACGGCTATAGTCCGTCTCACGTGCAAGTTCATCCATGGACAGTTTGTCCTGAAGGTGCTCCTCCATATATTTTCTGACACGCCGTAAGATTGCATGCGGCAGAGGAGCGATTTGCTTGGTTGCGACCTGGTTACGATTTAAATTCAGCAAGAGGTCCAAACTCCCGTGCTGTCTCGATACCAAGTTCTCAATTTCCTCCGCCGACCAAGGCAACCTTCTTTTCATATCCAAACTACCGGAGATGGCGGGGAGTCGTATCGTACAAAAATAACGTTTTGGTCAAATAAGTGCGACGGAATTCGCACAACACTAGACCGCTGGTAGCAGGTGCGAGGGTTGCTCACGCGAGGCATTTGAGTCAGGTCTCCGCCTAAACTCACTGGGAGTAGCACCTACTTGCTCGCCAAATACTCGTGTCATGTGAGACTGGCTAGAGAATCCGCACCAAGCCGCTATATCAGTCAGAGATATTTTCTCTGCTTTCAGGAGCATGCTTTTCGCTCGCTCTATACGGCGTTGGGTGAGATATTGATGAGGGGTTTTGCCTGTTGTCGCCCGGAACATTCTCAGAAAGTGCGCACGGCTATAGCTCGTCTCGCGTGCGAGTTCATCCAGGGACAGGTTGTCCTGTAAATGCTCCTCCATGTATTCCGTGACGCGCTGTAAAATTGCATGCGGTAACGGAGAGATTTGCTTCGTTATGCCCTGGTTACGATTTTCATCCGGCGCCGAGTAATAGAGAGCCCCAGAAGCGCTCCCAGATGACGTTTCCGTTTGTGATTGCTTGTGCTGGCTGAGAGCCGCGTTCTTCAGTCGATTCACGGACTTCAACATGAAGGCCAATCCGTCCTCGTCCGCATAGAACCCATCCCCGAAGTTTCGATGGATGCCGCCTAAGGCAACCTCCGGTCCCATGACCAGCTGCGCATGCATCGAGATCAGGGTCTCTCGTAGCTGATACTGTGCGCGCATGCCCCCCGTGAAGGCCTTCGAGGAACTGATGATGGAGACCGGCTTGTCTTTGAAACAGGACTCGGAGACCGGACGCGATAACCAGTCCAAGGCATTCTTTAATACGCCTGGAATGCCGTGGTTGTACTCGGGGGTCGAGATCAGAACGCCATCGGAGGCCGAAATCAAACCTTTGAGTGCATTCACGGCCGGAACTCCCATCGTCGTATCGAGATCTTCGTTATACGGCGGAATTTCTTCCAGCGTAACCAAACGAACATGGATCGCCGGCGCCGACTTCATGGCTAGGACCCTCAAAATTTGTGTGCTGAAAGACGCCTTACGCAGGCTTCCTGATATACCGATGATCCTTAAGGGCACCTTATCTTTGTTTTTCATACGCCTGACTCTTCGCTGCCAAATTGCGAAGCAGCTTATAGAGACAAGCTTAGGAAACTGATCTTCACATGTAAAACGATATGTTTGAATGTCAGCTATCTCTAATTGGGATAAATGGATTGAGCCCCGCATGGAGATTCGGCGTCTTCAACATTTCGTTACCCTCGCACAAGAGGGAAGTTTTATTCGGGGACGTACGCAAAGGTGAATATCAGGAACCTGTAAGAAGAACCGGTGACCACACTCGTCGAACGCACCAGTCTTGGACTCCCGTCCTGACCCACTTGTTTCAGCAGGGTCACAACCTCATACGTGCATGACCGCACAGCCAATACCCATTTTCATCCGCGTTGTGATCGAAAGTCATGAGCTGACTTTATTTGCCCGGAACGATCTTCAAGCAGAGATGACGCTCAGACTCTGGAACTCCTCAACGCCATGACTCATCGGCCAACTTATCAAGAAACAAGTCTACGGTGTCCGTTCCGATGTTGCGCTTTCGCTTCGTCCGCCTGAGAATAACGAACCGCCAGGCAGGCAGGCGGCCTTCTCGTTTGCTGATGTGCAGCAGCACCGCGCCGCCCCAAGATTTTATAAAGGATCTTGCGAATGCGGAAGGGACGATCGCGACTCCGAGGCCGTTAGCGACAAATTGCATGACGATTCGAATTTCGCTTACCTCGAACGCTGTGGTGCGCTTGAGGTGATGCTGGGTAAATACTTTATCGATGAGTCGTCTGAGGGGGCGGTCGCGCGTCATGTCGACAAAGATCTCATGGGAGAGTGTCTCGATTGTCACGCTGCTGCGCGAGGCCAGAGGGTGATCGCTTGGGCAGACGGCTACGAGAGGATCCTGCATATAGGGAATGAGTTGAATGCCGGGCCATTGATCTTTGTCGATGATCGCATGGAAGCTAAGGTCGATCTCCCCGGATCGGACCATCCCAGGGACCGTGTCGCAGGCCGGGACGCGTACCGATATATCGACCATTGGAAATGCGGAACGAAAGCGCTTCAAGAGAGGCGCCAATTCAAGATATGGGTCGAGGCTTTGCATAATGGCAAGACGCAGTTGCCCGCGAACGACTCCATCCTGGGATCGAACTGCTTGCACGGCGCCCTCTAGCGAAGCGAGCGTGGCACGAGCGTGCGGCAGAAACAGCATACCTGTCTCAGTAATGGCGACCTTGCGGGTGGTGCGTTCGACGAGCCTAGACCCTAGTTCTCCTTCCAGTTCCTTGATCGAGTTTGACAACGCCGATTGAACGATATTTACCTTGCGCGCGGCCCGGGTAAAACTGCCTTCTTGTGCGAGCGCGATGAAATGTTGAAGATGCCGAAGCTCCATGGGAGCCTCCTTCCATTTATCCCAATCAAGATAACTGATCTTCGAATGCATCGCCCATGCCGCTCCTTGCCATGCACGGCGCACCTAGCCTTCATCGACTTACATCAATCCGCTTAGCCGGTGGCGTTGATCGCGGCTGCCGGATAGAAACTTTCAAGATCAGCAAGCGTCGATTCAAGTCAAGTTCGGCTGAAGTCACTTCCGAAAATCGCAGGATTCACAAGGGTCCCAATTTTCACAAACGCATCGTTACCACCTTTTATGCTGTGTTTCCAATGAGTTGAGATTGGCTTAACATGTGCACTTCTTGCAGATCGACACGGTCCCTTGATACAGAAGATCTGCACACGATGACCTGGAAAATCGATGGACGTTTTGAGCAACAGCGACTCGTGGTAATACGCTTGGGCCGGATTAACCAAGACTACCTTGATGCGCCCGACAAGCAATCGGATAGAAGAAGGTTCTAACCGCGATCGATTTGAATTCCGTCAGGTGCAGTGCCCGGGTGTCTTGGCAAGAGAATCGCTGTTGTAAATCGCCGAGTTCATCTTTCACACCGCATCCGGTATTTGAGCGTTAAGCGGCAAGAGGAGGAGGAGACGACCTGGCCGAATGCAGAGAACAAGGGTTGGGCGCAGCAAAAGGCGAGTTATTGCCTGGATTTGAAAATCTTGTCGAGTACCACCGGGACAGCGTGTTCGATGCTGGAACAGTGCAAGACGAACTACTTGTTCTTGCGGCCAAACGTGGGAATGATTACGCATTTGAAATGCTGGTCCACCGTCATCGAGCGAAGATGCTGCGTACCGCCATGCGATTCACTCGCAACGCGGCCGACACAGAAGACGTGGTGCAAGTGGGCTTTCAAAAAGCGTTCATGCACCTGCAGAAGTTTGAAGGACATTCTTCCTTTTCGACTTGGTTGACGAGCATTGTGAAAAATGAATCATTCATGTTGTTACGGAAAAGAGGACCTAAAGTTCAAATACCAATCGACCAGCTAAACGCAGAGGCTTTATCCCTCGATCTTCGTGATTCGAGCTTGAATCCAGAAGATAGATGCTTCGGACAAGAACAGAAGGAGATACTGTCTGCAGCGATAAATGAGTTGGAGCCAGGAACACGGAGAGCCCTCGAGTTGAGAGTACAAGGCGAGTTGTCGACGGAAGAGGTTGCTCGTGTCATGGGTCTCTCGGTCCCGGCCGTGAAATCTCGAATCCTTCGTGGCCGAAGACAATTGGAAAGGATAGTGAAGCAGCGGATGTCGCGCCGCCAAAGCTTCCACGTAAGCGGCGAGCAGACTAATTCAGGCGACACGGTGGCTTTGGTATGCAGTTGAAAGGTGCCAAGGACACTAACTGAAGATGCATTAAGCACTCACCATCAAATCGCTGCACGAATCAGATTGATTTGCCTATGACATCCAGCACGATATTAGCCGTGGTTATCTTGTCCTCGTGGACTTTGACACAACGCAGAACACTTGCCTGGATCTGTGTCGCGAGATGCGGAGTACGAGTGACGTGCCAATCTTTGTGTTCGCGGCACAACATTGCGAAAGAAACAAAGTGAGTGCGTTGGACGCTGGGGCTGACGACTATATGGTCAAACCCTTAGCCATTCAAGAATTGTTGGCGCGCATTCGCGCCGCATTGCGACGTACATTCGCGCAGCGGGAGGATCCGGTCTTTGTGTCTAACGGCCTTACAATTGATTTTCAACAAAGAATAGTGTGCGTGAGAGGCAAAGTAACGCGTCTCACACCAAATGAGCACGAACTGCTTCGGTTATTAGTCAAGAATCGAGGCAAATCACTCAAACACCGCAAGCTCCTCCAAGCAATCTGGGGATCACATTGCGGAAGCCAATCCGAACTTCTTCGAGTCCTTGTCTATAACCTACGAAAGAAGGTTGAGTTCAACCCTCGATATCCAAAGTTCATTTGCACAGATCCGTGGTTCGGCTACCGTTTCGATCCTCCACAAGCCGAGTTTCCTACAGTGAACTCTCAGGAAAGTAGCTGAAGGAATGCCTTCTGCTTTTATCTGCTTGAAGAGTGGAGCTAGGACGACAGTTAAAAACAGTTTCTTGAGTTGAGAATGCGTGTCTGTGCCAATTTATCGGCGAAGGACGCAGGTTCTCTGAACAGATCGTTCCAACACTCTGCGAGGCATACATCTTTTACTCCAGTCCCGCGCCAAGGCCCGGAAGGATGTTCCGGTGATGGTCCGCACCCAGGAAAGCAGCTACGACTGGAAATGGCTTGCTCAGGCAGACTCACGGGCTCGGCGCCTCGACTCATCCACAACTAAGGCAAGGTTCGCCACGCGACGAGCCAAACGCTTACCAAATTCAACTAAACATTAAGAGACTCCACAACATTCGTGATTTCCATAATTCTCACGAAATCCACAATGTCCTGCCGCCTCTCATCCCTTTATTTTCGAGCACTTCGAGATGGCCCCCTGCGTGCATCCCTAAAGCGTGCGAGCATGTCGCGAAGCAAGAGCGAAGTTGCCTGCAGGCACAAGAGAAGACGCGAGGTAAAACGAGGCCGCCGAGCAAAAAGGAGTTTTTAGTTTGTACACCCAATCACCGGTTACACAGCTGTCTGTCGGTGCAAAATCAGCAGACGGAACCAAGCTCTAAGGAATTGCGAGAAGAATAGACCCTAAGAAAGCAGGATAAACCGATGGCATCGCCTCTAAGACGAGTAGAACAAAAGAACTCACAACAACACGCGCCAGGACTGAAGCTGGTTGATCCTGAAACTGCCTCACAACCGATTGCGGATGCCCTTGCATTGCTTCCTTTGATCAATGTGTTCCGTGCAATGGCAAACGCGGAGACACTCTATCCATACTTCGGCAAGTACATGTTGCAGCTGTCCGGCCAATGGAACTCGACAAAGCTCTGGAACGAATGATTGTCCTTCACGTTGCGAAACGATCCGATTGCCTCTATGCCTGGCGTCAGAACGTAGTTGTAGGACACAGCGTCGGAGTTACTGATAAGCAGATCGCAGCTCTCGAGACGGGGGACATCAAGGCGAACTGCTTTAGCGAAGCCGAGCAGATCGCCTTTTCCTTCACAAATGAAGTGATGGATCTCATCAAAGCGACAGATGAGACCTACGCCGCGGTGAAGAAGAATTTCTCCGACCGCACCATCACCGAGATGCTCTACGTGATCGGCACCTACATGCTCGTCGTGCGTGTGCTTCGGACGGGGCGAGTTCCACTCGACGATGAGCCCGCAGCGTCCCCACAGTAAATCACACGAACGCCACATCCGATCACGTTTTGAAGTGCAACTGAAAGGGAAAAAGAGATGTCGGACAAAATAACGTTTGGTACCTTCGGTCGATACACCGAAATTCCAGTCGATCAAATGACCCTCGAACAGAAGAAGGGGTATGAATATATCGTCCAAGAACGTGGCGAAGCGCCGGGACCATACAAGATCATCCTTCAGAATCCAAACTTGCTGCACGTTTTGGTTCCTGTCGGCAAGTACTTTCAGCGAAGCCATTCTTCGCTGTCGGACGCGGAACGCGAAATCGTGGTGAATTTGATCAACGCGAAATGGCACGCGGCCTACTCGAATTACGAGCACGAGATGATCGGGGAAAGAGCGGGCCTGCCGCCTGAGAAAGTGCAAGCACTGATCGCAGGCCTGCACACATCTTTTGACGATCCGCGGCAGCAGGTTGTTTATGACATGACCTGTACATTGACAGCCTCGCGCATCGTACCGCAAGGACTTTATGAGCGCGCCGTGAAGTTGTTGGGGGACACGGGTCTCACGGATGTCACCGTACTCATCGGGTACTTTACCTCCATATCTATGACACTTGCAGCCTATGACGTTCCATCGAATGCCATTGGATTGAAGCGTTAGCCTGGGCGCCGACGGTGGTGCCATAGCTTAACAACCAAAACGAACTGCTGGACCGTCCCAGTAAGGGCCGAACGTCCGCATCGCCACGTAGTTTAGTCAACCGTTTTCAGTGAATTGAGAGGTGCTTTGGCTATGAAAGTAAGACGCATCGTGACCGGCCACAATGCCGCTGGAAAAGCAGTTATTAAGACCGACGAACAGATCGCCGCAGTTCCGCGGATAGGCGCGGGTATATCAGGCGCCGAGATTTGGTCGACTGATCAAATGCCGATCGACAACTCGGCGGCCGCTGACGCCGCCCAACGAGCCGGTTTCGTTAAGCACATCAATTACGTGGGCGATGGTGGCGGCACAACGTTCCGAATTAACGAATTCGCTCCCGGATGCATGAGATTCACACACCGCACGGAAACCATGGACTACGCGATTCAGTTGTCAGGTGAGCTTGATTGCGAACTCGAAAACGATGAGGTCGTGCGTCTGAAGCCCGGTGATGTCTTGATCCAACGCGGCACGATTCACACATGGGTCAACAAAGGCTCGGTTCCGGCAGTTATTGCATTCATCTTGATAGATGCCAAGCCCGTCGAGGTTAACGGTACGGAAATGCGCACTGTTTTCCCAACTTTGCCCAAAGGAGACAGGCAATAAAAAGCAAGAGCATTTATATCCCGCATAGCTTATGACGTTTCATCTGATGCTGTTGGATTGACGCGGTAAGCAACATCACAACCCTTTTCAAGGCGTCCGGCACGCGTGCCGGGCACCTCACATATGGAGTACATCATGTCACCGAGTCCTGTGCCTCAAGTCAGTCTGACAACCGTCGCAACGTTTCCCAAAAACTACTTTCTGGAGAACCTCGCCGTACGCGCAGACAATTCCGTTCTCGTCACCGCATTGAACCACAAAGAGCTGTGGTACGTTCCATCTTCTCCCGATGGCGCCGAGGTTACGCCACGGCTGCTCTTCACCTTCCCTCATCTGGCCATGGGGATCGTCGAGGCTGAGCCGGATATTTTCTATATCGCAACGTCCGAGATATACACGTGGGTTGCATCGGACCTCTACCGTCTCGATTTGAACGGCTGGACTCCTGGCAAGCCTGTTCATCCGGAAGCAATTCTGCATTTTCCGCAGCCAGTTCGCGGCCTCAACGGTAGCTGTGTGATCGCGCCGGGCGTCATTCTGATTGCAGACTGTTTTGGAAGCTTGATTTGGCGCGTAGATCTCAACACGCAAGATGGCAAGCCGAAAGCCAGCGTATGGCTCAGGCATGACAGCATGGGCTACTTCCCGGGGCAGATGAAACCTGAGCAGCCGGGTGTCAATGGTGTGCAGTATTCACTGAAGCGCGGCTATCTCTACTACACCAATACTGCGAAACAGCTACTCCTGCGAGTGAAAGTCGAACCTGAGACCTACAATCCGGTTGGGGAGCCGGAAGCTGTCGGCGGCGGCGCGATGTACGATGACTTCTGGATCGATCAAGACGCCGGCTTTGCCTATCTGACGACGCATCGCCAGAATGCGATCGATCGTCTATCGCTCGAACCCTCAGAAAATGGCGAGAAGAGGATTAGCGTCGCAGGGGATCCCTTCACTCCGGAGCTCATCGGCCCCTCAGCCGGTCACTGGGCAAGACAGCCTGGCGAATATGGGAAAATCGCGTTCTTTACTACCGACGGAGGTACAGCATCGCCGCCCGCGACTGGTCCTCAAGCAGCGAAGCTCATAAAGATCGAGTTGCTGGCATAGGAACCGCTTCATAATGCCGCCGCAACTCTGATTATCGCCACAATCGGCGCTCAGCCTCGCTGCCGCGCCAACCGCCAATGGATTCATCAACTCTTGAAGAGGGCCTCGTGTTTGATCAGAGCGTAAGCAGAAAAGCGATTGTTAACAGCGATTGTGAGGGACAAATAGGCTGCCCCTCCCTAGACCGAGAACCTTCACAAGAGCGCGAAGATTCTCTACTGAAAATAACGAACGTGACGAAGCGTATCGCTATTTACGCACTGGCCGGTGGGCTGATTTTCCCATTCACCCAGGTTGCACGGGGCCAACAAGCCGACCCCGTGCAGCCCCCACAATCAGGGGCAGTCGCCCAAAACTCCTCGGGAGGGCCTTCCGCATCGGATGTTGCGAACGCTAATAATCCGATCGCTCCGATGAACGCCATATTTTTCCAAAACTATTATGCGCCCACAGTCTACGGCACACCCGGGCCTAATAATCTACTAGACCTGCGCACCCTTACGGTCAGTGGGAGGCAAATTGTTCGCACGACACTACCAATCTCAAGCAGTGGTAACACCAACGACAACCAACCCTCAGGACTTGGCGATTTCAATATCTTCGATGCCTTTAAATTGACCCCTCCGCAATCTAGAAATGTACTTGCGACGGGACCGCTTCTTGTGGCTCCTACCGCAACGAATTCCAATCTGGGACAGGGCAAGTGGCAGGCAGGCGTAGCTGCCATCGATGTTTATTCGGTTTCCCCCGGAAGCCTACTAATTGGAATCTTCAATTGGCAGCACTCGTTTGCAGGCGAGCACTCCCGCCCGGAGGCACAGTCTGTAGTATTTCAGCCAATCGCAGCTCTGGCCATCGGAGGCGGGTACTACTTCCGGTCCAGCGGCGTGTGGACCTTCGATATTGCCAACGACAAAGCCTTGATCCCACTGGGTGTCGGCTTTGGCAAAGTCTTTAAGGTTCACAACGTCATAGTGAACGCTGCTCTCGAGCCGCAATTTACTCTCTACCACAACGGCACTGGTCAGCCATCGTTCCAGCTTTACTCCGGACTTTATTTTCTGTTTCCCAAAAAGAACTGAGGCAGGAATGCCTGGCAGAAGCATTAGTCATGCGAAGAGGTGTAACTGAAATGAAAACTTGGGCAAGCCTCGTTGCAATTCGTTGTGAGTTCCCCTGGAAGACGGCATTGTTGCACTCCGCTCGAACGGCAGTTGCAGCTATAGCATCGCTCCTGATCGCGCGGTGTTGTCGCTTACCGGAGACCTACTGGGCGCCGATATCGACTCTGGTGGTTATGCAGTCGTCACTTCGGGAAACAGCATCGATTTCAGGGGAGCGCTTCATTGGCACCTCACTAGGTGCTATCGCCGGCATTATCGTTGCAAACCGCTATGGATCTAGCTTCATGATGTTCGGCATCGGTGTTTTTATTTTGGGACTTGTCACTTCGGCACCGCACTTAGGTCGGAGTGCCTATCGATTCGCGGGAGTAACACTCGCGATCGTGATGCTTGTCCCTAGCACGGACTCTCCTCCGCGCATTGCACTTCATCGGTTCGTTGAAGTGTGCATTGGAATTGGAGTGGCATTGGTCTTAACACTGTTTTGGCCCGAGCGAGAAGAACCACACAGAAACACCATAGACCTAACAGCCTGAAGATATGCGGAAAGTTGATGCGCGGCCGGAGCGAATCAAATGCATTACTCACAAGCGTCAGAAACTGTGAAGAAGGTATCTATGCCATCACAATCACAAAGAACCACAACTGGTCACGACGTAAAAGGGGAGGCCATTGGCTCGGTCGCCCGGCAGCCAGTCGTGAAACCTAAGCGCTGGAAACTGTTCTTGCTCACGGTAGCTGCTCTTTACCCGTTGACGCTACTGATCCCCAAATTGCTTAGAATTGTCTCCCATCTGATTCCGGCGCTAAGAGAAGGAGTCGTTAGGGGCATCTTGGCCGCGGCTCTACTAGTCGCCTCAGTCATGTTTGTCATCATTCCTTTTTGTAATCGGGTGTTCAAGAAATGGCTAAACAGCTAAAGCAATACACTCGCTTAAGTGACATCAATGTCGAGGCTGGTGCCGCCATAGCGGCATTGGTTGCTTTCCGGACGCGCTGGTCGCGTAGCTGTCGCCGGACACACATAGCCGCGGTGGCCCAGGTCGGGCTCATCGTAATCGGCTGGGGCATTGCCCAGTATTCCTATCTCGTCCGGCCCGAAGTCATGATCTTCAATCGCACCTCTCCACCAAACATCTTCGTGGACATGGAGCTGTCGCATTGGGTGCCGTGATTCTGATTCCTTCGCTTATCCTGCTACTTCCCAACTTCAAAAGGGATGGGAAATCGATCTCAGCCAGCGTCGATAAAACTGTGTCTGAAGCTTTCACCCGCGGAGAACTCTTATGATGCTTGTCCCAATTTCTAAACCTTTGCAGCGCGTACTTGAAGCATTATCCAACGAGACGGGAGAGCCTATCCCACAACTTGTGGCGAAGGCACTCTCCCATGGCCTCGGCATACCTGTGCACACGCTCTTCCAGGTCTCAACGTCGGGGGCTCTTGTACAAGGGGTCTACGAACGGGCCGTCTCCAGCACCTTCCTGCTGAACTATGGTGATTTCGGGATTGGCACCTTCGACAATCTCGATGGGGAGATGGTCGTGCTGGATGGGGGCATTTATCAGGTGCGCGGCGATGGCACCGTGAACAAGATCGTCGACGACACAGGAACGCCCTTCGCCATTGTGTTAAAGTTTGCAGCGGATCAGGACCAGACAATCGCAAGTGCATCGAGCTTCGAGGAGCTCACGGCCATCTGCGACAGGTATCGGGATTCCGACAATCTCTTCTATGCATTGCGCATTGATGGTCACTTTGACCACATCCACACTCGCGCCATGCAGGCCACCCTGAAAGATGTGCCTTTGGCCAAAGCCGCGGCGGTCCAGCCAGAGTTCGATTTCAGGGACATCCGCGGGACACTCGTCGGGATATGGGCTCCGCAATTCGCGAGCGCCTTCAATGTAGTGGGATACCACTTCCATTTCCTCTCCGAGGACCGGACGAAGGGAGGCCATCTGCTTGAGTGCAGCGGCACGAACCTTCGAGTCCGAGTGGAGAAGCTGAACGACTTCCATTTGTCCCTTCCTGAGTCTGAGGAGTTCCTGAGAGCCGACCTCACAAAAGATCCCTCAAAGGATCTTGCCTACGCTGAACAACCCCACAAAAAGGAAAACGTCTAATGTCCAACGATCCGAAACACAATGAGCCTACCGGTGCAGATATCGTCGTCAAAACGCTTGAACAACAGGGCGTGAAATGGGTCTTCGGGATTCCAGGCGCGAAGATCGACAAGGTCTTCGATACTCTCGTTGATTCCTCTATTCAAACAGTTGTTTGCCGGCACGAGCAAAACGCCGCGTTTATCGCGGGTGGTATCGGGCGTATGACGGGAAAGGCCGGTGTCGCGATCGCCACCTCCGGTCCTGGCGTTTCAAATCTCGTCACTGGGCTGGCGACCGCGAACACAGAGGGTGATCCGGTGATCGCTCTCGGTGGCGCCGTACCTCTGGCTGACAGATTGAAGAAGATTCATCAGTCGATGGACAACGTCAATCTTTGCAGGCCTGTGACGAAGTTCAGCGCGGAAGTGGACTCACCCGAGTCTGTCTCGGAAGTTCTAATCAATGCATTCCGCAGCGCTGAGTCCGGCCGGCCAGGCGCCGCCTTCGTGAGCCTTCCCACGGACATCATGGCCGCGCCCGCCAAATGCGGCGTCATTACCCCTCCCACGCACTCCGCAGCAGGTCCCGCAGACTCTGCCGCTATCAAGGAAGCTGCTCGCCTTATCAATCAAGCGAAGAGGCCAGTGGTACTCCTTGGCCTCCTAGCAAGCAAACCTGAGAACGCAGCTGCAATTCAAGAATTGATCGCCAGCAGAAAACTTCCGGTTGTTGGGACATTCCAGGCCGCGGGCGCGATCTCGGCAAATCTGTTCAGTAGCTTTAGTGGACGTGTCGGTCAGCTTAATAATCAACCAGCGGACAAGATCCTCGCCGCCGGAGACCTGGTGATCACGATTGGGTACGACCCCGTTGAATACTGGCCATCCATCTGGAACAAAGGCAATAAGCGCACCATCGTACATCTGGATTTGCTTCCAGCCGATATCGACAACTCCTATAGCCCGGCCGTTGAGCTGATTGGAGATATCGCGGCGACGATTCGGCTATTAACGCCTCTCATCTCGCACTCCGCCCCCGATGCAGTCATCAAAGGATTGCTCGACCAGATCGCGGAAGCTCGTCAGGAGTTGGCACGATCCTCCGCGGCGATGAACGGAACTCCAATCCATCCACTAAGGCTCGTCTCTGAACTACAAAACCTTCTCACACCTGATACCACGCTTTGCCTGGACATGGGTTCCTTCCATCTTTGGATGGCAAGACACCTCTATAGCTTCCGATCGCGACAGATGCTCATCAGCAACGGTCAACAGACACTCGGAGTCGCACTTCCGTGGGCTATCGCAGCCACGCTCGTTCGCCCAGCCGAAAAGGTCTTGTCGATCTCAGGCGACGGGGGTTTCCTGTTTTCGGGTATGGAGCTTGAGACTGCCGTGCGGCTCCAGTCCCACCTTGTTCACATGATCTGGATCGATGGCACCTACAACATGGTCGCCGTCCAGGAAGAACAGAAGTATGGCCGCCCCTCGGGCACGACGTTCGGTCCGATTGATCCCGTAAAGTATGCGGAGTCGTTCGGAGCCCATGGTTTCATGATTCAGTCTCCGGACCAGATTCAAGGAGTGCTTAAGCAAGCCTTCGACACTCCTGGTCCCGTACTCGTCGGGGTACACGTAGACTATCGCGACAATCACAAGCTCTTCGCGCTGGTGAATGAACGGAGTATTCACTAAGCCTGAGGGGACTGCTCAGACGAGCAGTTCCCGGTCGGGGCATTTCACAACTAACGAAGCTTCCCGTAACAATGGAGGTGGCGATGCGACTCAGATGGTCGCCTGGTTGTTATCCGCCATGAGCATGATCGACATGCCAACTTAGCATCATGGTCGCGTCTAATTGCGCCTACCATTCTCCACTAGGAGGCTTTACAGCTCATGAAGACGACAGGCAATACCATTCTCGTAACTGGCGGCGGATCAGGCATCGGTCGTGCATTTGCCGAGGCATTTCATAAACTCGGTAATCAGGTCATTGTGGCCGGACGGCGGCAGCAGGTTCTCGATGCAACTACCTCCGCAAACCCAGGAATGGCTTCTGCCGTTCTCGACATCGAAGATCCCGCTGCAATCAAATCGTTCGCCGAATCGATCGCGAAGCGGTTTCCAGCATTAAACTTCATCATCCATAGCGCCGGAATCATGCGCCCGGAGAAGCTGTTGGGTGGTGCACCAGAACTCGCAACAGCCGAGGCAGAGATCACTACGAATCTGCTTGGTCCGATCCGCCTCAACAATGCGCTGCTCCCCACAATCGTCAAGCAGCCCCATGGCGCGATCATCACTATTACCTCCGGCCTCGCATTCCTGCCTATGGCGCTCACACCGACCTACTGTGCGACGAAGGCAGCCATTCATTCGTATACCCAGACTCTCCGCTTCCAACTCAAGGACACGAAAGTAGAAGTCATCGAGAGCATCCCTCCCTATGTGCAGACAGAACTCATGGGACCGGGTCAAGCTGCTGATCCACGTGCCATGCCGCTTGCTGATTTCATCAGCGAGACGATGGAGGCTCTGGAGACCGAACCGACCACTACGGAAATCATCGTGGAAAAGGTGAAGATGCTCCGCTTCGCTGAGGCGAACGGTCTTGAGAAGTACACGGCGTTCTTCGAGCAATACAACAACGCAATGATGGCGCCCCACTAATCGCTGCATCGCCCTCTGCCGTTGTGCATGACCACCACGGTTGTCAGGGTTGAACGATTCAACGGACCAGCGGCATGTCTGCGAGCGAGGAGAAATCCAAACTCAACAGCATGCCGCTTTTATGTCGCTCTCTGCGAGTCTCTACAGAGACCAATGCGCTTCCCAAACCACCCTTCAGGAGGACTCCGTGCCGTTTGCAAACTACAAGTTCCCGCAAGGACTACTGAATGAACAGCAAAAAGGAAGAGATCATTCACAAGACCACAGACCTTTTTGCCCACTACTTCGGCGAGTCAGTTCGTCCATATTCGATAGTGTTGATTGATGAGGTTACAGACGGAGGATGGGGCCGTGCCGACGAGATGATCAATCTTCAAAAGCTCGGGCTGAAGAAATAATCACGACCGAACTCGATGCAAAAAGAAAGGGTCGCGCCACGCATCAAGGCGCTGGTGCAACCCTCAAAGGTGAAGTTGAAGATGAAAGCCTAGTGCTTCGTTGGCTTGAGCAGATCGGCCACGCCGAACCCGCAGGCATCGCATGGGTCTGGGGAGGTTCGAAGGTACGGACCGTCTGTAATTGGTCGCCTTCATAGACGCGGACCTCGTCCTTTCTGAGGTCCAGCACCGGGTTGCCCTTATTGTCTGTTATCGATACATCGAGGACAACAAGCCGGCTATCTACTTTTAACGTCGCCGTATCAGATCGCGACTGGGCGGTTGCCCCATCAGTCGAGGAGCAGCAAAGAACTCCGAGTAACAGGCCAGCCGCTACCAGATGGTGCCCGAGACTCATTTCGTGCCAGCTCCTCGATCGGGAGGATCGTTGTTGATGTGCCAGGCGTCGTCTTTCCTTCCGAGGTCTTCCCTCACATACATCGAGTTTGCGAGCTATCAGAAAGACGGGCCGTTGGTGGGCTTGGGTTGGGCATCGTGATGTGCCTCCGGCACAGGCTCACCACTCCTCACCCACGCGGTATAGATCATATCCCTGAGCTCTGTTGCTCCGGCAGCCAGTCTCTCTATCGCAAATGTTTTTCCTTCGGCACTGCCAGTGCCCGTGAAGGCACCTGCCTTTTCCAACTGATAGGTCTTCTCAACGAACGTACTGGAACGGCGCAGGTAGCTCACGTAGTCGTCGAACACGTCTCCAAGCACCTTCGGGTGTTCTGCCTCGACCAGAGGAGCGACATCTTTGATCGTAACGTTCTCTCCAACAAACACGCTTTCAAACAGAGCGTGGATGTGATGCTCGGTGGTGTATCCTTTCGGGTTCGGTCCGCTCCATCCGTTTGGATAGATCGAGGTATGCAAGGGCATCGACCCATCTCCAACGTAGTGACCGAGTATGCCTGCCAGGAACAGAACCTCATGTTCCACGGGTTTGGTGTCCTGCTTGTTCGCTGCCAGAGTCCGATAGTCCCTCATCGCGCTCTTCAGGCGCTCATAGGTCTCGACTGTCTGGTAGGGTTGAGCACCCATCCTCTCGATTGTGAGCGGAAGATCGGGATGCGCTGCCTGAAGCGGAACCAGCGCCCGTACATAGTCATAACGATTTCGCGGTAGTGTCCCAAGCAACTCCACACGTTCCATTGCGATGAAGTGATCGGGCGAGGACTCCGCCGCCAGCTGCGGTTCTCCCGGTCCACGCCAGTGGTCCGGCTCCGGGGCATAGTAGATGAGAGCGCTCAGCCCCTCGGGCGAACGGAGAAAGAGGGGTACGTCGGAGGGCAGACCTGCGCCCGCAAGCCCGTTGATCATGTGGTGGCCCTGGACGCCCCAGGCAAATGCGAATTGAACAACGGTCGACGATAGGAGTGCGAGCGCTGCGGCGGACCTCAGCGTGAAAAAAAAGCTGTTTCTCAGTGTCATGGGGGAACGCTGATCCTAGGTCTTTGGAATAGTTATGAGGGTTATATCGCCGAAGAATATCGTTCATGCCCCGCGACGATAGAGGTCGTCGCGAGGCATGAACGAGTCGAGCTAGAACTGCAGACGAACGCCAAGCTGGATCTGGCGCGGGGTGTAGATGTTGTTGTTGTTGGAGTTGGTGGTGGCGCCGAAGACGCTGCCCGTGAACTGCGTGAGGGTATTGATCTTTGCTGCGCCAGTACCGCTGGTGCCGAGGGTGTAGGCCGTGGTGTTGACGGCGGTCACGTTCTGGTGGTTGGCCAGGTTGAACGACTCAGCCAGGAACTCCAGGTTGTAACGCTCCCGGATTTGGAATCGCTTGGAGCCCCGGAGATCGAGCAGAATGGTGCGAGGCTGGTTGAAGACATTGCGTCCCAGCCCCGGAACGATCGTGCCTCCACCCGTTCCGGTATAACCGCTACTGACGCCGGTGATGGTGGCTCCGGTTGTGGTTACGAGGTTGGTTGGGTTGCCGGTGATGTTCGCCGAGTAGGGTGCGCCATTCTGGGCCGAGAAGCTGGGCGAAAGCTCATACCCGTTGACCAGGTAGCTCTTCCATCCGGAGGCCTTCCACGGAGAGGTGGCGACTGCCGTCGCGATGAAACGGTTGGGAACGTTCTGGTTGCCGTTCCCATATTCGAGACGCGGGTTCAGAGGATCGAGAATCGCACTGGTGCTCGAGAAGGTGGTGTTGTTCTCGTTATAGTCCAGAACGTGGGACCAGGTATAGCTGCCCTGGAACTGGATGTTGCGGTTGAGACGGTGCTGGATTTGAGCGACGAGAGCGTTGTAGCTCGTGTTGACGTTGCTCACGATGTCCGTAAGGCCGCCGTAGTTTGAGTTGGGCCGGGCGCCACCGTACAGATTTGTAGTGAACTGGGCGCCGTTCTGAAGGGCGGCGAACGCGGTTGGGGTGGTGTTGACGACGTTGTAGACGACCTTTACCGGAGCCGGCAGGTTGGTGTCCTGAAAGGTCGGCAACTCGCGGCCAAAGGAGCCGAGATAGCTGACGCTGAGTACCGTATTCCAGCCCAGATCCTGGTCGACGGCCAGGTCCACCTGGTGAATCTGTGGAAGCTGGAAGTGCGGGTCGAAGTAGATAACGTTAGGGGTCACGCCCGCCGAGCCGGAAGCGATCTGCGGAAATATCGGTCCTTTGTTGATAATGGTCGAAACACCGTTCACGGTAACTGTGCTCCCCGACGGAGTCAGATTCGGCGACTGTAGCTGGCCGAGTGGCGCGCCCGCCGCATTGGTGGCGGCGGTCTGGGTCAGGGCGTTGTAGATGGTCGAGTTGATCAAGCGAGCGTTGAAGATGCCGTAGCCACCACGCAGGACAGTTTTGCCGGTGCCAAAGACATTGAACGCGAAGCCGACACGGGGCGCGATATTGTTCTTGTCGCTGGGGAAGCTTGACGTCTGGGGAACGGCGGGGTTGGGAATCTGCGCGTTGGGAGATTGCTCATACTCGTAACGCGCGCCGAAGGTGAGGGAGAGGCGTGGAAGGATCTTCCACTCATCTTGGATGAAGCCGGCATAGTCGGAGGTGTTGAAGTCGAAGGCGAGCTGACCGAAGCCCTGGTTATAAGTCGAGTAGTGGCCAAGCAAGCCGACAGTCGCGGGGTTCTGCAACTGGTAATAATCTGTGAGGTAGTTGACCACTGATGTGTACGAGTACGCCCCATAAAGGTTCGGGATGTTTTCGGCGAGGTCGTTGGTGTGGATGTAGTCGATTCCGAACTTGATGGTGTGATTTCCACGAACATAGTTCGCGGTATCGCTAACCTGCCAGCGGCGCTCGTCAGGATAGGCAAGGCGAGGATAGAAGGTAGCCGTGCCGAACTGGAACGCGCCGGAGATAAAGACGTTGGGTGGGATGCCGAAGGGGTTGGTGTATCCCTGAGGCGTCAACAGCGTATTTTGTTCGTAAGCAGTCGGCTTTTCCGGGCCGGAGGGCTCGAAGTCGCGACCGTACTGGTAGCGGATCTCATTGGCCAGGCTGTTGGTGATGGTTGTATCGAGCCGGCCGACCCCCCAGGTGACGCGGCCATACAGATTGCCGATGCTCTGAGTTCCGTACTGCGCGGTCGCGTTGGTCTGCTGGCCGCCGGGAGAGATGAAGCGGAGACGGTTGGCCTCCCCGCTAAAATGGTTGCGCGCGTTGATCTGCCAGTCGATCTTCGGGAAGAAGAGAGTCTGGTCGGCGAATCGGGGAGCCTCTCCGAGAAGGGATCCAAGGCTCGCCTGGCCATTAATGTAGTCGGTGGCAGCGGCCGAGTAGGTCGGCAGCTTCAACTGTGACTGCAGTGTGCAAGCGTTATTATCGGCAGTGAAGTTCTTATCGTTGGCCGCAGTAATCGGATTGGTAACGCCCGTACCGGGGCACTGGGTACCGCCTGGAAGCGAGGCATTCGGGACGGCAAAGAAGGTGGCTGGCGAGCTGGGTACGGTCACAATGGGAAAGCGGCGATAGTAGCGGTCGAGCGCGAAGAAGAAGAACAGCTTGTCACGAAGGATTGGGCCGCCGATCGCAAAGCCGTCCTGCTTGCGAATGTCGGTGGGCTTGATGGGCGTGGAGATAAAAGGGCCACCGGGTGTCTGTTGAATGTTTTCGGTAGTAAAGTTATTGAACGCCGCCAGCGCCGAGTCGCGGTCGAGCCAGTAGCCCTCGCCGTGAAACTGATTGCTTCCGCTCTTGGTGACAGCGTTGACGACCGCGCCCGAAGCCCGGCCATATTCGGTCGAGTAGTTCGACAGGTTGATCTGAAATTCTTGGATCGCCGACTTCGGGGTGGAATAGCCGACGAAGGTGCGGCCGCGCTCCTCCGAGAAGAACGCCTGGTTGTCGTCGGCGCCGTCGACCGTGATGTTGTTCAGCAACGTGCTCTGGCCGCGAAAACTCAACAGTCCGAAGCCGCCTGACTCGACCACGCCCGGCGATTGCAGCGCATAGGCTGACCAGCGGTAATTGTTCACCGGAAGATCTTCAAGCTCCTTTTGGTCGACGACGCTGGTGAAGTCGTTGTTGGTGGTGTTGATCGCTGGAGGCGCGCTCGAGACTTCCACCGTCTCCGCAGTCGAGCCGACCACCATGCGAGGCTCGACATCCGTCAGCGAACCGACGGTGACCGTGATATTTTCCGCTTTGTAGACCTCAAACCCGGAGGCATTGACCGTCACCGTGTAGATGCCTGGCTGCAGATGGATCGCTCGGAAGAACCCCGAACCATCGGCGGTTGCGGTCTCCTCGGCGTTGGTGCTGTTGTTGTGAATAATAATGGTTGCAGCGGAGACGACAGCGCCCGACCTGTCTTCGATCGTACCTCCGATCGCTCCGTCGACTGCAGTCTGGGCTGATATCCGTCCGTGCACGCCCGCAAGCGCGACGACGATCCACATGTACCTTACAAAGTTTCTGACTTTCATGAACCGCTCCCGTGGGTTGGTATTGCAGTGTCTGAGTGCGCCGCGACGACGCAACTCGGTGGTGGGCCGGAAAACAGCGCAAGGACTCCCAAACCGTACCAGTCGATATTGAGGGGGTTCGACCTACCGATGCTGCAGAGAATGTCGAACCATAGTTTTCCGGAGAGTCAGATAAAACGGTAAGTCGTCTAAGTAAACACAGCGAGAAAGAGAGATGAGAGGACCGTTAAAAGACGACAGATGTCTGACCTCCGACCTTTCGTTGACCGACCTGTCCAGAGACTGGCATAATTGGAAATCATGATCAACAGGGACTTGAATGAGCTCTCCACGAAAGGGCTTAACGAGCGCATATGGAATGGGATGCCTCGGGAGAACCTCACGTCTCGGGTGGCGAGCGCGATTCGAGAACAGGTCCATTCCGGTAAGCTGGCCCATGGGATGCAGTTACGGGGAGAGGTGGAGTTCGCACGGGAGCTCGGCGTTAGCCGCCAAACCCTTCGCGAAGCGACTCGCCTGCTAACCCGAGAGGGATTGCTCACGATTCGTCACGGCGTCGGTACCTTTGTCGCTGAACGTGCCGGCTATCTGAGCAGTCCGCTCGACACCATGAATTCCATGTCTGCGCTGATTCGTGAGCATGGTGGCGAGGCCAAAGTAGACGGCCTGAAGATCCGCCAGACACCGGCCAGCGTTGCGATCGCGGCCGCGCTCGAGATTCCCGAATCCTCGCCGGTCGCCGAGATCTTCCGGCTCCGGCTTGCCGGTTCGACTCCTATCGCTGTGGCGTATGACTACATCCCTCTCCTCGACGATGCTTCGTGGAAACTCCCGCTGATCAAGACCTTTGACGGGGGCTCAATTTACGGATTCATGGCGGCGAACCTCCAGATGCAGCTCGTGTCGAGCGAAGCGACGGTCAGTGCCGTGGCAGCCAGCAAGAAACACGCTGAACTTCTGCAGGTCAAACCGGCCTTTCCCTTGCTGCTGATGCGGGAGGTCCAGTTTGAGCCACAGCGTCGCCGCGGCTTGTATAGCGTGATTTACCATAACTCTTCTCTGGTGCAATTCACCTTGGCGCGCCCCGGGGCGGGGACGTGACATCGGTTGTCTCCGTCTACGGCAACCTGACGATTGATGATCTTGTCTTTCACGACGGCTCGACCCGTTGGGCGGCGCCCGGTGGTAACGCGGTCTACGCCGCGCTAGGAGCGGCGCTCTGGACAGGGAATATAAGTATTGTTGCTCCGATAGGCGCTGACTACCCCGTCGAACTCCTGGGCAAACGCATCGATCTATCGCGCTGCCAACCGGTCCCACGCACCTTGCGGAACTGGGGACTCTATGAAGAAGACGGCCGACGGCATTTCATCTCCCGCACTGCAACCAAAAATTGGAGCGAATTTAGCCCTAAGCCGGCCGATGCGCTGTCTGGACATCAAACTGCAGCCCATATCGCTCCATTGCCACACGGCATCGCAGTAGCGTTGGCTCAAGAGCTTCGCAAAGCCGGCACGCTCTTTATCTCGCTCGACCTGGATGACCACGACCTTCTTGGCATGGCGAATCTCGACGAGACTGTTGAGATCATTCGGGCAGTCGATCTTTTTTTGCCGAGCCGGCAAAACGTCCTCGCCATATTTCCAGGAACTGGTCCGCTCGAAGCCCTGCGTAAGCTGCGTGCTCTGGCATCGGATGTGGCTTTGATAGCAATTAAGTGCGGCGCGGAGGGAGTAATCGCTCACATCGCGGGCGCCAGCGAGTGGATACACATTCCTGCTATATCGGTTGAGTTAGTCGATACAACAGGGGCGGGCGATGCCTTCTGCGGAGGAGTCCTGGCCGGCATCGCAGAAGGAGAGGATCCGATTAACGCGCTCCTCTTCGGAACTGTGTCGGCTTCATTCTGTATCGAACATCTCGGTTTCTCCGGTCTTTCTGGTGCAACGGAAGAAAAAGTTGCTACCCGTCTCGCATCACATCGAGAACGCGTAACATTTCAGCCAATGTAGGCCTCTTCGCTTCGAGGAGTTCACGTCACTTCGGCGTTTGCACCTTCGAGGGGCGAACTCGACAAACGTTACTTAGATAAGCGCTACTTAGTCATTCAAAGAGTCGACCGCGGGAGTTCATTGCAATGCAGGAAGTGATCAGCTTCATCCTGGAGTTGGACAAGCTAAAGGGCGTGACTAGGAAGGTCCGCCCGGTTGGTCTGGATCGTAATGAGAACTCGGCGGAACATAGCTGGCAACTCGCGATGTTCGCGGCCTCTTTATTCCCCTATGCAGAGCCAGGAATCGATCTCAATCGAGTGATCCGTATGCTCCTGGTTCACGACATCGGAGAGATCGACGCAGGGGATAGGATCGCGTTTGCGGAGGGAGGCTGGGAAGAGCTCAAGGCAGCGGAGCTTGCGTCTGTTGAGCGTATCTTTGGTATGCTGCGGGAGGAACAGGGAAGCGCCTTTCTTGCGCTCTGGCTGGAGTTCGAAAAGTCTGAGACGGCTGAAGCACGCTTCGCGAACGCAGTCGATCGAGCGATGCCTGTTTTGCTTAACTTAGCCAACGATGGCCAGAGCTGGCGCGAGAACGGGATCAGCTATGAGCGTGTTATCAAACGGATCGAGGCCCAGATCAAGAACGGGTGCCCGGCGTTATGGCAGTACATCGTAGGCCGGTTAGAACACGAGCACCAACAAGGCTGGTTTGGCATCGCGGGCGTGTGAACAAGCTGCGTCTCCGGCTTCAGTCCTCTAACGGCTCGTGCCGCATTAAGCGCTTATAAAGACCGTTGACAGGTTTGAACAATATCCATTGGTGAAATGGAACTGGGTCAGAAAAAATGTGGTTGTCCGGCAGTTATCCTGGCCCGTCGTCGGCTTTCTGGAGGTATTGGGGAGCTTCCCCTCAATTGGTACTCGCCAAGCACAAAAAACATTCCAATGAGGATGCGCAATGTCGCGAGCGCCGTGGCGTTTCGGTAATACCTGGTTGTCATCTTTTCCGAAATCAGATCTGCGCTAATCCGCCATCGACACAGATCTCGCTGGCGTTCACGAAGCTCGAGTCGTCGGAGGCGAGAAACAGAGCTGTCGTCGCGATCTCTTCAGAGCGTCCGAACTCCTTGCGAAGAATGGCTGACAAGAAGTACTCCTTCGTTTCCGCAGGGGCGTTCGCGAGAGCGTTGGTAGCGATCGGTCCTGGGCTGAGCACGTTCACGCGGATCCTGCGCTCTGCGAGTTCCACCGCCCATGATCGCGCGAACGACCGCAGCGCTGCCTTGCTTCCCCCATAAACGCCCAGCCCCGGCATGCCCTTGAGGTGAGCGATCGATCCGTTCATGATGATCGATCCGCCATTCCGCATCATGGGAAGCGCCTTCTGCACGGTGAAGAGTGTTCCGCGGGTATTCGGGGAAAAGATGCTGTCGAACTGCTCTTCTGAGATCGCTCCCAGCGGTGCGCGACCGCCATGACCGGCGCTGGCAAACACCACATCGATATAGCCCTTCTCACGCCTGACCGCCTCGTAGAGCCGATCGAGATCAGCCAACTTCGCCGAATCGCCTTGTATTCCGGTCACATTGCGTCCAATCGCCGTGACCGCGTTGTCCAGATTATCCTGCCTCCGGCCCGTGATGAACACGTACGCGCCTCTTCGACAAACAACTTGGCCGACGCCAGCGCCATTCCGGAGGTTGCTCCGGTGATCACCGCTACTTTACCGTCTAACTTGCCCATCTCTACGCTCCTTCTCGTTCGCTTTTGGAAGTTCGGAAATATTGAAAGCTGGCTCGGTCAGGCCACTGGCCTTACGTCGAGAAGCTCTGCTACACCTTTTGCGAGTGAAGAATTCCTCCTTCGCGCGGGAGGAGGAAAGCTTAGGGACGGGCACCGAGGGTGTTGGTTTGGACGCCGGTGGCCAGGGGGGTTACAACGGGCGTGGCTACGCCAATGAACTCAACGATGCCATACGGAGGGTTTCCATAGCTGTATGGGGACCAGACGTTGCCAGAGCCATCGACGGCAATCCTGGTGTCTAGAAACGCCTCGATATTGTCCCCCGGGGGGACCACAACGCCGCCGGTGTAGCCGGATGCGATGGTGGCTCCGGAGTTTGAGAGTTCACCGATAAACTCTTTACCGTTTCCCACCCAAACATTTCCGGCGCCGTCGATGGCCAGCGGCCCGGATCCTGCGCCGGTTCCGGAGCAGCTTTGGGGGGTGTTAGAGAACTTCTGAACGCCATTCTCATTCGATATCCAGATATCGCCGGCATGATCGATGGCCAGACTGAAGGTTCCATCGATCAATAACTTACGAGCTAGACGGGATACATTAGCCATCGTTGTGGGGGAACAAGGGTCCAGAACTCATCCAGCAGAGGGCTGCGTGGTCGAGTTGACTCTGAAAAGTCCTGCGACTACTGATTGTGTGCCTCACGCTTGTCGGTTGTGACAGCCTGTTCATAAACTCCCGAAGTCATCACCGGCGAAGAGTGGCGTATGAGTTCCCGCGCCGTTTTTTATAGTAGCGCCGGATGAATGGATGAGGGTTGCATAAGCTCTCCTGAAGGTGTGCCATCCCACTGCCTTCGTCATCCCGGCCCCCCTCGCATCTGCCGGTTTGACATTTCGGATCGGGGTGGTGGTACTGGGAAGCGAAAGTAAAAAAGGATCCCCATACGACGACGAAAGAATTCGCTCGATAAAATGAACTTGAACAAAGAACGAAAATAGGACCAGAACTCCTCAATTAGGCCGGGCATAATGCGTATTGCAATTGATACTGGCGGTACTTTCACGGACTGTGTGTATTTGCAGGACGGAAGATTTGTCGTGCTGAAAGTCTTTTCGACGCCGCAAGATCCTGGCATGGCGGTTCTCAATGGTTTGAGACAGGTTGCTGCAGGGCCGGAGGTTATTGTTCGCCACGGAACAACCGTGGGAACGAACACAATGTTGGAGCGCAAGGGGGCACGCGTCGCTTTCGTAACGACCAAAGGTTTTGAAGACACAATTGCAATCGGCCGGCAGGCGCGACCAAAACTCTACGATTGGTTTCAGCCCGCTCCGGAGTGTCTTGTGCCGGAAGGGCTTCGCTTCGGGATCAAGGAACGAACCAGTGCGGAGTGCGAAGTAATCCACCAGGTCGATGCTGACGAACTGGATGACCTAGTCTCCAGGATTCGAGGCGCAGATGTGGATGCAGTGGCGCTTTCGCTGCTTTTCTCATTTGCAAACTCGAAGAATGAGAGCACGGTAGCCGCAGCGCTGGAGCGGCTGGGGCTGCCGCTCTCGATCTCGCATAGGATTCTGCCCGAGTTTCGCGAGTATGAGCGTGCATCAACGATAGTGGCGAATGCCTACCTTGCTCCAAAGATGGGCGCCTATCTGACGAACTTGGCGGCACATGTCGAGAGAGGGCACGAGCGGGCTCGCCTGGAAGTGATGCAGTCGTCAGGAGGCATCATCTCGGCGAAGCTGGCGGCTGCTGAGCCGGTGAGGACAGTGCTGTCGGGGCCTGCAGGCGGCGTAATTGGCGCCTATAAGCTCGCGACCCTCGCCGGGTTTGACCGCATCATCGGCTTCGACATGGGAGGCACCTCGACGGATGTTTGTCTTGTCGACGCAAGCGCAGGCGGGTTACACATCAGCAATGAGTCCATTGTGTCAGGGATTCCGATCGGTGTCCCGATGCTCGATATTCATACTGCCGGCGCCGGTGGCGGCTCAATTGCGCGCTTCGACGCAGGAGGAATGCTTCGTGTTGGGCCGGAGTCGGCGGGGTCGATACCCGGACCGATCTGCTTTGGCCGGGGCGAACGACCGACAGTAACGGATGCAAATCTTGCGCTGGGACGACTGGACACAGAACGATTTCTTGGCGGCTCAGTAAAACTGGATCGCGAGCGCATGCTGCTTTGGATGGAAAAAACCAAAGGGCCGATTGCGACCGTGGAAGGCTTTGCGGCCGGCATCGTGCAGGTGATTGAGACCTCGATGGCCAAAGCGATCCGCGTAATTTCTGTGGAGCGCGGATATGACCCACGCGACTTCACTCTCGTGGCCTTCGGGGGCGGAGGGCCTGTACATGCCTGTTCGCTGGCGTACGCTTTACGGGTGCCTCGCGTTTTAGTGCCGGCTCTGCCTGGGGCCTTGTCGGCTGTAGGTATTTTGTTGGCCGATACGATGCGGGAGTACTCGCGTACAGTGATGCTTTCGATCGATGGCTCATTTGAGGACGTCTTCGGTGAGCTTGAAAAGCTGGGAGCGGAAGAGTTCCGAGCAGAGAATCTAACCGGGCAATCCTTTCGGTCGGTTGATGTGCGCTACCACGGACAGGGCTATGAGTTAAATGTCCCGTTCGGTCCGGAGATGGCCGCGCAATTTCACGATCTGCATCAGCGCCGCTATGGATTTGCAAATGAGACACGCGCGCTCGAAGTTGTGAACGTGCGTGTGCGGATGGTGAGCGCAGCCGAGGCCTTCACGCCTGTGGTGCAGCCTCTACATGAGGGCGATGGATCGCACGCTTTGATCGGCACACGTCAGGTCTACTTCGACGGCTGTTTTCAGGAAACACGTATCTACGACCGCGATCTTCTGCGTCCGGGAGACACCTTCGCCGGTCCAGCAATCGTCTCAGAGTACAGCTCCGCCACTGTTCTGCCTTTCGGTGATGTCTTGAGAGTGGATGGCCTGAGCAATTTGGTAATCGAGGTGCATGGATGAAAGACAGGAACGATACGCAAGATCCCATCGAACTCGCGATCTTTCAGAGCAGCATTCACTCGATCGCCGAAGAGATGGGAGCTGCGCTGCGGCGCACCTCCATCTCACCGAACATCAAGGAGCGGCGCGACTATTCCTGTGCTCTCTTTGATAGCCGTGAGCGGGTTATCGCGATGGGGGACCACATGCCGGTTCACCTTGGCGCCATGCCGATGTCGGTCAAGGCAGTCGTGGATAGCATGAAGCTGGAGGAAGGCGACATCGCAATACTGAACGATCCATACGCAGGAGGCACCCACCTTCCGGATATAACACTGGTCCTACCGATATTTATTGGCGACTTCAGCAAGCCGGCATTCTATGCCGCATCGCGAGCGCATCACGCTGATGTCGGTGGCATGTACGCAGGATCGATGGGGCCTGCCGAAGAGATCTATCAGGAAGGCATCCGGATTCCTCCGATTCGTTTGATCCGCAAGGGCGTAATGAGCAATGACATTCTTTCGCTGCTGCTGGCGAATGTAAGGACACCGGAGGAGCGGGAGGGTGATCTCGCAGCGCAGATAGGTGCTTGCCGGGTAGGGGAGCGGCGCATCAAGGAAGTGGTCGCCAAGTACGGTCTGGCTAAGGTGAATGATCTGGTGGAAGAGCTGCTCGCATACTCCGAGAGGCTTATGCGAGCCGAACTCCGCAATATGCCAGCAGGCGTCTTTACGGCCGAAGATTTTCTTGATGGAGACGGAGTTGTCGATGATCCGATCCGCATTGCGGTGGCGATTACCTTCGATCCTGCAGTTGGTTCAGTTGAGATTGACTTCGCTGGATCATCACCACAGGTAAGAGGGAGCGTAAACGCTGTTTATCCCATCACGTATTCCGCTTGCTTTTATATGCTGCGGTGTCTTCTAAGCGATGACGCCCCCGCGACTGCTGGACTCATGAACTCGGTCAAAGTTTTGGCTCCGGCAGGAACTATCGTGAATGCGAAGCTGCCGGCGCCTGTCGCCGGGGGCAATGTTGAGGCGAGCCAGCGAATCACGGATACGCTGTTGCGTGCTTTGGCGAAGGCTGCACCAGACCGCGTTCCAGCGGCGAGCTATGGCACGATGAGCAACCTGACGGTAGGTGGTGTGGACCATCGCACAAACGCACCTTTCACTTACTACGAAACCACTGCCGGCGGTATGGGCGCGCGTCCTGGCATGGATGGTATTGATGGCATCCACTGCCACATGACCAATTCGCTGAATACCCCGATCGAAGCGCTGGAGTATGCCTATCCCTTCCGCGTGCGGTCGTATGGATACCGCCGCGGTTCCGGTGGAGCGGGGCAGTTCCGCGGTGGAGATGGATTAGTGCGCGAGATCGAGCTCCTGTCGCCGGCACAAGTGACCTTTCTTTGCGATCGAAGGAAATTTTCTCCTTATGGACTTGCAGGGGGAGAAGACGGAGCAACAGGGAAGGCACAGCTGATTCACCCGGACGGCGCCGCAACGGATTTACCTGGGAAATGCACACGGCATGTGGGCAGCAATGACCTCATCCGCGTGGAGACGCCGGGTGGAGGTGGATGGGGTGTTTCGGTGGCAAAGAAGTAGCGAAGGTCAGAGAAAGGTTGCGGGTAGCATGAGTGAATCGCAGCTCCAGCACGAGTTAGCACCCGTCGACAAGGTTTGGCTCACTCAGCTTAGTGCCAAAGAACGATCAACCTTGGTGGCAACCTTTGCGGGTTGGATGCTCGATGGAATGGACGTCATGGCGTATAGCTTCGTGCTGCCAACCCTGGTCGCTCTCTGGCACATTAGCAAAGGCGAGGCGGGGATGCTGGGAACGTCTGCGCTTTTGCTGTCGTCGGTGGGAGGATGGATCGCGGGACTGGCCGCAGACCGGTTCGGCCGGGTAAGAGTCCTGCAATTGACGATTCTCTGGTTCGCGATCTTTACCTTTCTTAGCGGATTCGCAAACGGTTTTACCCAGCTTCTCATCTTCCGTGGCCTGCAAGGCCTGGGGTTTGGTGGCGAGTGGGCTGTGGGATCAGTGCTGATTGGCGAAACGATACGAAGCGAATATCGAGGACGCGCGGTGGGAACGGTGCAGAGTGGCTGGGCAATCGGTTGGGGTATCTCGGCCTTGTTCTACACGCTATTTTTCGTTTTGCTGCCGCCTTCGCTGGCGTGGCGTGCGATGTTCTGGGTGGGTCTGTTGCCGGCCCTGCTGGCTGTGTGGGTTCGAAGTCATGTCTCCGAATCAACCATCTTCGAGCGCAGGCTTGAGGCGATCAAGGAGGACTCCTTCACCCAATTCCTCCAGATTTTTTCTCCAGCTCTGCTCAAGACGACGCTGCTTGCTGCATTCCTGGCACTTGGCGCTCAGGGTGGCTACTATGCGATCACCACATGGCTGCCGCTTTATATGAATGCCCGAGGCTTATCGGTGACACACACTGGCGGATATCTGCTTGTGGTCATTGCGGGATCGTTCGCAGGCTATCTGACGGCTGCGTATCTAGCCGATAAGATCGGCCGCAAGGGGACGCTAACGCTCTTCGCAGTGCTTTCGTTCACGACAGTTTTGCTCTATATGGTGCTGCCGATCAGCGGCCACGTGATGTTGTTTCTCGGTTTTCCTCTTGGGTTTTTTCCATCAGGCGCATTCAGCCCGATGGGAGCCTTCTTCTCCGAGCTTTTTCCAACTTCATTGCGCGGATCAGGACAGGGGTTCGCCTACAACCTGGGGCGCGGCGTCGGGGCATTGTTCCCTTCGCTGGTCGGCTACTTCAGTGCTCACATGGACCTCGGCAAGGCAATTGCGGTCTTCGCCGCAGCTGCTTACATGTTGATGGCGTTAAGTGCGCTGCTCTTACCCGAGACCCGTGGAATAGATTTGCCCGAATGATTAACAAGACAATGGTCTGGCCATGACACCCGTAATCAAGTGGCGTCGCGGTCTGCACTTGCCGAACGATGGCCCGACCTTATCGACATCGATGCGGGCAGCATCGCGACAGGGGATACCACCATTGAGGAGTCAGTACACAGATCTTCCATCTGATTCTTGATGTCGCCAGCGGTCGAAAACAGACATCGGCGGATTACTGGAGCTTGCACAATGACCTAGCGCTCTTCAATCCTGCGCCTGTCACCTGGCAACTTCGCTAGGTAGGCCATTCGGTCGTATCCAAATTCACATTCTTTGGCAAATAGGTGGAGGTGGGCTCGCGCGCGAAGAAAGAACCGGACCCCCTACAAGGACATCGCATGTGTCGTTACACCCGAACTTAGTGGGCTGATTCGGTGGTGGTGACGGCGGAGAAGGGGGGGATACTTGCCACGTGATGTATGAGAGATAGTCACAGGAAAGAGTTTTTGGTTGCGCCGCGCAGGCGTCGGAGTTATCGAAGTAGTCCAGCTCCCCTAGAAAGAACGATCTATTCCATCCCACTATATTGCTGCTACTAGGATTTGCGTTGATATAGATGACACCACCTGAATCAGGAGGCAGTGTAATATCGCAGGTCTGGTTGGAGCATATAGAAGCCACATTGAGCTTCTCGTTCCCCTGGCTGTCCTGCCCGGAAATTTGAATATTCCAACTTGTAGAACTAGTTATTGGGATCTGACACGATATAGGCTGGTTTGTGTTGGGTGGAAGAAAAACGCCACTCATTAAGATTTGGCTACTTCGCCCATCCCGCCTCTGCCTATTTGGCGAATGATGCGAAAACGCCCAAGAACGACTGCCTCCGATTGGAAGCGAGCGTCCTTGTTCCCGAGGAATCCGTTGAGATGAGCAAGCGGAGCATCCAACGATCCGGTGGCTTGTTGTTCGGCTTCGAGAAGCTGCTCGAGGTGCCTCTTAAGCTCGAGATCCCTACCGCAGACGGCGTCAATGAAAGCCGCGCGATTCTGTGTGTCCTTCACCAGGGCGGCGTTGAATAGCGGTTTCAGGCGTTGCCAGAGTTCAGGGGTCATAGTGGGTTTGAGGTGATAGCTCCCGGCGAAGCCACGCGCGAGCCATCGTCCAGTCACGTTTTACTGTGCGTGCCGATAGGCCAAGTTGCAGTGCGATCTCTTCAAATGTCAGACCTCCAAAAAAATGCATCTCAAGAATCTTGGCCTGCCTCTCGTCAAACTCGGCAAGGTGATGGAGTGCTTCATCGACAGCCAATACGTCGACAGTCGAGTTGCTGATGCCGGCTACCATGTCTTCGATCAGCGTCACCTGAACCTGTCCCTCTCCGCGCTTCCCCGCGTTATGTGCTCGAGCGTAGTCCACCAGGATGTGGCGCATTACATTGGCAGCTATGCCCAACACGCGGGTTCGGTTTTGCCACATGGAATCGGAGCAGTCGACGAGCCGCAAGTACGCTTCATTCACCAGTGCAGTTGGTTGGAGAGTGTGATTTCCGCGCTCGAAGCGCATCTTGACTGCCGCCAACCGATGGAGTTCCTGGTAAAGACTCGAGGCAAGATCATGCTCGATCTCTGGCGTCAACGGTGATGACGGTAACCTCGGCGGGTCTTCCTGTCGTCTCGTAGCCATACATCCTCGTAATGTTATGCAGGTGGCTAGTATAGCTCGAAACACCATTGGCCTCGGGAATGAAAATCAGACCGGTCGTGGACTTTGGGAGAGGAAGCTTCGCCGCCCGGCATCTATCGTTGCTATGCGAAAGGTATCCAGTTTCCAGCGGGATGGTTTTGGGGAGGCCCCTCTGAGAGGACAGAATATAGGGCGAATAAGTAAGCTTGCGATGCGTTGGGAAGGGGGATAGGGCTTCAAATATCCCTGCGCTGGGCTATATCCGTGTCCCATGGCCTGCGAGTGCAGGTGAAGCGGGAGGCAACAGAGCCGGTATTTCTAGCAGCAAAAAAGTTTGCGTTTGCCGTCCCGACAACTGATGACTGAGCCAGTACCATTCATAAATGGACATCCCGTTGGAGTTCGATCCAAAATCGCAACAGCCGCTATATCGTCAACTTTACGATAGCGTCAGGGCCGGGTTCCTCGATGACGCTTCAATACTGGTTTGCGATTGCCCGCATCTCGGGCGCTAGCTCGCTCGGTTGGAGTGTCCAGGATTACCGTGACGGAGTGCTACGAGCGTTTGATCTCGGAAGGATACTTAGAATCTCGGCGCGGTTCGCGAACGAGATCATCCCCAGTTGCTCGTCCAGCTCAATCTGATTAGTCATCCGTATCACGGTAATAAGAGCGAACAAGAATCGAGAATTGCCCTCGAAGCGTCATATAGCGTATGGCAAGGAAGTACCGATGCTACGCGTGGAATCGAGACCGTCATGAATCAGAAGTGAGCCTCGCGAAGGGCAAAGCGACTCTGGAAGGATTGGTTGGGTGGTTTTTTAACTAGTAGCAGACACGCTCGCGAGTGGATGTGAGGTGAAAGGAGTAGCGAATGAGTGAGCAGACGCAACAGCAACGTCCAACCTCCTGGACGACTCGTCGTGACGAGAAGGCGCGACGGATGCAGGCGGTCAAACCCTGGATGAAAGGCCCGGTATTAGCCCAGGAAAAGATAGTCGAGGCTCTCGAGTCGGTCATCGTGGCCGGCGACCGAATTGTGATGGAGGGCGACAATCAGAAGCAAGCCGACTTCCTGTCGCGTTCCCTGGTCCAGGTCAGTGCGAAGAAGATTCACGACCTTCACCTCATCATCTCAAGCATCAGCCGGCCCGAGCATCTGACACTCTTTGAGCTCGACATCGCAAAGAAAGTGGACTTCGCGTTTGCGGGCCCCCAGAGTCTTCGAGTAGCCCAGCTTCTTGAGGATGGCGTTCTCGAGATCGGGGCAATTCACACTTATGTTGAGCTCTATGCCAGACTACTCGTCGACCTTGTCCCTAACGTCGTATTGGTATGCGCCGAACAGGCTGACCAGGAAGGGAATCTGTTTACAGGCCCAAACACTGAAGATACGCCGGTGATTGTGGAGGCCGCCGCCTTTCACGATGCGATTGTCATCGTCCAGGTGAACCAGATCGTTGACAAGCTTCCGCGCGTCGACATTCCAGCGTCCTGGGTGGACATTGTTGTAGAAGCCGACAAGCCCTTTGCAGTGGAGCCGCTCTTTACCCGCGACCCTCGCCACGTCACTGAGCTTCAAATTCTTACGGGAATGATGGTCATTCGTGGCGTCTATGAACGGCACCAGGTTCAGTCGCTCAATCACGGCATCGGCTTCGATACCGCAGCCATCGAACTCTTGCTGCCGACGTATGGGGAGTCGTTGGGACTGCGCGGGAAGATCTGCAAGCACTTCGCGTTGAACCCACACCCGACGCTTATCCCGGCCATCGAGAGCGGCTGGGTCCAGAGCGTCCACTCATTTGGCAGCGAAGTGGGTATGGACGACTACATTCGCGCCAGACCCGATATCTTCTTCAACGGCCGCGACGGAAGCCTCCGCTCCAACCGTGTGTTGTGCCAACTCGCCGGACAGTACGCGGTCGACGCCTTTATCGGTGCAACCCTCCAGATGGATGGTGATGCCAATTCGTCGACCGTAACAACTGGCCGTCTGGCTGGTTTCGGTGGCGCGCCGAACATGGGACACGATCCCCACGGGCGTCGTCATTCGACACCCGCGTGGCTCGACCTTAAAACGGATCCAAGTCCAAATGCACGTGGCAGGAAGCTTGTAGTCCAAACCCTTGAGACGTTCTCCAAAGGTGGTGTTCCTGCCTTCGTCGAAACACTCGATGCGGTTGAAGTTGGAAAGAAAGCTGGCATGCCCATCACGCCGATCATGATCTATGGCGATGATGTCAGCCACGTCGTCACTGAGGAAGGCATCGCTTATCTATATAAAGCCGAGGGGATAGAAGAGCGCCGCCGAGCGCTGGCCGCCGTCGCTGGCATCAGTCCCATTGGTCTAAAGGCGAAGCCCGCCGAGACGGAAGAACTTCGTCGCAAAGGCATCGTTGCATACCCGGAAGACATCGGCGTGCAGCGGCTCCAGGCGAATCGTTCTCTCCTCGCGGCCCGTAGTATGGAAGACCTTGTCGCATGGTCCGGCGGTCTATACCAACCTCCCGCAAAGTTCAGGAACTGGTAATGCCAAACACGATCCAGGTTTTGAGACAAGTCGCACCTGTTCGAGGAGTGTTTGCCACCGAACATCTCGCGGAACTGGCACGGCAGGCGCTGATCGCAGAAGCAGAGCTCACTCCAAAGCCGGGCCTGGTGGATCGCAGAGGCGCAGGAGCGCACTCCGATCTTTCGTTAGATATTATGCGGCGATCTGCCTCAGAGATCGCTCCCTACTTCGCGGCGATGGCGGCCGCCGCGCAATCAATGCCATTTGGTCAGCGATTACGTACCGAGGTTGCTGCAATCGGAAGAGCTGCTGAATCAACGATGCTTCAGGCAACTGGTGGAAGCAACTCGCATAAAGGAGCGATCTGGATTCTGGGTCTTCTGGTAACGGCGGCGGGACAGCGAATCGATTCGAATCCAACGGCTATCGCGCAGGATGCCGGATCTCTGGCATGTCTGCCGGGTCGTGCTCAACCTCAGCTTGTTTCGCACGGCGATATGGTGCGAGCCCGTTATGGGGTAACAGGAGCACGGGGCGAAGCTCTCTCCGGTTTTCCTCACGTGATTCAGGTTGGCCTTCCCGCTCTACGTGCAGCCAGAAATAACGGCTGCACAGAAACGAATAGTAGATTGTCGGCGCTTCTCAACATCATGGTTCACCTCGAAGATACCTGTGTACTTTATCGTGGCGGGACCGAGGCACTGGCAGTCGCGCATAAGGGTGCTTCAGACGTCCTCCTTGCTGGAGGTCCCGGAAGTGCCGCCGGGGATCAGGCGATGATGCGGCTCGATCACGAACTTTTTATCAGGAACATTTCCCCGGGAGGCAGTGCGGATCTTCTGGCCGCCACTCTCTTTCTGGACGCCATGGAACAAGGTTTATACGCAGTGCAAGAGGATAACAGTCTTTCGGAGGAAGACACTTATGGAGCAAATTGAGTTCGACTATCCGGCGGCGAAGCGTCGCATCATGAAGAAAGCTCATGTTGGAGTCGTAGGCTCCGGCGATATGGAAGTTCTCATGGAACCGACACAGAACGAAGGTGCTCACGTCTCGATCACAACCAGCGTGGATGGCTTTCAGAGTTCCTGGAAGGCCGTGTTCGATCGGTTCTTCTCAAGGTTCGACGGCGCTGTACACATCCGGATCAACGATGCCGGCGCAACTCCAGGAAGTGTCATGCTTCGGCTTGAACAAGCGGTGGAGGTGATTAATCAATGAACCAGACGAATATCATTCCGGAATTCGTAAGCCGTCAAAGCTTCATTGAGCTTGATGCCCGCAGACGAGCGCAGAGCCTGTTCGATGAGGGCACCTGGAAGGAGCTTGTTGGTCCATTCGACAGAATGGAGTCTCCCTGGCTGCCCCTGCAAGGCATCGCTCCACAGTTCGACGACGGTTGCATCGTGATCAAAGGCAAGATCGGCGGCATGCCGGCTGTGGCTATCGCTCTTGAAGGGGCCTTTCAAGGCGGCAGCATCGGAGAAGTCTCAGGCGCAAAGATGACCGCGGCCCTTGATCTCGCCACCAAAGACTCCGAGGCTGGTAAAAGGACAGCCGCCATTCTTTTGCTCGAGACCGGCGGCGTTCGTCTGCAGGAAGCCAATCTTGGATTGGCGGCTGTAGCCGAAGTGATCTCGTCAGTGCTCGCCCTACGCCCGCATGCTCCAGTGATTACCTTGATCGCCGGAACGGTTGGCTGCTTCGGTGGCATGTCCCTTGCAGCCGGAGTGTCGAGCTACGTAGTGATGACCCGCGAGGCTCGACTCGGTCTCAATGGGCCCGAGGTCATCGAGCAGGAGTCCGGTATCGACGAATTCGATTCCTCCGACCGCGCGCTCATCTGGGCTATTCACGGTGGAGAGCAGCGTGTCGGGATGGAGCTGGCAGATGCTCTCGTTGAAGACGATGCCGAGAAGATCAGAGCCACAATTCGTGGATACGTCCAGGCCGATCTTCGCCCCGAATACAGAAGCCAACAAGTAGAGCTCTACCGTGATCGAATCGCTGCCTTGGATGCGTCTGAGCAGATCGATCCAATGAGCCTGCGCCAGAGATGGAACAACAAAACAACGGGAGGGTTGCGATGAGTGAACACATCGGGTTGCGTGGAAGAGCATGGTTTCAGGCTCTGACAGGAAACAATCGACCGGCGTCCGGAGACCCCGGCACCATTCTCGCTACAGAGGCTCAGATTGGCGAAGAGATCGCATTGTTCCTTTGTGTCGTACCCAATCCGTCCAGTCGCTTTCCGTGCGTGCGTGATGGTCAGGTGGGTCTCGAGGAAGCGTTCACCCTGGCGCATCACTTGCGTCGAGTTATCGCTGAAGATCGTGAAAAGCCAAAAGCAAAGAAGCGTCCGGTGATCGCGATCGTCGATGTCAAGAGTCAAGCTTATGGGCGCCGCGAGGAAACGGCCGGGATATTCTTCGCCGCGGCAGCGTCATCCGATGCTTATGCTTCGGCGCGGATGGCTGGACATCCCGTGATTTCGCTTGTCGCAGGACAAGCTTTCTCCGGCGGATTTCTTACGCATGGCTATCAAGCGAATCGCATTCTATCCTTCAATGATCCTGGCATTGTGATTCACGCAATGCACAAGGAAGCGGCTGCGAGAATCACGCGTCGCTCTGTCGCTGAACTCGAAGAGCTTGGGCATGAGATTGCCCCCATGTCTTATGACGTCCGCGACTATGCCAAGCTTGGGTTGCTTTACAAATTGCTTCACGTGGAGGACCCAAACCATCCTACGACCGCCGATATCGATGCCGTTAGACACGAGTTGATCGATGCAATTCAGGACGTACGCAGCGGAGAAACCGATCTCAGCAATCGGCTTCAGTCCGATGCCGCTAAGCAGACACGAAAGGCTGGAATTGCCGTCCGCGCTGCGCTGGAAGCACAGTGGCAGAACGCATAAGGAGCAGTCGTGACACAGGTCCTTCTTAATACACTTGTCCCAATATTCGCCGGTCTGCTTTTGGGATATGCCGCAGGCCGGCGCGGCACGATGGACAACCAGAATGTTCGTAATCTGATCGTGCTGGTGATGAGCTTTGCGATTCCCTGCGCTCTGTTCTCAACGATTCTCGGCTCATCGCGAGCTGATTTGCTACGTCATGTCACCGCCGCCCTGATGATCACGCTGGTATTCTGTGTCCTGTACCTGATTAGCTACATTTGGGCGCGCAGGTGGCTTGGCATGTCGCTTTCAGATGCCTCCGTATTGGCTCTCACCATTGGCTTCCCAAATGCGGCCGCAATCGCACTTCCCCTATTCAAGGGAGCCTACGGTCCCGAATCGACCATCACTGCTGCCTTATCGATCGCGATCGGGTCGATCACGATTTCGCCTGTCACCTTGGCGCTTCTCGAAGCAGATAAGCAGTCTGGAGGGCACAATATCTCCATAAAGCAGATCTTGTATAGCTTCCCTCGCGCTCTCTTACGTCCGGTGGTTTGGGCTCCACTGTTGGCTTTGGTTGGAGTCTTCTTCGACATCCATCTGCCATCCTTCGTACAAGGCTCACTCACCACTCTGGGGAGCGCCGCAACTGGCTCCGCACTTATCCTTACAGGACTGGTCGTCTCCGCGCAGAGCTTCCGGTTCACGAGTGGTGTCGCCATCACCACACTTCTCAAGCTTATGGGACAGCCACTATTCGCCCTATGCGTGATGCTGTTGTTTCGCATGAATCACAATGATCTTCGGAACATCACTGTAATTAGCGCGATTCCAGGCGGTTTCTTTGGCCTGGTCTTCGGCAAAGGATTCAATGCCACACCGGAGATTGCCAGTTCGGGCTTGATCGGGACCTATCTCGTCGGCTGGGCCACCCTGGCACTCTGGATGCTGCTGATGGCAAAATTCTTCTGAGGGAATCGATGGTTCCGACTGCTCAACATTCGCCGCGTGTACACGATCTGCTCCGGCTTAAATCGGGTGTTGTGAGGTCAGGCGATGTAGCTAGACCCAATTGGGTTACCTCATCCACAGCAGGCAATCCGTGGGTCGTAGTGCGTCGTGCGATGGCTCCGCACGGACTCGTAGCCGTAGGGGTACGCGGTATCAACCGGCATCAGCGCTGGGGCGGTTTTGCTGACCTTGCCGATGTAAAAGAGAGACTTCATCCTTCACAGCTTTCCTTTCGCATGGCACGTCGCGCACGAATCGCGATTCCTGCTCTAACAGCTCTTGCCTGGATCGAAGCGCAGCTTAATGAATCTGAACTGGATTGGGGCCCGGTGGGCAGCGTCGGTTTCGAGCTCGCAACCGGCCAGCTCGTGGTTACCGCAACTAGCGACCTCGACCTGGCTCTGTTCGCTCCGACGCGATTCGCCAGAGACACCGCACGCGATCTCTGGAGTGTCATGAGCGCGGCGCAGGCAAAAGTTGATGTACGTGTGGAAACGCCATATTGCGGCTTTTCTCTGGAAGAATACGCGAGAGAGGGAACAGAACAAGTCCTCGTACGGCTGCCTGCAAGCCATATCCTCGCAGAGGACCCTTGGACAATTTCTGTGGTTGAGGATAAGGGATGAAGACTGTACTGCTTTTCCCTGGACAAGGTTCGCAGAATCCTCAAATGCTCCACGACCTTGTCGGTCACCCTGCGGTTGACGAAACTCTATCTGAGATCAGTGAAGTCCTTGAGCTCGATGTGCAAACGTTGGACACGCCCAAGGCTTTGCAAGCTGCGGTCTCGGTTCAACTAGCGATTTTGACGGCAGGCGTCGCCACCGCAAGAGCACTTCAACAGCGTGGACTTGCACCGTTGGCTGTCGCAGGCCTCTCGGTCGGAGCATTCTCGGCGGCAGTTGCCGCAGACTCGATATCTCTCTCGGATGCAGTGCGTCTGGTGCGTTCGCGCGCGGAGCAAATGGAAAAGATGTATCCGGTTGGATACGGCATTTCTGCGATCGTTGGACTCAGTGAAATGCAAGTCGCGAAGTTCGTCGATGCTGAGAACACCAAAGAGCATCCCGTATTCGTTGGGAACATCAACGCACCAAGACAGATCGTCATTGCTGGTTCGAATGAGGGAATGGAAGCGGTTCTACAGAAAGCCCGCACACAAGGAGCTCGCAAAGCAGAGCGGCTTGATGTACCGGTTCCTTCCCATTGTTCTTTACTGCAACCTGTTGCCGACTCTCTCCGCAATCAACTTCAATCGCTATCTGTGAAAGATCCGAAAGGGATCTACCTTGCCAACGTAAATGCACGAGCTGTGCGTACCGCTCAAGGAGTCGCTAAAGATCTCGCCGACAACATCGCTCATGGGGTTCGGTGGCACGATGCAACCACAGTTGCATGGGAACTTGGTTGCGAGCTATTCCTCGAAGTTCCACCCGGACACGTTCTGAGTGACCTGGCCCGAGAGAACTTGTCAGGGATTCAGGCTCACGCGATTACTCCTGAGACATTCGAGAGACTCTTGAATCTTGCGAAGAGCTAAGGATTCGTAGGCGACACACAAGTATCAAGACATTTCACGGTCCTTAAGGAAGCGAAAGGAGGAGACCCGACACCGGGATGTCGGGTCTTCAGGCGGTTATGCTTCCTGACTTCCGTTTGCCGCGAGCTTTGCAATCACCGACGTAAGGCTGATCGTGCCTGTAATGTGTTCCGTGCCGGGTACACCGAAATGAATCCAGCCAGAGTTGAACCCATCGACCATCTCGGCGCGAGGTTCGGTCCGGCCTTCCGGCATTCCTTGTCCGAGGAAGAACTCCGTCCACTTCTCACGCGGCACAGCAACCGCTTCCACAGTGCGTCCGAGAGTGCTGCTCAACGCTCGCGCGATATCGTTGGGGGAGTACTGCTCGGGACCGGCAACCTCAATATACCGGGTGCCTGTCCACTCCTGACGCAAGGCATCCGCCCCGGCCTTCCCAATATCAGCCGTAGCCACCAGCGAAAATTTGCGATCCAAAGGATAAAGATTAGAGAAGATTCTTCCCTCTGACTTTGCGGTAGTCACATCCCAGGCGTGATTTTCCATGAACCAGCCGGCCCTAAGGAATGCATGCGCGATCGGCAGATCTCCAAGCGTCTGCTCCAGCAGATGCGAACCGGTGATAAGCCCCAACCCGCTGGTCTGTTCGGCTCCGATCGAGGAAAGGTATACCACCTTTTTCGGCAGCGCCTTTGCGAGAGCTGCACGATAGGACGCCAGGGTCTTGCGCAGTTCCGGAAATCCTGGAGCAGGTGCGAAGTTCGGGGGGACCATGAGAAACACTCCATCCGTTCCTTCGAATGCGGATGCCAATGCATTTGGATCGTCGGAGTCTGCAACCGCGATCTCTGCTCCGCGGTCTCTCCATCGCGCAGCCTTTTCAGGATTCCGGACGATCGCGCGAATCTTCTCGCCCTGTGCCAATAGATTCTCTGCGATGGCGCTTCCAACTCTTCCAGTGATACCCATAATTGCGTACATTTTGATCTCTCCTTCTTTCTGCAGATGTTGTTCGCGGATGCGAGGTAGATTGGTGGAAAGTGATTGGTCAGGATGGCAGTTCCACGCCTGTGACACGGGAGCAAAAGTCCAGTAGTCGATCCTGGATATTGATGTCACGCGTAGCAGGATGCGGATTCTGTTTCTCCATGTGATAGAAGTACTCACCGGACACTGAAGCGGCAGGGTCATCGCTTACTGCAAGCCATACCTGAGTGCGGTGCGCTTGATCCAGATCGTCTGTAGCGCCTGAACCGCCCATCTTGGTAGGCACCCAACCTGGCTCCAGGGCATTGGAAAGCACACTCGGCCAACGTCTCGCGATAGCAAATGCCATGAGCACGTCATGGAGCTTCGTATCGGAGTAAGCCTGCTGTCCCAACCAGGATCGGTCCGCCCACGTCAGGTCGTTTAGACTCGGGTCTCCGTCCTGATGCAGCTTCGAACTCAGATACACAAGCCGTTGCGGTCGAGTTATCAGCGCTGTCAGGATGTACGGCGCAATCGTATTGACAGCGAGAACATGCGATAGCCCATCATCAGTGACAATTCGCTTCGGTTCGCGGTAGCCGATACCGGCGTTATGAATGACGGCATCGAAGGTTCCGAGTTGATTGACTTGATCGGCAACGTGTCTTGTCTGGGTAATGCTGGTAAGGTCCCCAACGACCACGGATTCTGCTGCGGGAAATCTTTTCTGCGTCTCACCCGCCCGTTGTTGGCTTCGAGCATGCAAAACCACGCTGTGGCCCTGTTCAACCAGGAGTTGTGCGGCCGTAAGACCTAAACCATCCGACGATCCGGTAATGAATATGCGAGCCATAACTATCTCCTTTAGGGAAAAACAAATCCAACGATTGAAAGTTCGTCCGTCTCGATTTACTGTTCCGATCGCTGTTTCAGAGTTCGCAGCCAAAGATCATGCCCTTCGTGCATAGCGCTCGGCTGCTTCTCGCGGAATTCGACCGCACCGGGACCCTTCACAACTTCCTCGGTCACAATGTGGCAGCCTTCATTCGTCTTCAACAGAAGGAACGTGTGATAGGCATTCATCCCGGTGCCATCGCCAAACCAGCCAAGGCGGCTGTTGGGAACGAACTCATGCACCCGGCTCTCTATGTGGACACCGAAGGTATCCCACGAAAACCGCGTTTCAGGATCGAGCTTCCCATCCGGGCTGTTCAGCACCTTGACATTGTGAGAGTTCGGATACCAGGACGGCCACGCCTGGGCGTCAACGAGATTGGCGAAGACCTTCCCGCAAGATGCGTGAACGACAATTTCGTTGTGAGCAAACAGGTCTGCCTGCTCCGGATGAAAGCCATCCGGCCAATGTATGTCCTTGGAGCGCTGCGCTCCGTCTCCGTTGAAAGTAAGTGCCTCGCTGGTCGGCTTCAATTGCGCCGTTTGAGCGCGCCCCACAGCAATGGATGCTGCCGCGACGCATAACACTCCAACTCGCCATCCATTCCACACTGACATCTTCGTTTCCTCCGTCTTTTCGATAGTAGGAGAGCGCATTGAATGAGTGCTGTGATCCCCGTTCTACGATCTGTACATCTGACGCAGCCGGCAATGCCGAAGCGTCATAACTCTACGCATTTTTCTCATGACTGATTATCATGAATCTATGAGGTTCGATGATCGAGTACTAAATGGATTAGGTGTTCTGGCCGCCGTCGTGAGAAGCGGAAACTTCGCCGTGGCGGGCGAATCTCTGAATATGTCGCAGTCGGGAGTGAGCCGTGCAATCGCGCGCTTAGAGGCGCGCCTCGGCGTACGTCTGCTTGAGCGCACCACCCGCACCGTCACATTGAGCGAAGAAGGGCGCAGGCTCTATGAACGGATCGTTCCGTTGCTCGGGGGGTTGGAAGAAGCGGCGGCTTCGGTAGCAACCTCTAAAGACGTCGTTCGGGGAACCCTGCGGGTCAATATGGACCCGTTCATCGCACAACTTATCCTTGGGCCGCAACTCAGTCGATTTCTAAAACGGTTTCCTGGACTCAATCTCGAACTGATTGCACGTGACCGGCTGGGCGATTTGGTTGCAGAAGGCTTCGATCTTGCCATTCGTTTCGGTGAGCCCCGCCCATCAACACTTGTAGCCCGAAAACTCCTCGACACGAGGGTCGTTACCGTAGCTTCGCCGGCCTACCTGAAGAAAGCGGGACGCCCAATTCACCCCTCCGAGCTTGAAGAAGGCAATCATCGTCTGATTGATTTTCGGGACCCTGAAACCGGGCGTGCCTACCAATGGGCTTTTCGGCAGGGCCGTAAGGAAATCGAGATCAGGTCGAACGCGCAGCTGCTGCTAAGCGATGTTGCGACCATTCATGCAGTCTGCCTCGCTGGTTACGGTATTGCCCAGCTCCTGGAACTTGGAATCGAATCCTTGATTGAGAGTGGACGCCTCGAGGTAGTCTTTCCTGATTGGCTTGAGGAGCGATTTCCTCTCTATGCGCTGCATCCATCTCGTAATTATCTTCCCCCCAAGACGCGCGCGTTTCTCGACTTCGTCATCGCGACGGTAAAGTCGCCGACCTGAATCCTCACTCTTGCAAGGAACGACTGCTTCAACCATGAGCAGAATGGCCAAGTTGAACCGATTCATGTCGATTCTTTATGAACAGTTCGCAGATCCATTGCTCAGGCTTCGAAGCCGGCTCTGCCACTCTTCAGGTCTTCTAAAGCGAATAATCTGTTCTTCGTCAGATTCAGCGTGAACACCGTCCTCCCTCGATTCGATTCCTCGAGGCAGACGCTACCACCATGCTCTTCAGCGATTCGGCGAGCCAAGGTGAGCCCAAGGCCTGTTCCATTGGGTTTTCCTGCGGTCACGAAGGGATCGAACAACGTCCTCCGGACAGAGGCTGGTATACCGGGACCATTGTCCAGGATCGTGACGTAGATCCGTTCGTCGATTTCCGTAAGGTGGACCTTCACTTCAGGCACATAAGTTGAGCGTGTCGCAGACTGGCAGGCATTCAGCAGCAAGTTATAGATGGCACTTTCAAGATTCCTCGCATCTATTTCTGCTTCCGCCGGCGGGAACTTGCCGACTGTGATGGACACGTTCCGCCCGTCTGGATGAAACTTCACTGCCGCAACGGCTTTCTCAACAACCAGGGAAACGCGCTCACGAACCAGCGGATTTTTCTGTCCGCTACTACCGAATTGCAGTAGTGAATCAATGCGCTCCGTCATCGCGAGCACTGCTTCTTGAATTTCGAGCACCAGATCAGCACGCGTGCTCGCACATAGATCGCGGCGCTCGAGGAACTCGGCGTTCGCATAGATCGCCGTGAGCGAGTGGCGCATATCGTGGGATATCGAGCATGCCATGCTGCCGATTGCCCACATCCTCTCGGTCTCTATCAGTTGACTTTGTGCACGTCGTTGCGGTTCGTTTCGCAGATCTAGATCAACGCCCTTATCGAACATGAGGATATTGCCGCAGCGTGAAATCCTTGTTTTCCTCAGGTGTGTTCTCACGGTTCCTCCTTATGTTTGGAGACATAGATTCTGATGTGGTTGCCTATGCGTCATAACAACAACCTGTCGATGCGGAGATAGGTGGACCTATGCTAAGACGATCAATCGCATGCCTGACAAGTCCTTGCACCTCAGATGGTGATACACCGAGAAACTTCGCAACCTCTGTTTCAGACGAACGGATTATCAATCTCAGCATGAATGCCAGGCGGGGGTGATCAGGCAAGCTGCCGATAGAATTCGGCTGAAAAAACTGGTTCTCATCTTCTTCTCTGCGCGCGTCCGACAGTACAGCAATTGCCTGGGTGATGAGAACGTCTCGAGCCTGACTGTAAGCGAGTGCTGGAATCGAAGATTCAAATACAGTGATATCGAGCTTCGCTAGCGTGCGTGCGAATGTATCTTCGACGAGCTTGCCATCTGCTACGAGATACCATGCCAGCCGCGCGAATTCATCCAGGTGCTCGAGCAGCAGGAAGCACCACGATGCGCTTCTCGGTGGTGGGGTAGGGGGGGTAAATGATACAGATTCAAAAGAAGTTACCATCGTTATCGCTCCTAGATTTGAAGTTCGGCAGCGCGTCTCAACCGTCACTGCTGGTGAAGCTCCCGTCTGCGGTCGCCTCTCTCCAGATACCGTAGCGATCGCGCTTTGCCACGAAACATCTCCAACGCTGTCGCGTCCCTGCTGACTTTCTAGAAAAAACGTATCTCAGTGCCGCTTCAGCCGATTAAGTGCTCGCCCTCGCTTTGATTAGACTTCAGGTTGTTATCGTGCAGTAGGGTGCGCATGGACAACCTCGCACGCAAGAGTCTCGATTTGGTGGCCGCCAAGGAAATGCCGAGAGAATCAGCCAGCTCCTGCACGGAATACTCCTGCGCCTGTTGAAGCTCCACTGCAGCTCGGAGTGCGGGAGGCAACTGACGAATTGCTCCTCTGAGCAGTTCCGCTCTTTCGTGTCGCGCATAGCGGTGCTCAGGATCTTCCCCAAGGTCCCGCGGTTCCCACCTGTCATCGGATTCGCAGCCATCGCCAGCGTCGATCGAAAGCTCCCTGATCGCGCGCTTCTTTCTCATAATCATGAGCGACATGTTGATCGCGATTCTGGTGACCCACGACGAAAAGCTGGATCTACCTTCGAATTTATTCAAATGGGTAAAGGCCTTTAGAAAAGAGTCTTGGAGAGCATCCTCCGCGTCTTCCCAGTTCCTGGTGATTCGATAGATCGTCCGCAGGATTTTACGGGAGTGACGTGCTCTGAGTTCAGCGAAGGCGTTGGCATTGCCGTTTTTTGCCGCCAGGACCAGCCACTCGTCGCTCATCGGTTTAAGACTGTGGCTGATGATGGCGCTGTTGTTTGCCAGGATTGGTAGATTCATTAGGCCCGTCCAGTCTCACGAGGTAACGGCAGCGGTAGCGTCTTAAGCGCTTAGATCGGACAGGTGTAAGTTGAATGCGGTAGCCTGAATCGGTAGTCCGATGTCGGTGCACCAACCTCAGCGATAATGGCCTCATCGAGTTCACCCCGGTCACATCATCCTGCAAGGAGGCTCTCCGGCTCTTGGGCGGTGCTGACGTTGAAGCCGTTCCCGACAAGGTTGTCGCCAACGTCCTCCAGCCTGAACCCCGAGCAACCTATTCCCGTGCTCGAACCTGCTGAAGTGAATATGAAGGAAGGCTCGAAAGATTGCATCCCGCCAAGGAAGGGATTTTCAACGCCAGTGACTGGTGCTCGTCGGATACCACTATCTAGGGGGGGATCGATTGCCCGGTGTTCGCAACTCTTGTGTTCAATCTAAAGGAAGTGTGGAATTTTCCTGGGAGTCATCGACGCGGGGAACGCGAACCTCGGGAATGATGATTTCGCGACGGCCGAAGAGACGCGCATCAAAAGAAAAAGCGCCTGGGCCAAGCATGACCAGCGCGGCGGATATCGCAGCCAGATTGAAGGCAGCTAATGTACTGATGTCAGTCTTCCCTTCAGTCTTCAAGAATGACGAGATGCCCGACACGAAATAACCAACTGTTGCCGCGGCACCTGCAGCAGGCGTGAGAAACCCTGCGAAAATCGCTGCCCCCACGGCGATTGCGAGCGATCCAACTACCCAAACGGTAATCGCGTGGCTGTTGGGTGCAACGAGCGCGTCAAGTCCGCAAATGATTGCATTGACAGCAACAGCAAGCCGCAGAAAGATGAGACCGACGCCTGGCCAACCCTCCGGGAAGCTGGAAAAGAGCCTTTGCACCGGATGCCTCCTCGGGGCACAAAGTACCAGTGATACCCTAGCTCCTTTTGCCGGGAATTGGACCCCTAGATCGAGTGCTTTTCTGGTGCTACTTGCAGACTTTTCCTACTTTCTCAAGTAAGGGTAGAGCTAGAGTCGTATGAACCCGCGTCTAATTCCGATAGCGACAGCCTCGGTACGATCGCTTGCACCAAGTTTCTCCATGATGTGCTTAATATGACCTTTTACGGTCTCCTCACTGATGAAAAGGAGCTCTGCGATGTCGCTGTTCCGATTTCCTCCGGCGATCTTCTGAAGGACCTCAACCTCCCGCTTGCTCAAGGATTCCTCTCCAAGATGCTCCATGAGCTGAACTGCGACCTCGGGAGGGATTTGTCTCTTCCCGGCATGCACCTTGCGGATCATCTCTACGAGCTGTTTTCGCGGCATGCTTTTGAGCATGTAGCCTTGCGCGCCGGCCTCCAGCGCGAGCTGAATCTCGACGTCTCCTTCAAACGTCGTAAGCATAATCACGCGGGCATCGGAGAACTCTGTGCGGATGGCGCGCAAGGCATCGATGCCCCCCATATCCGGCATCCGCACATCCATCAGTGTCACGTCGGGACGATGCTCACGAAATCCCTGAATGGCTTCGTGTCCGGTCGAGGCCTCCGCAACCAACTGCATATCGGCTTCATTTCTGACGACGGCCGCAATGCCTTCCCTCATAAGAGGGTGGTCGTCAACGCAGAAGACTCGAATCCTGGATCCAGTGCTCATTTCTGTACTCGCTTCCCGTTGTCATGCTTCCGCGTCTCGAGCCTCTCTCGGCTGAACCAACGGAACCATCGCGATATACGGCCATTCGAACTTTTTTCAAAGGCGATCGTACCAGGAACCGTCAGGTCCACTTCAGTTCCTGCCCCAATACGGCTCCGAAGTCTTAAATTGGCGCCAATTCGTTTTGAGCGCTCCCGGATGCCGACGAGGCCCCAGTGTCCCTCACGGCCTGAATGCAGCACCTGAGGATCGATTCCGCGGCCGTCGTCCCGCACCGATACTCTTAGATGTCTGCTCGCATATTCTACTTCGACTTCGATACGGTTCGCGTGCGCATGCATAAATGCATTTAAGAGTGCCTCGCGGCCAATGCGGTAGATTTCATCGCGGATCATTGGCCGCAAAGGATGCGTAACACCGTCCACAATCACGCGAACAACGCGGAAGTCAGTTTGGTGGTCGAGGGAAAATTCCTGCCGCAATCGCGAGAAAGCAGTCTCCAGATTTTGATTGTCCGCTTCCGTTGTGCGCAACCCACGGAGCGCGTTTCTTCCTTCTTCGGTGACCGTACTCATCAATTGCAGAACTCGTTTCAAGAGAGGCTTAGTGGGAGAACCCTCCGGGAGTTGGTCTTCTGCTATATCAAGCTGGAGAGAGGCGCTCAGTACACCTTGCAATAGCGTGTCGTGAAGTTCTTGCGCAATCCGCGTACGCTCAGCGAGCCGCTCCTGGAAACCGACATTCAACCGTTTGGTCAATTGATGAATGCGCAAGCGATAAATGGCAAGGATCGTCAAGCAACACCCCGCAAGACAAGCGACCTGAAACCACCAGGTTTGCCAGTATGCAGGTTCGATCGCAAAGGGGACAGAAGTCTCCGGACCGTTCCAGAGACCAGCGCTGTTGGAGGCAACAATGCGGAAAAGATAGGTGCCAGGGCCCAGGTTCTTATAGACAACCTGCCTTGACGCGACGGTGTCGCTCCAGCCTTGATCGGAGCCATCGAGCTTATAGCGGAACAGGATGCGTTCCGGCACAGACAAGTTTGCGGCCCTGTAATTCAAGGCAATGCTCTGAATCCCGGAGGGAATCCTGATCGGGTTCTGCACATTGACCTGCCTTCCGCCGGCGAACATGGATTCAATTCGAACCGCGACTGGAGCCACATTTTTTGAGGTGGCGATCGGATCGGCCACGGACAAACCCGACTTAGCCGAGATCCAGATGCTGCCGAGAGAATCTGCAACTACGGTGCGGTCGCGATCAGCGCTTTCTACTCCTTTGAGACCGTCTTCGATCCCGTAGCTTTGAACATCAATGTCCGAGAGCGAACCGCGCAAAATCCCATCCTGGTTCACCCGGAGCACGTGATCTGAGGTGGCGAACCAAAGCGAACCTATCCCATCCTCCGCAATTCCGAAGATCTGCTCGCGTAACTCCTCCGGCAGCTTCTCCGGAACTTTAATCCTTCCGGAGGAAAAGTATGCCAGACCGTCGGGAGTCGCGATCCAGAGGACATGCTTTGTGTCTTCGAAGATTGTTCTTACCATTAACGATGGTAGGCCCTCACTAGCTGTGTGATTTGTCCAACGTCCATTCGCGAATGAAGCCAACCCGCTTGGCGTAGCCAACCATATTGTCCCGTCGAAGCCCTCGACTATCGAATTGACCGTATTGGATGGGAGTCCACTGGAGTCCGAATAATTGATAAATTTCCCGCCATTCAATCTGCTTACTCCTGCGCTCACAGTCCCGGCCCAGATCGTCCCATCGCGATCACGGTGCACGGAATAAACGCTGTTCTGCGCAAGGCCATCCGCCTCTGTATAGGTGCGGGCGGTAAATGAATCGCCGTTTCCCCGCAGCACCGTGAGCCCCCCATATTGCCGGCCGACGCAGACTTCACCGTCACCACCGCTGATGGAATACACAACATCGTGGTCCAGTCCGTCGAGAGTTAGATGGCTGACTTGCCCTTCCTTTATCCAGTAGAGACCACCGGAGAGCGGAGCAAACCAGGTCCGGCCCAGGGAGTCGGCGTAGACGGGTCCATTGCCGCCTGACGGAAGACCGTCAGAAGTCGAATACGTGGTAAGCATTCCATTTCGCAACCGCTCGACGCCTCGTGAACCGCCGAACCAAATATCTCCGTCAAGGTCTCGATAAATTGCCGTCACTTCATTTCCAGGCTTTGGGTTCAGTTGGTCGAGCGAAACGGCGCCGGATGAAGTGATACGCACGATGCCATGGTTCGTTCCTATCCAGACGTTTTCGTCATCGTCTCTGGCCATGGCCAGAATCTGGAGATGTTGAAGGGAGGAAGGCAGGTTGAGGGTGGCAAGTGCGCCGCCATCCCACAAATGAATTCCGCTGTCGGTCCCAATCCACAAGCCGCCAGTCGCTGCGGGCAGAAGGACATTGATCTTCGAATCCTTGAGCTCTTGGGCAACTTTGGAAATGTGCCCTTGCCTCAGGCGAAAAAGACCGCGATCTTGTGTGCCGAGCCAAATGCTCTGGTCTCGCGTCGCAGCTAGTGAGATGACAGTACCAGGATTTTGCGCTGCGCCGACGATTGTCTCCAGGCGTCCGTCCTCGTATCGGAATGTCTGATCTCCGAGCCCGGAGAGAATGACGCGACCCTCGTAGTCGGAAACGGTCGCTGTAAAGATGATGCCCTGAAGATCAAACCGGGAGGAGGGATCCTCGAACTTCCCGTCATGATAGAGAAGCATTCGGGGACCTTCGAGACGAATCCAGAGGTTCCCGCTGGCATCGGTAACGAGGCCGCGCACGGGTCCAATCGGTGCCGAGTCAGGAAGTGGTCGCTGAATCAGAGTGAAATTGGACCCGTCGAACCGGACCAGACCTCTTTCGGTCCCGATCCACAAATAACCATCGGCCGATTGGCGAATGGCGTAAATCGGCCCTCCAATGAATCCTTTGTCCCCTCCCCACTTATCATGTGCGTATTGCGAGATTTTTCGGGTAGGGTCTAATCCAAAGGCAGCATTCGCAAGACATAAGAGCGCGATTCCATTGATGAGCCCCTTACGTAGTCGATGCCTCTGCATCATGTTTTCACGGTAGGAATTCGAATTTTTCAATCACAACCTCGACCGGTTGTTGCGATGAGCTCTTCGAATGTCGATAACTGTACAAACCCATGTGAGCCGTTTCTTTGGCGGGAGTCGGAACCCCCGAGGTAAAGGTATATTCACTGATGGTTGCCGCTCCGGGGCCTATTACCGATCCGCGAACAGTCTTAAAGGTAGCGCGCCCGGACTCCCAACGTAACATATAGGTCAGCACTCCGGCGGGCGCCATGAATCGAAAGACGTTTTCAGGCACATAAAAAGGTTGGACAACATATTGCGCATTTTTATTGTCTTCAATGCCCCAGCGGCTCAATTCGATGTCAAGTTCATTACGAATGTCATCCGTTCGAAAGTCATCATTTGTATACAGGCCCAGAGCAGCAGATGGGCCAAAATGACCGATATCTTGAACAACAAAAATGTACGAACCATAACCGAGACTGCGGGTCAAACTCACCTCCGCACATGTCCATACGCCGTCATGCTCCTCCATTCGGAGGTGCAGATAGCCATTCTTATCGGTCCACACATTCTCGGGACCGTACGAGTTGGGTTGCCCTCCTCGGTCGCTCGCCGCGTTACGCACTCTCCAGTCATATCCGCTAAAGTGGATGACCTTGGAAACGATAGGTGCAACAGGCTTGCCGGTCGAAGTAGCGATTGCGACGACGCCATTTCCTTCTGCAGGCAAAGTCGTAACCTTCGCTGCAGGGTGAAAGCTGGGCTCAACTAAGAGCGCTGCGTAATCGGTGCCGAGATGAGTCGAGTTCCTCCACGTCGAATCGGGTTGAATTTTAGTGAAAGGCTGATTCACAAAAGGTTGAATCCACCAAATATCGCTGCGCGCGTAAAGTACGATCTGTTGACCGGGTTTCACGCCGGTCGCCCGTCCTTCAATAAAATCCAGTCGTACCGGCCCTCCGGCATCGGCGATGGGCACTCGCGTGATTTGAACAGTTGCCTTGGGAGCCACACTCGAATTGCAGGCAGAGAGAAGGACGCTCGCGAACACGAGAAGGACATTCGATCGATGCTTCTTGAAGGAGGAAGTGTAAGGGAAAGGACTCATACGCCTCCAAATGTTTGCAATATTTGACTATTAGCCAGGCCGATTTCCCCTCCCCATGTGCAGAATTGCAAAGGGGCAGGGGATTGACTCAAAAACAATGGACTCCATAAGCAAGAGATTACACAACCTGCCGGCGATCGCACCACGTTTTTGGACTGTCGCATGTTGTTCTTAGACGCCAGTCATATATGCTTCGACTCGTATTGCCGATACCGATCTTTCACAGCGGGCTTGTACGCCATATTATCCGCTAAATGTGTGCCAAATAATCAGGCAACGACAGACGGGGGCCTTGTGAGCGTACCCACTTCACGGATGTTCAAGTTCGTCTTTTTCAAAAAAACGATACTCGTCGGAGTTCAAGTGGGGCTGGCGACAGCAAGAATGCTCTAAACGCCCTCAACAATCCGAACATCCCTCTCCACGCCCGGCCCAAGCGCAGCCAGCGCCTTCTTATAATCCGCACTCTCATAGGCAGCCTGAGCCATCTCGTAGCTATCAAACTCCACCACGACCGTCATCTTCTCCAACCCAGCCTCGCGAGCCGTCACCGCACTCTTCGGCGACGCCAGTAGACGCATGCCAAACTGCCCGAGCGCCTCTCCAGCGAGTGCCGAATAGTTCTTCATCGTCGCCTCGTCGCCGACCGTTCGGTACGAAATAACCCAATAGCCCTTCTTCATATCGTTCCTCTCTAAATACGGTGGTATATATAGATGCCCGATGTTTGGATGGGACGCATCCTCAGACCCGGAACTTGATGGCCCTCGCCAAAATCACCCTCGACTTTCAGAAAAAATAAGGCATCGACTCACACGGCGAGGAGAAGATTGGGCGTCGCCTCGATTCTCGGTTAGGATTGGAAAGTGGGTCAAGGAGGATGTTGAAGATGAGTTCGTCAAGTGCGTCGGAGTCGTGGTTGGATCGTTGGTGGGGTCTGCTGGTCATCCTTTATGGAGTGCTCTTCGTCACCATCCTGGTTACCTTTTCGCCCACGACATAAGCAAAGGGTGATAAACAAAGGGAGCCGCGCAAGCCGTGCAGGTTCTTCATCAGTGCCCCATTCCTGCACCTTCACCGCATGAGTGGGCATTCGAGAAAACTCGAACCTTCGTGGACCGGCTTACTTCCCCACCACAAGCAGAGTTACCCCATGCCTCTCGATGCGCGAAGTAATCACTCCCGCGCGATGCCCCAGATCCTCATGCTTCCAAACATCCCGCACGCTCCCGCCATCCTTAAACCCAATCTCTCTCAGATCGACCGCCACATCCCGCACACTCCAGCTCCGGTTGAACAGCCCAACCGCAACCCGCCCTCCGCTCAGCGGCTTCGTCCACACATCTAAATCTCCGCTCTCATACAAACGGTCCCCCTGCCGCCCAAGCGCATCCTGATCGATGGCAATCGCCTCCTTGTTCATCAGAATGCTCCGGTCATTCTCCCCCATCTTCGTCAAATCGTTTCCCGCCAGCAGTGGCGCAGCCAGCAGAACCCACAGACTCATGTGAGTCTTGTACTCTGCCATCGTCATCTTCCCATTGCCGATCTCCAGCATGTCCGGATCGTTCCAATGCCCCGGCCCCGCATACTTCGCAAGCCCGGCCTGGCCAAACCCGATCGCAATCATCCGCCCATACGAGTCGTCGATATCGTCCGTCGTCCGCCACATATTCGCCCCAAGCTCCGGCCCCCACTTCCAAGGCTGATCCACTCCATACTGGCAAAGACTGTAGACAATCGGCCTTCCCGTAGCCTTCAGCGCATCCCCCATCTTCCGGTAAGCCGCAATCATCAGCTCCTTCGCCGCATTCGGATCATCCGGATGCTCTTTCTCCACCTGATGCATATTGTCCTGAAACGAGCACAAATCGTACTTCAAATAATCCACTCCCCACTCGGCGTACATCTTCGCATCCTGCGTCTCATGTCCCAGGCTCCCCTCATACCCCGCGCAGGTCTTCGCTCCCGGCGAAGAATAAATCCCAAACTTCAGCCCCTTCGCATGGAGGTAATCCCCCAGCGCCTTCATATCCGGAAACTTTTCATTCGTATGCAGCACCCCCGCCGCATCACGCTTACCCTCCCACGTGTCGTCGACATTCACATAGACATACCCGGCATCGCGCATCCCCGTGCTCACCAGCGAGTCGGCCGCCGACCGCACATCCGCGTCGGTCACATGTCCGGCAAAATGATTCCAGCTATTCCACCCCATAGGCGGCGCAGCCGCAACCTTTGTCTGCCCAAACGTGGGAACAACAGAAAGCAAAGCGGTAAGGCCGAGAACAAAGAAGGCACGCATCAAGGAATACTCCTGAAAAAATTGATAACAAAAGACGTGTCTCAGCATACAAGCTCGAAAGCCGCTAGCTCACTGCAAATCACGCCGCTCGCAAGTATTACGTAACTCTTACTCGCCGTCCCTAGCCACGCGCAGTACGCCGCGTTAGCTTCAAAGACTAAAGGTGGGCATGCCATGGCAACTCTCGTAACACCTCCTCACAAAGCAGGCAGCCACGAAATGGTCGAGCTGGTACAGGCTAAATCGGATCAACTCAACTGGATCTTCTTCGTCGTCATCGCCGCATTTCATCTCGGAGCCGTTGCCGCCCTCTTCACCTTTCACTGGTCATCCGTCGCGGTCTTCCTCGTGATGTGGATCTTAGGCCAGAACGTCGGCATCGCCATCAGCTATCACCGCCAACTCACGCATCGCGGCTTCACCACGCCTAAATGGCTCGAGTACTTCATGGCCATCTGCGGCACCATGGCGCTGCAGGGAAGCCCCACCTACTGGGTCGCCGTGCACCGCCTGCATCACCAGTACACCGACAAGCCCGGCGATCCCCACTCTCCCCGCGACGGCAAATGGTGGTCCCACATGGGCTGGATTCTCCACGGTTCTCTCCACAGCGAAACCGCCATGCTCTCCCGCTACGCCCCAGACCTGCAATCCAACCGCTTCTACCAATGGCTCGCCGTCTGGCACTGGCTGCCAATCACTCTCACCGGCATCGCTCTTCTCGGCGGCGGAACAGCCCTCGGGGGATGGAAGCTCGGCGTCTCCTGGATCGTCTGGGGAGCATTCCTTCGCATCGCCATTGGCTTCCACGTCACTTGGCTGGTCAACTCCGTAACTCATCTATGGGGCTCCCGCCGCTTCAAGACCCGCGACGACTCAACCAACAACTGGTGGGTTGCTCTACTCACAGGAGGCGAAGGCTGGCACAACAACCATCACGCGCATCCTGTATCCGCCCGTCACGGCGTGGCCTGGTGGGAAGTGGACTTCAATTACTGGGGCATCCAGCTCCTGGCTTTTCTCGGTCTTGCGAAGAACATTAAAGTAATGCATCCCCCAACCATCAAATAATCCTGCAAGCCTCCCAAAGAAAAAAGCTCGTGATCGCCAAGACTTCTCTCGAAGACTACTTCGGTTCTATTGCCCCGCTATGGGTTAGGCGCGGTGATCCTTCATCGCAGCCTGGGCCTCTTGCAAGGCTGGCCGAAATCCTCAAATAAAAAGTTCTTGCAAGAAATTAATATTGTGGTAATTTGAGACCACACTAATCGATGACCTCTTAATCCGAGCAGGAAATCAGCCGATTTTCTGCTGGGAAAAGCAGCTTCAGTCAACAACGTTGAGCCGTTGCTGTCGCGAAATCACTGCGTCGTTCTTCTCACTGAAGCGCTTCAGCAGTTGGCACCGCTGCACTTGGGCCCAGGCACACTTACTACTTCGGACGCATTTTCAGAAGTCGGGTTATCGTTCTTTCCTGTTAGCAGACACCGAAATCTAAGATTCGATGTTCCAGATCCTGTCATTGGTCGGGCGGTACACCTGTATTTTTAGTTTTCGCATTCGAAAGAGACAGTGCTCTCAAAAGTTTACGACGAACAGCATAGTTTAGTTTCGTGATTTGTGACGAACAGTCTTTATTTGTGACGAAAGTGCCGCAAAAGGAGCACTTCTTTTCCTTTACCTAATAAAAGGTTGCTTCAAGAACACCGGGCTCGCCAGCCGGAGAGATTGAAACATTGCTAAGGAGACCACATGACACGGCTTATCTCACGCACGCAGACGTTGGCTGTAGTTATAACCATGTTTCTGGCTTCAGTGTTCTTGAACGTCGGACCAGCCTTCGCCCAAGGCACCAGCACTGGCACGGTCGTCGGGGTCGCGACTGACGCGACAGGCGCAGTCATCTCGGACGCAATCATCACCATGACCGACGTCACTATCGGCACCAAACGCACAACTGTGACCAACAAGGATGGCCAGTACGTCCTCGTCAATGTACCCCCGGCCACTTACAACATCACCTGCTCCAAGAGCGGCTTCGAACTGGATCAGATCCAGGGCGAAGTCGTAAGCGTCGGCACCCAGACCACAGCAAACTTCAGCATGGTCGTCGGCTCCCAGACTACCGTGGTCGAAGTGCAGGCTGCGGCCTCCGATCTGCAAACCATGAACGCAACCATCGGCGACACCGTGAACCCGTTGGAGATCACCTCGCTCCCATCGCTTGCCCGCGACGTCAGCACCTTTGCGAGTCTGCAGCCCGGTGTCACCCCCGGCGGCAGCGTCGCTGGCACCGTCACGGACCAGGCCGTCTTCCAGCTTGACGGCGGCAACAACTCAAGCGACATGGACGGCTCCATGTTGAACTACACCGGCGCGTTTGGCGGTAACACATCGGGTATCACGTCGATCGGCGCAAGTTCTTCCGGCGTTATGCCCATGCCTCAGGACAGCGTTGAAGAGTTCAAGGTCAATACCTCCGGTCAGACCGCAGACTTCAACAACTCGTCGGGAATGCAGGCGCAAGTAGTCACCAAGCGCGGCGGTAACACATGGCATGGAACCGTGTATGAGTACTACCTGGACAGCAACATCGGCGCGAACACCTGGCAGAACAACTTCCCCACCGTAAAGGGCGTTTCTACCTATACCCCGAAGGCGAGCAATCACTACAACCGCTTCGGCGCTGCGGCAGGCGGACCTGTCGCACCACCTTTCCTCGGCGGAAGGACCTATTTCTTCGCCAACTACGAGGGCTTCCGCTTCCCAAACTCTGCAACCTATGAGCGCGCTGTTCCGTCGCCGACCTTGCTGCAAGGAATTGTTCAGTTCAACAATGCTGCGGGCGTTCTAACGTCCTACAACCTTAATACGCTCGATCCCCGCGGCATCGGTATCAACCCAACGGTCGCAAAGATGTGGAGCACTCAGTTACCGGCTGGCAATGATCCCGGATGTACCTTAATCTCTGGCGCACGATGCGATACTCATAACACTTTTGGGTACAAGGCCAACGTTCTGATCGCTCAGAAAAGCGACTTCGGTGTCGCCCGTCTGGACCACGACTTCGGATCGAAGTGGCACTTCATGACCAGCTACCGCTACTTCAAGTTGACCAAGGCAACGATCAATCAGGTGGACATCGGTGGAGTCATCGGGGGCGACAAGATCGGCGTGCCCACCGCCCTGGCTAATCGTCCGCAGGATCCGTGGTACTTCGTCGCAGGACTCACGACCAACATCTCTTCCACTTTTACCAACGACCTCCATTACAACTACCTTCGCAACGTATGGTCTTGGAACGACGCCAACGCTCCTGCTCAACTCTCGGGCCTCGGCGGCGCGCTCGAGCCATTCGGCGAATACTCCACAACAGTCCTCGCCCCCTACAACGTCGATACCCAGGACATTCGTACTCGCTTCTGGGATGGTCATGATCACTTCCTGCGCGATGACCTCACCAAGCTGAAAGGGAATCATCTCGTCCAGTTCGGCGGCCAATACCAGCACAACTTCAACTTCCACCAGCGCACCGACAACGGCGGCGGCATCAACTTCACCACAACCTACCAGCTCGGAGACTCAAGCGGCGGCGGTCTGGTCAGTCTCTCCAATCTCGCGACCGCAGGTGTTCCGACCAGTAGCACCACAAACGCCCGCATCATCGACGCCGTGTTGGGCATCGTCACCGACTCGCAGGTCGCCTACACCCGTTCGGGTAACAACTTGACGCTCAACGCGCCACTAACCCCAGCCCAGGATAAAGCGACCATTCCGTACTACAACCTGTACGTCAGCGATACGTGGCATATCAAGCCAACCTTAACCCTCAATTATGGTCTGGGCTGGGCGCTCGAGATGCCGCCCACTGAGGCCACCGGCAAGCAGGTAGTTCTCGTCGATGGTGCCGATGAGCCGATCAAAACACTTGATTTCCTGGCAGCCCGCAAGGCCGCAGCACTCAACGGTCAGGTCTACAACCCGCAGGTTGGCTTTGCGTTGGTCGGCAACGTCGGCAACGGGCTCAAGTACCCTTACAACCCCTACTACGGCTCCTTCAGTCCGCGAATCGCTGTGGCATGGAATCCGCATTTCACGAATGACACGTTCCTCGGTCACATCTTCGGAACCGAGGCCACCGTCGTCCGCGGCGGCTACGGCCGCGTCTATGGTCGCCTCAACGGTGTCGGTCTCGTGCTGACCCCGCTCTTGGGACCCGGTCTGATCCAGGCAGTTCAGTGCCGCACGGCGAACATGAACGGTACTTGCGGTTCCAGCAACCCAACCGACGCCAATGCCTTCCGAATTGGCGTCGACGGGAACAACGCCCCGCTTGCCGCCGCAACCCAAACCCTGCCGCAGCCTCTCTACCCGGGGTACAACGGAGCCGCAACAGCCTCTTCAGCCACGCTCGATCCAAATTTCCGTCCTAACGTCGCAGACTCTTTCAACTTTACAGTTCAGCGCCAGATCAACCGCAAGATGCTGATAGAGGTCGGCTATATCGGCCGCATTATCAGTCATGAGTTCCAGCCGTATAACCTCAACACCGTCCCCTATATGATGAGCCTCGGAGGCCAATCGTTCGCCAGTGCCTACGCGGCGGTGGAAACCGCATGGGGTTGCGCGACATCGGCCGGTTTGTGCTCCGCGACAACAAGTGCCGCTACCTCCAAAACGCCGATCTACCCGGCTGTCTCTCCGCAGGCTTTCTTTGAGACCGCGCTGGCAGGAACAGGTTATTGCACCGGTTATACCAACTGCACCACGGCAGTTGTTCACAGGCAAGCCAGCCAGTTGGGCAATCAGCAGGTATTCAATCTCTGGTCCGCTCTTGACAACGGTGGCTTTAACTTTGCCCGCAGCATGCAGGGCACTCCGATTCCCGGCGGCGGAATTGGCGCCAATGGGCAGCTCGGCAGCGGCGCAGGCCTGTCGGCATCCACGGGATACGGCAACTACAACGCCGGATTTATTACCTTCAAGACCACGGACTGGCACGGCCTGACCTTGCAGGAAAACTTCACCTACAGCAAAGCTCTGGGAACCGGTGCCGAAGCACAGGCGACCAGCGAATACACGCCAAACGATGCCTTCGATCTGGGCAAGAGCTATGGTGTTCAAACCTTCAACCAGAAGTTCATCTTCAATACTTTCCTCGTCTATCAAACACCCTGGTACAAAAATCAGTCGAGCTTGCTGGGACGCGTTGCCGGTGGTTGGCAGTTCTCTCCTATCTTCACCGCGGGCACCGGTCAGCCTTTAGAGTGCGCTACGAACTCCGGTGCTCAGGCTTTCGGTGGTGCCGACGATCTCAACTACGCAGCTACCGAGCAATGCATCTTTACCAGCACTTACACCGGTGGCTACCACACACACCGCGGTGTAACTGGAGGCACTGACCCGAATGGCATTGGTGTCGGAACCGCAGTAGCCGGTCCCGGTCCTGCCTCCGTCAGCATGTTCTCAAACCCAGTTGCAGTTTATGGCCAGGTTCGTCCTGCCATTCTCGGCATCGACAACCGAGACTCCGGCAACGGTCCCATCTCCGGCCTGCCGTATTGGAATATGGATATGGGAATCCACAAGAACGTCAAGATCTGGGAGCACACAAGCCTGGCGTTCTCCGGAGTCATCACCAACATCTTCAACCACAACGTCTTCTCCAACCCAGGCTTCAGTCTCGCAACCCCCGCCAGCTTCGGAGTCGTCACCTCTCAAGGCAACAATCCTCGTTCGATCGAGATGGGTGCGCGCATCAACTTTTAACCTGCGGCCAAATACGGCTGTCCAACTCACCACCAACCGGCTCTGAGAAAAAATCTCCCCTCAGAGCCGCTTTCTTGTCATCGCATATCCTTCAGTCTCACTTACTTGCCGAGTCTAAAGAACTCCTGCTCACCCCAAACATCTGCAGCAAAGCATCCGTCGCCTCCTGCGCATCGCGAATCTTGAAATCCGCGGGGAGCAGTACCACCTTTGCCGCTGGAGCCAGCGCCGCCAACGTCTGCGCCACTGTCTCGGCCGGCAGTTGCGCCGTCCCCGGCCCCACTACGATGTACTCCACTTCATCTGTCTTAAGCAAAATCTTCGCATCGCGAAACGAGCACGTCGACTTCACATCGAACCCATGTCGCGCAAGCACTGTCCTCACGAACACGCACAGATCAGCAGAGTCATCCGCCACCATCACCCGCGGCCCGCGCCTCTCTGCTTTACTGTCTGCCGGGTGCTCCGTCAGAAAAGACTCAATCGCCTGTTCCTCTGTCGCATAACTCGGCAGCAGCCTCGAAAGCTTCGTCATGTTCAGCAGATTTTCGACAAACGCCGGCGGTGCTGCCAGCCGCACTCCGCCTCCACGCTTGTTCATGCGCTCCGCATAACGAACCAGCAACCCTATCGCAATACTGTCCAGCCGCGAGACCTCGCCCAGGCTCACCACAAACCGCGTATACTCCCGCTCTCCCGTCTCGAACGCGCCCTCCAGCGCCTTCACCTCGTCGCCCAGTATCACCCGCCCCGCGCACTGGATAACGTAAACATTGCCAACAAATCGTGTCGCCAGACTCAGCAGCATGGCACTCCTCCGGTCAGCTCCGCTTTCTGAAGAGCCTGTCGCAACTAAACTACCCTATAGACGCAAACTAAACTACCCCCGATGACGCACGCAAGAACGCCGCACGGTCGACAGCGATGCCGACTGTGAGGAGGGATGCGCAGAATACGAAACCTATCGCGCTCGCTTCCCGCGATGGATCCCTCGACTCACGCCATGGCAAGACGGTAGCAACATCTCCTGAGCCACATGACGCTTCAGCCATCCTGAGCAAACCACCCGCAACCTCTTGCCAGCCAATCACTAATGACTTCCGGTTGACATCGATTCACACTCCATTCAACTCTCCGTAATATCTCGCCACTAAAGTGCATTGGGGTGAAGCCAAGAACTTCACCCTTCCTGACGGAAACCAATCACTTTTTTTTCGAGGCCGGACATGAACTTTCGTATCATCCTGCGTGCAGCCTGCTGCCTGCTGCTGCTCCTTACTCCCATAGCCCCACTCCACGCTCAGCAGACATTAGGTACGATCAGTGGCACCATCACCGACGCGACTGGCGCCGCCATCCCCAAAGCCAGCATTGTCCTGGTCAACGACCAGACCGCAGCCAGCCGCAGCACGACCAGCAACAGCACTGGCGGTTACATCATTCAGGATCTCCCCATCGGCACCTATACTCTCACCCTAACTGCCCCAGGCTTCAACACCGAAAAGCTCACCGGTTTCCTGGTCCAGGCTGACCGCACCGCCACCCTGCTGGTTAAAATGAAGGCCGGCGACGTCGCCACCAGCGTCGACGTCTCTGCCACAGCCCAGCTCAATACCACCGACCCAACTAACGGCTACGTCCTCGATGCGACAACTATCGAGAACACCCCCCTTGGCACTGGATCCTTCACGCAGCTAGCCACCATGAGCCCAGGCGTTCACGCGGACCCGCTCGCAGGCACCGGTTCGAACACCGGCCTCGGCAATCAGAACATCTTCGCCAACGGCCAGCGCAGCTCCTCCAACACCTTCACCTTTAACGGTGTGATGGCGAACAATCTCTTCAACGGCAACTCTTCTTCTCAGGTGACCGAAAACCGCGCCGTTCTCAACACCGGCGAATCGTTCCTCACCAGCGGCACCATCCAGACCAACACCTCGATCTTTGACGCCATCGGCGAGTCGCTCCCGTCGCCTCCGCAGCAGACCATCGCCGAGGAGCGCGTCAACACCTCCATGTACGACGCCTCGCAAGGCGCCACTGCTGGAGCCCACATCGACGTCACCACCAAGTCCGGCACCAACCACCTGCATGGTTCTGCCTACGGCAACTGGGAGAGCTCCGAGCTGAACGCCACGCCCTTCTTCAACAATCAGACCAACGTTCCCAAGCCGGACCTTCACCGCTACATCCTTGGCGCGGAACTCGGCGGCCCCATCGTTCATGACAAGCTCTTCTTCTACACCAGCTACCAGTACACCCGCGACCGCGACCAGCTCAACTCGCAGGCCGCTTACTTCGCTCCGCAGGGCCTGACCGGCGACCGATCCGCAACCGGACTGGAGTCTGTTCTCACCGCGGTCGGACTTCCTGCTTCAACCCCAATCGACCCCGTAGCGATGGCCCTGCTGCAGGCCAAGCTGCCCAGCGGTCAGTTCCTTATCCGCAATCCTGCCACGCTTGGCAGCGAGGTCCAGTTTCTGGGTGCAGGCTCGAAGTTCGACGCACTCCAGATCAACGGCAACGCCGACTACGTTATCAACCCGAAAGACACGCTGGCCTTCAAGTACTACTTCCAGCATGATCCAACCCAGAATCCCTTCGGCAGCACGCAGCTCGAAGGATTTCCGCAGACGTTGAACGCGGCCAGCCAGACATTCTCGCTCGAAAACACGCACGTCTTTACTCCCAGGCTCACGTGGGAGCAGAAGGTCGGCCTCATTCGTCAGCTTGCTACCTCCTTCACTGGTCAGCCTCTGACTCCCCAGGATGCGGGTATCAATCTCTTTGGCAGCACCATATTTCCCGGCATTACCATCAACAGCGTCAATCTGCCGTTTCCCAAACCAGCCGGCGTGACTAGTGAAAAGCTGACGATCGGACCCACGTCCAACTTCTCGAACACCGGCTTCGCGCAGAACACGCTCGAACTCACCTCCACCTTGAACTACGTGGTTGGCCGTCATTCCATGGCATTCGGCGGAAACTATGACTTCACCCAGCTCAATATTCTCAACCGCGCCAACCAGGTTGCTGCCTATCAGTACAACAACATCCAGGGCTTTATCGCAGGGAACACCAACCTTACGGGCGGGACCTTACTAAAGACCGGCACCTCTTCCCAGTACTTCCAGGGCTCCAGTAATCGCTACTATCGTTCGCCCCAGGTTGGCGCCTTCGCGCAGGACCAATGGAAGGTGACGCCGAAGCTTACCGTTACCGCCGGCCTTCGCTACGACAACGACGGCGGCCTCTACGAGAAGTATGGCAACCTGGTCAACTTCAATCCCGCCGTGTACTCCTACAATCAGGCGACCGACACCATCCTCAACAGCGGTCTCGTCGTCGCCGGCAACAACAAACTGTACGCGACACCCGGCGCCTCCAACTCCACCCTGACCAACAAGCAGGACGGCTTTGGTCCGCGCATCGGCCTTGCCTACAGCGTGACGCCTAAGTTCATCGTCCGTTCCGGCTTCGGTCTCTACTACGACCGCGGCGAGTTCTTCACGAACTTCTCTCCATCCGCCGGCGGCGGCTTCAACGGCCCCTTCGGCGTTACCCTGCAGCCGCCCTTCGTGCAGCCCATTAGCGCCACAGCCGCTGGCACCTCGCAGAATCCCTTCGGCGCCACTGCTCCTCCAATCGACACCAATCCGGCCGACTTCATCAAAAATCTGTCGAACCAGACTGCACTAAAAGGCGGAGCGGAGCCCTATCTCTTCGGAGCGTATGCAGCCAATAACAAGCTGCCTTACTCCGAGAACTACAGCCTCGACCTCCAGTACCAGCTCACCACGAGGATCGTCGCCGACGTAGGTTACACAGGAAACCATGGAGTGCATCAGACTGTCCCGCTGCCCTTCAACCAGCCTCAGGTCGCAACTCCGCAGGCTCCGGTCAACGGCCAGATGTACAGCTACGGCTTCCAGGCGAATGACGGAGCCAAAAAACCATCGACGCTCCTGACAGAGCCCTATAACACCTTCACCGGTGGAAACACCGACCTCCGCGTACCGTACGTCGGATACAGCCCCAACTCGGTGGCATGGTCCACGCTCGGCTGGTCGCACTACGATGCTCTGCTCGTCTCGTTGCATCAGCAGAATTGGCACGGACTCGACTACCAGCTCTCCTACACCTGGTCGCATTCGCTGGATGCGTCAAGCGGATTCGGCCTCTTCTACAACGGAAATAATCCTAATAGTCTCGCATCCGGTTACTCCTCTTCGGACTTCGACCGCACCCACGTCACCGAATTCAGCTTCAACTACCAGATCCCCTCTTACAAGACGGACAACCACTTCCTGCATGCCGCCACTACAGGCTTTGGCCTCAGCGGCGTCACCTTGTTCGAAAGCGGTGAACCCTACAACGTCTACGACTTCTCGGGAAGCGTAGGCAGCATATTCTTTGCGTCCAACGATGACCTGACCAACCCCGTTCTTCCGCTGGCTCCCGGCGTATCCGCAAAGAAGGCTCTCACCGGGCACTCCGGAGCCTTCGTCAACCCCAGCACTCCGAACGGCACCCACAGCAACTTTACCGATCAGGCCTTTACCTCTCAGGCCTTCGCTTACCCGAGTCTCCAGCCCGGGCAGTCAGGAGTACCACCCTGCGGCCCCACAGCCGCGGGAACCACGGCCTGCGATACCTTCGAGTCCACCTTCGCCAACGGCGGCCGCAATATCTTCCGCGGCAGCTTTCAGAAACGGGCAGACCTCGCCATCTATAAGGAGACCAGAATCAAGGAAGGCTATCGTCTTCGCGTGTCGATGGAGGTCTTCAACGTAACCAACACGCCTAGCTTCGACGCTCCTAACAACGAGTTCTCCGGCGCTACCTTCGCAAATCCACCGGTGATTACACCTATCGGCCCCAATAACCCTGATGCTTTTGGAGGCCAAAAGGTCGGTTCTGTCACCAACCCCATCGGCAGCTCCAGAACAGTCCAGTTCTACGGAATCTTCACCTTCTAACAATCCTGCAACTCAACCCGCGAGCTACTCCATCAGGGGTAGCTCGCGTTCATTTAAAGCCTGCGCCGCCGCCCGCGCCCGCGAACCGGCTCAAACTGGCATTGCCTTCTTGACCATCCGCTTCGACTCGAAATGAGCGTCCGCCGACTGCCCATCGGCCTTCTTCGACAATGCAAGAGCCGTCTCAGAATCTCTCTCCGCCTCTTCGTGATCGCCTTCTTCGTGCTTACCCGCGGCGGCTAAATGCCGACTCGCCGCCTCAAGATGCTGTTGTGCTGCCTTTAAATGAGCATGCCGTGCCATCCGTGCTGGACCTCTCCAATCAAACCTCTCCAATCAATTGGACCCTCTCACTTCCACATAGTTCTGTCCATCTCTCTTTTGTTGTATAGAAAGCCATCTTCAACTTTTTTTTCTACGTTTTCTGCCCAAAAATCGCATGTCAAGCCCCAAAACTAACTAACCCCTTGCGGATCATGGAGATCCATTTGGCGTATGAGTTACGCTCCATCCGGTAGAATTAAACAAGATCAGAAAAACAGGGCTGCTCCGGCATAAACCGCCGCCGCAGCCCTTTGCACTTAACCACCAGCTAGCGTCCAAAAAATGCACCTGACCACCACGTTCTGACACACAGTTCAGAGAAATGCTTTACCGGGAGGGGGGGATCACCCTGTAAGTCAAACAAAAAAAGTATTTTGTACGTAACTCCTGTGGATGCAATATTTTAGCGGCGTAACCTTCCGCTAAACCATTGCATCCATTCTCTTTATGCCCCAAAATACCCCTTCGCGGAGGGGGGAGGGGTACACGCACTTCTCACCGGAATTCAAGGGAGCCAAAGATGTCCGTAACTACCTGCCGTCACATCAAAACCAACGGAAAACGCTGCCAGTCTCCGACTCTCATGCCATCGGCCTTCTGCTACTTCCACTCTCGTCTCCACCGCCGTCACAAACACCTGCTCGAAACCAGCTCGCCGCTCGTCCAAACCAGTCACAACCACGCGCCATCCGCACCCGAAGCCGCTCCATTGCTCCCCGAACATCGGCCAATCGAGATCGATCTCCCGCCCGTCGAAGACGCCGAATCCATCCAGGTCTCCATCTCTCTTCTCATCGCTGCCCTCGCCCGCAACCGCATCGACCCCAAACGTGCCGCAGTCCTGCTCTACGCCCTCCAGCTCGCCTCCACCAACGCGAAATCCATCACCATCGAACCTTATGCAACCTCCGTCACCCGCGCAGTCACCCGCACCAGGTCCGGACGCGACCTTGCGGTGCCCGAAAATGAGGCCGAACCGGAAAATCTCCCCTGCAAAGCAGTCAAAACGGCCCCTCAACCCACTGAAACGACAGTCGCTGCCCTAAATAACGAAAACCTATAACCTTATTGATTGAAATTCGCTCACATCCTGCTACCCTTACACCAACGGCGAAATATCGCCCGACGAAAGCAGGATGCATTATGGCAACAGGTACAGTGAAATGGTTCAACGACGCAAAAGGCTTTGGCTTCATCACCCCGGAAGACGGTGGAGAAGACCTCTTCGCGCACTACTCCGCAATTAACTCCAGCGGCTTCAAGTCTCTTCAGGAAGGCCAGCGCGTAACGTTTGACATCACCACTGGTCCCAAGGGCAAGCAGGCAGCAAACATCCAGCCCGCCTAACCCAACCTGCAGTACTGCGGAAACCTCGCAGCGAAGCTCTGCTCTACCACATCCATCACCCAACGAAGGGTTGCAGGTCACCTCGTGTGCGCCGCAACCCTTCGTGCTTTTACTCCTACAACTATCGAGTAATTCTGTACCTCTTCAGTAACTGTTACTGTCCCAGTCAATGCTGTTACCGCAGGAGGTAAGTTATGACGATCCTTCGAAAGCTCTCCCTCGCTGCAACTATTGGCTCCGCCACCCTCTCGTTCGCCGCTGGCATCTCCAAGGACACATCGAAGATCATCCAGCCCGATAACATCATCGTTTGCGAGTCCAGTGCCGCCTGCGAGACCAAAACAATCCACGGCCGCATCTACAAAGTCATCAACACCCCTCGCCTCACCATCATGGTGGCCGTATCCCACGAAGGTAACTACACCCGCGCCGACGTAAGCGTCATCAACCATACTGACGCGCCCTTTACCATCACCCCCGACGACTTTCGCGTCGAAGTCGTCACCCCCAAACCCAAGGTCCTCGCCTACGTCCCGCCCGCCAACCTCGTCCTGCCGGCTCCACCGCTTCCTCCAGCCGCAGCCCCGGCCCCCGCGGGCCAAACACCAACAGCCCCATTCGCACACTCCTTCGTAGCCCAATCTTCAGCCCCGGCCGCCGATGCACGCACGCCAGCACCCGAAGTCGACGATGCAGTCGCCGACAAAGCCGCGATTGAACAAAACCTCGAGCCGACCTCCATCGCCCCGAACCAGGAGACCAGTGGCCGAGTCTACTTCGAGCGCGACAAACATGCCCACCTCGTCAACGTTGTCCTGCCTGTCGCTGGCCTCGTCTTCGAGTTCCCCTACGCAATGAAGAAATAACTCTCATCCAGGCAACCATTTAGACAATAGAATTCGCGATCTCCACAACAACTTGCCCATAAAAGGCCGCGTCTTAATGGCTCAGTATCACCTAGCACGATAAGGAGACTCGAAAGATGAAGAAATTCCTCCCAACTGTCGCCTGCGGACTTTTACTTGCTGCAGGCATTGCACAAGCCCAGGTCGTTGTTCGTATCGCTCCCCCGGAGCGACCGCACGAAGTCATCCCCCCTGTACCCCACGAGCACCCCGGCTGGGCCTGGCACGACGGCTATCACCGGTGGGATGGCCACGCTTACGTCTGGGTCCCAGGATCCTACGTTGAACCACCCTACGCTCATGCCCACTGGGTCCAGGGCCACTGGGATCATCGAGGAGGCGGCTACGTCTGGGTAGAAGGCCACTGGCGGCACTAGTCTGAAATCCCATCGAGCTTCGGGCGCGCCATCTTTCATGGCGCGCCCGCTTCCATGAGTGGCAAGCTATCATCGTTAAATGACCGCTGAATCCCGCGCAAAAAACATAAAAATCCTCATCTTCGATGTAGACGGCGTCCTCACAGACGGCCAGATCTTTGTCATCCCCGACTCCGAAGGCAACGGCATCGAGGCCAAAGGCTTCGCCGCGCACGATGGCCTTGGCATCTCCCTCGGCCGTCTCGGCGGCCTCCGCATCGGCATCATCACCAAGCGCAACTCCCGCACCGTAGCCATCCGCGCCCACGACCTCAAACTCGAGTTCGTCTACCAGGGCCAGTCCCACAAGATGGACGCCATCCACGACATCCTCGCCAAGACCGGCGCAACCATCGACCAACTCGCCTACGTAGGCGACGACATCATCGACCTGCCCGTCATGCGCCAGTGCGGCCTCGCCATCGCCACCGCCAACGCCCGCAAGGAGGTCAAATCCATGGCCCACTACGTCACTCCCAACCCCGGCGGCTTCGGAGCCGGCCGCGACGCCATCGACTTCATCCTCACCGCCCAGGGGACCCTGGAAAAAGTGATCGAGCAATACCTCGACGAATCCAGCAACGTAGCCGGAGCCTCCGACGTAGGCCAGGGCAACATGTAGCCGGGAACAATCACCCTCCCGACCAACGGGTGGGCCTATATTTATCCCAAACCGAGACAAGGTACACACGCCACGAAGTTGGCCGCGCGAATCGGGGTCCCCGCAAAGAGGTCTTCGTTTGTGGGGTGACGAAGCGTAGCGGGCCAGTCCGGCAGGACAGCGAACAAACGACGAATAAAAACCGCGCTACAATCAGCCATGCCGCTGGAAATCCCCGAATCCCTCGCCTGGGCCCATCCCATCACAGCCGAGTGGTTCCTGACAAAATTCGGCAGCCCCACCGAGCCCCAAACCCACGGCTGGCCCAGCATCCTCGCCGGCGACGCCACCCTCATCTCCGCTCCCACCGGCAGCGGCAAAACCCTCGCCGCATTCCTCGTCTGCATCGACCAACTCCTCCGCGCCGCCCTCTCTGGCCAACTCGCCCCGTGCACACAAGTCGTCTATGTCAGCCCGCTCAAAGCACTCTCCAACGACGTACAAAAAAACCTCGACGGCCCCTTAGCCGAAATCCAGCAACTGGCCATGCAGCGCGGCTATCTCTGCCCCGAAATCCGCACCGCAGTCCGCACCGGCGACACCCTCCCCAAAGAGCGTGCCGCCATGCTCCGCAACCCGCCACACATCCTAGTCACCACACCCGAGTCTCTCTACATCCTCCTCACCGCAGGCAAATCCCGCGAGCACCTCCGCCGCGTCCGCACCATCATCGTCGACGAAATCCACGCCGTAGCCGACGACAAACGCGGCGCTCACCTGGCCCTCTCGCTCGAGCGCCTCGACGCCCTGGTCACCGGCGAAAACAAGCTCAGCCCCGGCCAATTCCTAACCGGTCTCGAGCAGCCACCGCAAAGAATCGGCCTCTCCGCCACACAAAACCCCATCGAACTCGTAGCCGACTTCCTCACCGGCGTCCATGAAAACCCAGAAGCCCGCAAGCCCGCCACCATCATCCAGGTCGGCCAGCGCCGCCAACTCGACATCGCCATCGAAGTCCCCAGCGACGAACTCACCTCCGTCACCAACACCGGCATGTGGGAAGAAATCTTCGACAAACTTGCCGCCCACGCACAAAACCATCGCTCCACGCTGGTCTTCGTCAACACCCGCCGCCTCGTCGAAAAGATCGCCTTCGAACTCGCCAACCGCATCGGCCCAGAAAACGTAGCCGCCCATCACGGCTCGCTCTCCCGAGTCCTCCGCCTGGACGCCGAACAGCGCCTCAAAAACGGCGAAATCAAAATCCTCATCGCCACTGCCTCCTTAGAACTCGGCATCGACATCGGCGACATCGACCTCGTCTGCCAAATCAGCACCACCCGAGCCGTAGCCGTAGCCATGCAGCGCATCGGCCGCGCTGGCCACTGGCGCGGAGCCATCCCCAAAGGCCGTTTCTTCGCCACTACCCGCGACGACCTCATGGAGCAAGCCGCCCTCATCCGCAAGATGCGCGCCGGCGAACTCGATCGGTTACAAATTCCCCCGCAACCCGCCGACGTCCTCATGCAGCAGATCGTCGCCGCCTGCGGAGCCGAGCCCTGGGAAGAAGACACCCTCTTCCAAACCCTCCGCCGCGCCTACCCTTACCGCAACCTCACCCGCGAAGCCTTCGACCAACTCCTCACCCTCCTCACCGAAGGCATCGAATCCTCTCGCGGCCGCTACGGTGCCTATCTCCTCCGCGACGGCGTCCATCACCACCTTCACCCACGCCGCGGCGCACGCTCCATCGCCATCTCCAACGGCGGAGCCATCCCCGACGTCGCCCTCTACAGCGTCATCCTCCAACCCGAAGGCGTCCAGATCGCCACACTCGACGAGCACTTTGCCGTCGACTCCAGCCCCGGCGACGTCGTCCTCCTCGGCACCAGCAGTTGGCGCATTCAGCGCATCGAAGCCACTGGCCGCGTACTCGTCGAAGACGCCCACGGCGCCCCACCCACCCTACCCTTCTGGCAAGGCGAAGCCCCGCAACGCACCTCTGTTCTCTCCGACGGCGTCGGCGAACTCCGCGAACAAATCTCCGCTCGCACCCCAAACGCAGTGCCCGGCTACATCTCTCCCGCCGACCCTGAAATCGCCGCCACCATCGCCTGGCTCATCGAAGAATGCGGCCTCTGCGAATCCGGCGCAAAGCAACTCATCGCCTACATCGTCACTGGCCGCGCCGTCCTCGGAGCCGTCCCCTCCAAAACCACCATCATCGCCGAGCGTTTCTTCGACGACGGTGGCGGCATGCAGCTCATCCTCCACGCACCCTTCGGCGGCCGCGTTAACAAAGCCTTCGGCCTCGCCCTCCGCAAACGTTTCTGCCGCGGCTTCAACTTCGAACTCCAGGCCGCCGCCACCGACAACGGCATCAACATCTCCCTCGCCGAGCAGCACAGCTTCCCACTCTCCGACGTCTTCCACTTCCTCACCGAACACACAGTGAAAGAGCTGTTGGAGCAAGCCTCCATCGCATCGCCCATCTTCAAAAACCGCTGGCGCTGGGCCGCCTCTCGCAGTCTGCAGCTCCTGCGCATGTCCAAAGGCAAACGCATCGCTCCACAGATCCAGCGCACTCGCTCCGATGACCTCATGGCCTCCGTCTTTCCGCAGGCCGCCGCGTGTTTCGAAACCATCGTAGGCGACATCCACATCCCCGACCACCCCCTCGTCAACGAAGTCATGCAGGACACCCTGCAGGAAGCGATGGATCTCGAAGGCCTCATAGAACTCCTGCGCGGCATCAAAGACGGCACCATCCGCTGCCTCGCGATCGACACGCCGACTCCCTCAGTCTTCGCCCACGAACTCCTCAACGCCAACCCCTACGCCTATCTCGACGAAGCCGGCCTCGAAGCCCGCCGCGCCCGCGCCACCAGCCTTGGCCGCACCCTGCCGGAAGAGCCCGGCAAAATCGATCCCGCTGCCATCGCCGCCATCCGCAAAGAGATCTGGCCCGATCTCCGCGACGAAAACGAGCTACACGATCTCCTCCACTCCCTCATCGTCCTCCCGCTACCCATCATCGACAGGGAAGAAGCCCGCCACTGGCCCACCTTCTACGAGCGCCTCACGCAAAAAGGCCGCGCCCAAACCCTCAACCTCAACGGCACCCCCTGCTGGATAGCAACCGAACGCCTACCCCACATCGCAACGCTCTATCCGCTAGCGAACCCCTCCAACGTTGTCATTCTGACCCGGAGCTTGCCGAAGGGGAAGAACCCCCGCATTTTTCTGGAAGCTCCGCAGATATCTACAGAACATGGCACCAATTCAGTTACAAAAGAAGCAGTTGTCAACAAATTAGTCCAGGGATGGTTACAAATCCTGGGCCCCACCACCGCCAACAGCCTCGCCCAAACCTTAAACCTGGACCCCGCCCCGATCTTCCAAACCTTCCTAACCATGGAGATGCAAGGCCTCCTCATCCGCGGGTCCTTCGAATACTCCGCAGCAGAAGAACCCTCCACCAGCGAAAACCCAGACCACGAAATCGAGTGGTGCGAACGCCGCATCCTCCAGCGCATCCACCGCCGCACCGTAGCCACCCTCCGCAAACAGGTCGAGTCCGTCACCCCGGCCGTCTACATGCGCTGGCTCCTGCAATGGCAACACATCGCCCCGCAAACCCATCTCTCCGGCGAAGAAGGAGTCTTCGAAGCCCTCCGCCAACTCGAAGGCTTCGAGGCCCCCGCCATCGAGTGGGAACGCACCCTCCTTCCCGCCCGCGTCGCCAACTACGACCCTCGCTGGCTCGACGCGCTCTGTCTCTCCGGAGCCGTAGGTTGGGGCCGCATCTCTCCCCACCCTGCCTGGTTCTCTGAAAACCAGCCCGCCGGAGTCGGAGCCGCCCGTCCGCGCCGCGTCATCCCCACCAACGCCGCCCCCATCACCTTCTACATCCGCGAGACCGCCGACTGGCTCCCTCACGCGCTCGCCCAACAGTCGGTAGAAGAAGAAAAACTCACCGCTGCCCTCAGCCCCAACGCACTCCAAATCCGCGCTCTCCTCCAGCAGCGTGGAGCCTGCTTCGCCAACGACCTCCAGCGCATCGCCAACCTCACACGCCAGCAAACCCAGCACGCCCTGTGGGAACTAGCCACTGCAGGCCTCGCCGCCGCCGACGGCTTCGACCAGCTCCGCGCCTGCATGGACCCTCGCCGCAAATCCACCACCACCGAAAACCCAGGAAAACGCCCCACCCGCAACTCAGCCGGCCGCTGGTCCCTCCTCACCGAAGAACTCCACGCCGCCCCAACCGCAATCGAGCAAGCCCGTCGCACCGACGCCGCCCTCGAGTCCTTCGCCCGCCAGCTCCTCGCCCGCTACGGCGTTCTCTTCCGCGACGCACTCACCCGCGAGTCCAACGCCCCCAAATGGCGCGACCTCCTCAACATCCTCCGCCGCCTCGAAGCCCGCAGCGAGATTCGCGGTGGCCGCTTCGTCTCCGGCGTTGCTGGCGAACAATACGCGCTCCCCGAAGCCATGGAATCTCTCCGCGCCTCACGCACCCGCGACTGCTCCGCCATCATCCCCGTCTCCGCCGCCGATCCCATGAACCTCACAGGCATCGTCACGCCAGGCGACCGCGTCTCGGCCGTCCCCGGCAAACAGATCCTCTATCGCAACGGCACCCTCCACTCCGAATCCGAACCCAACACCATCTCGCCAGAGAAAATACCAGCCACCCTCCTACCCATGCCACCCACTGCACCCACACCGCCCGACCCCCGCTTGTTCTAGAAACCTGTCGTTAGCGCTCTTTCGCTACCCAACCGGCTGACAGTCGATCCTGAGCAAAGTCGTCTCGGGAGATGGGGGTGCTGGATGCTTCCGGAAACCTTGGCTTTCGAGTAAACAAGCCTTAATCCGTGATATACATGCCGAAGCGATGAGCATCGATTTCGAAAGCGCACGAAACAATCTCAAGCAGCTTGTTCTTGGATCATCAGAGTTGGATGGACGGAATGAGGCGACAACAAGACTGCATTTAATCGACGTACTTCTAAAGGAAGTTCTCGCTTGGGAGCTTTCTGATATCGAGTGCGAAACTACAATGGAAGGTGACCGCACTGATTACATCCTCGGTAATCCCCGACGCGTGGCCGTCTGGGAAGCGAAGCGAGAAGGCATAAGCTTCACGCTCCCGGCAGGCTTCAATAAGAGGATATGCAAAGTCCAGACGTTGCGGGGCCTAGGTGGTGAACTAAAACAGGCCATAGACCAGGTTCAACGATATGCCCAGTTGCACGGTTTGCCCGTTGCGGCAATATCAAATGGGCATCAGGTTATCGCCTTTTTAGGAAGCCGACAGGACGGGATTCCACCTTTCGAGGGGAATGCTCTCTGCCTCTCATCTCTTGAGGAGATGGACGAAAACTTCGAACTCTTTTGGAGCTCGTTGTCCAAACCCGGAATAGAAACCCTTGCAATTTATAAAAATTTGAGAACTGATGGGACGCAACTTCCGCCACCAAAACTCTCAGCGAGCATCCATCCATATCCGGGCATTAAGGGGAGAAATGATCTTCAAGTAAGTCTTCGCCAACTCGGAGAGCTGTTTCTTTTTGATTTAGCAACGTTGCCCCAAAATGAAGAAGAATTTTTGGAACGCTGCTATGCGCAAACAGGAGCTTTGTCGCAACACGCGCTTGTCAGCAAACAAATTCTGGAGGCGCGCTATTCTCTTTTGACTAAAGATGAGCTCAATGATGTTCAACTGAAACCTGCGATTACGAAACACGGCATGTCTGAAGATTTTTCGGATAGTCTACGTTACGGCTCGACCCCAGATGAAATTTCGGCGGCTCTAAAAAGAAGACCCGTTATTGTGTTGGGAGATGTAGGCGTTGGCAAAACTGTGTTCCTGAGGAATTTTATTAATGTGACTGCCAAGACAGAACTTGAGCGAGCCATAACGTTATACGTAGACTTCTTGCGCGAACCCGCCCTCTCGTCAAATCTTGCAAATTTTATTTTGACGCGCTGTGAAGATCAATTGAACAAAAATTATGGAATTAATCTCCAAGAAAATAAATTCGTGCGAGATGTCTATCGCGGGGAACTAATCGCTTTTTCGAAAGGGGTTTACGGTGTTTACAAAGAGTCGAACCCTTCGCTCTATCTCGACAAAGAAATCCAGTACCTGGAGACTAAACTTGCAGATCGTTCTGCTCATTTGCGGGCATCACTTCAGCAGATCGTCAAAAGTCGAAGGCGACAAATTGTCCTATTCCTAGACAATATTGATCAGCGAACAGAGGATTTTCAGGAGCAAGTTTACGTAATTGGACACGCGTTGGCTGAGACTTGGCCCATTGTCGCTTTCGTCTGTCTTCGCCCGGATACGTTTTTCAAGTCGCGTACTAAGGGCTCATTGTCTGCCTATCAACCGCGGGCCTTTACCATCACACCGCCGCGAATCGATGTAGTGGTGGTCAAGCGGCTCCAGTTTGCGCTCGTCAAAATGAACAACGGAGGCCGGATGGATAATTTCCCAGCCAACATTGCAGTCAATTCAGGATCTTTGAGCGCTTTCTTAAAATCCCTGATTCGCTCATTGCAAACGAACGATAGGCTTGTCGAGTTAATCGATAATTTGAGCGGCAGGAATGTCCGTTCTGCGCTTGATTTTGTGAATACATTCATTGGCAGCGGTCACATTGACTCGAAAAAAATCATAGAAATCCAAAATGAGGAGAAAAACGGATATACCGTATCCGACTTCGAATTCCTTCGCGCAATCATTTATGGCGATCACGAGCATTACAGTCCTGAAACCTCACAAATCTGTAACTTATTTGACATTTCTCTTCCCGATGGGAGGGAGCATTTCTTACTAATCTTGCTTCTGTCTTTCATCGAGAGATCCTCAGACAGCGGAGAAGGTTTCGCCACGGCATCTTCTACGTTTCGATATGCCCAAGATCTACAGTTTGCACCTTCGCAAATTCATTCCAGTCTCGAGCGGGCTGTTGCTAAAGGCTTAATTGAAACGTCTCCCAAATTTGCGCCTGCACAACGCTGGGAGGCTTTTAGGATCAGTTCAGTAGGTGCTTATTCGGTTAAGCGTTTATTGCAATCATTCGCGTACGTAGATGCGATGATAGTCGACACTCCCATCGCAGACGGAGTGATACGCGGAGCAATTAGAGACGCGCAGACAATTCGCCAGCGACTGGATCGTTTTGAACTCTTGCTTAGCTATCTGGAAGAGCAATCGCGTAAGGTTGACTGGGGCCTTGCAGGATTCGATTGGACCGGAGCGTTCGAGGGACTTAAACAGGATTATTTGCACGCCCGCCGCCGGGCTGGCGCTCCTATTTCCCACATACGCTAGATTAGATTGGTTTGATCTTTGCTAAACGAACTCTGGCATCAGGATTGCACGCTTGATAATAGCCATGGGGCCTGGCAGGTCCCCGGTGGGGTAGCGAGCTACTACTGCTACTCCACCGTTCACGAACTGATTCTATTGTGTTTGCTGTGTGCACCTAATTTATTTTCATGTTTTCTGCCCAAAAATCGCATGTCAAGCCTGAAAACCACCTAACCCATTCCCCACCAACAACATCCAGTTGGCATTTTAGTTCCCCTCAACCCGTTATACTGGATACATAGATCGAAAAAACGAAGGTAAGCCCCGTGGGATGCAGAAACCCGCCGGGGCTAACTTATTGATAACAAGTATTTTGGACGCAAGGCATTTGCTATCTATATTTTGCAGACATCGACACCCTGCAAACGGTTGAATTCAGGTATTTTATGCCCAAAATACCCTCTGAGGGGGGAGGGGGGTACCCCAGGACAAGACAAAAGTCAGAACAGAAAAGGAGTAAAACCAGAAAGAAGCGCTTATTCACCACGTAACGACCATGAAAGAGCCAGAAAATGTCGACAAAAAACCACCTTCAGAACAGAAGGTGGCGTCCGTTGGCGAGGAACTCAGCCCGGAAGACTTCTACTACGAAGGTCCATACATGGTCTTCACTGCGGCCTATCACCTCAAACGAGGCTACTGCTGCAACTCCGACTGCCGTCACTGCCCCTACAAATAACCGGCTCAGTTGGGTTGAACAGGAGGCAACGTCGGTACAGTGCCAGTCGCATCGTCAACCATGGCGCGTCCGCTTCGCAGAGCATGCGCATTCTTCACCAGCAGAATCACTCGCGGATCTTTGCGATAACGCGCCATCGTGTTATCCGAGCGCATCTCCTCCATCACGTCGAAGCCGGCCTCGCTTGCCATCGTCAGGTAGTGAAGCAGGTCGGCCTCATCTCCCAGTTCAGCATAGAGCCGCGCCATCTCGAAGCAATAGCGCGCATGGTCCTCGGGAGAGAGCAAATGGGCCGTCAGGCCACCGGTACCATCGTGGTGAGCCATATCCGGATCAATCTGCAAAGCGATCTTGAACTGTTCCCGAGCGCCCTTGTAGTTCTTCTCTTCGAACAAAGCCGTCGCCATGTTCGAGTGATAGGTGGCCGTGTTCTTATTCAGCTTGATGGCGCGACCGTAATCCGAGATGGCCGTCGCAAATCGCCCGTCAATATATTCCACCGCGCCCAGATTGTTCCAGGCTACCGCGTCCTTTTTCTTCAGACGGACGGCACGCTCAAAGTAAGTACGTGCCGCAGCGATATGTCGAAGATCCAGTTGAGTCACGCCGAGCTTATTCATCAGCACGACTTCGTTGCCGCCTCCCCGTCGCAACGCGTACATGTAGTAATCCATCGCATCCTCGGGGAATTTGCGCGCCCGCAACACATCGCCAACCGTCTCCAGTTGCTGTTCGGTGGCTGTCGCAGGATCGGGAAGATGTGGCTTGACCATCTGCCATTGCGGATCCTCATGCCGCAACTCCCGAAGAGCGGCGTCAGAGGATGGCAGGTTCTGCTGCATCCCAGCAGGGAATTCAGCAGCCAAAAGGGACGAAACACTCAGACCAAAGAGAAGAAGCAAAGGGGAGAAGCGAAGGTGAGTACTCATGGGCGAACCTCACGAGATGACCCAAATATCATCCTCCCCGGTTTTAGCCTCTGTCAATAGCCCAACCCTATGGCGTCGGCGATACGGCCGCGGTAGTCCCAGCCGCTGCCGGAGCCACTGCTGGAGGAGCGCCCGGCTGTACCAGCATCGCCATTCGCGGGAAGCTGAAGCTCCCCCCGGCATCGTCTATCACGTTGACCTGGCACACATACGCCCCCGGCTTCAACTGCGTCAGCGGCACATCGAACTGGAACGCCACCGCCCCCCGCTCGGGAATGTTGACCACCTTAGCCTCAACCAGAGGAGTCTCATACACCTTCACCCCCCCGCTCAGGAACTCGATGCTGGTCAGTACCCGCACCCCCCCCCCCCCCCC